>CAUFRO010000030.1 GCA_959027945.1 uncultured Collinsella sp.
TCACCATCGTCATCATCCTTATTGGCGTGGGCCTTATGACCTGGCCGTGGATCTTGGACCGGCTCGAGGCCTCGGGCGTGTTCAACCAGATCAGCACCGTGTCCAGTACCGTGGACGCGCTTTCGGAAGAGGAGCGCGAGCGCATCCTGTTGCAGGCTCGCTCCTTTAACGAGCAACTTGCCGGCGAGGCCACCGAGCTTCCCGCCGACCAGATCGAGCCCTACGCTCAGCAGCTAATTTTTGACCGCGACCCCATGATGAGCTGGGTCGAGATCCCCTCCATCGACGTGAGCATGCCCATCTACCACGGCACAAGCGAGGAAGTCCTTATGGCGGGCGTCGGCCACCTGGAGGGCACGAGCCTGCCGGTGGGCGGCACCTCGACGCATTGCGTGCTCACCGCGCACTCGGGCATGCGCAACCTGAGCATGTTCGACGACATCCACTCGCTGGAGCCCGGCGACCTGGTGCTGTTGCACACCATGAACAAGACGCTCGCCTACAAGATGGTCGACTCCGAGGTGGTGCTGCCCGAGGAGATGGAGTCGCTGACCATCGAGCCCGGCGCCGACAAGGTGACGCTCGTCACCTGCACGCCCTACGGCGTGAACGACCATCGCCTGCTGGTGCATTGCGTGCGCACCAAGTACAACAAGAAGGACGTCGACAAGCAAAAGTCGCTCGCCGGCCGTCACTGGGGCAAGCGCGAGTTTGCCGTGCTCATCGTGGTCGTGGCCATTGTGCTGTTGCTGCTGGACATCGTGATCCACGCGATCCGCAAGCGCCGCAAGGCCAAGGCCTCGGCATAGGACATTCTCCAGAACCACCACAATGGGGACAGGCACCTTTGTGGTGGTCGGGGCTTCCAAACCATCACAACATTCGATGGAAATCGCGATTTTGGCGAAAAGCGTCGAATGTTGTGATGGTTTTTGTTGTGAGCTATGCGGTATTCGCCGCAGAGCTGCCGGACCGCGTTCGCCGCCCTCGTTACGTTTTCGCTGCATTTGGGTAAAGCGCCCGCTCCAAGCCGGCGCCGCCCTGTATACTAGAGCGGTTTATCTGTTATGCGGAAGGGAGCGCCTATGGCACTCAGCGAGAAAGACGTGCGCGGCATCGCCGAGTACGCAAAGATCGCACTGACCGATGACGAGCTCACCCAGATGACGTCCTACATGAACGACGCCGTCCAGATGCTCGAGCCCGTCTTGCAATATGACTTGCCCGACGTGGAGCCCACGTTCCATCCCATCGGAAGCCTGTCCAACGTGATGGGCGATGACCTGCGCGAGCCCGAGCGCGACCTGCCGCTCGACGTTGCGCTCGAAAACGCCGGCAGCGCGCGCGACCGCTACTTCCGCGTGCCGTCCATTTTGGGAGAGGGGGAGAGCGAGTAATGGCGCTAAGCTTCGATTCCCTTACCGCCGCCCAGATCGCCGCGGGCGTTGCCGCCGGCGACTTTACCGCTACCGAGGTGGCCCAGGCCTCCCTTGCCGCCATCGAGGCGCGCGAGGGCGGGGTCCAGGCATTCCTGCAGGTGGCGCCCGAGCTTGCGCTCGAGGCCGCTGCGCGCGTGGATGCCGATCGTGCCGCAGGCAAGCCGCTGCCCCCGCTCGCGGGCGTGCCGTTGGCCATTAAGGACAACATGAACCTCGTGGGCACGCGCACCACCTGCGCTTCCCGCATGCTCGAGAACTACCAGAGCGTCTACACCGCCACCTGCGTCCAGCGCATGCTCGGTGCCGGCTGCCTGCCCATGGGCAAGGCCAACATGGACGAGTTTGCCTTTGGTAGCTCCACCGAGAGCTCGGCGTTCCACCGCACTAACAACCCCTGGGATACCGAGCGCGTGCCCGGCGGCTCCTCGGGCGGCTCCGCTGCCGCTGTCGCCGCAGGCGAGGTCGCGCTCTCGCTGGGCTCGGACACCGGCGGCTCCATTCGCCAGCCGGCGTCGCTGTGCGGTGTGGTGGGCTTTAAGCCCACGTACGGCGCCGTGAGCCGTTACGGCGTGGTGGCCTTTGGCTCGTCGCTCGACCAGGTGGGCCCCTTTGGCCGCACGGTCGAGGATGTCGCGCTGGCCATGAACGCGCTTACCGGCGCGGGCCACGATCCGTACGACTGCACCAGCCAGGATTGCGCCGTCGACTTTACCGAGCACCTCAACGACAGCATCGAGGGCAAGCGCGTGGGCATTATCCCTGCGTTTATGGAGGCCGAGGGTCTGACGCCCGAGGTCAAGGTCGCTGTTCAGCGTGCCGCCCAGGAGCTGCAGAACCAGGGCGCCGAGCTGGTCGAGGTCGACCTGCCGCACCTGGACGCCGCCATCGCCGCCTACTACGTCATCGGCCCGGCCGAGGCGTTCTCCAACCTGGCTCGCTTCGACGGCATTCGCTACGGCTATCAGGAGGAAGGCTGCGCCAACCTGTCTGACCAGAGCTCGCTCTCGCGCGCCCACGGCTTTGGCGCCGAGGCCAAGCGCCGTCAGATGCTCGGCGCCTACCTGCTGAGCTCGGGCGTGTACGACAAGTACTACTACGCTGCGCAAAAGGCTCGCACGCTCATCACGCAGGACTACGACGCCGCGTATGCCAAGGTGGACGCCATCCTCATGCCCGCCTCGCCGCGCACGGCCTTTAAGTTTGGCGAGATCAGCGACCCCACGCAGATGTACCTTTCGGACCTGTACACCATCTCGCTCAACATTTGCGGCAACGGTGGTATCTCGGTGCCGCTGGGTCTGGGCGAGGATACTCAGTTGCCCGTTTCTGCTCAGCTGGTGGGACCTGCCTTTAAGGACCGTCAGCTGCTCACGTTTGCCCGCGCCCTGGAGCGCGGCTTTGCCGATGCCGCCACGGGTGCGCCCGCGCTTTCCGTCGCGCCCGATTTTGCCGGGAAGGGAGGCGAGCTGTAATGAAGGAGCTTTCCGAGGTCCTGCAGGATTGGGAGGCCGTGATCGGCCTGGAGACCCATACCGAGCTCACCGCACTCGACACCAAGATGTTCTGCAACTGTAAGCTCAGCCACGATGACGAGCCCAACGCCAACGTGTGTCCGGTGTGCCTGGGCTTGCCCGGCGCCCTGCCGGTGCCTAACAAGCGCGCCATCGAGAGCATCGTCAAGGCCGGCCTTGCCACCAACTGCGAGATCCAGCGCCACTCGATGTTCTACCGCAAGCACTACTTCTATCCCGATATGGCCAAGAACTTCCAGACCACGCAGGGTCCGGTCGCCTTTGCCATGTACGGTCACCTGGACCTGGACGTGACCGGTCGCGGTGCCGCCGAGCGCCCCGACTGCGCGTTTGGCGAGGCCGAGGCCCAGAGCCTGGCGAGCGCCTCGGCCAACGCCGAGGGCCTGTCCACGTCCATGACGTCGACCATGCGCGAAGGCAACCAGCGCGCCGGCCACCTGGCCAGCTATGACGCGTCCAACCTGCAGATGCCCGAGCGTCGCGAGGACGGTTCCTACACGGTGCCCATCCGCATCCTGCGCATCCACATGGAGGAGGACGCCGCCAAGATGGTGCACGTGGGCGGTGCCGAGGGCCGCATTACCGCCGCGGCCGAGTCGCTCGTCGACTACAACCGCTGCGGCACGCCGCTGATCGAGCTCGTCACCGAGCCCGACTTGCGCACGCCCGAGGAAGCGCGTCTGTTTATGGAGAAGCTCCGTCGCATCTTTGTGACGCTGGGCATTTCGGACTGCTCCATGGAGAAGGGTTCCATGCGCTGCGACGGCAACGTGTCGCTGCGCCGCCGCGGCGAGACCAAGTTGGGCACCAAGACCGAGCTCAAGAACCTCAACTCGTTTAAGAGCCTGCACGATGGCCTTGCCTACGAGATCTGCCGCCAGGCCGAGGTGCTCGAGGAGGGCGGCATCATCTATCAGGAGACCCGCCACTGGGAGCCCAGTCGCAAGCGCACCGTGGTCATGCGTGTGAAGGAAACGGCAGACGACTATCGTCTGTTCCCCGACCCCGATCTGGCGCCGTTCGATCTGGACGACGAGTTCATCGACCGCTGCCGTGGCGAGATCCCCGAGCTGCCCGATGCCAAGCGCGTCCGTTTTGAGGCCGACTTTGGCATTAAGGCGGCCGACGCCGAGCAGATTGCCGGCGACCCCGAGTTTGCCGAGTTTTTTGAGGCCGCCGCTGCCGGTATGGCTGGCAAGGAGGCCCAGACGGTTGCAAACTTGCTGGTGAACGAGATGATCGCCTATCTTAAGGGCGCGGGCGTGTCGCTGACCGAGTCCGGTATCGCGCCGGCTCAGGTTGCGGCGCTGGCTAAGCTGCTGGCGACCGATGCTATCAGCTCCAACCAGGCGCACGAGGTCTTTGAGGCCATGGCCCAGACCGGCGACGACCCCAACAAGATCGTCGACGAGCGTGGTATGCGTCAGGTGAGCGATGCCGGTGCGCTGCAGCCGATTGTGGACGAGGTGCTGGCAAACTGTGCCGAGCAGGCGCAGCAGTATCGTGACGGCAACCAGAAGGTCATCGGCTTTTTGGTGGGCCAGTGCATGAAGGCGAGCCGCGGCAAGGGCAACCCGAAGCTCTTCAACGAGTTGCTGAGAACGTCGCTCTCGTAAGCGGGAACCGAGGGGCCGGGCGCAGGGCCTTGCCTCTCAATTTCGGACAGTCCTGACTCACGACGGAGGCGCCACTGGCGCCTCCTGTTCGTGCGGAACTCATTGAGAGGCAAGGCCCTGCGCTCGGCCCCTCGGTTCCGTGACGACTCGGCCGTTCGGGTCAGGCGGGCTGATAGGAAAGATGGTGACGGAGGCGCAAAATGCGCCTCCGCCTTTTGAATGTGATGAAAGTGTGGCGAAATGAGCTTAAAACTTCCGTAAATGTGATAAATGTCACGTTTTACCTAGGGTAAAATGTGGGAAATATCACGTTTACGGAAGATTCTTTGCGGGAGGTTCGGCCATGCAGCGAGATATCATTGCCAAGCTTAACGCTTGGAAAGCGTCAGAATATCGTAAGCCGCTTATCCTTAAGGGGGCGCGCCAGGTTGGAAAGACGTGGGCGCTTAAGGAGTTCGGTCGAACCTCGTACCGCAATTTTGTGTATCTGACGCTCGAGGAGCCGTCACCTGGGGTACAGAGCGAGTACGCTCAGTTTTTCGAAGGTACGCGCGATCCTCGACGGATCATCTCAAATCTTTCCCTGGCACTTGGACAGCCTATCGAGCCCGGCGAAACGCTGCTTATTATTGATGAGATCCAGGATTGTCCTTCTGCAGTCGGCGCCCTTAAATACTTCTGTGACGAGGCCCCCGAGTATCACGTCGCATGCGCAGGGTCTTTGTTGGGCGTTCGCTTGTCCCGTGAGACCAGCGCTTTTCCGGTGGGAAAGGTCGAGTTCATGGAGATGCGCCCCATGAGCTTTTCCGAGTTTCTGAAAGCCGAGGGCGCTGCAAACTACGACGAATACCTTGGCGGCCTGGATCAGATCGAGACAGTGCCCGATTTCTTCCATGTCCGTCTCGTCGAGCATCTTCGTCGTTATTTTGCATGCGGCGGCATGCCAGAGGCTCTTGGCCGGTGGGTGGAGACGGGCGATATCGTTCAGGTCGATAAGGTGTTGTCTGATCTCTTGGATTCCTACGAGCGCGATTTTGCCAAGCATGGTGGCCGTGCGCAGTTCGCCAAGCTTTCGCAAATATGGAACTCGATTCCAGCTCAGTTGGCGCGCGAGAACAAAAAGTTCGTTTGGGGTGCGGTGCGCGAGGGGGCTCGTGCTCGAGAATACGAGGATGCTCTGGAATGGCTTGCCGATGCTGGGCTCATCACGGCGGTTCGCCTTAATGCTGCCGGTGGTGTGCCGCTCTCTGCGTACGATGACCTCAAGGCATTTAAAGTCTACTGTCTTGATGTCGGCTTGCTGCGCCGCATGGCAAGGCTGGATGCGTCCGCTTTTGCCATCTCGGATGCGCTATTTTCGGAGTTCAAAGGTTCGTTCGCCGAGAACTATGTGCTTCAGGCATTACTTTCACAGTTAGATGCTGCTCCGCGTTATTGGACAAACGAGAAGCCGAAGCACGAAGTCGATTTTTTGATTCAGGTCGGAAACGAAATCGTTCCCGTCGAGGTCAAATCGGGAGAGGTCGTTCATTCCAAGAGCCTTAAGTACTATGCCGACAAGCATGCGGAGACGACTCCATTGAGGGTCCGCTACTCACTTAAGAACCTAAAGCTCGACGACGGGGTGCTCAACATTCCGTTGTATTTGGCTGATCGATCTGTCCCTCTTATCAAAAAGGCGCTTGATTGTGCGCATCTTGACGTTTAGATCCCGGGTGAGCTGACGGGCGGCGGCTAATTAATCGCTCCGTTACGGCCAGGGAGCTTGGGCCTTAGCGATGCTTGCTTCGCCAAGCCGTGGGTGTCATGCCGGTGTATTGCTTGAAGGCTTGGGCGAAGGCGGCCTGCTGAGGGTAGCCTAGACGCTCTGCCACCTGCGCTATCGTGAGCGCGCTATCTGCCAAAAGGTCCTGCGCTCGCTCCATACGGCGTCTGCGAATGTAGGCGCCCAGGGACTCGCCGGTTTGGGCCTTAAAGGTGGCGCATAGTTTGGAGCGGCTTGTGTAGAGCCTCTCGGCCACCTCGTTGATACCCACATGTCTGCCTTTGTCGAGCGTGCGCTCAATCATTGCCGTTGCTTCTTCGGCCATGGTTATGCTGACGCGTGTGTCTGCCGCCTGCCGCGCCTGCTTGTGGGCCGCGCGCGAACAGGCGAGCTCCGCGACCATGGTCTCCACGATGCCCTGCATATAGACGTGTCCGCCTACGGTTTGGGCACGGTCCTCGTTAATCCGGCGCAGCGTGTGATAGATGGCAGACGTCGCTTCCTCGTGCCATGGCTCGGCAAACGCCTCAAAGATTCCCGCGAACTCGGTGGGATAGCGGTGCTCCAGTTCGTCAAAATATCCAGGCAAAAAGAGCACCGAGCGCGAGTGATAAAGTTCCCCCGCAAACAGCGGGCTTAATTCCTCGCCACAGCTATCTTGGATAAAGCTGCAAACGGCATTGTTTGGCCACGGTCCATGCGATGGTTTGAGGTTCGCGGGCGTTATGCCAGTCTCGGGCATGCATGTAAGTGTGGGCGCGCTGACTTCGCTCACGCAGGCGTACGGCTCGGGTGTGTATTCGGCCAGGTACATATCGTGCGTCGGGGTGATGAAATGCTCCATGACAATGCAGGCAGGGGAGAGAGGCATGATCCATGCGCGTCCGTGCGCCCGATCGTTTGCCACCTCGCCGGTAAAGACAGCGCCCTTGCCGGAAAGCTCCAGGCCAAACTGCTCAAACTGTGGTGCGTAGAGCTCAGTTATGTCGGTCGCAGCCCGATGCATTTTCAAAAGCGTCCCCTTCCTTTGCGAAAACGTCCACGCCTGGCTCGATTGTGTGCCTTGGCTAACATATCAATGATAAGTTGAGAACGGTTAACTCTCAAGCCGTTAGAAAGGAATCTCATGGCAAAGGGATCAAAAAGGGAAGGTGGAGGCATCGGCGAGTTGCTCGCGTATGCCGGTGACCGCAAATTCCTAACGTATTTGGGCATGGCGCTCTCGGCGCTCTCGCAGCTGCTGAGCTTTGGCCCGTACGTGTGCATTTGGCTTGTCGCGCGCGATCTGATCGCCGTGGCGCCTAACTGGAGCGAAGCCTGCGACATCGCGATGTATGGCTGGTGGGCCGTGGGTTTTGCCCTGGCAAGCATCGTAGCTTATTTCGTGGGGCTCATGTGCACGCATCTGTCCGCGTTTCGCTGTGCGTCCAATATCCGCAAGACTACGAGCGAGCACCTGCTTAAGCTGCCGCTTGGCTACTTTGACACGCACGCCACCGGTGAGCTGCGTCGTGTTGTAGACGGATGTGCCGCCTCCACCGAGACTTTGCTCGCACACATGCTGCCCGATATCGCAGGCGCCGCCGCCATGGTCGTGGGCCTGCTCGTATTGCTTTTCGCCCTCGATTGGCGCTTGGGCGCGGCATGCCTCATCTCGGTGGCCATTTCGTTTGGCGCCATGGCCACCATGATGAGCGGCAAAGGCGCCGAGTTCATGAAGGCCTACATGGGAGCGCTGGTCAAGATGAACAAGACCGGCACCGAATACGTACGCGGTATTCCCGTGGTCAAGGTGTTTCAGCAGACGGTCTACTCCTTTAAGGCTTTCCACGATGCGATCGCCGAATACGCCGACATGGCACAAAACTATGCGGGCACGTTCTGCCGAGGTCCGCAGGTACTCAACCTTACCGCGCTCAATGGTCTTGTGGCATTCCTGTTGCCCGTGGCGTTGCTGTTGGCGCCGGGCGAGACGGACTTCGCACATTTTATGGCCAACTTCACGTTTTACGCGATATTTTCGGCCGTGGTACCGACGGCCCTGACCAAGCTCATGTTTGTGGGCGAGGCCTCTCAGATGAGTGCCGATTCGCTGGCTCGTATTCGAAGTATCATGGATTCCAAGCAGCTCTCCGTGCCCGCCCAACTCAAGCACCCTGCCGGCGGCGAAGTGCGATTTGAGGACGTAAGCTTTACGTACGAGGGTGCCGAAGCACCTGCCGTTAGCCATGTAAGTTTCAGTGTTCCCGCTGGTAGCACCCTCGCCCTAGTGGGTCCTTCGGGCGGCGGCAAGTCAACCTGCGCAAGCCTGATTCCTCGTTTTTGGGATGTCTCTTCGGGCCGAGTGCTTGTAGGCGGTGTGGACGTTTGCGATATGGATCCGCACGAGCTTATGGACCAGGTCGCTTTCGTGTTCCAGACTAACCAGCTGTTCCGGCAAACACTTGCTGATAATGTGCGCGCCTCCAAGCCTACGGCCACTGACGACGAAGTGCGTGCGGCCCTCTCCGCAGCTCAGTGCGACGACATTGTGGCCAAGCTCCCGCAGGGCATCAATACCATGCTCGGTGCCGGCGGAGCATATCTTTCGGGCGGCGAGGTCCAGCGCGTGGCGCTCGCCCGCGCGATCCTTAAAGACGCGCCTATCGTGGTGCTCGATGAGGCCACGGCGTTTGCCGACCCCGAGAACGAGGCGCTCATCCAGCGCGCCTTTAGCAAGCTGGCGGCGGGTCGCACGGTCATTATGATTGCTCATCGACTCTCGACTGTAGTGGGCGCAGATCAAATCGTGGTGCTCAACCAGGGCAGGGTGCAGGAGTCGGGTACTCATGCCGAGTTGCTGTCCCAAGAGGGTTTGTATGCCAAGATGTGGGCCGAATACGAACAGGCCGCGAGCTGGAAAATCACTGCAGCGACCGCGGATGCCGCCGTCACGAAGGGAGGCGAGGCCTAAATGTTCGCCTCATTCCAAAAGAAGTATTTCCTATCCGATAAAGGCGTCGCCGGCGTAAAGCGCGGCATTTTCTGGACCACGCTCACCAATCTTATTACCATGGCCGGCATGGGCTTTTTATTCCTGGTCATGGCCGGTTTTGTCGAACATCTCGCCACTGGCGCTGACCTGCCGGATGCCCTGCCGATCGTGGGCGGCCTCCTGGTCTTTTTCGTGTTGCTCTTTGCCTCTAACTGGCAACAGTATTACTACACCTACTGCATCTTTTACGAGGAGTGCGGCAAGCAGCGTATGGAGATCGCCGAACGCTTGCGCAAACTGCCGCTGTCGTTTTTCGGTCGTCGTGATCTGGCCGATTTAACCGAGACCATCATGGGCGATGTCCAGACCATGGAACATGCCTACAGCCACGTGTTGGGAGAGCTTTGGGGCGCCATTATCGCAAGCGCTATTGTGTTCGCAGCATCGCTGTTCTTTTGCTGGCAGTTGGCGATCACGGCGTTCTGGAGCGTTCCCGTGGCCTTTGCCGTGCTGTATTTGACGCGCGGCCCCATGGTCCCGGTGTTCGACCGTGTTCGCGCCGAGAAGGTCAAAGTCACCGAGGCGATCCAGGAGACGCTCGATTGTGTGCGCGAGATCCGCGCTACCAACCAGGAGGCCTATTATCTTGAGGGACTCGGTGCCGTGATCGATGACGAGGAGCGCGAGACCACTAAGGGAGAACTCGTTAACGGGCTTTTGGTCAACTCTGCCTTTGTCATTTTGCGTCTGGGGGTCGCTTCCACGCTGGTAACGGGTGCCGCGATGGTTGCCTCGGGGCGGGTCGACTTTTTGGTGATGTTTGCCTTCTTGCTTATGGTGAGCCGTATCTATGCGCCCTTTGACCAGGCGTTAATGTTAATGTCCGAGCTGTTTGCCGCCGAGTCGTCTGCCAAGCGCATGCGTTCCATCATGGAAGAGCCTGTGGCGCGGGGCAGCGAGAAATTTGAGCCCGCGGGTCACGATGTGGTGTTCGATCACGTGGCATTTGGCTATGGTGCGGGCGAGGACGGCCGCGCCGGCGAGAAAGTTCTTACCGATGTGAGCTTTACCGCCAAGGAAGGCGAAGTTACGGCGCTGGTCGGTCCTTCGGGTTCCGGTAAGTCTACGGTGAGCCGCCTGGCCGCGCGCTTTTGGGATGCCACTGCGGGCAAGGTTACCGTGGGCGGTGTGGATGTTGCGGGCGTCGATCCCGAGGTACTCCTGCGCGACTACGCTATCGTGTTCCAAGACGTGCTGCTCTTTGACGACACGGTGATGGGAAACATCCGCCTCGGGCGTCGTGATGCCACCGATGAGGAAGTGCTTGCGGCCGCGCGTGCCGCCAACTGCGACGAGTTTGTGTGCCGCATGCCGCAGGGCTACGACACCATGATCGGCGAGAACGGCTCCAAGCTGTCCGGTGGCGAGCGCCAGCGCATCTCCATCGCCCGCGCGCTGCTCAAAGACGTACCCATCGTGCTGTTGGACGAGGCGACGGCAAGCTTGGATGTGGAGAACGAGACCGTGGTACAGCAGGCACTCTCCCGTCTGCTTGCAGGTAAGACGGTTATCGTTATTGCCCACCGTATGCGTACGGTGGAAAATGCCGACAAAATCGTTGTGCTCAAGAATGGAGTGGTTGCCGAACAGGGCACCCCGGCGCAGCTCAAGGTGGCAGGCGGAGAATTTGCCCGTATGGTCGCATTGCAAAAGGAGTCGGCGGACTGGCAGCTGTAGGAATATGACAAAGGGACAGTCCCTTTGTCATATTGACAATCGGTTACTCCGCATCGTTAATTTTCAAAAGGTTAGCCATGGTTGACCTAGATAGTTAGATAAAATTGAGATATTTCAAAAGCGTGCTCGAGCAAACTTGTTTACTCGGGTGCTGAGGCACCATGCCGCGTCCAATGCGGCAAAAGGGAGAGACATCATGAAGAAGTCCACGTTCAACACCCTGCTTGTTGGTGGCGGTTTTCTGCTTGGTACGGCTGGCATCAAGCTGCTCACCAGCGCTCCGGTAAAGAACGCCTGCGTGCAGGGTATCGCGTGCGGCATGCGCATCAAGAACGGCTACCAGGACATGGTCGAGCAGGCCAAGGCTAATGTCGACGACATGGTTGCCGAGGCGGCCTACATCACCCAGAGCGAGGCCGCTGCTGACGAGGCAGCCGAGTAACGCTCCCAGGCACAAACTATGAGATTCTCGATTATCAGCGAGATCCCCGGCAGGACCCGTCTTCAATTGGCGGGTCCTGTGCCAGAGAGCGATCTCGATGCACTTCTTAAGCTCAGCGGCGATATCGACGGCGTGCACAAGGTGCGCGTCTATGGCCGTATTGGCCAGTTAGCGCTCGAATATGACGAGCCGTGTCGCGATGCCGTGCTGGCCGCCGTCGGTGCGCTCGACGCCCAGGCCATTGCCGACGCAAAGACGGGTTATGTGATGCAGCTTGAGCCACGCAAGCACAAGCTCGTCATGGATCTTGCCACACTTATCGGCGCCCACTACGCGCGCCGCTGGTTCTTGCCGACGCCTCTGCGTGCGGTGTTTGTCGTGGCCGGTTACATGGCATTTTTGCGCGCTGCCCTTCATGAGCTGGCGCAGCCGCGCCTAACCGTTCCTGTGCTTGACGCTTCGGCCATCGGCATTTCGTTCGTCAAACGTGATGTCGACACCGCGGGCCAGACGATGTTCCTGCTCAACGTGGGTGAGCTGCTCGAGGACTACACCCGCGCCATGAGCGAAAACGAACTCATCAACTCGCTGCTCGATGTGCCCGACAAGGCGCAAAAGGTCGTCGGCGACACCGAGGTAAGCGTTGCCGCCACCGAGCTTGAACCCGGCGATTTGGTCGCCGTGCGCACCGGCATGTCTATCTGTATCGACGGCGTGGTCGAGCAGGGGAGCGCTATGGTCAACCAGGCGACCCTGACCGGCGAACCGCTGGCCGTCGAGCGCAGCGTGGGCGACGACGTGTTCGCCGGCACCGTTGTGGAAGATGGCAGCATCTTGGTGCGTGTGCGCGCCAACACGGCTCAGACCAAGCTCCGCTCGATCGTCTCGCTCGTGCAGACGGCCGACTCGCTCAAGTCCGAGGGTCAGTCGCACATGGAGGACCTCGCCAACAAGATCGTCCCATGGAACTTCCTGCTCGCGGGCCTGGTTGCGCTCACCACGCGCAGCCTCATCAAGACCTCAGCGGCGCTGATGGTCGACTACTCGTGCGCACTCAAACTCACGGGTTCCGTCGCCGTCATGACTGCCATGAGCGATGCTGCCAAGATGGGCGTCATGGTCAAGGGTGCGAAGTACTTTGAGTCGTTTGCCAAGGCCGACACCATTGTGTTTGATAAGACCGGCACGCTCACCGAGGCACAGCCGCGTCTTGCCTGCGTGCTCACCACCGATGGCTGGAGCGAGGATGAGGTCCTGCGCCTTTCCGCTTGCTTGGAGGAGCATTTCCCGCATCCGGTGGCGCGTGCCGTGGTCAACGCCGCCCGCGAGCGCGGGCTCGAGCACCGCGAGCGCCATGCTGCCGTCGAGTACATCGTGGCACACGGCATCGCTTCGTCCATCGAAGGACGTCGCGCGATTATCGGCTCGGCACACTTTGTGTTTGAGGATGAGGGCGCGCAGCTCGAGTCCGACATAAAGGAGCGCATCGAGTCCCAGATGCAGGGCCTGTCGCCGCTGTATCTGGCGGTCGACGGCACCGTTGTGGGCGTGCTCGGTATCGAGGACCCGCTTAAGCCCGGGGTCCGCGAGGCCATCGCCGACTTGCACGCGTTGGGCGTTAAGCACGTGGTCATGCTCACGGGCGACTCGGAGCGCACGGCCGAGCGCATTGCTCGCGAGGCAGGTGTCGACGAGTTTAAGGCCGAGCTGCTGCCCGAGGACAAGTACGCGTATGTGGAGCGCATTAAGGGCGAGGGGCGCCACGTTGCCATGGTGGGCGACGGCGTCAACGACTCACCGGCGCTGGGTCTGGCCGATGTGGGTCTGGCCATGGGCGGTGGAAGCGACATCGCCAAGGAGGTCGCCGATATCATCCTGACCGATACAGATCTGGCCGCAATCGTGCGCCTGCGCCGCATGAGTCAGGGGCTTATCGACCGTCTGTCGAGTTCGTATTCCAAGGTGATGCTCACCAACTCGGCGCTGTTGGCATTGGGTATTACCGGCATGATCACTCCGCAGACGTCGTCACTGCTGCACAACGGCTCAACGATCGCCTACAGCCTGGGCAACGCAAAGGCGTACCTGCGTTAGCGTTTTCGATTGAGTATATGGCCTGCATTCGGGCGGCACCGCAGCCGTCAGGGTGCAGGCCTTCTTTTGTTTGACGATATGTTAGCTCGGATATATGCTCGTGCTAGCAATGCTAGTAAATGCTGAAGGTGAGGTTGAGATGGCTACCGTTGGCAGCATGGCACAGGTGAATGTTCGCGTAGATCGCTCGGTTAAAGAGCGCGCCGAGGAAGCGCTGCGGCTTTCGGGCGTCTCGCTGCCCGAGCTCATCAAAAAGGTCGTGGCCAAGGTCGCGCAGGGTGGCGGGCAGTGCGAGGAAGTGCTTGCGGCCGTCGACGACCGGCAGCAGACCGTCGCGCCCGATACTCCGTTCGCCGCGTCGTGGGCAGCGGCAGACCGGCTTTATGCAGATTTGGGCATCGCTACGTCGCCCGTATCCGACGATCGCGGTTGGGACACAATCTATTCCGAAGCCATGGACGAGCGCTATCGCCAAAAGGGGATGATCCTGTGAGCGGGGCTCCCCTCAAAATAATGGTGGACGCCAACGTATGGGTTGATTCGTTTTGCGTCGACCATGCCGAGTCGCTTGCCGCGCGTGCGTTTATTGGGCAGGCGACGGAGACGGGGGCGTTGCTGTTCTTTCCGGTGCATATCGTCAAGGACGTGCTGTACGTTGTCCAACACGAGCTGAAGCGTAGCGTTCTTGCCAGCGGGGGAGTGCTCGACGAGGCGTCTGCCCGTGCAATTGGCGATGCGACGTTGGCGTTTGTCCGGAATATGACCGAAAACGCTATGGCCGTGGGCGCTGATGCATCCGATCTGTGGCTAGCCGACAAATATCTGACGCTCCATCGCGATTACGAGGACAACTTGGTACTCGCCGCATGCAAACGCGCCCAGGTTGATTACTTGGTGACCAACGATCGTAAGCTGCTCGAACATGCCGATCTTGCAGCAAAGACACCTCGTCAAATGATGCCGATTCTTGCTTTGGCCGAGCGTGGTGGGCGGGTGTCCCGATAGCGCCTGGCTGTCTGCGTGGCCTTCAGAACGTCGGCGCTCAGAAGGCCACGCATCCTTTAATTACAAAAGCGCTGCCTTAATGGCGGGACTTTCTGCGAGCTGCTCGGCTGCCTTTTCGTCGGAACTGTCGAGTGCTGCCAGACTGCGGTAGACCCACTCGTTGACTTGGGTGTTCTTGACGCCTGCGGTCTGCATAAGGGCGCCTACCTCGCGGATTGCTGCGAGCAGATCGGCTTTGGGACCCGCGAGCTCGACCTTGACGCCGTGGTAGGCGGTCACGCCGCGGTTTTCGCTCACGTGGTCGATAAAGCCCTCGACGGTCTCAAGCTGCTGGGCGAGAGCTGCATTATCGTCGGCGTCCAGCGCGACGAGTGCGTTCGATACCGTGAGGGCGGGATGTCCGCAGGGGACAAAGCCTTCGATGACATCCATAGCTTCGGTAATGGTTGAGCCCAGGCCTGCGAGGGCATTGACGAGTTGCTGTTTGGTATCCATGACGGTCCTTTCGACGGGTCAATTTTGCTTGGCGAAAATATACGTGACGCAATCGGTAGCAAAAGTGTGAAGTGCGGCGCACATTGGGGTCTTCACAGCTCGTGCATAGAACAGCTGTCTGCCTTTAGAACGTGGTAAGATAACACTCCACAAGCGGGGCTCGCCCTGCATGTTCCTTGAAAAGTCGACGGGTGTTGGGCGCTCGTGCCCAATGCCATCCAGACTTTCCCGACATTCGGGGGCGACTGGTTTCGACACGATAGCTTTGAGAGAGGAAGCAAGCCGAGGTCTCCTCGCCTCGTTAAACAGGGGTACCGTCAAATTGAATTGACAACAACTCTTCTTTTGAGCCTATGGCTCTCGCTGCTTAGTTTATAGCGGCGCGTCAACCCGGTGATTTCCCCGACACCGGCGCGACGTCATGTTAGGGGAATGCTCCTGCGCACGTAATCGGTATGGCGCAGGCTAAGACCGAACCGGTTGGGATGCCGCGAGCGTGTCGCTGCGCGCAAAGCGTCCGAGACTAAACCAGCGACTGAGCTTGGAGATGCCAATCAGGGGGCTTTCGTGGACCGGAGTTCGATTCTCCGCGCCTCCACCATAAGTAACAGGCAGGTAGATACTCATATCTACCTGCCTTTTTATTTCTAGTCCGTACCGCGGAGAATCGAACTCTATGCAGGGCGCGAGCGTTAAACAAACGCGGAGCGTTTGTAGCGAGCGGGCGAGGACGCCGGCAGGCGGCCGAAGCCGGTGCGTAGTTGCGAAGCAAATACGCGGATTCTCCGCGCAAACTTCCGACTCAAAACGGATGCGATGTTTATCGAATCTCAGCTGGCCTCGCCCAGCATCAACGGATCCCCCCGTACCGCGGAGAATCGAACTCTGCTCCAAAACCTGCGCTCTCACCATCCCAAAACTGGGTAGAAGAAAGCCAAAACGCAATCGCAGGAGGTCAACATGACTGCAGAAGATAAGGCAAAGAACGCCGGCAAGGTCGCGCTCGTCCTGGAGGGCGGTAGCTTTCGCGGGCAATTTACCGCAGGCGTGCTCGACGTCCTAATGGAGGCTGGTGTCGAAATCCCGGCGGTGTACGGCGTCTCGGCCGGCGCCCTCAACGGCGTGAACTATAAGTCGCACCAGATCGGCCGTGCCAACCGCATCAACCTGGCTTTCTGCAACGACAGTCGCTTCATGGGCGCCGCATCGTTTGCGTCCACGGGCTCTATTGTGGGTTACGACTTTATCTTCAACGATGTCCAGGACCGCCTGGACCCCTTTGACAACGAGACGTTCGACGCGAGCCCCATCGAGATGTACGCCGTCGCGACGGACATGCTTTTTGGAACCGCCGCGTACCTGCCGGTCAAAAGCGCCGTGCTCGATCTCGACGCTGTGCGCGCATCGACGTCGCTGCCGCTGGTGACGCCGCCGGTCGAGATTGACGGGCACAAATACGTCGACGGCGGTGTGGCCGATTCGGTTCCTATCGAGCACGTGCTGGAGGAGGCGGGCTTCGATCGCGCGGTTGTCATTGTCACGCAGGACCGCTCGTACGAGAAAAAGCCCTACGAGTTTATGCCTGCCGCGCGCGCCCGCTATGCCGACTACCCCTATCTGCTCGAGGCTATCGAGACGCGCCACGACCGTTACAACATCCAGCGCATGCACCTGTGGAAGTATGAGCGCGAGGGCCGTGCGTTGGTCGTCGCTCCGCAAAAGCCGGTCGAGGTCGGCCATGTCGAGCACGATTCGGCAAAGCTTTTGGACCTGTATATCCAGGGCCGTCAGGAGGCAAAGCGTCTGCTCACGGAAATCCAAGAGTTCGTTGAGCGCTAACGACGGCGAACCCTCAAAAAATGGCAACAGCTAAAGAGCTGGAAAATCACGGCTCGTGGATGACATGTGCAGAAACTCTGGTCGGAGCCAAAATACCTGTTGACTCGTACGGCGAGCGGGGTAATATGGACGGGTTACTTGCAGAGCCCCGTGAATCTCTGTAACAACACGTACTGTACATGGAGGAGTCTAAGTGATTTCGAAATCGACTCACTACGCCAAGCAGGGCGAGGTCCAGCGCAACTGGGTTCTCGTTGACGCCGATGGTGCTGTCCTGGGCCGTCTTGCCACCCAGATCGCAATGATCCTGCGCGGTAAGAACAAGCCCCAGTTCACGCCCAACAGCGACTGCGGCGACTTCGTTGTCGTCATCAACGCCGATAAGGTCCAGCTTACCGGTAACAAGGCCGATACGAAGACCTATTATCGCCACAGCGGCTACAACGGCGGCCTCAAGGCTGAGAGCTTCCGCCAGGCTATGGAGAAGCACCCGGAGAAGGTCATCGAGCGCGCCGTTCGCGGTATGCTGCCCAAGACCACCCTCGGCCGTGCCCAGATGACCAAGCTTAAGGTCTACGCTGGTGCCGAGCATCCGCATGCTGCCCAGAACCCCACGAAGATTGAGCTGGAGGCTTAAAGATGGCTGAGAACACCGTTGTCTACCAGGGTACCGGCCGTCGTAAGAACGCCGTCGCCCGCGTCCGTCTCGTCCCCGGCACCGGCAAGGTGACCATCAACAAGCGTGACGCCGAGCAGTATTTCGGCCGTCATCAGCTCGTTGAGAACGCCCTTGCTCCCTTCAAGGTGACCGACACCGCCGGTCAGTTCGACGTTATCGCTCTGTGCGATGGCGGCGGCATCTCCGGTCAGTCCGGCGCTCTGCGCCTGGGCATCGCTCGCGCTCTTCTGAACGCTGGCGACTACCGTGCTGACCTCAAGAAGGCCGGTTTCCTTACGCGCGATGCTCGCGTGGTCGAGCGCAAGAAGTACGGCCTCAAGAAGGCCCGCCGCGCTCCCCAGTTCTCCAAGCGCTAAGGTTTTATCTCCTTTCGAGATACAATGTACAAGCGGGGCCTGCCGATTCCTCGGCGGGTCCCGCTTTTCTTTTTCGACTAGGGTGGGCGGTTGCATATCGCCTACTAGGGAAGGATCGATCCTATGCCCCAGAACATCTTCGGCACCGATGGCGTCCGTGGCGTCGCCAACGCCGATCTTTCGTGCGACCTCGCGTTTCGCCTGGGCCGCGCGGCGACCAAGTTTCTTGGTCCGGACATCTGCATCGGCCGTGACACGCGCCTTTCGGGCACCATGCTCGAGAGTGCTCTGACCGCCGGCATTATGGCCGAGGGCGGCCGCCCGCACTGCTGCGGCGTTATCCCTACGCCGGCCGTGGCGCTGCTCACCGTCCAAAACGAGCTCGATGGCGGCATCGTCATTTCTGCTTCGCATAATCCGCCGGAGTTCAACGGCATCAAGTTCTTTAGCCGCAAGGGCATGAAGCTTCCCGACGCGGTTGAGGAAGAGATCAGCGCCTGGGTCATGTCCGAGGAGGCCATGGCTGCCGACACGCTGCCGACCGGCGCCGGTGTGGGTCACATCATCAAGATGAAGGACGCCCGCAAGGCATATGTCGATCATGCCATCAGCACGCTCGACGGCCTTAAGCTCGACGGCCTGGTTGTTGCCGTCGACTGCGGTCACGGTGCTTCCTGCCAGACCACGCCCGCCGCGCTGCAGCGCCTGGGCGCCACGGTCCATGCCATCAACACCGATTACTGCGGCACTGACATTAACGTTGAGTGTGGCTCCACGCACCTTGAGCCCCTGCGCGAGCTCGTGCTGCGCACCCATGCTGACATCGGTCTGGCCCACGACGGCGACGCCGACCGCGTGCTGTTCGTGGACAGCGAGGGCAATGAGATCGACGGTGACTACATCCTGGCTATCTGCGGATCTGACCTCGCCGCTCGCGGCAAGCTCGCCAACTCCGAGATCGTCTCGACCGTCATGTGCAACCTGGGCTTCTCCATCGCTATGAAGGAGCAGGGCTTCGAGATGGTCCAGACCGCCGTGGGCGACCGCTACGTTCTGGAGCGCATGCTCGCGGACGGCGCCGTCATCGGCGGCGAACAGTCCGGCCACATCATCTTCCTGGAGCACAACACCACCGGTGACGGCCTGGTGACGGCTCTGCAGCTGCTGGCCGTGCTCAAGCGCACCGGTCGTACCCTCACCGACCTTGCCGGCATCATGAAGAAGTACCCGCAGGTGCTCGTCAACGTGCATTCCGACAACAAGGCTGGTCTGGACGATTGCCAGCCCATCTGGGATGCCGTCGCTGCTGCCGAGAAGGAGCTTGACGGCCGCGGCCGCATTCTGGTGCGCCCGAGCGGTACCGAGCCGCTGGTCCGCGTGATGGCCGAGGCCGAGACGCACGAGCTGACCCAGCGTGTTGTCGACGACATCGTCGAGGTTGTCAAGCGCGAACTTCCCTAATGGTCAAAAACGGGTGCCAAGTGGTAAACTGTTAAAGCTATTTTGGTTGATTGGTATGTCCGAGGGGGATCATGTTCACTAAAGTCCTAAGGTCTTTTGGTATGCGTGGTCGAGTCCTTACGCTGGATGCTCCCATCTCGGGCGACGTCATTCCGTTGTCCGAGGTCAATGACCAGACATTTGCCACCGGCCTTTTGGGCCAGGGCGTGGCGATTCAGCCTACGGGTACGCGCGTGATTGCGCCGGCAGACGCCAAGGTCGAGGCCATTTTTCCCACGGGACACGCCGTTGCGCTTAACACGGTCGATGGCTTGGACGTGCTTATTCACGTTGGTTTGGACACTGTTCAGCTCGAGGGCAAGCACTTTACCGTACATGCGCAAGTGGGTGACATCGTCCATAAGGGCGATGTACTCATCGAGTTCGATCGCGAGGCAATTGCTGCCGAGGGCTACGATGTGACGGTTCCCATCTTGGTGTGCAACTCCGTTGAGTTCTCGAGCATTAAGGGCTCCGTTGGAGAGCACGTCGAGGAGATGGACCAACTCATCGTCGCTCGCGAGCGCTAGTGAGCGCGCTCGGCCTTTAGCCTACAATTCAAACACGTTTACGGAGGGCGCCCTTGAAAGAGGGCGCCCTCCGTGGCAAGATGGGAAACGTCCGAGGCTAAACAGCTTTGGGTCACCGTGGACGGGCAGGGGCCTCGACGCGGCTAGACACGAGACACATACATTACGCGACCTCGCCCTGGTGGCCGCACACGTTGGTTGCGGCCGACGCGGGCCGCGGGCAAGTGCTTGTAAGGGGAGCCTTGCCTCTTTTGTACGAGAAAGGACGCGTAATGAAGATCATTAAAGCTAAAGACTACGAGGATATGAGCCGTAAGGCCGCCAATATCATCTCGGCCCAGGTTATCCTCAAGCCCGATTGCGTACTGGGTCTTGCCACCGGCTCCACCCCGATTGGCGCCTACAAGCAGCTCGCCGCTTGGTACGAGAAGGGCGACGTCGACTTTGCCGAGGTCAGCACCTACAACCTGGACGAGTATCGCGGTCTTTCGCACGACGATCCCCAGAGCTATCACTACTTTATGCGCGAGAACTTCTTCGATCACATCAATATTGATCTGAACAACACGCACGTGCCCGATGGCTCCAACCCCGATGCCGCTGCTGCCTGCTCCGAGTACGACAAGATCGTCGCTGCCGCCGGTTACCCGGATCTGCAGCTGCTCGGCATTGGTAATAACGGTCATATTGGCTTCAACGAGCCCGATGACCACTTCTCCAAGGGTACGCACTGCGTCGATCTGACCGAGAGCACCATTCAGGCCAACAGCCGCCTGTTCGACAGCATCGATGATGTGCCCCGTCAGGCTTACACCATGGGCACCCAGACCATCATGTATGCCCGCATGATCCTGGTTGTCGCCAACGGTGAGGCCAAGGCTCAGGCTGTGCACGATATGTGCTATGGCCCGGTTACGCCCGAGTGCCCCGCTTCGATCCTGCAGCTCCACACCA
Source organism: uncultured Collinsella sp. (assembly GCA_959027945.1). Classification (GTDB taxonomy): domain Bacteria; phylum Actinomycetota; class Coriobacteriia; order Coriobacteriales; family Coriobacteriaceae; genus Collinsella. The sequence goes on from CAUFRO010000030.1 coordinate 20,958, forward strand.
ATTGCGTCGTCGTTGCTGACGAGGCCGCTCTTTCGCTCTGCGAGTAACGCGACCAAGCGATCTTACATAGCTTTCCAAAAGGCCCTCGCTTTGCGGGGGCCTTTTTAGTGGATGCGGGCCGTAATGTGTGCATGACGGAAACCTTGCCACATGCTTGGCGAGTGGGCTCTAAATCATGAGATTCATTCCGTACCAGATTCTATGCACATTTGCCACTATAGAGTCGCAAGCGGTAGCGAGGAATAGGCGAGTTGCGCAACTCAAATAAAAACAGACGACTGCGCTACACTGCAAATTGGATGGGACATGCTGGCAAGCGCATTGACCTGCGCAAAGACCTATTGGTCGGGGGATAAATTACCATCGGGCCTCGCTGTACAAAAACTTGCCAAACACGTACCGGCAGACAACCAAAAACTCTAAGTCGCGCTATTCACGGGGTGGCTCATATGGTCCTGCAGCTACGGTGTCCATATGGTCGAGTTGAGGAGCAGGCATGGTAAACGATCTGGGCAATACGGACGACCTCGAGTTGATGCCGACGGGCGGCGGCTATATGGTGCGGCGCGATCGCTTGATGAACGAGCTCATCGTTAAAGGGCGCAAGGCAGGAATCGTTCTGCTTTACGCGCCCGACGGGTTTGGTAAGACGTCGGTATTGCTGCAATACGTGCAGGAAGTTAAATCGGATCCCACGCGAGGGCCGGTTCGGATAATCGAGGCCGACCGCGCGATTGGACGCGAGCTCTTTATGCAGCTCGAGGTTGTCGCCGATGAGCTTAAGGACAAACCGCATTCGCTCGTTGCGATCGACAACGTGCCCAATCTCGAGCAGCGCGAAACAGAGGACCTCATCGATCGAATCCGCAGCTTACGTGCTACGGGGACGGGGGTCTTTATTACTTGCCGCCCCTCCAACCGATTGCTTATCCACGGGTTGGGCGATTCTGTAAAAGTCAATGCGCAGATGCTCAAGGTGCACGCCTATGAGTATTCGTCATGGGCTACGGCGTTTTCGATCAGTACATCGCTCGATTTTTATCGGCTCACGCAGGGTGTGCCAGAGCTGGTATCTGCCCTGCAGACGGGAATGTATGGACAGGGCGATGTTGCCGGGTTGCTCGAGAACGAAATCGTCAACGTGTACGGTGCGGCGCTGGCAGATCTCGCATCGCTCGAGAACAACCTTTTGTTTACCGTTGCCTGCTTGATGGTGCTGATGGGCGAGGGTCGCATTGCGGAGCTAGAGGCGTGCGGTGTAAGGCTTTCGATGATCGACCAGTCCATCTTTGTGCGCGATTATCCGTTTTTTGGCGTGGATCCGTCTGATCGCACCTTTAGGTGTTTGGGCGCTAAGGACAACGCGCGCCTGAGGCTGCGAAAGCTCGTTGCCGAGATCCGTCCCGAACTTGTATCGCGGGCTGCTCGCATTTTGATTAAGGCGGGCCGATGCGATTTGGCTATGGACCTGGCCGATGCGTTCTTGGACCGCCATGTGGTGTTGGAACTTGCCGGGCAGTATGGGGCCGATCTTGCCCTGACCGGGCACGGAGGGGACATTTGCCGCGCGGCGACGGCGATGGTCAATGCGGAAAAGCAGGAGAAAGAGCCGGCACCCGCCGAGGCGCTCGGCGTGTATCTGGCGGCTGTCAGCGTGTGCAATACAAAGCTCGCAAGGTATATGGCGTCCGTTATCGAACGTGCGGGCGATCAGGCGGCGCGCGAGCTCGACCCCGCTACCTGGAAAATAGCACAGGCGCTCACTATCGCCTTTTACGGCGACAATGACCTGGGGCTTCCCGCCAACCCTGTTGTGCAAGAACAGACATCCTGCGAGGTGCTCGACATGCTGTCCGCGCATATCGAGGTCAAGCGCCACCTAACCGAGCGAGCGAAAGACGGCAATGTTCTCGCGAAGCTCAAGGCGCGCAAAGCCTATGATTGCGAGCTCGACATCGCGGGGATTCTCATACAGGCCGACCATATGCTGGTGGAGCTGTTCGACGGCTCGTTTGCTAAACCCGACGAGCGCGATGACAAGATGGCGCAGATACTCGAGGCGCTCGATATCCGCGGGCTTAAGGCGCCATCCATTTGGCTGCGTATGGTGCTGGCGGCGCGGCGCCTGCTCGCGGGCTTGCCCGTGACCGACGATGTGGCGTTTGGCGAGCTCGACCGCTTTGCGGTGCGTGTTCGCGACAATCAAATTCAGCTGTTTGGGCTATTGCTGGAGGGCTGGCAATCGCTGGCGGAGGGGCGGCCAGTCAACGCAAAGTTCCGTGCGGTCCAGGTGCTCAAGCTCGCCGACGAATCGATTACGTACATGCGCGAAAACGCTTTGCTGCTGGAGCGCGTGGCGTATCTGCGCAATACGTCGCTGGTATCGGTTCGCGAAGAGGCGGAGCTGCTCGATATTAGCAAGACGCAGGTCGGTGGCTCAGAAGCCTGGGTCGTGGCGCTGCATTTGGCCTGTGCGGGCCGAGACAGCGACCTTGCGGCCTGGATGTCCATGAATCGTGCGGGGATTCTAGAGCCATCGTATCGGCTCTTTGCGCGCCTTGCCATGCATTGTCTGGGCGAGCCGGCGGGCAGGATACGCAAGAAGCTTCCCGTGCGCGAGCTGTCGCGGTACTCGCTGCGCGACGATTTGGAAGGGGAGGGCGAGCGTCTGTTCCAGGCTGGCGAGGTTGAAGCCGTTGATACCATCGACCATATCGAGATTCGCATGTTTGGTGCGTTTCGCGCCGAGCGCGACGGGTTTCCCATCACGGACAAAATGTGGCGCCGCAAGAAGGCGGCGACACTTGCCGAGCGGCTTGCGCTGGGCATGGATGCGCTCGTCGATCGTGAGACGCTGGCCATGGAGCTGTGGCCCCATGCCGAGTTCAATAGCGCCCGCAACAACCTGTACTCGACGATATCGCGCTTGCGGTCGGCCTTGGGGCCGACGCCAGACGGCAAGTCGTGCGTGCTCATCCAAAATGAATGCATCGGACTCAACGGCGACTACGTCAAGACCGATGTACGGCTGTTTGACCAGATAAGCCGCGAGGTTTTGGGAAATCGCACGGGTGCGCGCGGGCCCCATTTAGTTGAGCTGTGCCTTAAGATTGAGCAGCTTTATGCCGGACCGTTGTATGTTCCCAATGGCTGTAATCCCACCTACTTTTTACGTATGCGACGCATTATGCAGTCAAAGTACATCGATTGCATGATTAAGGGAGCAAATGCCGCTCTAGAAGAAAACGATCTGCAGTCGGCGATTTGGCTGGCGGAGTCGGGCCTTCGGCAGGAAACGGCGCGTGAGGATATGGTGCGCTGCGCCATGCGTGTCTACAGTGCGGCGGGGCGGCGGCGCGATATCGTCGAGCTATACAGTGGGCATATGCACCATCTGAGGGAGCAGGTCAATGGCATGCCCGAGCCCGAGACGCGACGTCTATACGAGCGCTTGGTGGAGGGGCGGCTCAATCGCGTGCTGGTCGAGCGATAAAAAACGGGCGCCCGAAGTACTTGGGCACCCGTAAGCTTGCTATATGTTGGCTCGCCGGATCATTGGCTCTTAGACGAGCTTGATCTTCTCGATATCCTTGCGCGAGGACTCGCGATACAGCGAGAACTTGCGGCCGATAACCTGGACGA
>CAUFRO010000031.1 GCA_959027945.1 uncultured Collinsella sp.
TGCCAAAAAGGGACAGGTTTATTTTGGTCGGTTTTATCTGGGTAAACGTGGCCGTCTATCGCAATGTAGTCGTTGGGGACGTTCTTGTTTGAGTAGTCGTTTAAGAACGTCCCCAACGATTGCATAGCATGAGAGTGGATAATCTCCCGGTTTGAGCCTGCATCCAAGCTTAAAGTGGGAGATTATCCACTCTCGTTTCGTTTGTTGATTTCGATGCCTACATTTGTAGGAACAGTTCGTGGAGGCGCGTGTCGTCGTCGAGCTCGGGGTGGAAGGTTACGCCGAGCTGGTTGCCCTGACGGGCGGCGACGATGCGGCCGTCGACTTTCGCTAAGGCCTTGGCATTGCCGTGCACTTCGACGATGCGGGGTGCACGGATAAATGTTAATGGCACTTCACCGTCGATGCCGGACACCTGGCCCTTGGTGCGAAAACTGCCGAGCTGTCTGCCATAAGCGTTGCGCTCAACGAGTACGTTCATGGTTGCTAGGCGCGGCGTTCCCTTATCGTCGTGTGCGGCAAGATCGCGCGCCAATAGAATCAAGCCGGCGCAGGTGCCAAGGACGGGCATGCCTTCAACAATGTGGGTGCGAAGCTCCTCGAGCATGCCTAGCTCATCAAGCAGCTTCCCTTGAACGGTAGACTCGCCGCCGGGAAGTACCAGACGGTCAAAGTCCTGCTTCAAATCGGCCGCCTGCCTCAGCTCAATACAACGTGCGCCCAGCTCGGATAGTCTTGCCTCGTGCTCGGCAAAAGCACCTTGGACCGCCAGCACGGCGACCGTTTGGTCTGCATAATCGCTCATGTGCGATCCTTTCTGCTGGACTAGCGCCCGCGCTCCTCCATGATGATTTCGATCTCGTCGGCGTTGATGCCGACCATGGCCTCGCCCAGGTCCTCCGAAAGCTCGGCGATGAGTTTGGCGTCGGTGAAGTTTGCCACGGCCTTGACGATGGCGCCGGCGCGCTTGGCGGGGTCGCCGCTCTTAAAGATGCCCGAGCCGACAAAGACGCCTTCGGCGCCCAACTGCATCATAAGCGCGGCGTCGGCGGGGGTCGCTACGCCGCCGGCGGCAAAGTTCACGACGGGAAGCTTTCCCGTGGCATGGACCTCGCGCACCAGCTCGACCGGAACCTGCAGTTGCTTGGCTGCCTCAAAGAGCTCGTCGTCGCGCAGGGCAACAACGTCGCGGATCTGCTTTTGGATTTTGCGCATGTGACGCACGGCCTGAACGACGTCGCCCGTACCCGGCTCACCCTTGGTGCGAATCATCGTGGCGCCCTCGGCAACACGGCGCAGCGCCTCGCCCAGATCGCGGGCGCCGCAGACAAACGGCACGTCAAACTGGGTCTTGTCGATGTGATAGACGTCATCGGCAGGGGAGAGAACCTCGGACTCGTCGATGTAATCGATCTCGATAGCCTGCAGGACCTGCGCCTCGACAATGTGACCGATGCGGCACTTGGCCATAACGGGGATGGAGACGGCCTCTTGGATGCCCTTGATCATCTTGGGGTCGCTCATGCGCGAGACGCCGCCTGCGGCGCGGATGTCGGCCGGGATGCGTTCGAGTGCCATGACGGCGCAGGCGCCTGCCTCCTCGGCGATGCGCGCCTGCTCGGGTGTAGTGACGTCCATGATGACGCCGCCCTTGAGCATCTGCGCGAGTTCGCGATTGAGTTTGACGCGATCGGCCTTGCTGGTCTGTTCTGCCATGGTTGCTCCCTTGGTTGGCATGTGCATTGCTTGACGGAACATCCTATCGGGGAGCTGGGTATGGCAAAATACTCAGTTTTCGAGATAATAATAAGGTCAGCCTAATACCAGGTTGAACAGCTCGATAAGGTCAGGTGGCAAACTCATGCTTGACTACAATTTGGAAAAACGTGGCGAGGCATCGCTCTATGAGTATGTTTACCAGCAAATTCGAGATGATATTGTTGCTGGCCGTATTGCGGCGGGGGAGCATCTGCCGTCTAAGCGCGCCTTTGCCAGTCATCTGGGAATCAGTGTCATTACTATCGAGAATGCATATAGCCAGTTACTTGCCGAGGGCTATATTTGCTCAAAGCCGCGGCGTGGCTACTACGCTTGCAAGCTTCCGGATGCACCGGTTTTGCCTTTGGCTTCGGAGGGCATCGACCGAGATGCCGTCTCTGTGGGCCCCAGCGTGCATGATGTCAACGGACAGGTCGAGCGATTCGATGCGCTTTCTCCTTCCGCTTTGGAGGCGGCGCGGCTTTGGCAAAGCGCGCTACGGGCGACGCTGGCATCCGAAGACGAGCGCGAAATCTTTTCGCCCGCACCGGCGCAGGGCACCGCTCGGCTGCGACGCGCAATTGCTCACCATCTGCGCGGGACAAGGGGTATGAATGCCGACCCCAACAACATCGTTATCGGTGCGGGCGCCCAGCTGCTCGATACCATGTTGGTTCAGTTGCTTGGCGCGGACAAGGTGTATGCCGTCGAGGATCCAGGCTATTTGCGCTTGACGCGCATCTATCAGGCCATGGGTTGCGAAGTGCGGCATATCCCGTTGGATGCTGAGGGCGTGGACTTGAGCGCGCTGCAGAAAACCGGGACCGATGTCCTTCACCTGATGCCGTCTCATCAGTATCCGACCGGTCTTGTGACGAGCATTGCACGTCGCTATGCGTTGCTGAGCTGGGCCGCCGAGCGGCCAGGTCGGTATCTCATCGAAGACGACTTTGATTGTGAGTTTCGCCTTGCCGGCAAGCCGATTCCCGCGCTCGCGTCGATCGATGCCGCCCAGTCGGTTATCTACACCAACACGTTTTCGAAGAGCCTTTCATCGGCGTTGCGTTTGGCGTACATGGTGCTGCCCGATGAACTAATGGAGAGGTTTAAACGCAACCTTGGTTTCTACGCCTCGTCGGTAAGTTCTGTTGATCAGGTTGCCTTGGCGCGTTTGCTGGAATCGGGTGATTACGAGCGACATGTGAACCGCGTGCGCGCTCGTGCTCGTGGGGCGCGTGATGGCCTGGCGGCGCTTGTACGGAAAACGTTTCCGGCAGGGGAGGTTTCGATCGATCATGCAGACGCGGGCCTTTACTGCACTGTTGCCCTGGCCGAGGACAAGGCAGGGGAGAGTTTCGCGAAGGCTCTCGCTGACGCTCGTATTTCCTATGTCAACATCGCCGATTGCCTGTGGACGGGTGATCGGGCATCGACTAAGAACGCTCCATCTCGCGTCCTCATACAATACGACGACCTGAGCTCTCAGTCGCTCAGTGTTCTTCAGGAGCAACTGCAATAAGCCAACGAAAAGGCCCGAACCAATACGGTCCGGGCCTTCTTCGAGCTAGAGGTTATGTCTCAGGCTGCTGGCTTAGCCAAAGTAGCGCTTGAGCAGGCCGGCGAAAGCCTTGCCGTGGCGAGCCTCGTCGCGAGCCATCTCGTGCACGGTGTCGTGGATGGCATCGAGGCCAGCGGCCTTGGCGCGCTTGGCAAGATCGGTCTTGCCGGCGGTGGCGCCGTTCTCGGCCTCAACGCGCATTTCGAGGTTCTTCTTGGTGGAGTCGGTCACGACCTCGCCTAGGAGCTCAGCGAACTTGGCGGCGTGCTCGGCCTCCTCGTGGGCAGCCTTCTCCCAGTACAGGCCGATCTCGGGATAGCCCTCGCGATGAGCGACGCGAGCCATGGCCAGGTACATACCGACCTCAGAGCACTCGCCCTCAAAGTTGGCGCGCAGATCGGCAACGATGTCCTCGGAGACGCCCTCCATCTTGGCGACGCCCACGACGTGCTCGGCAGCCCACTCGAGCTGGCCCTCCTCCTGCTTCAGGAAGCGAGAGCCGGGAACGCCGCACTGGGGGCACTTGAAATCCTCGGGCAGCTGGTCGCCGTCGAACTCTTCCACATAACCGCAAACGGGGCAAACAAACTTCATGATTCGATCCTTTCGATCGATGGCGATGGTGCGCTCGTCCGGTCCCGTAAGGGCCCTCTCCGGACGTGCGTCTTGACGAGTTCTATTATCCATAAATGAGACCGAATGTGAAGCCTATTAGGAATGATTTTTAATAAAACAATTTAAGCATGTGTAGATGTTGATTGATTAACGATTGCTAGACCTCGTGCGACCTCCGATGAGTACAATCGGTCGAGCAAATGTTGACCAATCAACAAATGAAGGAGCTTCCTTTATGCATCTAGCCCGCCGCGCCTGGTGCCGAACGTATCAAACGGTTTTTCGCATCGCATTGCCGGTGCTGCCCTATACCGAGCCACGCATTTTAGAGCACGCTGAGGAAGTGCCCGCAGTGCTTCAAAAGCGTTCAATACACCATGTTCTTATCGTGACAGATCCCGGCATTGCCCGTCTGGGGCTCACGGCGCCGCTCGAGACAGCGCTCGCGTCCAAGGGAATTAGCGCTGCGGTCTATGCCGAAACACGTGCGAACCCCACGGTCTCAAACGTGGAGGAAGCGGCATCTCTGTATCGAGAGAGCGCCTGCCAGGCCATTATCGGCTTTGGCGGCGGTTCGGCCATGGACTGCGCCAAGGGCGTGGGCGCGCGCATCGCGCAGCCAAAGAAGCCCATCAACAAGATGCGCGGCCTGTTGCGTATCCATCGTCGCCTGCCGCTGCTCATCGCCGTTCCCACCACGGCGGGCACGGGAAGCGAGGTCACGCTTGCAGCGGTAATTACCGACGACGAGACGCACTACAAGTATCCCATTAACGACTTTGTGCTGATCCCGCGCTTTGCGGTGCACGACCCCGAGTTTACGCGCGGCCTGCCCGCCTCCATTACGGGGCAAACGGGCATGGACGCCCTGACACATGCCGTCGAGGCCTTTATCGGGCGCAGCACCACGCCCTATACGCGCAAGATGGCGCGCCAGGCGGTGCAGCTCATCCACGACAATTTGCTCGAGGCCTATGAGTGCGGTGGCAACATGCGTGCGCGCCGCAATATGCTTTCGGCGGCGTATAAAGCGGGCGTTGCCTTTACGCGCTCTTATGTTGGATACGTCCATGCCATCGCGCACAGCCTGGGCGGGCGTTACGGGATTCCCCACGGCTTGGCCAACGCCATCATCCTGCCGCACATGCTTCGCGCCTATGGCGAAGCTGCTGCTCCCAAGCTCGCCGATCTCGCCCGCATGGCCGGCATTGCGCCGGCTAATGCGCTGGACAACGTGGCTGCTGAGGCCTTTATCGATTGGGTCGACCGCATGAACGCCGCCTTGGGCATACCCAAATATGTGACGGGCATTCGCCGCTCCGACATTCCTGAGATGGCGGCGCATGCCGATGCCGAGGCCAATCCCCTGTACCCCGTTCCGCTTTTAATGGACCGTTTGGAGCTCGAGCATATGTACGAGGTCGTTGCGGGTGGTATGTTTGAAGACGAGAACTAGGAGGGCCCATGAACACCGAGGAAATCGCGCGCATCGTTGCCGATCAGCGCGCCTATTTTAAGACGCACGCCACGTTTGATGTCGATGCTCGACGTCGTGCGCTCGTGAGTTTACGCGATGCGGTGCGGGCCCACGAGGCCGATATTGCCCATGCGCTCAAGACCGATTTGGGAAAGTCGCATGACGAGGCGTATATGTGCGAGATCGGCACCTCGCTTTCCGAGATTCGTTATCAGATTGCGCATGTGGCTCGATGGAGTCGCTCGCGCCTGCGTCCGTGTGACCTCGCCAACGCCGTGAGTGTGTGCAAGACGCAGTCCGTGCCCTATGGCGTCACACTCATCATGGCTCCGTGGAACTACCCGTTTTTACTGACGCTCGAGCCACTCGCCGGCGCCCTTGCCGCGGGCAATACCGTGGCCATCAAGCCGAGCGCCTATGCTCCGGCATCGAGCGCGGTGCTCAAGCAAATCTGTGAAGAGGCATTTGATCCGCGCTTGGTGACGGTCGTCGAAGGCGGGCGTGCCGAAAACGAAGCGTTGCTCGATGAGTGCTGGGACAAGATCTTCTTTACCGGTAGCGTTCCGGTCGGCAAGCTCGTCATGGAGCGTGCAAGTAAAAACCTCACACCCGTGACGCTTGAGCTGGGCGGAAAGAGTCCCTGCATCGTGGATGCGACGGCTAACTTGGAGGTCGCGGCACGCCGTATCGCCTTTGGTAAATGGCTCAACGTGGGGCAGACCTGCGTGGCGCCCGACTACCTGCTGGTCGATGCGCGCGTGCACGACGAGCTGCTGGACCTCATCAAGGAGGAGGCCCGCCGCATGTTTGGCGAGCATCCGCTCGACAATGAGAATTACGGTCATATTGTCAACGCCAAGCATTTCGCGCGCGTGCGCGGGCTGATCGATCCCGATAAGGTCGTGCTTGGAGGTACCGCGCGCGAGACTTCGCTCAAGATCGAGCCGACGATTTTGGATGGCGTGTCCCCCGATGACGCCGTGATGCAGGAGGAGATTTTCGGCCCCATCTTGCCGGTGCTGACGTTTGAGAGCCTAGACGAGGCCGAGACGTTTATTACGGATCGTCCGACGCCGCTGGCCCTGTATATCTTTAGCCAGGACCGTGAGGTTCAGCAGCGCTTTGTGCGTTACGTGCCCTTTGGTGGTGGCTGTGTTAATGACACCATTATGCATTTGGCCACGAGCCATATGGGCTTTGGCGGCATGGGGGCGAGCGGTATGGGACAGTACCATGGACGCGAGAGCTTCGATACGTTTAGCCACAAGAAGAGCATCGTGAACAAGGCAACGTGGCTGGACGTGCCGTTCCGCTATGCCCCTTACGCAAGCTGGAAGCACAAGTTCGTGCGCATGTTTGTGCATTAGAATCAGATGACATAGGGATAAACAAAGTGGCCGCCCCCGCGTAAGCGAAGACGGCCACTTCTCACAATGAAAACGTGTATCGGAGTTGGCAAGACCCGCTGCCACGGGTGCCATCCGTGTTCCTATCTTATCTGCAAGCGTTCCGTCGCGCAAGCGTTGCGGCAAACGATTGAAAGACGCAGACAGGATGAATTTGTGTCCGCACGGGCCCGTAGGCTTCTCAACTACGTTGTGGATGCTCGCTAATCGGTAATGGAGGCGCACGTGTTTGATGACGATGACCTGTTCGATCTGGTAGACGATCCGTTTGAGTGGGATTTGCTGCTCGATGACGATGAGTTGGAGCAGGACCGCAAAAAGCAAAAGGATAAGAACGCCCGGGGTAAAGGTTCGAATAAAAAGGACAAGCGCCGCCGAGGTCTGTTCGGTGGGCTCTTTGGGTAATTGTCGCATCGCTGCGTCTGTATACTAGACAGGTCTTATACGCGTTGCGAAATGAGGACATAGACGATGATGTGGTTTACCGCCGACCTGCACCTGGGCGATACGAATATCCTGCACGACATGGATCGACCGTTTGACTCGGTCGAGGAGATGAACCGCCGTGTCATCGATGCCATCAACGAGTGCGTGGCTGTGGACGACCGCCTTTATGTCCTGGGAGACTTTACGTATCGATTGCCCATGGTGGAGGCGGTGCGCCTGCGCGAGCGCATCGAATGTCAGAACGTAACGCTCATCTGCGGTAACCATGACGGCGACTGGGAAAATCCAGACGCGCCGCACATTTGGGATGAGGTGCGCGATTATCTGGAGGTCGCCCCCGGTTACGCTAAGGGCCATCGCCTGGTAATGAGCCATTACCCCATGCTCAGCTGGAACGGCAAGGCGCGTGGCGCCATCATGTTGCACGGGCATATCCACAGCAGGGGAGACCGCACCAACGCGCGCAACCGCGATCGCGAGCGCCCCATCTTTCGCTATGATGTCGGCCTCGATGCCAACGAGTACAAGCCCGTAAGCCGTGACCAAATCCTAGGCTTCTTTGGACTGTAGCTGTAAGTGCAGGTAGAATGAACGCGCCGCGCGGATGGTCTGTGCGGCGCGTTTCAGTAGGAGCGATGAATCCATGAGGGCTATCCAGCGCATTAACCATAACGCTGCCATCTGCGAAGATGGCGCGGGGCGTCAGCTTATCGCGCTGGGTCGTGGTATCGGCTTTGGCGATATGCCGCATGAGGTCGACCTGGATGTCATCACGCGTACCTTTTACGGCATTGATTCAAAGTACCTGGCGTTTATCGATGAGGTCGATCCCGAGGTGCTGGAGTTTTCTGCTCAGCTGGCCGATATCGCGACCGGACAGCTTTCGTACGAATTGAGTCCTAACCTTCCCATTACATTGGCAGACCATATTCAGTTTGCCATTAAGCGTGCCCGCGAACACATGGTGGTGTCGTTGCCGCTTGAGCGCGATCTTGAGCAGCTGCATCCCATCGAATACCGCTTGGGCGAGCTGGCTGTTCGCGGTATCCAGAAGAGCTTTCATGTGCGCATGCCCCGAAGCGAGGCCGCGGGCATTGCCATGTCGATTGTCAACGCATCGGTTAAGCCGAGCGAGCGGCGCGTGCTTGCCGAGCAGCACGAGGAGCGACTGCTCGATATGACGGTCGCGATTATTCAAGAAGAGTTGGGTGTGACGGTCGATCGCTCGTCGTTCGCCTTTGCCCGCTTTGCCACTCATGTGCGCTATCTGCTCGACCGCGTGGCAAAGAAAGAGCCGATCGATACCGAGAACTCCGGTCTTTACGACGTGCTCGTGGAGCAGTATCCGGCGGCATCGCGTTGCGCTCACCGTGTCGACGATCTGATTCAAGAGACCTTTGGCGAGCCATTGGCCCAAGAGGAGCTCGTCTATCTGATCATGCATGTGAATCGCGTGGCTTCTGTCCACTCGGATAAATAGGCTCTCTGGTATTTCCTTTCCGTCATGGCGACCGTTCGCGGGTCGTTTGCTACCGTTCGTCGGTAATCTGAGCCGCAACGAACGCATCTGCCGCATATACTCGCCGTGTGTTGGGTGTTACTCACGGCGCAGCTCCGAGAGGCACTACCGATTCTGCCGAGGCCATAATTGGGTCTCTGTCGGTTGTGCGCGGGGCTTTTTCATGTCGATCCACCCGGGAATCACATGCAAATCAATCTCTTGCCAACTGATGTCGCGCGCTGCGCAGGCGCGAGCGGAATTGTGCGTCTTGGTGCCGTAAAGTCCCACGGCCTTTAGTTGGAAGAGAAGGGATTCGACATGGCTGTCGATAACAAGAAGATTGCCGAGGACGTGCTTGCTGCCGTCGGCGGCGCCTCCAATGTGACGAACGCGACGCACTGCATGACCCGCCTGCGTCTGAACCTCAAGGATCAGTCCATTCCCAATGACGATGAAGTAAAGAAGATCAAGGGCGTGCTGGGTGCACAGTGGTCTGGCGGCCAGTATCAGGTCATCATTGGCCAGAACGTGCCGAAGGTCTATGACGCCGCCATTGCGCTGGGCGTCAAGGGCGAAGGCTCCATTGACGAGAACCTCGATGACGGCATCAAGGAGCCACTGACGGTCAAGACTGCGGGCAAGAAGGCCCTTAACTACCTGTCCAAGACAATGTGCATGACGATCCCCATTATCATGGGCGCCGCCATGTTCCGCACACTTGCCGTACTTTGCGGCGACGGCATGCTCGGTATCTGGTCTGCTGATTCCGACATCTACAACTTCTTCTACAACTGGATTTACAACGCAGGCTATTATTTCCTCCCTGTTTATCTGGGTTGGGCTGCCGCAAAGCAGCTCGGCTGCAGCCAGCCGCTCGGCATGATGCTCGGCGGCGTGCTCATTGCCCCTGAGTTCATGACGCTGGTCAACGCTGCGGCGGATTCGGGTGCTACGACCACGATGGTTTACGGCGTGCTCCCGGCTCAGCTGAACAACTATTCTGCGACCGTGCTCCCCATGCTGCTGTCTATGCCGGTGCTGATGGTCGTCGAGAAGTTCATGAAGAAGATCATCCCCGACATGCTCTCCACGGTGTTTGTGCCCGTGTGCACCATGGCTGTGATGACCCCCGTTTCCCTGTGCGCCCTAGCTCCGATTGGTTCCATTCTGGGCGACCTGGTCGGCAACTTTATGTTCGGCCTCGGAAACGCTGGCGGCATCGTCACGATCCTCTCCCTCGTCGCCATTGCTGCGCTTTGGGAGTTCCTGGTTATGACCGGTATGCACCAGGTTCTGATTGCCCTCGGCATTGTGCAGGTGCTCACCTCAGGGTCTGACTCCTGCGTTATGGTCGCGGGTGCTATCGCTCAGTTCGCCACGTGGGGCATGGCCTTCGGTGCCTTCCTGCGCCTTAAGGAGGTCGACGAAAAGGGCGCTATGCTTGGTTTCTCGCTCTCCGGCATTGTCGGTGGCGTGACGGAGCCCGCGCTGTATGGCTGCGGCTTTAAGTATACTCGCTGCCTGGGTGCCATGGTCGCGGGCGGCGCTATCGGCGGCCTGATCGCGGCTCTCACTAATGTGACCACGTATGTTTTGGGCGCAACTAATATCCTTGGTATTACAGGTTATGTTGCAGGCGGAACTGCTAATCTCGTATGGGGCTGCGTTGCATCGGGCACTGCATTTGTTGCCGCCGCTGCCATTGCCTACTTCTTTGGCTTTACCAAGGAGCAGCTCGACGAAGACGCTGCTGCCGCCAAAGCCTAAAGCATCCGTTCGGTAGGACAATTATCTGGGGCACTTGGCTGCGCTTCAAGTGTCCCTTTCCGTAGATGGGGGTCAATATGAAGCAATTGCTCATTCGTGCCGACGATATCGGTTATTCGTATGCCGTTAACCTGGGGATTGCCCGCAGTATCAATGAGGGCCTGGTGCGCTCGGCGGGACTTATGCCCAATATGCCCGAGGCCGAGCGTGGCTGGTCGCTCGTGGCGGATGTCGGCATTGCGGTGGGTCAGCATACCAACGTGTGCCTGGGCAAGCCGTGTGCCGACCCGGCGCTCATTCCGAGCATGCTCAACGAGAACGGCGAGTTCCATAGCAGCCGTACCTTCCGCGATCATTTTAAGCGCGGCGAGGAGTTGATAGACTTCGACGAGGCCTGCATCGAGATCCGCGCGCAGCATGACCGCTTTGTCGAGATCGTGGGCCGCGAGCCCGATTACTTTGAGGCCCATGCCGTCATGAGCAAAAACCTTAACCGAGCGATCTCGGCGGTTGCTCAGGAGCTGGGCCTTAAGGAGCAAAAGGCGAGCTTCGACCCCGCGGCTGTGGTGCATTGCGGAGATACTGATCTGCGCATGGTGATGCGCTCGATGGAGCCGGGCTACGAGCCCAAAGAGGCAATCATGCAGACGGTTCGCGAGATGGTGGACGGCGAGACGGTCGTCTTTGTGTGCCATCCGGGCTATCTCGATCGTTTTATCTTGGAGAACAGCTCGCTCACGACCGACCGCACCAAGGAAGTCGATGCGCTGATTGACCCCGAGCTTCGCACTTGGCTTGAGTCTCAACCTGATCTTCGCCTGATCGACTACCGCGACCTGTAAGGACCCAAGTCACCACAAAGGGGGCAGTCGCCTTTGTGGTGGTTCTGGCGCCGTTGCCATTATGGCGGCGGCGTCTTTTTTGTCCGTGCGGCGCGGTAGAGTGTAGGCGGTTGAAATTTGCGTCCATCGAGGAGCTGCCATGAACGAGATCAAGTGCCCGCATTGCGGCGAAGTTTTTAAGGTCGATGCGTCCGGTTATGCGGATATCGTCAAGCAGGTGCGCGATGCCGAGTTCTCGCGCGACCTGGATGAGCGCGTGAAGGCGGTCCAGCGCGAGGGCGAGCAGGCACTGGAGCTTGAGCGCTCGCGCTCGACGGCTGCTTTGCAAAAGGCAGAGTCTCAGCGCGACGCTCAGCTTGTCGAGCAGAAGAACGCTGCAGCTCAGCAGCTGGCACAAGAGGTTGCCAAGCGCGACGCTGAGCTTGCCGAGCTGCGCGCCAAGCTCGAAGGCGCTGCCGCAGAGCGCGAGAGTGCAAGTCAGCGCGCGGCGGTTGAGGCCCGTTCCGATGCTCAAAAGGAGAATGCCGAGCTTCAGCGCGAGATCGACAATTTACGTGCGCAGTTGGAGCGCAAAGATGATGAAGCCAGGCTTGCCGAGGCGGCGGCACGCAATGCTGCTCAAAACGACCTGTCCGCGCGCGACGCTCAGATTGCCGAGCTGCAGGCCAGGATCGCCGCGGCGGACAAGGCCCAGGAGATGGCGCTTGCCGCTGCCGCGGCAGAGTCGCAGCGTGAGCTCGATGCCGCTCGCAGCGAGGCCGAGCGCGCGCTTACTGACTATCGCGCGAAGGTGCAAGAGAAGTTTTCCGCCGCAAAGGCTCAGTCCGAGCAAGAGGCCGAGGGCCTGCGTGCCCAGCTGCGCGAGCAGGAACTGATGGCAAAAATGAACCTGTCAGAGGCGGTCGCCGCGGCGGAGCGAGAGCGCGATGAGGCACGTGCCAAACTGACGAGCGAGCTGGCGGTGCGCGATTCTCGCGAGGAGCAAGCCAAGGCGGCACACGAGCTCGAGCTTGCGCAGGCCAAGCGCGCGAGCGATGACCTGATTCGCTACAAGGATGAAGAGATTGAGCGCCTTAAGGACATGAAGGTTCGCCTGTCCACCAAGATGGTGGGCGAGTCGCTCGAGCAGCACTGCGAGACCGAGTTTAACCGTCTGCGCATGACGGCGTTTCCCAATGCGTACTTCGAGAAAGATAACGATGCATCCGAGGGCACCAAGGGAGACTTCATTTTCCGTGAGTGCGACGCGAGCGGCAACGAGGTCATTTCGATTATGTTCGAGATGAAAAACGAGAACGACGAGACCGCGACCAAGCATAAAAACGAGGACTTCTTTAAGAAACTCGATCACGATCGTCGCCAGAAAGGCTGTGAGTACGCGGTGCTCTGCACGCTGCTCGAGCCCGAGAGCGAGCTTTACAACGCGGGAATCGTGGACGTGAGCTATCGCTACGAGAAGATGTATGTGATCCGCCCGCAGTTCTTCATTCCCATCATTACGCTGCTGCGCAATGCCGCCATGGGTTCGCTTCGCTATAAGCAGGAGCTGGCGGAGTACAAGCAGCAGAATATCGATGTCACGAACTTCGAAGCCAAGATGGAGAAGTTCAAGAACGATTTCGGCCGCAACTACGAGATCGCGAGCCGCAAGTTCCAAACGGCAATCGATGAGATCGACAAGACGATTAGCCATCTGCAGAAAACCAAGGAGGCGTTGCTGTCCTCCGAGAACAATCTGCGCCTTGCCAACAAGAAAGCCGACGATCTTACCATTCGCAAGCTCACGTGGGGCAACAAGACCATGAAAGCAGCGTTTGACGAGGCGCGCGGGGCCGCGACAGAGACGAACGATGAGCCAGCCGAGGCGGATTCGTATGAGGTCGAGGATGCCGAGTAGGGGATAGCGTATCGCGCAAAAAGCGGGGCCGCTGGCGATGTTGCCAGCGGCCCCGCTTTGTTTCGTCCCATTGCGCCCGGCTAGTCCTCGAGCAGGTTCTCGATAAAGCCGACACGGTAGTTCTTGAAGATTACCTCGCCGCCGTCTTGCGTGGCGTCCAGATCGACATCGCCCATGATGCCAAAATCGTGGTCGCCATCCTCGTCAGCAAAGATCTGGTGCACGTGCCATACGTGCGCGGTCTTCTCGTCGGACTCGTCGATGGAAAACATCGCGGCACTGCGGGCATCTCCGTCGGTGAGGATTTCCTCGTGCTGCTCGTGGTAAGCGTCGAGTGCTTTTTGCCAGCGGATCTCGCTCATGCCCCAGTCGTCGTCGAGCTCGCCCAGGTCGCGAACGTGCTCGCGGGCGGCAAGGGTCACGCGGCGGAAGAGCGCGTTGCGCACCAACAGCGTGCAGCCGCGGCGGTCCGCCACGACCTCGTCGATGCCCTGCGGCGGCGCAGCATCGAGGGCTGCCGGGTTGCCGGCGTTCTCCCACTCGTCCACCAGGCTCGAGTCCACCGAGCGCACCACAAAGCCGAGCCACGAGATAATGTCGCGCAGACGCTCGTCGCGCTTCTCGATGGGCACGGTGCGGTCGAGCGAACGGTAGGCCTCTGCCAGGTAACGCAGCAAAATGCCCTCGGAGCGGGCGATGCCGAGCTTTTGAATGTAACCCTTAAAATCGCTCGCGCTTTCCAGCATATCGCGCAGGACGCTTTTGGGAGAGAGCTGGTAGTCGTTTGCCCAGGGCACTTCCTGGCAGTACTTGTCGAAGGCGGCGTCGAGCAAGTCCTCGAGCGGTTTTTCGTAGGTGACATCCTGGATGCGCTCCAGGCGTTCCTCATATTCGACGCCGTCAGCCTTCATTTCGGCCATCGCGCGGTCGCGCGCTGCGCGCTCCTGAGCGCGCAGCACCTGCTTGGGATCCTCGAGCGTTGCCTCGACCATCGAGATCAGGTCCATGGTATAGGTCTCGCTCTCGGGATCGAGCAGCTCCAGCGCGGCAAGCAAAAACGGCGAGAGCGGCTGGTCGAGCGCAAAGTCCTCGGGCAGGTCGACCGTCAGCGCGTAGTCGATGTCCGGCGCGGCGTCAGCCGGAGCGTCGGGTGCGGGCGGCACCTCGGTGCGAACGACGACGCCGGAATCGATGAGCGTGGCGAAGATCTCGTCGGCACGAACCTCGAGCTTAGCCTTTTCCTCGGGGGTCTGCAGGCTCGTCTCGATGAGGTCGTGTACGCGGGCTCGGGCATCGCCACCCTGCTCGACCACGCTAATCACCATGGAGTGCGTGATGCGCAGGCGCGGCTTGAGTGTCTCGGGCTGCGTCTCGATCAGGCGCTCGAACGTCTGCTTGTTCCAGGTGACAAAGCCCTCGGGGGCCTTCTTCTTTTTAATCTTGCGGAGCTTTTTGGGGTCGTCGCCCGCCTTGGCCATAAGCTTGGCATTCTCGATCTCGTGCTCTGGTGCCTCGGCGATGACCATGCCCTCGGTATCGAAGCCCGAGCGGCCGGCACGACCGGCAATCTGATGGAACTCGCGGGCGCGCAGACGACGCATCTTGTAGCCATCGAACTTGGTGAGCGCGGTGAGCACCACGGTGTGGATGGGCACGTTGATGCCGACGCCGAGTGTGTCGGTGCCGCAAATGACGGGCAGTAGGCCCTGCTGCGCCAGGCGCTCGACCAGTAGGCGATAGCGCGGCAGCATACCAGCGTGGTGCACGCCGACGCCGCAGCCGAGCAAACGCTTGAGGATCTTGCCGAATGCCGTCGAGAAGCTCGTGCCCTTGGCCGCCTCCTTAATGGCCTCGCGCTGCTCCTTGCTGGCAATGCCAAAGTTGGCGAGGGATTGCGCCGTTGCAAGTGCGGCGTCCTGGCTAAAGTGCACGATATAGAGCGGGGCCTCACCGCGGCGCATGGCGAGCTCGACCGTGCCCTCGAGGGAGGTCGTCACATAGTCGTAGCTCAGCGGAACAGGACGCGGGGCATCGATGACCAAGTCGCAAGCAGCGCCGGTGTGCTCCTCGAGTGAGGCGGCGATGGCAGTGACATCGCCGAGCGTGGCGCTCATGAGCATAAACTGCGTGTGGGGCAGGGTGAGCAGCGGTACCTGCCAGGCCCAGCCGCGGTCGGGGTTGGCAAAGTAGTGGAACTCGTCCATGGCTACGCAGCCCACATCGGCATCTTCGCCCTCGCGCAGTGCGTCGTTGGCAAGGATCTCTGCCGTGCAGCAGATGACGGGCGCCTTGGTGTTGATATGCGTGTCGCCGGTGATCATACCGACGTTATCGCGGCCGAGCACCTGCACAAGGTCGAAAAACTTCTCGCTGACCAGAGCCTTGATGGGGGCCGTGTAATAGCAGCGTTTGCCCTGTGCCATGCCCATAAAGAGCATGCCCAGCGCGACAAGCGACTTGCCCGATCCGGTCGGCGTGCCCAGAATGACGTGATCGCCGGCGGCTAGATCCATGAGGGCCTCTTCCTGGTGGTCCCACAGCTCAATACCGCGATTGCTCGTCCATTCAAAGAAGCGCTCGAAGGCCTGGTCGGGCGTGAGCCACGGTTCGGGCTCGCTGCCGTCCTCGGGCTCCCACCAGGTGGGGGAGAGCGCACCGAGTGAGCCGAATTCGGCTTCGGTTCCCGTGCCGCCCGAGAATGAGCTGGCGGCTCCGGCGCCGGAGACGGTGCTGGCGGCGATATCTGTCGTGGTCTGTGCCATGTGTTTGCTTTCTCTCGCGATTGTCCGCCAACTATTATGGCGTAGCGGCGGCGCGGGGTGCCAGCGCGAAAGAAAATGCAGGAAATGGGCGTTCTGCTCAGCCGTTTGGTGCGGCCGCGAGCTAAGTGAGTAGACTTTTTGCGATTTCGCCAGCACATGGCTTTTGCGTAAGGGATTTACCTGCGGTTTTACTTGTTCCTATGCGGGTTGTGCTTGGCTATTGCTAAAAAGTCTACTCACTTAGGCTTGAGGGTCGTTCGTCGGTGCCTATTTGCGCTTGCTCGCTGGCGACGTGACTGTCAAAAGCCCCTATGACTCCTGCGGAAGGCGCTTTTTGCCTTTGCGGGCGCGGTTTCTAAAGTTCTCGACGGCCTCTTCCATGCCCAGAGGTACATAGGTGAGCTCATCGAGGTTTTCGGGCAGGTAGCAGGCAAGGCTTTGCTCCTGCGCGCGGCCCGCCGCGAGCTGTTCATTGCTGGGCTGCGCGCCGGGTGTGGCGCAAATGCCATAGACGACGGCACCCATCTCGCGCGTGCGGCATTCGTATTCGGTCTCGGGATGCTCGGGATGGTCGCGGCGGACGTCGTCGCTTACCCAAAGCGTGTCGTAGCCGGCCGTGGCAAACTGCCCCAGGGCGTAGTCGCGCAATGGCTTACTGTCGGTTCGCAATGTGACGGTGGCGCCGGCTGAAAAGAGCGGGCGGTAGAGCATCAGATGGTCGACATGGACGAGTCGTTTTTTGGCGTACTTGGCCTTGGGCTGCGGCGTGGGAAAGTTGATGGTTATGGCGTCGAGCTCGCCTGCGGCAAACAGCCGCGGCAGCGATGCGGCGCCTCGGGGCAGCACAAGCGCATTGGGCAGCTCCTGCTCGCAAATCTTCTGGGCGGCATAGGCAATGCAGATGGGCTCCTGGTCCATGCCGATAAAGAGCGTGTCGGGCTCACGGCGAGCGCGCTCAACCAGATAGGTGCCTTTGCCGCAGCCCAGATCCAGATGAAGGTGTTCGAAGGGCTTGCTGCCAACTGGCGCGCAAGCCTCGCGCCAATCTCCGACATAGGCCTCGGGGTTCGTCTCAATCGCATCGGCGTAGCGCTCCAGGCGCTCCTCGAGCACAAAGTTCTTAGGCGTGCGAACGTGGACGGCTCCCATGAGGCTCCTTGGTCATAAGTATGGAACGCATGGCTGCGCGTTCCGTCAATGGGTTGAAAAAAGGTGGGCATAGTTTGCCCGAAAGATGCGGTGCGGCCCGGCGGCGAGTCGTCGATGCCTACAGGCGCTTGAGGATCACATAGCGGTTGAGCTCACTGCTACGACCGTCGGCATGGAAGCGCTCAAGCTCGCGCACGGGGACCTCACCGCTCTTGTAGAACGTACGGACGCCGCGCACCAGGTCGGTGATCTGTTGATCGTCAAAGTGATGGCAATAGCGGTAGGCGTGGCGGTCGTTTTGCCAGCCGATGAGGTGGTCGCCGGCTTCAAACTGCGCGGAATCGTAACCCTCAAACGGCGGGGTGAGTTCGGCGCGGGCTTCGGCTCGAACGGCCTTGCGCGCCATGCGCTCGTCGTTCATAAACTCCCAAAAGCTAATGGCGATGATGCCGCCTGGGCGCGTCTGGCGCACCAGGGCGTCGAGCACGCGTACACGGTACTCGCACGACGGCACGTGGTGCATAAAGCCAAAGCAGACCGAGATGTCGGCGAGCGGGGCGTCGAAGAGTACGTCGGGTGTCTCGGCGGGGTTGAGCTTCATGAGGGCGTCGAGCACATCGAGTTCCTGGAAGTGCAGGTTGGGAATGCGCAGGGCGTGACCGCGCGCATCGATAGCCAGATCCTGACACGAGTCGACACCATAGAACTCAAACGGGCAGCTGGCATCTGCCGAGGGGCTCGCGCCGTCGACGCCCTTGGCAGCCAGCGTGCCGCCGGCGGCAAAGTTCTCAAAGCGCATATTGCCGCAGGCAAGATCGAAGACGCGGACGGGATGCTCGATGGTGGCCACATCGAGCTGGTCGAGCGCTATGTCCATGGTGCGCACCCAGCCGGGCCAAGGAGCCTGGCGCGTATCGGAAAAGGAGGCGGAGTGCTCGCGATAGAACGTATTGTTGAGCTGGATGAGCGATGAGGCGAAATCGCGGTTCACGGCGCGGAACTCCCTCCGTTGGCGGTGCGGAATAAACAGTACGACCATACTACCGTTAACGCCGCAACGGGGACAACCGAGCTGCGGGTCATTGCTTTGTTTGGACACATTTCCGCAGCTCATATATGCCCGCAACCGCCGGTTGTCAAAAATCTCACTAGAATAGGTGGCATGCTTTTGGCGGTGGCGGATAGATTTTTAACTGTGCAAGGCGCCTTAAGAACAAAAACGGTCCGGCGGCACGGCTGGCATCACATAGGAGGAACCATGAATGTAGAAACTGCGCAGCGGCTCGCCGACCTTCGTCGCAGCAAGGGTTTTAGCCAAGAAGGGCTGGCGCGAAAGCTGGGGCTGTCGCGCCAGGCGGTCAGTAAATGGGAGCGTGCGGAGAGCTCGCCCGATACCGAGAACCTGATCTCGCTCGCAAAACTCTATGGCGTGAGTTTGGACGAGCTCCTCAATCCGAGCGATGAGATCGAGGACGATATCGAGTTTGAGAACGAGGACCGCGCCCGTCAGCGCGAGGCCGAGGCAGCGGAGCGTGCCCGCACCCATGAGGCGGCGGCACGAGCTACCGAGGCGGCAACGCAGGCGAGTGATGCGGCTGCCAAGGCGGCGCAAGCGGCAAGTTGGAGCGCGCAGGCAGCTAATGCGGCGACGGCTCAGGTGACGGGTGCCGGTGCGACCAGCGTGACTCCGGTGAAGGGTCCGTTTCAGTCGTTCCCGTATTGGGCTGTGTGCTGGCTGCTGTTCTTTTTGCTGATGTTCCTGTTTGGTGCCGGCCCCTTTGCCGCGCTGATCTTCTTTACGATCCCCATCTATCACTGGGTGGCGCGTGCGCTCGATGGCGATTGGGCGCGCGGGGATATCCAGGTTGGTCCGGCGTCGGTGGCGGTCGAGGCCCAGGGGAAGGATGCTTCTGCGGAACCTGATGCTGACGTGGCTACCGCGGCCACCGCTGAGCCATGTGCCAAAGAGGGTGACGAATGATGAAGCTTTCGCATGAATCCAAGCTACGCCTGGGCGTCGGCATCGGAGCGTTTGTGCTCATTGTTGGGCTTGTCTTTGGCGTTTCGCGGACATTGATTCATTTTGATGGTCCGTGGGATCTCGACGATGTTGTATCCGGCTTGTCTGGTATGGACGATGCGCTTGACGAGGACGATCTTTTGGATAGCGGTAACTATTCCGCTCGGCCTCAACAGCTTTCGAGCGAAACGTTTGATGCCGACGCGTTCACATCGCTTGACTTGGACGTGACGTCGGGCACGGTCGAGGTCAAACACGTCTCCGGCGGGCCAGTGCGCGTGATTGAAAGCGGTCGCGTGGCAACGGGGACCGTTGCCTTCGATGCGGCAACCCAGAACCTGGCCGAAATCAAGGGCTCTACGCTCAAGATTCGCCAGTTCGATTGCGATGACGAGCGCGCCATTGACCGCACGGTTACCGTCGAACTGCCGCGCAAAGTTGCCGATAACATGGTGGGCATTACAGCGAATGTAGGATCGGGTGATCTGACGGTCGCGGGCATTGCGTGTCATGATCTCAACCTGACTCTGGACTCGGGAGACGTTGAGTTTACGGGCACCGTGACCGATACCCTGAATGCCGAGGTCGGTTCGGGCGATGTGACGTTCGAGCTTTACCCGGCCCCCACGAAGTCGATGGACGTGAGTGTGGGCTCGGGCGATGTGGAGATGACGGTTCCGAACTCGACGGGCTTTAAGGCGAGCCTCACCTTGGGCAGCGGCGACTTCGAGAGCGATTTCCTTCCGCTTGGCTACGACGGCGAGACCATTTTGAATCTTGAATTCGATAACGGTGACAAGTCTGCCACGTATCGTTTTGAGGTCGGTTCGGGCGACATGTCGTTTGATTCGGAGTATTGAGGCAGACGAAAGCCTAGGCGAAGATATAGACGCGCTGTTTGATGAAGGCGCCGAAGCCGAGATCGGCTCCGGCGCCTTTGCCTTTACAATGGGGGTATGGAACAGATTATCTTGAACATACTCGAGGCTCTGCGTCGCGGCGAGACCGTGGATGACAAAGCGCTCGTCAAACTGATACATGCCGAGGCGCGCCGTGAGGGTGCCGACAAACGCGATTTGGCCAAGCGCCGTCTGCTGCCGTTCTACCAGCGGGTTAAACGTGAGGAGCCGGCTCGTTGGGCTGGGTGGAATGTCGATGCCGAGCTGGAACGTCAACTGCTGCAGGTGCTGCGTATGAAGCCTCGTCGCACGGCTTCGGGCGTGGCAACCATTACCGTCATCACCAAGCCGTGGCCGTGCTCGGGCGATTGCCTGTTTTGCCCCAACGACCTGCGCATGCCCAAAAGCTATTTACATGCCGAGCCGGCGTGTGCCCGTGCAGAGCAAAACTGCTTCGATCCATATCTGCAGGTGAGCGCCCGTTTGACTGCGCTTTCGCAGATGGGTCATGCGACCGATAAGATCGAGCTCATTGTGCTTGGCGGTACCTGGAGCGACTATCCGCAAGGGTATCAGATGTGGTTTATGTCGGAGCTCTTCCGCGCGCTCAATGACGATGCCGTGGCCGGCGTGGCGGCCAACCCCATGTTGGCGCGTCCGGGTATCAGCCGTGCCGAGGCGGGGCGCCTGCTCGACGATGCTCCTGCCAATGCGCTGCCGCCGGTGGTGGCGGAGCGACGCGAACGCTATCGCGCTGCCGGTATTGCGACCGATGAGGTTGAGCTTGCGAGCGGCGTTGCCGACGAGCAGGAGCGTGTGGATGCTGCCGTGGGCGGCTATAACCGCGCGGTGCGTCGTCTGTACGGCCCCGGCACGCCGTGGGGCGAGGTCGCCGAGTGGCAGACGGCCACGATGGAGGAGCTTGAGCGCCAACAGCGCATCAACGAGACGGCGAAGCATCGCGTGGTGGGGCTCGTTATCGAGACGCGTCCCGATGCCGTGACGCCACAGGCCCTCACGCTCATCCGCCGCCTGGGTTGCACCAAGATTCAGATGGGCATCCAGAGCCTCGACCAGCATTTGCTCGATATCAACGAGCGTCGCATTTCGGTGGCGCAGATCGAGCGGGCGTTTTCGCTTGCGCGCCTGTTTGGCTTTAAGATTCACGCGCATTTTATGCTCAACTTGCTGGGCGCCACGCCCGAAGGGGACAAGCGCGACTACGAGCGCTTTATGACCGAGGGGGCCTTTATGCCCGACGAGGTCAAGGTCTACCCGTGCGCGCTCATCGAGGGATCGCGTCTGGTGGGTTGCTACGAGCGTGACGAGTGGCGCCCCTATACCGAGGAGGAACTGCTCGATGTTTTGGCCGACGACATCGTGGTGACGCCGGCGTTCTGCCGCATCAGTCGCATGATCCGCGACTTTAGTTCCGACGACATTATGGTGGGCAACAAGAAACCCAACCTGCGTCAGCTCGTTGAGAACCGTCTGGCTGCTCGGGGTGACGGTGCGACGGTGCGCGAGATTCGCTATCGCGAGATCAGTACGGCGGGTGCCGACTTGGATGAGCTATCTCTTGATGAGGAAGTGGCGTACGAGACGCCAGTGACTTACGAGCGCTTTTTGCAGTGGGTGACGCCGCGGGGCAAGATTGCGGGCTTTTTGCGCCTGTCGCTGCCTGATCGTGCCTTTGTTGCCGCGCATGCGGACGAGTTGCCGACGACGCCGGACGAGGCGATGATTCGCGAGGTGCACGTGTATGGCATGGCGGCGCGCGTGGGCGACCAGGGCCAGGCGGCGCAGCACCACGGGTTGGGGCGTTTGCTCGTAGAGTGTGCGTGCGAGATTGCCCGGGATGCCGGTTATGCGCGCATCAACGTGATTAGCGCGATCGGTACGCGCGAGTACTATCGCCATTTGGGTTTTTACGACCACGGACTCTATCTGCAAAAGGAGCTCTAGATGAACAAGCCGAGTGTTTCTGCCGGTGTCGTTGCCGGCGTTGCTCTGGGAGCCGCGGCGCTTGGTGCGGCCGCTGTCGCTGTTCGTGCTGCCTGTCTGCAGGTTGCGCGAACCCGCAATGGGTTGGCGCGTGTGAAGCGCGTGCACGACGAGGGCGGCGACGAAGTCCGCGTATTGGTGCAAGGCGGCGTCTACCAAAGCGCGAGTTACGTTGGCGAGCGTTGGGCTGAGCCCGTCTTTGCGTACTATCGTGCGTTTGACGACGTGTTTGAGGCCGAGGATGCGATGCGCGACGCTTATGGTCACGGTATCAGCCGTATGCTCATGCTGGGCGGCGGCGGGTTTGCCTATCCCAAATTTGCGCTGATGTCGCACGAGGACTTGCGCATGGACGTCATCGAGTATGACGGAGAGATTACGCGCCTGGCACGCCGTTGGTTCTACCTGGACGAGCTGGAGCGCACGGCGGGCGATCGCCTGCGGGTGATTACCGCCGAGGCTCGCTCGTATCTGGGTGTGACGAGCGTGGGCCATCGTCGCTACGATGTGGTCGTGAGCGATTGCTTTGGCGGTGCCGAGCCCGTGCGTGAGCTGGCGACGGTTGAGGCGTTGCGTTTGGTGCGGGGCACCCTAAATGTCGGTGGCGTCTACGTGGCCAATATCGTGAGCGCAAGCGAGGGGAGCGATGTGACGTTCCTGCGCGATTGCGCTGCCACGGC
>CAUFRO010000032.1 GCA_959027945.1 uncultured Collinsella sp.
TCCGCACATGTGCGGATGAATGTGGGAAGTGTTCGGATGAAGTTGCCAATCAAGGGTAGAACATGGGGGAGGCGCTGGGCGACGAGGCCGTGTCGTTCATGATAATGGCATCGACCTCGTTGTTTGCGAGCGCGTCAAAGAGAACGGAGTTCCCGTCATACTCCCTGTATGTGCAGGTGATTCCTTCGTTGGCGAGCCACTGCTGGCCAACGAAGGTTTGCATAACGCCGGGGTTGCAGCCGATGGTAAGGCCTTGGAGCGCTTGGGGGTCACCCTTGGCCAGATCGTCGCGCTCGGGCTTGGCGTAGATGTAGTAGCGCTCGGTGCCCTCGGGGTTCGAGGAAAAGAGCAGCTTTTGGGCGCGTTCCTCGGAGTAGGAGATGTTGGGCATGAGGTCGATCTCGCCCGCCTCGAGCATGTCCATAAGTTCGGTGAAGGTGCCGGAGACGTATTCGTACCGCCAGCCGGGCGTGTAGTACGACAGGGTCTGGAGGTACTCGTAACCCCATCCCGAGAGACGCTCGCCGGGGGTGCCGTCCTGGAAGCCCTCGTTGTTGACGAGCCAACCAACGCGGACCGTCTTGACTGGCTGATCGGTGTTGGCGGCATAGACGGGGGCGGGCGCGGCGGCGCTCAGCACGGTAAGCGCGACAAGCACGATGACCAAGGCGCGAGATATAACTAAACGAAGGGCGACGGTAGCTCTCACGTGCAATCCTAACGAATCGAGACAATACCGCATAAGGATACCAGCTCAGCCTGCCTAGCCGGCGGCTGCACCGCTAAACGCTCCCGCCCGGCAGTTGGGGACAGTCCCTTTCTGCCGGCACAAAAGGAACGTCCCTAACTGCCGGTTGTGGGACAATACCGAGCAAACGTGATTGGGCGTCTGGGAAAAGGGGTCGCGATGAACAAGTTGAGGACGCTTGCCGACGTGTTGCGCCAGGCTGGCTTTGCGCGCATCACGGGCCTGTTTCTTATCTTTTACCTGCTATGTTCGACGGCCGTCTGGCTGTCCGAGCCTACGACCCTCACCTTTGGCAATGGACTTTGGTTTAGCTTCGAGACGGTCTCGACCATCGGCTTTGGCGATATCCCGGCCGAAACGCCGGTTGCCCGCGCCATTACCGTTGTCCTGAGCGTTATCAGCATCTTCTACATCGCCATGCTCACGGGTGTGGCGGTGAACTACTGCAATACGCTCATCAAGCTGCGCCAAAAGGACACCATGGCGCGCTTTATGGACGATCTGGAGCATTTGGAAGAGCTCGATCGTGACGAGCTCGCCGACCTGTCGCGCCGCGTGCGCGAGTATCGTCGACGCCAGCGCTAAAACGAACGTCGTGCGCCACAACAAGGGGGACTGAAATGAATATCACCGTGTATCTGGGCGCCAGTGCCGGCAATGACCCGGCATTTCTGCCCGCGGTACAGGAACTAGGCAGCTGGATTGGCGCCAACGGACACGCGCTGGTATACGGCGGGTCCAAGTCGGGACTGATGGGCGCGCTCGCCGATAGCGTACTCGAGGCAGGTGGACACGTGACGGGTGTTGAGCCGAGCTTTTTTATCGAGGCCGAGTTTCAACATGACGGTATCGACGACCTCATCGTGACGAGCGATATGGCCGAGCGTAAAGCCAAGATGATCGAGCTTGGCGATGCCTTCATTGCCTTTCCCGGCGGGACGGGCACGCTCGAGGAGATTGCCGAGGTTATGTCCGCGGTGTCGTTGGGGCACCTGAGTGCTCCGTGCATCCTGTATAACCTGGACGGTTACTACAACGACCTCAAGGCACTGCTCGGGCACATGATTGATAAAGGGCTATCGAGCCCACGGCGCCAGCAGGGCATCTACTTTGCCGACGATTTGAGCGAGATTGCTTCGATTATCAACGGATAAGTCTTGAGCCTGCCCCACTATGGCTCCCAATGGTGCCGTTCGCGGCGTGGATGGTTGGCTCGTTCGGGCAACGCTCGCTCTACAATAAAACGCATCTATGTCGACTTTGACCGCGGGAGGACCCGATGGATAACCTTGCCAAACCCACAAACCGCGCGCTGTTTTTAGTTAGCGTTGCCGTGACCGGTGCGTTCGCAGGTGCCGCGGTCTGGCTGTTCTTTTTTGCGATGGAGCACGGTATCGACTATCTATGGACCGAGATTCCGCACGCGCTGGGCGTCGCTTCGCCCGAGCTCGCGAACGGCCCGTTTGGCTTTTTGCCGTACCCGTTTTTCGTCTGCATGCTGGGCGGTCTGCTGATTGGCCTGTACGAAAAGATGACGGGCACCAAGACCGATGACCTTAACCAGGTCATGACCAAGGTCAAACAGGATGGGTGCTACCCCTACGAAAATCTGGGCAAGCTGTCGCTTGCCGCGCTGTTGCCGCTGCTGTTTGGCGGCAGCATTGGACCGGAAGCTGGACTGACCGGCGTCATTGCGGGACTGTGCAGCTGGGTCGGCGATCGCATGCGTCGCTTTGGAGCCGAGTTTAGGGAACTCACGCTGCTGGGTACCCAGGCTGCCCTGACGGCGCTCTTTACCGCACCCGTCTTTGGCTTTGTGGCTCCGCTCGCCGGTAGCGCCGACGGCCAGGGTGCCAATGATGCTGAGGACTCCGCATCCGACGAGATCACCATCAAGCTCCCCAAGGCGCAAAAGGCCGTGGTTTACGGCATTGCGATTGCCGGCGGTCTGGGTACCTACCTGCTGCTTGGCCAGCTTGTGGGCGGCGGCATGGGCATGCCGAGGTTTGAGGCCGCCGAGGTGGGCAACCTGGAGCTTGCTTGGCTCATTCCTCTTGCGCTGATCGGCACGGTCTGCGGCTGGCTGTACTTTGTCTCTGAGCACGCGAGCGAAGCATTTGCCCATGCAATAGGGGAACGTCCTGTCGTCAAGGCCATGCTAGCCGGTCTGGCGCTCGCCATCTGTGGCACGGTCCTGCCCTACACCATGTTTGCCGGCGAGACCCAGGCCGGTGTGCTCATGGAAACCTACCTGACCATCCCCGCCGGCATGCTGATCGCGACCGGTCTTGTTAAGGCCATGCTGACGCCCGCCCTCATCAACCTTGGTTGGCGTGGCGGCCACTTCTTCCCGGTTATCTTCTCGGGTGTGAGCTTGGGCTACGGCCTTGCCATCCTCACCGGCGCCGATCCGGTCTTTTGCGTCGCCGTCTGCACGGCATCGACGATGGGCGCCGTCATGCGCCAACCCGTTATGGTCGTGGGCTTGTTGCTCATGTGCTTCCCGCTCAAAGGCATCGTCTGTATGATCATCGCCGCCGTCATCGCCGCCGGCATTCCGCTGCCCAAGTCGCTGCGCAAGTAGCACGGTGGCGCACGGTCGATACAAGCACCCTGGGCCCGGTGTGGCGCTGTGTCATGGATTTGCGAGCGCCTAGATCTCGCTCGGAATCGGCGCTATTTCCAAACCGCGAGCGCGGCGGTGCCCAGTACGATGAGGGCGAGACCGATAGCGCTGCGTCGCGAGACTTTTTCGTTGAATGCCAGGCGCGCAAATAGTACCGATACGACAATCGATAGTTTGTCGATCTGCACCACGACGCTCACCTGGCCTGTGGCGATGGCGTAGTAGTATAGCAGCCACGATGCGCCAGTCGCAATGCCCGATGCCGCGAGAAATACGAGTTCATAGCGGTCTACGTGCACGGCTTGGCCCATCTTGCCTTTAGCTGCCACGATTGCCCATGCCATAACCAGTACCACACAGGTACGGATTGCCGTGGCCAGGCTGGATTCGACGCCTTCGATGCCAGCCTTGGCAAGGATGGACGTGAGCGCCGCGAACACGGCGGCGCCGAGGGCGTAAGCGAGCCAGGTCCGGTCTTGCTGCTGCTCGGGTCCGGCAGACTGCTTCTTCTCGATCATTAAAAACGTGCCGAGGGTGATGACAGCGGTTCCCACGAGCTTAACCGCAAGGTTGCTCGTCTCGCCAAAAAGTACGATGGCGATCAGTGCGGCGAGTACGGTGCTCATCTTGTCGACCGGTACGACCTTATTGACGTCTCCGATGCCCAACGCCTTAAAGTAACAGATCCACGAAGCACCGGTAGCGAGTCCCGAGAGGACGAGAAAGAGCCAGGATCTGGGTTCGATGCTGCCGATGGTTCCAATGGATCCAGAAATGCCCGCCATTGCCCAGGCGAAAACGAGCACCACGCAGGTGCGAATGGCCGTCGCGACATCGGAGTCGGTCTGCTTGATGCCGCATTTGGCCAGGATAGATGTGATGCCGGCAAAGAAAGCCGACACAAATGCTGCTGCGACCCACGACACGGGTGAAATGCCTCCCCAAAGAACGACCGCGCCAGATTTACGGCGCTCGTCCGATGATACCGTCCCGCCATGAAGCTTTGATATCGCTGTGGTGAGACAGGGGCCATAGTTCGAGAGGGCATTTGGTTAAGGCTCGAATCGAAGGTGAATGGTTTTCCGCGAAGTGAACGAGTAAATCTGGACCCCTGGAACATGCACTCTTTTTTCGAACAAAACTGCAGGATTCTTAGACAAAAACCGCAGGAATTGAGTCCTTAAAAATGTCGATGCTACAGGGCACTGTTTTTACTCGTTCACTTCTCGGAAAAGTATTCACCTTCGATATGCTGACGGTGTCTTTTTGGTTGCCAAGAACTAGACGGCCTGCTGTGAGGGGCGGTGGTGACGCTATGCCGCCTTGTTTCATTGAAAAAATAAGCGGGGTACCACCTAAGCTTTTTTAGCTGTCGATTACAGGTCGCGTACTCGATAAACCTTGGTGCTGACGGTGCAGCTGATTGCACATAGCGCGAGGGCCAGCACGGCAATTCCTGCGCACAGACAGCCCAGAACGGCGGGATCGGGATTTGCTCCGGCAATCGACATGAGCCAGTTGCTGATGGGGTTGGAGGAGCTCAGCGTGGCCATTGTGCCGCAACCAAGCAGGGCAAACAGGCCAACGGATAGGCGCAGCGCCTCCATGTGTCCAAATCGAAAGAACAGCGGCTGCGCCAAAAACACCATCATGAGGGAGATGAGCATCGATGCCGCCGAGGCCATTGCGGTCTCAAAGACGGCCTGTCCCGTCGAGGGGATGCCCGCGCTGTTGAAAAGCGGGATGGAGACGATGCTCAGAAGCGCGGCGGCGCAGGCCATGATGGCCGAGAAGACAACGATGCACAGGTAGCGTGCGCAGATGATGTCTTTGCGCGAGAAGGGCAACGTTGCTCGATAACGCTCCCAGCCGTTTTGGTTATCGTAGCCAGCTAGCGAGTTCATGATTATGATGGGCGAGATTGCGCTGACCGCACAGGCGCCGGCGCTCATGCCGGAATCGACATCCGACGCGTTGGCAAGGGTCAGCACGACAAACATGAACAGGCCGACGCCTGCAATGCTCGGGATAAGCGAGCGAGCGATGGCGAGCTCGGACATAAAGGCGCGTTTCATTTCGAAGCTCCTTTCAGCATGAGGCGAAGATAGTCATCAATGGTTGCCCGATCGCTGGGAATCTCGGGGAAGGCCTCGAGCGTTTCGCGACGGTTGGGCACGAGCACGTCCACGCTATAGGCGTGGTGGACGGCACGGGCGCCTTCGGCGCAAGCCATAAGCTCGGCGGCCTGTGCTTGGGTGCAGTGGGCGATGCCGGCTCGGTCGGTAATGTCCTCGCGCGGCAGGTCAAAAATAATCGAGCCGTTATCGATGCAGATGACGCGGTCGGCGGCGCGATCGAGGTCGGACGTAATGTGGCTCGAGAGCAGCACGCTGTGCTGACCGTCGGCGACAAAGGCAAGCAGCTCATCGAGCAGTTCCTCGCGTGCCATGGGATCGAGGCCTGCGGTGGCTTCGTCCAAAACGAGCAGTTTGGCATTGTGACTGAGTGCACAGGCAAGCTGCAGCTTCATGCCCATGCCGCGGGAGAGGTCCTTGACTTTTGTCTTAGGATCGAGGCCAAATCGGTTGATGAATCCGGCGAACGTTTCGCGGTCCCACGTGGGGTACGCCGGGCCTACGAGCGACTCGATCTGGCCCACCTTGAGCGTGGAGGGGAAGGGGCACGTGTCCAGGGCAAGACCGACGCGGGAGCGTAGATGGCGCTGCGTCTCATCGGGCGCGTCGGCGCCACAGCGCTGCCCAAATAGGTGCACCTCGCCGGCATCGAGCTTTATAAGCCCGAGGGCAGCTCGAATCGTCGTTGTTTTGCCAGCACCGTTGGCACCAACAAAGCCGACGATCTGACCTGGCTCCACAGCGAGTGTGACATCACGCAGCGAAAAACGGTCGCTTACACGGCGTGAGATGCCTTTGAGTTCTAAAAGGTTTTGCATGGTATAGCCTTTCTTGCAGATGGCTACTGCATGGTTTCGGGGGCTACCAGGTCGAGCATCTCGTGCAGCTTGTCGCGCGTGACGCCCAGGGTTTCGGCTTGGCTCGCCGCTTTCGCAAGTAGCTCTTCGATATGGCAGAGCTGGTTTTCGCGCAAGAGTTCTTGGTTGCCCTCGGCGACAAAGCAGCCCTTGCCCTGCACGGTGCAGATAAACCCGAGCTGCTCCAGGTCGGCGTAGGCGCGCTTGGTGGTGATGACGCTCACGCCAAGATCGCTCGCGAGTGCACGGATGCTGGGGAGTTTGGCTCCCGCAGCGAGCGTGCCCGATAAGATCTGAGCTTTGACCTGCGAGGTTATCTGCTCGTAGATGGGCTTATCGCTCGAATTGGATAGGATGATGTCCACAGCGGCTCCTTAGCTGTTGGGCTACACGTGTATATAACCGGTAAGCACAGTATATATACACTATGCACAGTTATGCAAGAGCTAAATGTGGAATAGACCATCGGCGCCGCGCTTGCTCCAAAACAATCTCAATCTGTAACATCTGGATCCGTTTTTGGTCGCCAGCTGTTACAGATTGAGATGTTATTTTCCCGCCTGCCTATTTGTCTCAATCTGTAACAGTAAGAGTCGATTTGCGCGGCTAGATGTTACAGAACGAGACATTGGCTGCCTGCCTTTCCGTTTATCTCGATTTGTAACAGCTAGACCCAATTTGGGCGGCCAGATGTTACAGATTGAGATTGTGTCGGCGGGCAAGTTTGTTTTTCTCAATCTGTAACGCCTGGGTCCGTTTTGGGTCGCCTGCTGTTACAGATTGAGACAGTCTGCTGCAGAATACTTTCGATAACTAGCCGTTCACGTTCTGACTGATGAATTTGTCCTGATAGGCGCCCTAGAGCGAGATTTCGCGGCTACAATAGTACGGTTACAACGACGTAATGCACTCAATGCAAGAAAGGATCCGCATGGCAAGCCTGTCGGATGAAATCTCGTCGCGCCGCACATTCGCGATCATCAGCCACCCGGACGCCGGTAAGACCACGCTTACCGAGAAGCTGCTGCTCTATACCGGCAGCATCCAGACTGCCGGCTCGGTCAAGGGCAAGAGCTCGGCCAAGCATGCTGTCTCGGACTGGATGGACATCGAGAAGGAGCGCGGCATCTCCGTCACCTCCTCGGTGCTGCAGTTCACCTATAACGGCGCCTGTGTCAACATTCTCGATACCCCCGGCCACCAGGACTTCTCGGAGGATACCTACCGTACCCTTATGGCCGCCGACGCTGCGGTCATGGTCATCGACGGCGCCAAGGGCGTCGAGGCCCAGACCAAAAAGCTCTTTAAGGTCTGCACACTGCGTCACATCCCCATCTTCACCTTTGTGAACAAGCTCGACCACGAGGCTCGCGATCCGTTTGAGCTCATGGAAGAGATCGAGAATGTCCTGGGCATCAATACGTATCCCATGAACTGGCCGATCGGCAGCGGCCGCAACTTCCGCGGCGTGTTCGATCGTCAGACTCGTCACGTCATTGCCTTTGAGGGCGACGGCCACGCCAACGCCACCAAGAAGGTCGCTGAGGTCGAGGCCGAACTGGGCGATCCTTCCATGGACGAGCTCATCGGCGAAGAAAACCATAAGAACCTGATGGACGATATCGAGCTGCTCGATGGTGCCGGCGACGAGCTCGATTTGGATGCCGTGGCCTGCGGCAAGCTGAGCCCGGCGTTCTTTGGCTCGGCGCTTACCAACTTTGGCGTGGAGCCTTTCCTGAAGGAGTTCCTGCGTCTGGCCCCGACGCCGCGCGCCTATACCGATACGCTCACCAGCGAACCGGTCGATCCCTGCCGCGACGACTTTAGCGGCTTTGTGTTTAAGATCCAGGCCAACATGGACAAGAACCACCGCGACCGCATCGCCTTTGTGCGCATTTGCTCGGGCAAGTTCGAGCGCGGCATGGATGCCTTCCACGTGCAGGGCAACCGCAAGCTTAAGCTCGCTACGGGTACCTCGATGATGGCCGATGACCGCGCCATCGTGGACGAGGCGTACGCGGGCGATATCGTGGGCCTGTTCGATCCGGGTATCTTTAGCATCGGTGACACCGTGTGCTCTGGCAAGCGCCATGTGCAGTATCCGCAGATCCCGACATTTGCCCCCGAGATGTTCGCTCGCATTACGCAGGTCGATACGCTCAAGCGCAAGCAGTTCGTCAAGGGTATGGAGGAGCTTGCCCAGGAGGGTGCCATCCAGATCTTCCGCGAGCTGGGTGCCGGTATGGAGAGCGTCATCGTGGGCGTGGTCGGCGTGCTGCAGTTTGAGGTGCTCGAGCGTCGCCTCAAGGCCGAGTACCGTGTTGAGGTTCGTCGCCAGCCACTGCCCTATACGGACATCCGCTGGATTCAGAACGACCCCGACACCATCGATATCCCGGGCCTTTCGCTCACGCGCGACACGCTGCGCGTCGAGGACATGCGCGGCGGCAAGCTGCTGCTGTTTACGAGCCCGTGGAACGTGGATTGGGCAACCGACCACAATCCCGACCTTATCCTGTCGGAGTTTGGCAACGTAGCCTTTTAACGCACCAGTGCGGTGGCCCTGCGGGGCCGCCGCGCCGATTGCTTGCCTGATGCCGCGTGAGCGGCTATCATACCCACCGTCGTCTCAAGACCGGGGTGTCCGAGCAGTTCGGGTCCGATATCCTGCTCGTTAAACCTAAAACCAAAGGAGTACATAATGATCAAGAAGGTCATGGAGGACTATAAAGTCCTGTTGCGGAGCATTCCCGCGGCAACGGTTTCGCTGTTTTTCGTGAGCGTCATCATGATGAACCTGCTGGCCAACAAAGAGCTCATCAGCCTGCCGTATCTGGCACTCGATTGCGGCTTTGTGGTGAGCTGGGTTTCGTTTTTGTGCCAGGACATGATCTGCAAGCGCTTTGGCGCCAAGGCATCCATCAAAATCTCTATCCTCGCACTGCTGGTCAACCTTGCCGTGAGCCTGTGCTTTTGGGCGTGCTCGCTCACGCCCGGCATGTGGGGCGCGTACTACGATACGGGCATGATCGAGGTCAACAATGCCCTTAACGCCACCATCGGCGGCACCTGGTACGTGGTGCTGGGCTCTTCGCTGGCAATGCTCGTTTCTGCCGTGGTTAACTCCACGCT
Organism: uncultured Collinsella sp.; assembly: GCA_959027945.1. Lineage (GTDB taxonomy): Bacteria > Actinomycetota > Coriobacteriia > Coriobacteriales > Coriobacteriaceae > Collinsella. The sequence goes on from CAUFRO010000032.1 coordinate 9,499, forward strand.
CAACCAGTCGCTCGGCCGTATGCTCAAAAAGAATAACTTTGCGAGCTTTGCCTTCCGCTCCTATGTGTCCACGGGCGTTGGCCAGTTTATCGACAACCTGGTCTTTGCCATTGTGGTAAGCCACACGTTCTTTGGTTGGACCTGGGTACAGGTCCTTATGTGCTCGCTGACGGGTGCCGTCGCCGAGCTGCTGTGCGAGGTCTTCCTGAGCCCCGTGGGCTACAAGGTCGTGCGCGGCTGGGAGCGCGAGAACGTGGGCGCCGAGTACCTCGAGCGCCACGCAACCGCCTAAGGAGCAAGTATGCGGGTTTTGATCACGGGCGCTTCGGGCGGTATCGGAGCCGCGTGCGTGCAGCGCTTTTTGGACGAGGGCCACGAGGTCGTGGGCTTTGATCTGCTGCCGGCGGCGATCGAACACGAGCGCTACCGCCATCTGATCGTTGATGTCCGCAAGCCGGACGCGTTTCCGGACGACCTTGAACCCCAGGTAATCGTGAACGTTGCCGGTGTGCAGGATTCGGCTGACGACATCGCCGCCAACCTGTGTGGCACCATCAACGTGACCGAGCGCTACGCCTTTGTGGGGGAGGGGCTTGCCGCCAAGCCGGCGCCGGCTATCGAATCCGTGGTCAATGTGGGGTCGGCGAGCGGACATACGGGATCGGAGTTTCCCGCCTATGCTGCCAGCAAGGGCGGCGTTATCGCCTACACCAAGAACCTTGCAAACCGCCTGGCGCCGCAGGCCATCGCCAACAGTGTGGACCCGGGCGGCGTTATCACGCCGCTCAACCGTTGCGTGATGGAAGACGAGCACCTGTGGAACCAGATTATGGAGCTCACGCCGCTTAAGCGCTGGGCCACCGCCCAAGAAATCGCCGAGTGGATCTACTTTGTGGGCGTGACCAACCGGTTTATGACCGGACAGAGTCTGCTGATCGATGGTGGCGAGGCCGGCCGCACCCAGTTTATCTGGCCCGAGTAACAAAACGCGTCCGATGGCAAGATTGCCGTCGGGCGCGTTTTTGATGTATCGATTTTTAGCCGAGGCAAGTCCAGTTGACGGAGGTCGAGCCGTGCTGTTCGAGTAGCCGATTGGCTGCCGAGAAGGGGCGCGACCCCATGAAAGCGGGGAGTTCTGCCGTGGCACGATTGGCCGAAAGCGGCGAGGGGTGCGTGGAGGCAAGGCAGAACTTGTCGGTTGCCTTGCCCGCGCCGGTCGCGACGAGCTTGCCTTCGACCATCTGCTGGGCAAAGCGACCCCATGCCAAAAAGACTACCGGCTGGGGCAGCTGGCAGCAGCGTTCGATAACGTAGTCGGTCAGGGTGCTCCAGCCCAGTTTGGCGTGCGAGTTGGCGGCATGCTCGCGCACGGTGAGCGTGGTGTTTAGGAGAAGGACGCCCTGCTGCGCCCATGGTGTTAGGTCGCCCGTGGCGGGAACGGGGCAGCCAAGGTCGGCGTTGAGCTCCTTATAGATGTTGCGCAGGCTGGGCGGCAGCCTGGTCTGCGTCGCGGGAACCGAGAATGACAGTCCCATGGCTTGGTTGGGCCCGTGATAGGGATCCTGGCCCAAGATGACAACTTTGACCTGGTCGGCCGGCGTGTAGGCGAGGGCATTGAGAATGTCGTCTTGTGCCGGGTAGATGGTCTGCTCGGCACGCAAAAGGGCGATGCGCTCGAGCAGCTGGTCCGTGGTGTCACGCACCGGCTGCGGCGCATCGCCCAACCAAGTTGCTATGTTGCGGTCGCGAGTTGCGGTGTCCATGGGGCTCCTTATACGTAGATGCTTTGCTGGCATCTATTGTAAGGGCGGCCGGAGGCCTTTACGCTGCGACTGCGCGAGGAGTGGGGATTAGGAGGCGTGCTCGGGCGCTCCGGCCATACGAGCGTGGCTGCGGGCGCGAAGATGCGGAAGCTCGACCGTTGCCACCATGACGCCGGAGAGAATGAGGGCGGCACCAAAGAAGGCGATGGGGCTCAGGACCTCGCCAACCAGGAAGAACGAGAAGACGGCGGAGCAAACCGGCTCGAGCGAGAAGGCAAAACCGGTGGTCTCGGCGGGCACGTGAGGCTGCACGAGCGTCTGCGTAATGAAGCCGTAGGCAGAGCAGATGAGTGCGAGTGCAACGACGACGATAACCTCGTTAGGCGTGCTGGGAAGCGTGAAGCCGCCAAAAGTGAACGCGGCGATGCCCGAGAACAGGCCACCGAAGCCCAGCTGCCAAACGCCCAGGGACAGCGGGTCGACTTCTTCGACAAAACGCTTGGCGACGATGATATGGCCGGCATAGACAAAGGCGGAGAGCAGCATAATGAGCGCGCCGGGGTTGAGGCTGGTAAAGTCGGCGCCCGAGAGCAGCAACATGCCACAGGTGACGATGGCGGTGCCGACGAGTACCTTGCGCTCCGGGGCGCGATGCAGCAGGGCGGCGTTGGCAAATGGCACGATCACGACCGTCAGGCTCTGCAAAAAGCCGGCGGTTGAGGCGGACGTGAGGCTGGAGCCCAGGCACATGCAGGTGAGCTCGGTTGCCATGATGGCGCCGATAATGGCGGCGCGGACCATCAGGTCGCGGTTAATGTGGAAAGTGCGCTTGTGGAAGAGCAGCAGGCAGGCCGCGAAGGCGATGAGGCAGCGCAGCGCGACGATGCTCGTGGCGTTCATGCTATCCATGCCGATCTTCATGAGGGGATACGAAAAGCCCCATGCGACGGGAACGGAAAATGAGAGCGCGATTGCTTTTTTGCGATCCATGGGACTCCTTTTGTTACAGAACGGTTTCGCAAAAAGGATTCTGCTCCCAGATATGGATGTAGTAAAGCGAATGTATCTTCAGTATGATTAAGTAAAGCTAAAGCAGGTGCGAAAAGCGCTGGCAAAACGTTTTACGGCTGCATCGATGTGGAGGCAAGATGGCATCGCGGTATCAGATTGTTTGTATGGTGGTCGATCGCGGCAGCCTAAAGGGCGCAGCCGACGAACTGGGATATACGCAAAGTGCGGTGAGTCAGGCGGTCAAGGCACTCGAGCGCGAGCTGGGCACCACGCTCATCGAGCGCGGCAAGCAGGGTGTTTCGCTCACGCGTGACGGCAAGCAGTATCTGCCGTATCTGCGCCAGATCGTGACGGCCGAGGCCGAGCTCGAGGGCAAGCGCCAAGAGCTGCTGGGCCTGTCCTCGACCGATATTCGCATTGCGACGTTTACCAATGTGAGCCGAACGGTGCTTCCGCGTGTGATTCGCGACTTTGGAACGTTGCATCCGGGCGTACGCTTTACCCTCAAGCAAGGCGATTACACGCGCAATGCCCAGTGGGTGCACGACGGTGTGGTGGACTTTTGCTTTACGGCGCGCGGATTTACTGCCGGGCTGCAGAAGCGCGTGGTCTATCACGATGAGCTCGTGGCGCTGCTGCCGGCGACGCATCCGCTGACAGCAAAGGAAAAGGTGACGCTGGCCGATTTGGCGTCCGAGCCATTTGTTCTGCTGGATGAGGGCGAACAGAGCCTGGTGCTCGACGCGTTTGCTGCACATGGGCTGTCGCCACATGTGACAAGCGAGGTCACCGACGACTACACCATCATGGCGATGGTGGAGGAGGGCTTGGGCGTGAGCATGCTCTACCGCCGTACCGTCGAGGGCATGCGGGCCGATATTCGCGTGCGTCCCATCGTGCACGCCCCCTCGCGCGACGTCGTAGCGGCCTGGCGCAGCTGGGACACCATGCCCATTGCCACCAGGCGTTTTATCGACTATATGAGCTCACATATCGTCAATTAGCGATTGCGCGGCGCTTGAGGTTTCGTCTAGCGTGCCTCTGCCTTGGCCTGCGCCAAGCGGTAGGTGCGCGCGGGGTGACAGAGCAACACGGCCACGACCATAAAGAACGCCGTGGTGCCCAGACTGATGGGGTAGACCATCATGATGTTTGCGAACGTGCGGAAGTGCGGGAAGACGCAGAACACCCAGTAGAAGCGGATGCCGCAGACGCAGATCATGGTGATGAGGGCAGGCATGAGCGAGATGCCAAAGCCGCGCAGGTAGCCGGACATGTTTTCGTAGAACATGCTAAAGGCGTACGCGGGGAAGATTGAGCACACGCGGATATAGCCGATCGAGACGATATTGGGATCGCTGTTGAACAGCGCCAGGATCTCGCGTCCCAGGCCGACAATGATAACGATCGTGGTGAGCGCGACGATGCCGCCTTCGACCAGGCAGACTTTGAGCGTCTTGGTGCAGCGGTCGATCTGGCGGGCGCCGTGGTTTTGCCCCACAAAGGTGGTGCAGGCCTGGCTAAAGCTGTTGAGCAGGTTGTAACACACGTACTCCAGGCTCATGGCCGCGCTGGAGGCAGCCATGACCTCAGTGCCCAAGCTGTTGATGGCGGACTGGATGATGATGTTCGCGACGGCAAAGACAGCGCTCTGGATGCCGGCGGGCAGGCCGATCTTGACGATGCGCTTGAGGGCGACGGGGTCGATGGCAAGGTCGCGCGGGGTGACGCGAACGACAGAATCGGTCTTGAGCAGGCGGATAAAGAGCGTAGCGGCACTGACGGTGTAGGCGATGGCGGTGGCGATGGCGACGCCCGCGACGCCCCAGTGGAGTACGGGGACAAAGATGAGGTCCAGGCCAATGTTGAGGACGGTGGACACGGCAAGCGCCTGTAGCGGCATGCGGGTGATGCCGACGGAGCGGAAGATCGCGGCCTCAAAGTTGTAGAGCAAGATCGAGGGCAGGCTGAGTAAAAAGACGCGTAGATAGAGTGAGGCGAGCGGCATGGTCTCGGCGGGAACGTTGAGGGCGGCGAGCATGGGCTCGGCAAAGATCTCGCCCAGCGCGATGACGACAAAGCCCACAAGTGCCATAAGAATCGAGGTATGGACGGCGCGTTTGACCATGTTCTGATCGTTGCGGCCGATAGCGTTGGCGATGACCACGTTGGAGCCAAGTGACATGCCAATAAACAGGTTGAGCATAAGACTGGTAAGCGGAACATTGGAGCCGACCGCCGCCATGGCGAGGGTTCCCTGGTCGCCCGAGAAGTTACCGATGATGACCGTGGCGATGAGGTTCGACAGCTGCTCCAAGATGCTCGTGGCGGCCACGGGAAAGGCGAACAGGGGAATATTGCGCCACAGCGAGCCGGTAGTCATGTCAATGTGCTTAGATGCGGTGTCTGCCATACGCTCTCAATCTCTAATATGCTCTTTCGTGCTTATTTGCGCAGACGATGATACTCCTAATGCAGCCAGCCGGCACTTAGGGACGTTCCTTTTCTGCCGGCAGCTGGGGACACTCCTTGTCTCTTCTATGACTAGGTGGGGAAGGCGTGCGACAATGGTGGGCGTTGTGTTGTTCGCGCTAAGGAGTTGCCATGTTGTTGTGTCCCGTTTGCCATGAGCCGTTGGTGGACGACGAGCGCGGTGCTGCATGCGCGGGCGGACACCGGTTTGACCGTGCGCGCGAGGGCTATCTGTACCTACTGCGTTCGTCCAAGAGCGGTGACTCCATGGGTGATCCCAAGTCGCAGGCGCGCAGCCGTCGTGACTTTCTGAACCGCGGATACTACGCGCCGTTGCGCGATGCAATGGTCGAGCTGGCCCGCAAACAGATGTCTGGGCGCGCTACGTCTGCGAACGGCCCCATGACCTTGCTCGACATTTGCTGTGGCGAGGGCTACTACACCAGCGCCATGGGTGCGGTGCCGGGCGTGGATGCTTACGGCTTTGACCTGGGCAAAGAGATGGTGCGCCTGGCCGCCAAGCGCGGCGATGCGACCTTCTTCGTGGCCAACATGAAGGACATTCCCGTGGCCGATGACGCCTTCGATATGGTGACCGAGCTCTTTGCTCCCTTTAACGAGCGCGAGTTTGCCCGCGTGCTGGCGCCAGAGGGCTCGCTCTATACCGTGGTGCCGGGTGCCCGTCATCTCTTTGGGCTTAAGGAAGTGCTCTACGACACGCCATATCTCAACGACGAAAAGCTGCCGAAGACTACGGAGCTTAAGTTGGTCGGAACGCAGCGGGTGTCTGCGAACATTACGCTCCAGACCCAGGCTGACATCGAGGCGGTGTTCCAAATGACGCCGTACTACTACCGCACGCGCCCTGCCGATAAAGAGCGCCTGGCAAACCTGGACACCCTTCAAACCGACATCGACTTCATCATCGCCGAGTACCGCCACTAACCTACCAAAAAGGGACAGGTTTATTTTGGCAGGTTTTATCTGGGCAAACGTAAAGGGCCGACCGCGGGGATGCGCGATCGGCCCTTTTAGTTGCTTGATAGCAGGGGTTATGGGAGACAGGTGCCTACAGGCGGTCCTTGTTTTCGGCCTTAATGTCGTGTGCCTGCTGAATAAAGAACAGGTCGTACACCACGATGACAAAGGCGCCATAGTTGATGGCGTCGCCGCCAAACGCGGGGAGCGTGAGCACAGCCTGCGCAATCGTGGCGATTGCGGCGACGATGCCGAGCTTAAACGCGCCGCCTACCTGCGAAGGCTTGTTGGCGCCCTTGATGCCCGCAACGCCCGCGGCGAGATCGATGAGGCCCTTGGCGACAAGCACGACCGTGGCGAGCATGGCGTTCGGCCCGTAGGTGGACTCGAACTTGCCGGTCGCGATGCCGGCGATTCCAATGACGAGACTGGCGATGCCCAGAACAAAATAAATCAGGGCAAGGATTTTGAGTGTCTTGCGAGCGGCGCTCATAGCTGGTCCTTTCGATGCGGGCGCGGAGAATCTGTCGCACCCAGGTTGCGGCACATATCGTGAAGCACATTGTAGTTCAACGGAGCGATGCATGCGTTTGAAAGCGCTTTGAGCCTGTGCGGTCCAACCTTTCAAAAAGGAAAGCCAGCTGTAAGTCAAATCGATGGCAGCTCATGTGCGGCGCTGCGATGATGAGGCCGTGATAAGAAGTGAGTCTAAGGAGGAGCCATGATGTACGGACCAGAGCAAGTGCGTGAACCGCGGTCGTTGGGAAGGCGCATGGGTGATTCTGTGATCGCTGCCGTGTGCACGGGATTGATGGCGGTGCTTTGCATTGGGATGCTGTGGACCATGTCGCATGTGGGACAATAACGGACGGTTGGGTGCCAACTGAGGTGGCGCTCACGTATTCGTTTTGTTTGCTAAGGAGTGTCCATGGGCGTCGTCGATCCCTTTTCTGTTGCTCGGGCCGCGGGGCTTGAGCTGACCGGGAAGTCCGAGGGCCTCACGCTCACCGACGGCACGATGGAACTGCGCGCCGATTTTGGCCGCATGCTGCCACGACTCAAGCAGGGCCGCCTGCAGCAAGAGCTGCTGGTAAAGGCTGCGCGCACAAAAGGCATCGAGCGCCCATGGGCGATTGATGCCACGGCGGGCTTTGGTGAGGATTCGCTGCTGCTGGCGGCCGCGGGCTTTACCGTCGATCTGTATGAACAGGATTGCGTGATCGCGGCACTCCTCAAGGACGCCTTGGATTGCGCGGCAGATGATCCGGCGCTTGCGGCTGCTGTGGCGCGCATGCGCTTACATGCGGGCGAGGACAGCATTGCCGGCCTTCGCCATACGGCCGAGCTGATCAAGCAAGGCGAGCTCGCGGCTCCCGACGTGGTGTATCTGGACCCCATGTTTCCCGAGCGCACCAAGAGCGCGGCGGTGAAAAAGAAGTTTCAGCTCTTGCACCATCTGGAGCAGCCGTGCGCCGACGAGGAGACGCTGGTCGAAGCTGCGCTTGCGGTGCACCCGCGCAAGGTCGTTATCAAGCGACCGGTGAAGGGGCCGCTGCTTGCCGGCGTTAAGCCGAGCTATCAGCTTGCGGGCAAGGCCGTTCGTTACGATGTTTTGGTGCCGCCGCGCCCGTAGCTTGTGCACGATGGCTGGCGCTTCGCCAGCGCCGTGCCGATGCGGGGTCTATTTCCAAGGGTGCGACGTCAGGTGCCAGCCGCCGCAGTATTCGCATTTGTAGCAGGCCAAACCACGCCGTCCGCGGTTTTCGCAGTCGGCCATAACGGCCTCGGCTTCGGCGCGTGTGTCGTAACGGTTTTTGCGCTCGCACGACTTATAGCGCCAAGCCTCGTCGCGCTCGGCGTCCAGGGCGTCGCGGCGCTCGTCCTCGCGTGCAAACAGGTCGCTCATATCGCCGCCGGTGGCAGCGCCCAAAAACTCGCTTTTGGCTTTTGACCAGGCGGCTCGCTTTTTGCTCCCCATCTGCTTCGCGCTCCTCTCCAAACGTTGGTATCATTGCTCAATCAAAGTGATACCAATAAACGTGAGGTCGCCGCGTGATGATCAGAAAAACCCTCGATACCGACATTCCCGCCGTCATGGCTATCTATGACGCGGCCCGCGCCTTTATGCGCGCGCATGGCAACGCCACGCAGTGGCCCGAGGGCACGCCTTCGGCCGAGCAGCTGGCTGCCGATATTGCCGCTGGTGGCAGTTACGTGTGCGAAGTCGACGGCCGCGTGGTGGCGACGTTTGCCTTTTTACCGGGTCCGGACGAGTGCTATGACGTGATTGAGGACGGTCAATGGCGCAGCGACACTCCGTATGCCGTGCTGCATCGCGTGGCATCCGACGGCACCGTGCACGGTATCGCGGCGGCGATGTTTGCCTTTGCCAAGGAATGCGCCGACCATCTGCGTATTGACACGCACGAGGACAACTTGCCCATGCAGGGCGCCATCGCCAAGGCGGGGTTCGAGCGTGTCGGTATCGTCTATGTGTCCGACGGCACGGCGCGTGTCGCGTTTGATTGGCTGCGCGAGGCGTAGGAGCCAAGGCACGTATCATCACCCAGCTCAAATAAAAAATGGCCCCGAGTGGGGCCATTTTTGGTAAAACGCGTCGTTGTGGGACTCGCATTGTTACCGCCCCAGATGAACCCGGGCAGACAAAAAGGGGAGGTGCCGGCTTTCGCAAGGCGCGAACCTACGAAAATCGCCGCGCGGCAACGCGGGGCGATGAGCTCGGTCGGGGGATAGGGCCCGCTTCGCCCACCGGCCCGTAAATTGTATCATCCAGTGTGGAGCGTGAACGCCCGTTGCCGCGTGCGATGGGCTTGCAATAAGAGGAGAGCCATGTCGAAGCAAGCGGTCGTTGGAATCTTGGCGCATGTCGATGCCGGCAAGACCACGTTGGCCGAGGCCATGCTGTTCAACGCGGGCCGCATTCGCAAGCGTGGCCGCGTGGACGATGGCGATTCGCATCTGGACACTAACGCGATCGAGCGCGAGCGCGGCATCACGATTTTCTCGTCGCAGGCCGTGCTCGACCACGGCGATACCCACGTCATGCTCGTGGATGCTCCCGGCCATGTCGATTTTTCTGCCGAGGCGGAGCGCACGCTGCGTGCCCTGGACTACGCGATTCTGGTGGTGGGCGCCAACGATGGCGTGCAGGGGCACACCGAAACCCTGTGGCGCCTGCTTGCACGCTATGACATCCCGACGTTCATCTTCATCAACAAGATCGATTTGGAGAATCCCGGCCGCGATGTTTTGCTGGCACAACTCGGGCAGCGTCTTTCCGAGGGCTGCCTGGATGCCAACGAGCTGCTGGCGGGCGGCGCCGTTCAGGAGGACGCTGCTGCGTTGGACGAAGCGGCGCTCGAGGAGTTTCTTGAAGCGGGTGAGCTTTCTGTCGCAACGCTGTCGCGCATGGTTGCCGAGCGCAAGCTCTTTCCCTGCTTTGCCGGCTCGGCGCTCAAGGACCAAGGCGTTGACGAGCTACTGGATGGTATATGCGCGCTGATGCGTGAGCAGGCGTGGCTCCCGGAGTTTGCCGCGCGCGTCTATCGTGTCAGCCGCGGGGATCGTGGCGAGCGCTTGGCTTGGGTTAAAGTGACCGGCGGCACGCTGCGCGCAAAACAGATGATCAGCGGGCATTCTAGTGCCGAGGCGTGGGAACAGAAGGTCGATCAGGTACGCATCTATAACGGCGAGAAGTATGAGCTTGCCCAAGAAGTTGCTGCTGGCGGTATTTGCGCCGTGACGGGTCTTGCGCACGTTCGCCCAGGGGACGCCCTGGGCACGGAGCCCGCGGGCGATGCGCCCGTCATCGCTCCGGTCCTCACCTATACGGTGCTGCCGGGCGAACACGACGTTCATGCGGTGTTTAAAGCGCTGAGTGAGTTGGCGGACGAAGATCCCATGCTCGGCGTAAGCTGGAATACGCATCTTGAGCAGATCCATTTGCAGTTGATGGGCGTCGTGCAACTCGAGGTCGTGCAGCGGGTGTTGGCCGATCGCTTTGGCCTTTCGGTTGCGTTTGAGCCCGGCGGCATTCTCTATAAGGAGACTATTTCGCGGCCGGTCGAGGGCGTGGGCCACTTTGAGCCGCTGCGCCACTATGCCGAGGTGCATCTGCGCCTGGAGCCGTTGCCGGCGGGTTCGGGTGTGCAGTTTGGCACCGTGACCTCGACCGACGAGCTCGATCTTAACTGGCAGCGTTTGGCACTCACCAACGCTATGGAGCGCGACCACCTGGGCGTGCTGACGGGCTCGCCCATCACCGATGTGCGCATTACGCTCACGGGCGGCCGCGCGCATGCCAAACACACCGAGGGCGGCGATTTTCGCCAGGCCACGTATCGCGCGATTCGCCAGGGTTTGATGCAGGCGCGCGAGGTCGGCGCAGACGTGTTGCTGGAGCCGTGGTACCACTTTGAGCTCGAGGTGCCGGGGGAGTGCGTGGGCCGGGCGTTGTCAGATGCCACACGCATGGGTGCCGAGTACGAGCCGCCGACGATGGCGGGAGACCGAGCGAAGCTTGTGGGTCGCGTGCCGGCATCCGAGGTGCAGGATTACGCGCTGGAGGTGGCTGCCTACACGAGCGGTCGCGGGCATCTGTACCTGGAGTTCGCCGGCTATGCGGCTTGCCATGATGCCGAGCGCGTAATCGAGGCTGCCGCCTATGAGCCCGAGGCCGATCTGCCCAACACGCCCGACTCGGTCTTTTGCTCTCACGGCGCCGGCTACACGGTCAAATGGTATGACGTGCCCGCCGCAGCGCACGTAAAGATCGATCCCGCCGCCTTCCGTCCCTGGCGAGCAGCAGACGCCGAGTTTTTCGGCCACATGTGACAAAGAGACAGCCCCTTTGTCACATGCTATTGGTATAACTCAGTATAAGTTGGTATAACTGTTACCAGGGTTTGCCAATCCGAGGAGGCCGATATGAATCCAAATCCCTTTAAGCCCACAGCTGGTAAGCGGCCTCCGATACTCATCGGTCGCGAGTCGGTCATCGAAGATTTTGAGGAAGGGCTCGACAACGGCGCCGGAGCGCCGGGCAGGCTCATGCTCATTACGGGAAACCGCGGCTGTGGCAAAACGGTTCTCCTGCGGGAGCTGCAACGTCTAGCCAGCGAGCGCGGATGGGCGGTTGTCTCCGATTCCGCTTCGCTTGGTTTGTGCGACCGCTTGGCCGACGCGCTTCGCTCGAATAAACCCGTTGTGACGTCAATGGAGTTTGGGCCGTCGTTTGGCCGGATGTCGGTCGAGGCGGCGCGGGCAAAAGGCGAGACATTGCGAGGGCTGGTCAACGAGCGTCTCAAGAAGCTCGGTCCGGGCAAGGGCGTCTTGTTTGCGATTGACGAGGCACAATCGGTGTCTATCGAGGAACTGGCGGCTCTTGCCGTCCTCTATCAGCAGGTGCTCGGAGACCAGGATGCCACGGGCTTGCCCGATAGCGACCAGCGCGGTCTTGCGCTGGCGTTCGCCGGCTTGCCCAGTATGGTTGACGATCTGCTCGAAGAGCCGAGCGTGACGTTTTTGCGGCGTGCCCAGCAGCGTACGTTGGGGGCGATATCTTTGCCCAAGGTGCGCGATTCATATGTCCAGACGGTCAAAGGTGCTGGTCTTTGCGTTGATGTGGAGACGGCGGACCTTGCGGCACACAAGAGCATGGGGCATCCCTATATGGTTCAGCTGGTGGGCTATTACATGTGGCGGTCTGCTGTCCGGCGTGGCTCGCAGGTCATCGAAAGGCGCGATGTCGAGGATGGCCATGCGGATGCCGTCTCCGAGTTCTACGAAGCAGTTGACGCGCCCCTGTATTACGGGCTTCGCAGTCCGCAACGCCTCTTTATCGAGGCCATGGCGGTTGACGAGGGCAAACCGACGCGCATGGCGGATATCATTGAGCGCTGCGAGCGTACCCAGAGCTGGGCGAGTAAATATCGCGCAAGCCTGATTCGCGAGCGCGTCATCGAGGCTGCCGGATACGGCCTCGTCCGGTTTACCGTGCCCATGCTGGGCGAGTACATTCGCGATCGCATTTTATGGCACGAGTAGGGTGATAAAGGTGACGGAACAGAAGATGAGCCCGCAGGCTATCGAGGTGCGTGGTGCGCGCGTCCATAACCTCAAGGGCATCGATATAGATATCCCGCTGGGAAAGCTCGTAGGCATTGCCGGCGTGTCGGGTTCGGGCAAGAGTTCGCTGGCACTGGGCGTTCTTTACGCCGAGGGCTCGCGCCGTTACCTGGAGGCGCTCAGCACCTATACTCGCCGTCGTCTGACGCAGGCCGAACATGCCCAGGTGGATGAGGTCTTGCACGTGCCGGCGGCGCTCGCGCTACACCAGCGTCCGAGCGTGCCGGGCGTGCGTTCCACTTTTGGCACCATGACCGAGCTCAACAACAGCCTGCGTCTGCTCTTTAGCCGTTGCGCCCATCACGTGTGCCCGCACTGCGGGGCGCGCGTGGAGCCGAGCCTTAACGTGGCCGCAGGCCTGTCGCTCACGTGTCCTGCATGCGGTCGCGAGTTCTACGCGCCGAGTGCCGAGGACCTTGCCTTTAACAGCGGCGGTGCCTGTCCCACCTGCGGCGGCACCGGTGTCATGCGCGAGGTGGACGAAGCGAGCCTAGTGCCCGACGAGTCAAAGACCATCAACGAGGGAGCCGTCCTTCCCTGGGGTACGCTCATGTGGGATCTGATGAAGCAGGTGGCCGGCGAGATGGGCGTGCGCACCGACGTGCCGTTTAACCAACTCACGCCTCAAGAGCGCGACATCGTGTTCCACGGCCCGGCGGTTAAAAAGCACATTCTCTACGTTCCCAAAAACGGCGAGGGCGCCACGCCGCTCGATTTCACTTATTACAACGCCGTCTATACCGTTGAGAATGCGCTCGCCAAGGTTAAGGACGACAAGGGCCTCAAACGTGTTGCACGCTTTTTGCGCGAGGGGCCATGCCGTGACTGTGGTGGCACGCGTCTCTCCGAGGCTGCGCGCCAGCCCCAGGTGCGCGGTATCAATCTGGCGCA
>CAUFRO010000033.1 GCA_959027945.1 uncultured Collinsella sp.
TGGAGAGAACGCTCCCGCAAACTGCCTCTTGACAACTTATAGGAGCGTCGGTTTTTATTTCGCGAAATTCGGCATGGTTGAGGGTGGTCGGTTAAACGTAGTAGATAGGCCCATTTCGTGGCGAACGAATCAAGCTGAGGCACAAAATAGCCCCCGTCCCAGAAAAATCATTACCAATGTAGTCAAAAAGCCCCACGGGCAGGAGGCTGCTCGTGGGGCAAAGAAGAGGGGCTTGTTGGCGGCGGGCCAAGGCGCTCGGCGGGGACTTTGCTGCGGCCCGCTCTTAAGGCATTACAGCTCGACGAGCTGGCCGGTCTCGGCGGCCTCCTTGATGGCGTTAAGCAGCGTGAGCGTCTTGACGTTATCGGCGGGGGTCACGACGGGTTCGACCTCGCGGCGGACAACCTTCACAAAGTGCTTGAGCTGCATCTTGTGCGGCAGCGCCGGGTCCACGGCCGGAATCTCCATCTGCAGCGGCTTGTGCCAGTTAGAGGCGCCGTCGTAGGAGAACTGGTGCAGGCGGGGCAGCGAAAGGGCGCCCTTAGTGCCGCCGATAAAGTAGGCGTCGGCGTCGAAGGGGCGGTACTGCGGATCCTCGCGAGCGGTGGCCTCCCAGTTCCAGGGGCTGGCGGTGGCGTCGGAGATGGTCATGCTCGCAAGCGCGCCATCGGCAAAACGGACGTTGACCACGGCGGAGTCCTCGGTCTCAAAACCGCGGGCGGCGCTGGACTGCATGCCCTGGACGGCAACGGGCTCGCCCAACAGATAGCGGAGCAGGTCGACGTCGTGAACCAGGTTGACCAGGATCGGGCCGGCACCCTTCTTGCGGCGCCACTCGACATCGAAATACTCGTCATTCTTATAGATCATGTAGTGGAAGCTCGACACGGTGAGCTTGCCCAGCTCGCCAGACTCGATGATCTCCTTGGCCTTGTTGACGAAGGGGTTGTGGCGACGGTGCTGACCCACGAGCACGGGCACGCCGGCGGTTTCGGCCTCGGCGGCGAAGGCCTGGGCATCCTCCAGGTCGTTGGAGATCGGCTTTTCGACCAGCGGCACGATGTTGCGCTTCACAGCCTCGCGGGCAACGCCCAGGTGCAGGTCGTTGGGCGTGGCGATGATGACGGCCTCGGGCTTGACCTCGTCCATCATCTGAGCGGGATCGGTGTAAAACGGCACGCCGGCGGCCTCGGCCGTGGCGCGGGCGCCCTCAAAGGCGTCGGCGATGGCGATGAGCTCGGCCTCGGGCTCCTCGGTGACAAAGCGGATGTGGTTGCGGCCCATGGCGCCGGCGCCGATAACGGCAATGCGGACGGGGTTGAGCTCAGACATTTCGACTCCTTAATACTGGTGACCGGTGGAATGCGACAAAGGGGCTGTCCCTTTGTCGCATCGGTAAAACTAGGCGGACTTCTTCTTGCTGTCGGAGACCATCATGTAGACGGTGAGCACGACGGCGATGGCGGCGATCACAATAGCGCCGTAGAAGGACTGCTGGTAGGCGGCGCTGCCGGCCTCGGCGTGATACAGCACGGCGGTGATGGGCTGGCTGATCCAGGTGGAAGCGGCGTAGCCCAAAAACATGATGCCGTAGTTGACGCCGATGTTGCTGGTGCCAAAGGCGCCACCGGTGAGCGGCGGGTAGATGACGAGCAGAGCGCCAAAGCTAAAGCCGAGCAGGGCGAGCGCCACAAAGAACATGCTCTGCGTAAAGCTCATCGACATGATGACGAGGGCGACGATGGTGACGACAAGGCTGATGAGCAGCGACTTATAGGCGCCGAGCTTGTCGATGATCTGGCCAAAGGACAGACGACCGACCAGGTTGGCGCAGGTGTTGACGGAGACGACCACACCGCCGAGGGCGACGGCCGCGGCGCTCGTGGGGTCGGCGAAGAGCTGGACGGCGGCGATGGAGGCAACCTTGCCCACGAGCAGGGTGCCCGCGGTGGCGGCAAAGGCGAAGGTGACGATGAGGATCCAGAAGCGCGGGGTCTTGACCATCTCGCCCGGGGTGAGGTCACCGAAGGTGCCGGCATGTGCGCCGCCCTTGGGGGCCTCGAAGCCCTCGGGCAGCCAACCGGCCTCGGGGGCCTTCAGGAACAGGGCGGAGGCGGCGATCGTCACAAAGAAGATGACGCCGAGTGCCTTGAGGGCGCCAAAGATGCCCAGGCTCGGGATGAGCAGCGAGGCGAGTACCGGGGACAGCACGGCGGGACCGGCGGTCGAAGCGGCCAGCGTGATGCCTGAAGCGAGGCCCTTCTTGTCGATGAACCACTTCTGACCCGTGGTGAGCGCCGGGTTGTAGCCCAGGCCGTTGCCGACGGCGGCGACGAGCGAGAACCACAGGTAGAACTGCCACGGCTCGGTGACGGTGCCGGACATGAACCAGCCCACGCCGTAGCACACGGCGGCGGCGATCACGACGTTGCGGGGGCCTATCTTATCGGAGATACGGCCGGCGAAGATGCCCGTCACGGCCATGATGGTCTGAAAGACCGGGAAGGCCCAGGTAAGGGCGCTGGACCACTCGGGGTAGACGGCGAGCAGGTTCTTGCTCACGACGGAATACAGCGCGATGGAGCTGATGAAGAACATGGTGACGCACGCGGCGGAAAGCACGGCGGCGCGACCCTTGTTGGAGTTGGTGGAAGCCATTGGACTCTTTCTAATCGATGCGGGGGAGGAGCGGTCGTATCCGCGGGTCTCCCTGTTAGGTTGGTTTACTGGTCAGTCGGCTTGGCGACGCCGGACTCATCGGACCAAAGCTCGACACCCTTGTTCTTAAGGTAGTTGTCGGCATAGGCGCGACGGCCGCCGGGCTTGGCGGTGAGGTCGCCCATCATGTTGGAGAAGCCGCCGTCGACCTTGATGGCGTCGCCGGTGGTGAAGTCCGAGCGCGTGGACGCCAGGAACATGACGGCGTTGGCGATATCGCTGACCTCGCCGATGCGGCGCGTGGCGATCAGACGGCTGCGGCTCTTTTCGACCTCGGGGTCGGCGTAGAAGTTGGCCGACATGGGGGTCTTGACGAAGCAGGGTTCGACGCAGTTGGAGCGGACGCCGTAGGGGCCCCACTCGGCGGCGAGCATCTTGGACATCATGTTCACGCCGGCCTTGGTGGAGCTGTACACGCCCGAGAACGTCTCGGGGGAGTGGCTGGCGACGGTCGAGATGTGCACCAGGCGACCCTGGCCGGCCTTGATCATCTCGCGACCAAAGCGCTGCGAGGTGATGAAGTAACCGGTGAGGTTGACGTTGAGCACCTGCTCCCAGTCGCTCAGCGGCAGGTCCTCCATGGCGGCGAAGCGCAGGATGCCGGCGGTGTTGACGAGGACGTCGACGCGGCCGAAGTTGGCGATGGTGGCGTCGACGGCAGCCTGAACCTCGGCCTCGTCGGTGGCGTTCATCTTGTAACCCTCGGCGTGGATGCCAAACTCGGCAGCGAGGTCGGCGGCAGCGGCCTTGACCCTCTCCTCGTCCAGGTCGAGCAGGACGACGTTGGCGCCGTTGCGGGCGAACTCGCGGCAAATCTCGACGCCCATACCGCCGAGTGCGCCGGTCACGGCGCAGACATCGCCCTCGAGCTTAAGCCAGTTGCTCATAGGAACTTCCCTTCTTGTGCCTCCCGGTGGGCCGTTCCCATTAATCGACCCACGTGGTTTTCGCAGGTTATCGTATGCTTTGCATTTGCGCAGGTGAATTGCATATTTGTTAGAATGGTATTAACCGTAGGTTTACACTGTGTGATGCAGTTTTTTCTCAATTGAGCGCGTGACATGCCAAAACGACCCCCTTCGGCAGTTCATTGCCATGCGTCTGGAAACGGGAGATTGACGTGTACGATCGACGACTCGAGGCCATATCGGCCGCCGCGGAGCTGGGAAGCTTCTCACGTGCGGCGGCAAAATTGCGCGTGTCGACCCCGGCGCTCGTCAAGCAGGTGTCGGGCTTCGAGGCCGAGTTCGGCATCACACTGTTTGAACGCTCGCACTCAGGCGTCAAGGTGACGCCGGCCGGCGCGCTGCTGGTGGACGACGCGCGCTCGATCATGCGGCAGTCCGAGGACGCGCTGCGCCGCGCCCGACGCGCGGCGGGCGATGGCGGTGCCGTGCGCCTGGGCGTGTCGATGATGTGCCCGGGGCGCCAAACGCTGTCGATGTGGTCGAGCATCCACGATCTGGAACCGTCGCTTCGATTTGAGATCGTGCCGGTAAGCGACCTCTACGACGAACGCGAATCCGTCATGCGCAGCCTCGGTCGCGAGGTGGATGTGGTGCAGTCGAGTTTTTCGACCCCGCGCTGGGGTGACGCCTGCCAAAAGCTCCGCATCGTCAACGTACCGTTTTATATCGACCTGCCGCGCACGAGCCCGCTGGCGCGCAAGACACGCATTACGGTTGCCGACCTGGAGGGCATGCGCCTGCGCGTGCTGCGTCACGGCAACGACGCCATGGACAGCCTGCGCATCGACCTGTTGGCCGACGGCGGCGTGGATGTCATCGACGTGGACAGCTTCGACTTCGCGCTCTTTAACGAGGCGGAGGAAAAGGGCGACGCGGTGCTCACCTGCGGCGCATGGTCGGGGGTGCACCCGGCCTTTGTGGGCGTACCGTTCCTGTGCGGCCGCGAGGTGCCGGTCTTTCTGCACTACCCGCTCGAGCCCACCCTCCAAGTCCAAAAATTCGTCAACGCCATGGCACAACTTCTCAAATAGCTATCGTGTCGATGATTCTTTAATCCCCGTCCTAGAAAAATCATCTGGTAGAGTTGACCTCACGTGAATTTCAGTACACTGCGTACTACCTGTGCTTTTGTCATTTTGGGAGTGAACTTGTGAATACTTCTGTCGCCAAGAAAGCCAGCCAGGCGGTGCGCCTGCTCATGATGGTGCTCACGGCAGTTCTCATCTTCTTCTTCATTAATGTTATGCTGCTCGTCTCCGATATCCAGGGCACGGCGCGTGTGGTCAACTACGCCGGTCTGGTGCGCGGCACCACGCAGCGAATCGTTAAGCTCGAGGACGCGGGCCAGCCTCAAGACGACCTGCTCAAGGCCGTGGATTCATACATCAACGGTTTGCGTTACGGAAGTGACGACCTCAACCTCGTCCGTCTCGACGACGACGAGTATCAGGCAAAGATGACCGAGCTTGCAAATTATTATGATGAGCTTTGCGCCGAGATTAGCCGCGTGCGCGAAGTCGGCTACGAGAGCACCGACATCATCTCCATGAGCGAGGAGTTCTTTGGCATTTGCGACGATGCTACGCGACTCGCAGAGGACTACTCTCAGGAGAAGGCGTCGGCGCTCAACTATCTCGAGGGCTTGGTGATCATCGACATCGTGGGCTTGGTGGCGACCTTTGCGGTCGAACTTGTTCGCGCGGTGCGCACTGCCGCGCTCAACCGCGAGCTGCAGAGCAAAGTCTATCTCGACGAAGCCACGGGACTGCCCAACAAGAACAAGTGCGAGGAGATCTTGGGGCAGGAGCGGCCTGTCTCCGCGGAGGCGCCCGTTGCGGTGTGCGTCTTCGACCTTAACAATCTGCATACGGTCAATAACAACTTCGGCCACGAGAAGGGCGACGAATACATCCGTTCTTTTGCCCAGCAGCTGGGGTGCGTGGCGTCCGAGACCTGCTTTGTGGGCCGCGACGGCGGCGATGAGTTTATCGCGGTGCTGTGGGATGCCGATCGGGCTGCCGTGGAGTCCTGTCTCGCTCGGGTTCGTGCGAACGTGAACGAGTATTCCGAGGCTCACCCCGACATGCCTATCAGCTATGCGGTGGGCTATGCGCTTTCCAGTGATTTTGATGAACCGCCTACGATGCGCGAGCTCTTTTCCCAGGCCGACAAAAACATGTACATCGACAAGAACCGCGTAAAGACAGCCGAGGCAGCCGGGCCGCAACGCGAGGAACGGTAAGCCTGTGACAAAGGGCATAGAAAGGCCTCCGCAGCTCGTGTGGCTGCGGAGGCCTTATTCGTTGCGGCGCATTGTGTTTGGGTCGCTGAGATGAGTCGATTTGCCCCGAAAGAGGAGGGCATTGACCTTAGAGTCATGCCCGACGAATGAGCGGCAAATCGGCCATCTCGGCGGGCCGAGCTACTCCAGCTCAAACGCTCCGGTGTACAGCTGGTAGTAATATCCGCGCTTGGCGATCAGCTCGTCGTGGTTGCCGCGCTCGATGATGCGGCCGTGGTCCAGACAGATGATTGCGTCGGAGTTGCGCACGGTGGACAGGCGGTGCGCGATGACAAACGTCGTGCGGCCCTCCATGAGCTTGTCCATGCCCGCCTGCACGATGGCCTCGGTGCGGGTGTCAATGCTCGACGTGGCCTCGTCCAGAATCATCGCCGGCGGATCGGCGACGGCGGCGCGTGCGATCGAGATCAGCTGGCGCTGGCCCTGCGACAGCTGTGCGCCGTTGCCGGTGAGCATCGTGTCGTAGCCGTCGGGCAGGCGGGTGATAAAGTCGTCCGCGCCCGCGAGCTTGGCCGCCGCGATGCACTCCTCGTCGGTAGCGTCCAGGTTGCCGTAGCGGATGTTATCCATCACAGTGCCGGTGAACAGGTTCACGTCCTGTAGCACGACGCCCAGCGAGCGGCGCAGGTCGGCCTTGCGGATCTTGTTGACGTTGATGCCGTCGTAGCGGATCTTGCCGTCGGCGATGTCGTAGAAGCGGTTGATGAGGTTGGTGATGGTCGTCTTACCGGCACCGGTGGCGCCGACAAACGCGACCTTCTGACCCGGCTTGGCGTACACGGACACGCCGTGCAGCACCTCGTGGTCGGGCGTGTAGCCAAAGTCCACGTTGTCCATGACCAGGTCGCCGCGCAGCGGCACGTACTCGATTTCGCCGGTTGCGCGGTGCGGATGTTTCCACGCCCACATGCCGGTGTGGTGGTCGGCCTCCTCGAGCTGCCAGGTATCGGGGTTCACCTGCGCGTTGACGAGCGTCACATAGCCTTCGTCGGCTTCGGGTTCCTCGTCGATGAGCTCAAAGATGCGGTCGGCGCCGGCGAGGCCCATGACCACGGCGTTGATCTGCTGCGAGATCTGGCCGATCTGTCCGCAGAACTGCTTGGTCATGTTGAGGAACGGCACCACGACGGCGATGGACAGTGCCATGCCCGAGATGCTCAGGTTGGGCACGCCCAGCGCCAGGAAAATGCCGCCTGCCAGTGCGACCAGCACATAGAGCAGGTTTCCCAGGTTCATAAGGATGGGCATGAGGATGTTGGCGTACATGTTGGCCTTCTGCGAGACCTCGAAGAGCTTTTCATTGCGCTCGTCAAAATCGGCCTCGGCGGCAGACTCGTGGCAGAATGCCTTGACGACCTTCTGGCCGTTCATGACTTCCTCGATATGGCCCTCGACAACGCCGAGCTCGGTCTGCTGCGCAATAAAGAAGCGCGCGGAGTTGGAGCCGAGCAGTTTGGTCATAAAGGTCATAAAGGCGACGCCGGCCACAATGACCAGGCACATCCACACGCTGTAGTAAAGCATGATAAAGAACACCGTGACGATGACGATGGTCGTCATGAGCAGGTTGGGCAGCGACTGGCTGATCATTTGGCGCAGCGTGTCGATGTCGTTTGTGTAGTGGCTCATGATGTCGCCGCGCTGGTGCGTGTCGAAGTAGCGAATCGGCAGGTCCTGCATGCGGTTGAACATCTTCTCGCGCAGCTTCTCGAGCGAGCCCTGCGTGACGATGGCCATGGCGCGGTTCCAGAACAGCGAGGACAGGATGCCGACGCCGTAGATGCAGGCGAGGGTGGTCACGAGCTGTGCAATCTTGGGCTCTGCGGCTTCCCAATCGCCCGACTGCCACGATTCGCTAATAATCTGCAGGGCGCTCTGAAGGAAGGTCGCGCCGATGGAGTTGATGATGGCGCAGAGCACCACGCCGACGACGACGAGGGGCAAAAGCACGGGGTAGAAGCCAAAGAGCGTCTTGATGAGGCGCGACATGGTGCCGCCCTTGCGGTTGAGCGCGCGCTCGGCGGTCGTTGCCTTACTCATGTGCCTCGCCTCCTTCCTGGGTCTGAGCTTGTGTTGCGGATGCCTCGGTGTCGGCTTCGACGGCCTCTTCGCCCTCGGCAGACATCTTGTTCTGCGAGGTGAAGGTCTCGCGGTAGATCTCGCTCGTCTTGAGCAGCTCGTCGTGGTTGCCGATCTGAGCGATACGGCCGCCCTCCATGACGATGATGCGGTCTGCATCCTGCACGGAGCTAATGCGCTGGGCGATGATGAGCTTGGTCGTGTTGGGCAGATAGCTTGCCAGCCCTGCGCGGATCTTGGCGTCGGTCTTGGTGTCGACGGCGCTGGTGGAGTCGTCCAGGATCAAGATCTTGGGGCGACGCAGCAGGGCACGCGCAATGCACAGGCGCTGCTTCTGACCGCCCGAGACATTGGAGCCGCCCTGCTCGATCCAGGTGTCATAGCCCTTGGGGAAGCCGTCGACAAACTCGTCGGCGCAGGCCAGATGCGCGGCCTCGCGGACCTCTTCGTCGGTGGCGTTCGGGTCGCCCCAGCGCAGATTCTCGGCGATGGTGCCGCTAAACAGCACGTTTTTCTGTAGCACCATGGCCACTTGGTGGCGCAAGGCGTCCAAGTCGTAGTCGCGCACGTCCATGCCGCCCACGCGCACGGTGCCCTCGGTGGCGTCGTACAGGCGGGCGATGAGGTTTACAAGCGTGGACTTGGCCGAGCCGGTGCCGCCGATGATGCCGATGGTCTCGCCGCTCTTAATGTGCAGGTCGATATCGTCGAGCGCCTGGCGCTTCGCATGCGCGGAATACTTAAAGCTCACGTGGTCAAAGTCGATGGAACCGTCGGCAACCTCGAGCACGGGCTCGGCGGGATCGGCGATCGTGGGCTCGGCGGCCAGCACCTCGGTAATGCGGTGCGCCGATTCGTCGGCCATGGTCACCATGACAAAGATCATCGACAGCTGCATCAGGCTCATGAGGATCGCGAAGCCATAGGTAAAGATCGAGGAGAGCTGGCCCACGTCGAACAGCGTGCCCTGGCTCGTGATGATGAGCTTGGATCCCAGGTAGATGATGACGACAAATGCGCCGTTGACGCAGATATTCATCATGGGGTTGTTAAAGGCGAGCAGCTTCTCGGCGCGGGTGAAGTCCATCTGGACGTCGTGCGCGGCGGTGGCGAACTTCTCCTTCTCAAAGTCTTCGCGCACGTAGCTCTTGACCACGCGCATGCCGGTGACGTTTTCCTCGACGGACTCGTTAAGGGCGTCGTACTTGTGGAACACGCGCGAGAAGATGGGGCGTACCTTAAAGATGATAAAGAACAGTCCAAAGCCCAGCAGCGGAATGATGACCAGGTAGACCATGGCGACGCTGCCGCCCATGGCGTAGGCCATGGCAAAGGCAAAGACCAGCACCAGCGGCGCGCGCACGGCGATGCGGATGAGCATCATAAAGGCCTGCTGCACGTTGTTGATGTCGGTGGTGAGGCGGGTGACGAGCGAGGAGCTCGAGAACTCATCGATGTTGGCAAAGCTGAACGTCTGGATCTTGTAGAACAGGTCGTGACGCAGGTTCTTGGCGAAGCCGCAGCTCGCATGACTGCAGGTGACGCCGGCAGCGGCACCAAAAGCGAGCGACGTCAGTGCGATGAGCACCAAAAAGCCTGCGGTGGGAAGCATCTGGGCGACGGTGGCACCGTCTTTGATGGCGTCGATCATGTCGGCGGTGATAAACGGGACCATCATTTCGCAGAGCACCTCGCCAAGCACCAGCAGCGGCGTGGCGATCGTGACCGTCTTGTAATCGCGGATGCTTCCCATGAGGGTTTTAATCATCCAGTTCCTCCCAGGTTACGCGGATTTTTTCGAGCATCTCGGCGAGCTGTTCGCGCTCGTCGTGCGTAAGGGCGCTAAAGGCCTGTTCCCTAAAGCGAATGCGGGCTGCCTGCTCAACACGGGCCTTTTCCCATCCCGCTTCGGTCAGGCGGATGGTGAGCTGCCGACGGTCTTTGGGATTGCGACTGCGCTCGATAAGACCGCCCAGTTCGAGCTTGGACAGAATCTCGGAAAGGGACCCTGGCTTGAGGTCGAAGTGCATGCCGAGCTCCTGTTGGGACAGCTCGCCGGTCGGCTGCTTGGCGAGTAGGCAGACAATAGGCGCCTTGCCAGATATGCCGCCGCCGTGAAAATGCATGTAATGGCCGCAAAAACCCAGGCCGCTCAGGATGCGCTTGGCGAGTTTGTCTTCGGCGCTGACCGCTTCGGGTACATCCGCCGGCTGTAACGGGTCGCCGCCGGGCCCGTGCGAACAAAGGTTAAGAGGTTCATCGCACATGAATCAGTGTTGCTCCTTTCTTTAGTTAGGTAGTGGAATTGTTTTGTGCCTAACCAATTTAGGAGTGTGAGAAATCAATGTCAAGGTGCCAAACTTATTAAGTTACGGCGTTTTGCCAAACGCCGTAACCGCTCGACGCTGCAAACGCTCCTAAGCGGCAATCTGGCGTTCAATCGTCGGGCATGGCCACAAGGCCTATGCCCTCCTCTTTCACGCCACCTTGCTCGCTTAGGAACGTTTTCGCTGTCCGTCCTCAACCTGTGATTCCGCCACGGTCCGTTTCGGTGCATGCAATCCCTTGGGGACGGAGGAAAAGGGATCATTTTCCGTAACCTTTCCGCAACAATTTACCCTTCGCGCTGCTCGACTCCGCTCACAACGTCCCCTGCGCTACACTTAGTCGCACTGTGGCGCTGCTGCGCCGTGCCCGAACCAAGGGAGACCCTCATGAAGAACACTCAGCTGCTGCTGATCAACGATATGTGCGGCTACGGCAAGGTCGCGCTTTCCGCCATGCTGCCGGTGCTGTCGCACATGGGCTACCGCATCCACAACCTGCCGACGGCACTTGTGTCCGATACGCTCAACTATCCCAAGTTCTACATCCACGACACCACGGAGTACGTGCGTCAGAGTCTCGCCATCTGGGAGGAACTCGGCTTTGAGTTCGACGCCATCTCGACCGGCTTTATCGTGACCGAGGAAGAGACGCGTATCATTTCGGACTTTTGCCACCGCCGTGCGCAAAAGGGCACCAAGGTGTTCGTCGACCCCATCATGGGCGACAACGGTAAGCTCTACGCCGGCGTGCCCGAGTCCACGATTGGCCTTATGCGGCACCTGCTGGAGTGCGCAGACTATGCGGTGCCCAACTATACCGAGGCGTGCCTGCTTGCCGATAGGCCTATCGCCGAGCAAATTACGCCCGATGAGGCCCGCGTCCTTGTGGACGCCGTGCGCGAGCTGGGTGCCAAGTCGGTGGTCATTACGAGCGCCGTAGTCAATGGCATGAACGCGGTTATCGGTTACGACCATGTGGCGGGGGAGTACTTTACGATTCCCTTTGAGCTCATTCCGGTTTATTTCCCGGGCACGGGCGACACGTTCTCGGCGGTGCTCGTCGGCCGCGTTATGGCAGGTTGGAGTTTGCAGCGCGCGACGTCCGATGCCATGCGTGTGGTGGCTGAGCTTATCGAGCGCAATGCCGACCAAGAGGACAAGTCGGCTGGCCTTCCCATCGAGGCCTGCCTGGATGTGGTTGACCATGAGTAATGCTGGCGAGGGCGGCATCAAGCCTGCGGGCGAGAACAAGCCACTCGGCGCGCCGCGTGGCAAGCGTCCGCGTATCCGCGTGAGCTGCGTGGACCAGCTGGGTGCGTGCCGCTGCCACCATGGTCACAAGCCCGGCGACGTTTTTGACTTTGACCGAGACCGCGGCAAGATGTGCGCCATGGCCTGCCATGTGGGCTTTCCCTATATCGATATCCTGCGCTATGGCGGAACCGTGCCTGGCAACGAGCCCGGCACGGCAAAGTTCTGCTGCCCCGAGGTCGATACGTTGAACGTCTGGCTCGCCGAGATCGTCGACGAGTAATCGAGCGTGGATTTTCGCCCGCCAAGATAATGAGCGTGGATAATCTCCCGTTTAGAGCGTGGTTTTACGCTCAAAGTGGGAGAAAATCCACGCTCAATTTGTATGCGGGAGATTATCCACGCTCATTTTATGCCGATGGCGTGGCTCACGCATCTGCGCCGCCCGGGCGCCTACAGTTGCTCGAGCATGGCCGTGCAGCCGGCGAGCACATCGCGGTAGGTGGCATCGAAGTTGCCGGTGTACCAGGGATCGGCGACGTCGCCGGGGCGATCGGTCCAATCCAGCAGCCGCGAAATCTTGCCGTCGGCATCGTCGCCGAAGATGCGACGCAGGCCGCGCGCGTTCTCGGCATCCATATAGACGATGTGGTCCCAGTCACCATACTCCGCGCGACGAACCTGGCGCGCGCGGTGCGCAACGACGGGAATCCCGACCTCGCGCAGCTTGGCGACGGTGCCATGATGCGGAGGGTTGCCAATCTCCTCGGTCGAGGTCGCGGCAGAATCAATGACGAACTCCGCCTCGCGCCCAGCACGGCGCACCAGCTCGGCAAACACCGACTCAGCCATCGTCGAGCGACAGATATTCCCGTGGCAAATAAACAGTACGTGCTGCATATGATGGTTCCTTTCTGGACGGTCGCGCGGGGGTTACAGACTGCCCTTGAGGCAGTTTGCTCCGATAAAGCCCGCTGCGTACAAGGGGAGATGGCGCAGCTCGCGTCCGTCATCGGTTTCGCTGCGGGCAAAATTGTTCTCGGACAATATGTAGGCATACGGCGACCGGGCTTTTTCCATAAACGACCCGAGCGTTCTCGCGCGCACGTTGCGTGCGGATTTTACCTCGACGGGAACGATCTCCATACGGTCGGTCTGAAGTAGAAAATCGAGCTCGCCGTTCGTCTTCCAAGACGACGGTGGCATCCAGTAATACGTCTGCAAACCATTGCCCGAAAATGCCTGCATGACCGAGTTCTCCGCCAAGGCACCTCGAAAGTCGGAAGACAGCGCAATGGCGGAATCCTCTTTGAGGTCGAGCCAGAGTCGCGGGTTGATACCGAGTTTGTAGAACATGAGGCCCGTATCGAGAAGATAGACCTTAAAGAAGCTCCCGTCTTCGTCGTCGAAGGGGACGAGGGGAGGTTCGATGCCTTCGGTCAGGTTGTTGACCGATATGATGCCGGCGCCCTCGAGCCAGTCGAGTGGCTCGATGAGCTTTGAGCGTCGGCCTCCGCGTTCGACCTCGGAGTACTTGAATTTCTTGGTTGAGGATCGTAGCAGCTGGGATGGAATGGAGCGCCAGACCTTGCGCGCTGCTACGCCGCTGATCCCGTTTTCGGGGTCGGTCATATCGGCGGTGTAGGTCTCGTCGATTTCGCGCTGCTCGACGCGCGCGTCTTCGATGGAAAGCGTCTTGCGATATGCGTTGACGGCGGCGGGCATGCCGCCCACGATTTGGTATCGATGAAACAGGTTGAGCGCGGCTTGGTGTGCGGCGTAGGTCTCGAGCGTGTCGGCGTGGGCACGAACGGCATCGGCCATCTGCTCCTCGCCGAGCGCCCAGAGAAACTCCTCGAACGACATGGGATGCATGGTCTCTTGGCGGACGCCACTGGGAAAAGGCAGCTTGCGCTTGCGCGTGGCGACGCCGAGCTGACTGCCGGTCGCGCATATGCGCCAGCCCGAACCCGAGAAAAAGCGAAGCGAGTTGAGCGCCCGTTCACAGAGCTGAACCTCGTCAAACAGGATGAATGCGGTTTCTTTGCGAATGGGGGTGCGTTTATAGTCTGAGATTCGTGCCACGATGGTGTCAACGTCGTCGGTGGGGCAGTCGAACAGCGGGGCAATCAGCTCAAGATCGGTCTGAAAGTCGAGTTTGACAAACGCATCGCCGGCGATTCGTCTGCCGATTTCCTCGGCAGCGTACGTTTTGCCCACGCGTCGTGCGCCACGGATGAGGAGGGGGCGCGAGGCGTCCTTTGTCGCCCATGATTCGATAACGGATTCGATTGATCTGCGCATGGGGCTGCCTTTCCAATTTCATGTACTTCAAATACATAGTTTAGTACGATTTCGTGTACTTGAAATACACGAAATCGTGGAAAAACGTGTATTTCAAGTACACGAAATTGAACCGCTGGAGCCTGCGGGCGGATAAACACTGCTCGTATGGTGTGGTTTTCATCGGACGCCCGCCGCGCTGAGCTGTACTTGCGCCTGCCTCGATCCCACCCCTATGCCTGCATCGAAGATTGTGCTGCCCGCTTGCGCTCCCAGCGTGCCAGCTTGATCGTCACTAGCGTGAGTATCCAGGCTACGAGCGAGAATGCGGCGCCAACCGCGCCCACGTAGGCAATGCCAATCCCGCTTACCACGGCGCCGCCCACCGCGGTGCCAAACGAAATGCCAACGTTAAATGCCATGGGCTCCACCGAACTCGCGAGCACCATCGATTTGGGATGGCGGCTGCGGGCCACGTCCATAAAGTGCGTGATGCACGAGACCGAAAACAGGTACATGAGCATCGCCAGGCTAAAGACAAAGACAAGCGCGAGGGGCATGGTGCCGCCAACGGCAAACAGCCCAAACAGAGCCGCGGCCTGGAGCACAAACGTCACGAGCAGCGCCCTCATGCCAAAGCGCGCATCGATCCATCCGCCCAGGATGTTCGAGATCAGGCAGAACACGCCGTAGGCCATAAGGGTGGTGCTCGCCTGAACGGTGCCCATGCCCAGCACCTGCTCCAGATAGGGCGTCACGTAGCCGTAGAACACATAGACCGAGCCCACGCCAAACAAGAAGATGAGCATGCCGGTGATGATGCTCGGCTCGCGCAGAAGCCCCGCCTGCTCGCGGAAGGTGGCAGGCTCGTCGGTTTGTCCGGCGCGCGGCATAAACGCCACGAGCGCGGCGCAGATCAGAACGGCGAAGGTCAGCGTGCCGTACATGGCAACGTGCCAGTCGAGCGTGTCGGCCACAGACTTGCCGATCGAGGTCACAAAGACCATCGCCACGGAGAATGCGCCGTACACCACCGAGATAGCGAGTGAGGTCTGCTGCGGGGACAGCAGCTCGGGGATATACGTCACGCCCACGGCGAGCAGTGCGCCCGAGACGGAGCCCAAGATGATGCGCGAGGCAAACAGCACTTGGAAGTTGGGCGCCAACGCCATGACAAGATTACCGAGTACAAAGACAATGCTGTAGCACACGAGTAACTGGTAACGGCGGAAGCGTCCCGTGCTGAGCGCAAGCGCCGGCGTTGCGATGGCGTAGACGAGCGCGAACACGCTGATGAGTTGGCCTGCGGTGGCAAGTGAGATGCCGAGCTCCGTCGCCAGGTCGCTCTCGATGCCGATGACCACGAACTCCGAGCAGCCGAGCGAAAAGCCTAACAACACGAGCAGCGCTAGGCAGAGGTTGGTGCGCGCGGGGGAAAGCGCGGCAGCGGTTGATGCTGTTGTGGACGAGGTTGCGGTGGTCAAGGCGGTTGCTCCCATGTTGCGTTATATGAGCTAGATTCAGTCTCTGCAACTCTAGCAGAATACGACAAGAAGCAGCGCCTTTGTCACGGTCTGCGCTTGCCTGTATAGTCGCAATACAGGCGAAGATGGTCTCAGGTACATCGCGGGCGACAGGAGATCCCATGGGTATGCACACGACAAAGGTTGCAGTGGGCGAGGGCAAGTTTACGCTCGAGGCCCAGCTGACGGTGACGCCGCGAGGCATGGCGGTGTACGCCTGCTCGCCGGAGTTCGCACACCTGGGCGCCACGGCGCAGGCCATTCCGCGTCCCGAGCCCGGACGCACGGCGACTGTGAGCATCCTTGCCGTTCCGTGCCATCGCGACGAGATCCCGGCGCACGACATTGCGGCGGCGCTCGCTACGCGCTTTGGTGTGCCGGTAACCGCAAGCATGGGTTTTCATGTTGAACAGGCGAGCAAGGACGACTTGCAGCGCGTGCTCAATACCACGAAGGAGCTCATCGTCGCGCTCGAAGAAACCGCGGCCCGCATCTTGCGCGCCGGCTGGGATGAGGGCGGTGCGGGTGCCGAGGTCGTGGCGGTCGATGCCGCGACGGGCAAAGCGCTCGCTCCCGTCGATCGCATCAAAGCTCATACCGGCGAGGGTATCCTGCACCAAGCATTCCTGACGCTTCTGGTCGAGGGCCAGGGCGAAAACATGCGCCTGCTGCTCTGTCGCCGCAGCCCGCTCAAGCGCCTGTGGGGCGGGGTGCTGGCCGATAGCTGCGCCGGCCATCCGCTCCCGGGGGAGGGCGTCGCCGCCGCGACGGCGCGTCGCATCAACGAAGAGCTCGGCATCATGCGCGAGCCGGACGAGCTCAAGCATCTGGGGCACGTGGTGTACCGCGAGGATCACGGCGACGGCCGCTGTGAGTGCGAATGGTGCGAGGTCTACCTGGCCCGTGTTAAGCCGGGCGAGCTGCACATCAACCAAGAGGAAATATCGGAAGTACGCCGCGTGGCCCTCTCCGAGCTCGACGGCTATCTGCAAGGTCATCCCGAGCAGTTGGCCCCCTGGCTCCGCGAGGCCCTCAGCGATCCGTCTATCCGCACGGCCCTCGCCATGTAATCGCTGCCCAAACCATCACAACATTCGATGAAAATCTCGAAAACGAGGAAAAGCGTCGAATGTTGTGACGCTTTTCCTGTCTGTGCCGGCGAGCTCCCGTGCCATCTGGGGGTATAAGGCTGGCAAGTGTTTATTTGCGAGGCTTAAGGGGCGCCCCGTATGGATATCGATAACTTTGAATGGTGGTATAGCGAGGGCGAGGCTCCGGACGAGGAGTGGGACGAGCCCGCGCCGCGTGACGTATCGAGCGACGAGGACGAGACCGGCAACGATGCCGTCGAGACGGACGCCGCTTCCGACTCCGCCGAACCCCTAACCTTTGAACAGGCTTGGGCCCAAGCCGAGGCCGATGAGGCTAAGGCCGATGCCACGGCCACACTGGGTGAGCCAGCCGACATGTCCATCTCGCCGGCAAAGACCCCGCAGCCGCGTCACACTATCGACCCCGACAGCACGGCATCCTTCAGCATTCTCGACGTGCCCTCGCAGGGTGCCCAGGCGCCTGCGCCCACGCATCGCCCCGATCTGGCTCGCGAGGAAGATGCGGGACGTCGCTCTCCGCTTGGCCCCATCCTTATCGCC
Organism: uncultured Collinsella sp.; assembly: GCA_959027945.1. Classification (GTDB taxonomy): domain Bacteria; phylum Actinomycetota; class Coriobacteriia; order Coriobacteriales; family Coriobacteriaceae; genus Collinsella. The sequence goes on from CAUFRO010000033.1 coordinate 17,104, forward strand.
TTTATGGCCGGCGTTATCGCATGCTCGGTAATTGGAAACGTCTGGAGCCATGTTGAACAACAGCGCAAAGACGCCGCCAAGGTCGAGATGTCTGTCGAGCAATCGCTCAGCCGCACGCGCTCGGTGCATGTATCGGTCGAGGTCAAGGACGGCGCGACGTGGGACACCGCGCGCGGCGACAGCCAGATGCTCGTCCATATCGTGGGTCGCACGCTCAAGGGGCAAGCGATCGACGAGTACCAATACGTCAATTCCGAAGGTGACGGCATCGAGCTCAAGCCCGGCGACTACGAGCTCACGGTCGATGAGCCGCCCGTCGCCACCGACGGCACGCGTTACCGTGCCTCAAAGCGCATGGTTCCGGTGAGTTTTAATTCACAGGCGCCCGATACGGTCGATAGCACGCCGCAGGGCGGGTTTGACCTTTACGCTATTGCTCAATAACTGCACCTGTCGCTCAACCCCGCCGCCAAGAGTGAGACAATAGCCCTCGACACCGTTGTTTACTATTGGAGGAAGTAGCATGTCCACCGTCACTACCATCAAGCGCGGCGGCCTCATCGCGGCCATCGATTCCATGGGCGCCCAGCTCACGAGCCTTGCCCTCAACGGCAACGAGTATCTGTGGCAGGGCGACCCGGCCTTTTGGGGCAAGCATGCGCCTATCCTGTTCCCCATCGTGGGATCGCTGCGCAACAACATGGCGACATCTGCGGCCGGCACCTGCGAGATGCCGCGCCACGGACTTGCTCGCATCATCGAGCACAAGTTGGTCGAGGTTTCGGAGGACGGCTCCTCGGTAACGTACGAGATCACTGACACGCCCGAGTCGCTCAAGGCGTTCCCGTTCCACTTTAAGCTCAACATGACCTATGCCCTGACCGGCGACGCCACGCTCACGCAGACCTTTGCCGTCACCAACACCGGCGACGTGGCCCTGCCGTTCTTGGTGGGCGGTCATCCTGCATTCAACGTGCCCGCCCCCGGTGCCGAAGACGAGGCGTTCGAGGATTACGAGCTGGCGTTTACCGAGGCTTGGACTAACGAGGCCCCCATCATCACGCCCGACGGTCTTATGACGTTCGAGGGCAGCTACAAGGCTCCCGATAACTCGGACGTGCTGCCCATCACGCACCGCAGCTTCGATAACGATGCCATCATGTTCACCGATGTCCCGGGTTCCACGCTCACGCTGCGCGGCCGCAAGTCGGGCCACGGCGTCAAGATCGACTTTGAGGGCTTTAAGTACATCGGCGTGTGGTCTGCCGCCAACGACGCCCCGTTTGTGGCGCTCGAGCCCTGGACCGGCCACACCACCATGGACACCGAGGACGACGTCTTTGAGCACAAGGTCAACACCATTACCTTGGCGCCGGGTGAGACGGACGTTCGCAGCTTTAGCGTTACCCTGCTCTAGAGGTTCCGCCGTTCTAACGAACGACGGACCGGTCGACGCTGCGCGCCACCCAGAGCGACAATTTGTCATTCAAAAGGCAAGGCATGACCAGAAGGTCTATGCCTTGCCTTTTTCATGCCAAGTGGTACATGGGGGCAGGCTGCTTTGCGCCAATCGTCCTCGTGTGTCTATTAATTTTTCGCGCACATGCCGCGCTGCTGGTTGCGGGCGTATATCCTGTCTTATTGTCAGCAAAACGAAATTGGGAAGGCACCAGATGCAATCTCGACAACAGCGCGACATGCAGGCCCAGCCGGTATGCAGCCGTCGCATCTTTTTGGGCAGCGCTCTCGCTGCGAGCGCTTCTGTCGTCGCCGGCGCACTTGCCGGCTGCCAGCGTCCCTCCACGCTGGAAGTAGTTCAGCCCACGACGGGCGGCGGTCGCGATGACCTGTCCGATTCCGTTATCGGCAAGGATAAGATCCGCATCGGCATGGAGGCGGCCTACGCCCCGTACAACTGGCAGGTTTCCGAGGACAGCGAGTTCACGATCCCCATCGACAACGTGCAGGGCGCCTATGCCGATGGCTACGACGTGCAGATCGCCAAGATCGTCTGCAAGGCTCTCGGCGGCGAGTCCGTTGCCGTCAAGCAGAGCTTCTCGGGCCTTATCGACTCGCTCAACAACGGCCAGATTGACCTCATCATCGCCGGCATGAGCGCCACGCCCGAGCGCGAGGAGTCCGTCGGCTTTTCCGACCCGTACTTCATTGGCTACTTTGGCCTGTTCGTAAAAGAGGGCTCGCCCTACCAAAACGCCACCAAGCTCAGCGACTTCAGCGGTGCCACGGTGCTCGGCCAAAAGGACACCATGCTCGATACCGTCATCGACGAGATTCCGGGCGTTGTGCACAAGAACCCGGTCGATTCGGTCCCCACGGTGTTCTCGAATCTGCTGCAGGGCACGTGCGACGCCGTGACCTACAACACTGAGAACGAAAAGGGCTATATGGCCCAAAATCCCGGTATCGTCCCCATCCACTTTGCCGAGGGCGAGGGCTTTAAGCAGGAGGTCACGGCAAATGTCGGTTGCCGCAAGGGCTCGGACAAACTGCTTAAGCTCATCGACAAGACACTCAAGGGCATTAGCCAAGAGGAGCGCGACCAAATGTGGGACGCGTGCCTCGACCGTCAGCCGGCATAGGGAGGCAGCATGAAAGGCATCAATCGTCTGGCCTCCTTTATCAAGGCCGACCACCGTTATGTGTACCTGGGCACGAGCGTTATCGCGGCGCTCGGCTTGGCATTTAGCCAGCGCAACCCCACGCCGCTGAGCTTTTTGGCGCCCACCGGCATCTTCCAAGATTGCCTTTGGGCGATTCTTTGGGCCTGGATCGTCGTGTCGGCGGCAGCGCTCGTCACCAAGGTTATGCACTGGAGCGACTATCGCGAAACGTCGCCGTTTGCATCCGAGCGTTTCCGTCGCGGCGCGCGCCTGGGCAGCTATGTCGTGGTCGTCATCGCGGCGATCTTCTTTGTCGACCGCTGCGTCATGTCGTTTATCGACCTGGTGCAGGTGAGTATTGTCTCGGACTCCAACCCCAGCGACTTTTTGTCGAGCCTGGTCTACATGACCTACAAGAGCGGGGACTTCTTTATCCGCGGCATCGAGATCACCATCGCACTTGCGACCTTCGGTACCGTCATCGCTTTTTTCCTTGCGCTGCTCTTTGTGTTTTTGCGCATTCAGACCTTCGATCGCGTGGACAACGACCTGGTGCGCTTCTTTAAGAGTGTCGGCCGCGGCTTTGCGACCATCTACTCCACCATCGTGCGTGGCACGCCCATGATGGTCCAGGGCCTACTCATCTATTACGCGGGCTTCACCGTTTTGCGCGGCATGGGCTTCGAGACCGCCCAGGCCAACCAGATCTGGAGTACCTTCACTGCCGGCCTCGTCACCATCTCGCTCAACTCCACCGCCTACATGATGGAGGTCCTGCGCGGCGGCATCGAGTCCATCGACCCCGGTCAGGCCGAGGCGGCGCGCTCGCTGGGTCTGTCGCAGTGGCAGGCTATGCGCAAGGTCGTGTTCCCCCAGGGTATTAAAAACGCGATCCCCGCGCTCACCAACGAGCTCATCATCAACATCAAGGACTCGTCGGTGCTTTCGGTTATCGGCGTGTTCGACCTTATGTACGCTACTACCACGGTCGCCGGCGTGTACTACCGCCAGATGGAGGTCTACTGCGTGGCGCTCGTGGTCTACCTGATCCTGACGCTCGTGGCGAGCCGCCTGCTCGAGGCCTTTGGCAAAAAGCTCGGCGCCGAGGCTCCTGCCACGCTGCCCAGCTCTAACTAGGCTTAAGACGAGGAGAATCATCATGGCAGATACCGCCATTACCGGCGTTGCGGCCGCCGCACAGACCAATGAGCCGCTCATCCGCGTCGAGGGCCTGCGCAAGAGCTTTGGTTCGCTCGAGGTGCTCAAGGGCATCGACCTGTCCGTCAATCCCGGTGAGGTTGTCACCATCATCGGCGCCTCGGGCTCGGGCAAATCGACCTTCCTGCGCTGCCTCAACCTGCTCGAGACCCCGGACGCGGGCCACATCTGGTTCCACGGCCAGGACCTCACGGCCGAGCGCTGCAACATCAACAAATTGCGCGAGGACATCGGCATGGTGTTCCAGGGCTTTAACCTGTTCAACAACATGGATGTGCTCGACAACTGCACGCTCGCGCCCGTCACGCTCAAAAAGATGAGCAAGGCCGAGGCCGAGAAGGTCGCGATGGAGCATCTGACGAGCGTGGGACTCGAAAAGTTCGCGCACGCCGCCGTTGGTCGCCTGTCCGGTGGTCAAAAACAGCGCGTGGCCATCGCTCGTGCCCTATGTATGAATCCGCAGATCATGCTGTTCGACGAGCCGACCTCAGCGCTCGACCCCGAGATCGTGGGCGAGGTGCTCGAGGTCATGCGCAAGCTCGCCGCCGACGGCATGACCATGGTCGTCGTCACGCATGAGATGGCCTTTGCCCGAACCGTGTCCGACCGCGTGGTCTTTATGGACAAGGGCGTGGTGCTCGAGGATGCCGCGCCGGCCGAGCTCTTCGGCAACCCCAAACACCAGCGCACTCGTGAGTTCCTCTCTCGCTATCTCGAGGACAAATAATGCAAGCGAACGTGGCAAAGGGACCGCCTCTTTGCCACGTTATTTTTGGAGGAAGGCATGGCCGAGGTTTGGCGCTTCTTTGCGCACGAGGATGATTTTGCCGATATCGATGAGGTCGGCGCGTGCGAGCGCCTGGGCCGCGTGCTGTCGTTTCCGACGATTTCGAGCATGGATGCCCAGACGGTGGACTGGCAGGCGTTTGACGACCTGCGCGCCTATATGCAGCAGGGCTGGCCGCGCGTGTTTGCGACGGGCGAGGTCGAGCTCATCGACCATTCGCTGCTCGTGACGCTTGCCGGCACCGACCCCGCCCTCAAGCCGGTCATGCTCATGGGCCACATGGACGTGGTTCCCGTGGTGCCGGGCACCGAGACGGACTGGACGCACGATCCCTTTAGCGGGCACGTGGACGACACCTATATTTGGGGTCGCGGCGCCATCGATATGAAAGACCAGGTTGCGGGCATCTTGGAGGCCGTTGAGTATGCGCTGGCGCACGGCTGGCAACACGAACGAACGCTGCTGCTGGCCTTTGGCCAGGACGAGGAAACCACGCAGTACGGCGCGGGGGCGATCGGTCGTGTGCTCGAGAAGCGTGGCGTTGAACTTGAATATCTGATCGACGAGGGTGACTACCGTATTGTTTCGGCTGCCGAGTATGGCGCGGGCGAGGGCTGGCTTATGCATGCCGACCTCGCGGAGAAGGGTTACGCCGATATCATACTCAAGACGAAGAGTGAGGGCGGGCATTCGTCCAACCCCTACGGCGGCACATCGCTCGAGGTGCTCAGCCGTGCCATCACCGCAATCTGCGATATCGAGTGGCCGACGC
>CAUFRO010000034.1 GCA_959027945.1 uncultured Collinsella sp.
GAGCTCGGCATCGTTGCTGATCAATACACTCAACGGGACTCCTTTCGGTCGCGCGGGCGCTGCTCGCGCACGTCATCATAAGCATCATATGCCTCGACGATACGTCCCACCAGGGCATGGCGCACCACGTCGGCACGCTCGAGGTGAGAAAATGCGACATCGTCGACACGGCCCAAAATCTTCTCGACATCCGCCAAGCCACCACGACGGCCCACCAGGTCACGCTGGCTCAGGTCGCCGGTAATCACAAACTTGGAGTTAAAGCCCAGGCGCGTCAGAAACATCTTCATCTGCTCGGGCGTGGTATTTTGGGCCTCGTCGAGCACCACGAAGGCGTCGCTCAGCGTGCGGCCGCGCATGTAGGCAAGCGGGGCGATCTCGATCACGCCGCGCTCCATGAGCTCATCGGTGCGCTCGCGATCCATCATGCAAAATAGGGCGTCGTAGAGCGGGCGCATGTACGGATCGATCTTTTCCTCGAGGGTGCCGGGTAAAAAGCCCAGGTTCTCCCCCGCCTCGACAACCGGACGCGTCAAGATCAGACGGCCCACCTCGTGACGCTTGAGTGCGGCAACAGCGAGCGCCATGGCCAGATAGGTCTTACCGGTACCGGCAGGACCCAAGCCAAACGTGATGGTATTTGAGCGGATGGCATCCACATAGCGCTTTTGACCGAGCGTCTTGGGGCGAATGACGCGACCGCGATACGAAAGCAGCACGTCATCGCGAAGCGACGTAGCCTCGTGCTCACCGTCGCGCAAGACGGCCAGGCAGCGAGAGACATCGTCGGCAGAAAGCGTGCGCCCGGAAGCAGCCTCACGAAAGGCATGTTCGAAAAAACGCGCGACCAGTTCGACCTCGTCCGGGTCACCGCTCACGGCGATGCTATCGCCACGGGCGACCACGTGAGCGCGAACCAAGCTCTCCAGCGCACGAAGGACGCCGTCGCCGGCACCCAAAACGCGCGAGGGGTCAATACCCTCGGGAACGGTAAGTCTAATCTTCGAGGCTTCCATGAACCTCCCTGCGTGCATGGACCAAGCCGGAATCATCGACTCCGATGATAGCAACATCGAGCAGGCACGGGGCTGTAAGTCCACAGGTATCGTCAAGACGGGCATGATGGAACGAGCCGAGCGTCAGGTTGTCACCATACTCGAGCACGGCACGCTCGACCGTGCCCACGCGACGACGAGCGTCGGCAATAGCGAGCTCCTGTGCGGCGGCCCGCATACGGCGGCTGCGCTCGGCCATAACCTCGGGTGGCACCTGGTCGGGCATGTCGGCAGCAAGGGTACCGGGACGCTTGCTGTAGCGGAACACGTGCATACGCGAGAAACCCACACGGCGGCACAGCGCCAGCGACTCCTCGAACTCCTCGTCCGTCTCACCAGGAAAACCGACGATGACATCGCACGAAAGGGACGCCTGGGGCAAGTTGGCGCGAATCATACGCACCGTGTCCTCAAAGGCCTCGGCGCTATAGGGACGGCCCATGCGATGCAGGGTCGCCGTGCAGCCGGACTGCACGGGCAGGTGCAAAAACGGGGCGATACGCTGCGGGTAGCGCGCCATAACCTTAAGCAGGCGCTCGGAGATATCCATGGGCTCGACCGAGGAAATGCGCACATGCGGAATAGACGTGCGCTCCATGATGGCCTCGAGCAGCTTATCGATTTCGACGTGCTCGTCGGTCGCGCTCTTGCCATCGTAGGCACCCAGGTTCACACCGGTCAGCACCACCTCGGGCACGCCGGCCTCCTGGGCCTCGCGAACTTGCTCGAGCACGGACTCGACGGGCACGGAGCGCTCGGGGCCGCGCGCCTTCCACACAATGCAATAGGTGCAGCGATGGTTGCAGCCATCCTGAATCTTCACGCCCAGGCGAGAGCGACCGAGCGCATCGACCACCTCGCCATCGCTGCAGGCGGGAACGCTATCGGACTCAACACCCAGCACCTCGCAAACACGTTCGGCGACATCTATCTTGGACGGCTCGGCAATCACGCGATCCGAAAGCTCCGACAGCTCCTCGGGATGCAAATTGACCACGCATCCGGTCACGACCACATAGGGCTCGTTTGGATGGGCCAGCGCATGACGGACGGCCTTACGGGTCTTAGCCTCGGCCTCGCCCGTAACGGCACAAGTGTTAATGACGATCAGATCGGCATCCTGGGGCTCCACAATAGCAAAGCCCAAGCGCATAAGATCGGCAGTGATACGGTCAGACTCAACCCGGTTGACACGGCAGCCGAGGTTGACGACGGAAATATGGGGTGCGAGCACGCGGGCTCCTTAATCGAGGATATCGTCGAGGGCACTCTTGATACGGTCGGTCACCGACTTCTTACCAGAAGCGACGTCATCGCCCATCTCATCGGCAAAAGCACGGAGCAGCTCGCGCTGCTTATTGGAAAGATTGGTGGGAACGACCACGCGCAGTTGCACGATCAGGCGGCCACGCGAACCGCCACCGCCAATGCGCGGCATGCCGTAATTATTGACGCTCACGGTGTCGCCGTACTGGGCGCCGGCGGGAACCGTCACCTTAACGACCTCGTCGGGCATAATGCCCTCGACCTCAATCTCGCAGCCGAGCGCAGCCTGCGCAATCGAGATATCGCTCACCAGGTACAGGTCATCACCGTTGCGCTTAAAGCGCTCATGGTCGGCGACGCGCACGTTGACAATCAGGTCGCCCGAAGGCTCGCCGCGAAGGCCGGCCTCGCCAAAGCCGCTCACACGAAGCTGGCGACCGGTCGAAACGCCGGCGGGAATATCGATGTCGATCTTTTCGTGCGAAGGCGTGCGGCCTTGACCGTCGCAGGTCTCGCAGGGATGATCGATAACCGTGCCCTCGCCATGGCAGTCGGGGCAAGGCGAGGAAGACTGAACCTGGCCCAAAAACGATCGCTGAACCGTCGTGACGTAGCCCGTACCGTGGCAGCGGCCGCACTGCTTTTCCTGTGCGCCCTCTGCCCTACCGGTGCCATTGCAGTCCTCACAAGGAGCAAGGCGGTCATAGCTGATTGTCTTTTTGCAGCCGAGCGCCGCCTCCTCGAGCGTCACCGAAAGCGAGATGGCCATATCACGTCCGCGACGACGCTCACGACGGCTGCGGGCGCCACCGCCGGCACCGCCGCCAAAGAACGACGAGAACAAGTCGTCCATGCCCATGCCACCAAAGATATCGTTGATATCGACGTAGCCGGAGCCACCGGGGCCGTCGGCAGTGCCGTAACGGTCGTAGTTAGCACGCTTCTGCTCATCGGAAAGAACGGAATATGCCTCGTTGAGCTCTTTGAACTTAGCCTCGGCCTCGGGGTCGTCCGAAACGTCCGGGTGTACGGTACGGGCCTTCTTTAGAAACGCGCGCTTAATCGTCCGCGCGTCGGCATCCTTGTCGACGCCAAGCACCTCGTAGTAATCCCTATTTTCCGACACGACCGAATCCTTCCGACTTTCATTATTGTCACAGTGCGTCCTATACCCAAGCTGGGCCGGCCGCAAACAGAGGGTTTGATGTTATTGCATTGCGTAGGGCGAAAGCATGGCACGTTGCGAGCAGCTCGCAAACCAAACCGACACGAGCGCAAACATAAATCCGTTGGCAAAACCGTTGGCAAACTGCATCGCGCCGCGCTTCCACCACAGCAGGCTGCGGTGCAGCACGCCGTCCGAGAGCACCATGAACAGGCCCATGGCAAACGGAATAAAGCACATCACGGCAAAGGCCGAGAACACGCCCGAGATGGCCGATAGCACCAAAAACGGCGCCACGATGCCCATCAGGTAAAAACCGGTACGGGCCTTGCCTTCCAGGCGCTCGGCCTCAACATGGGCCCGACCGACCAGATCACCGCCAGAGGCGCCGTTGGTGCCGGCGTGACCCATGCCGCCAATACGGACCTCGTCGCCATCGTGCGTGCCGGCGGGAAACTCAATCGTCTGCTCGGAGGTCACACGGGTTCGCCCGCTGCCGCCGCAATCGGGACAGGGGTCGGCGACGACCTTACCGGAGCCACCGCACTCAGGGCAGACAGACTGGAACGTACCGGCACCAAACAGAAAGGACAGGTCGACATCGATGTGGCCGCGACCGCCGCAGCTCGGACAGGTATGTGCATGCTCGGACGAAACAGAGCCCGAACCGCCGCAGTGACCACAGGTATCGAAGCGCGTATAGCGGACGGTCTTGCGGGCACCGCCCTTGGCCTCCTTGGCGTCGAGCTTAATATCGACGACCACGTTGGCGCCGTTCTCGGGATTATAGGCAGCCTGCCCGCGACGCGGCTGACCCCAGGCGCCACCAAAGGGAAAGCCGCCCTCAAAGGGATTGCCGTAGCCCGCGCTGCCGGCGTAACCGCCGCCATAGGGCGAAGCCGTGGGAGCGCCGGCAAAGGGATTGCCCGAGCGCATGGCGTCGTAGCGCGCACGCTTCTGCTCGTCCGAAAGCACAGCATAGGCCTCGGAAACCTCTTTGAACTTTTCCTCGGCATCCGGTTCTTTGTTGACGTCCGGATGGAGCTTGCGGGCCTTTTGCTGAAAGGCCTTTTGAATATCACGCGAGGTGGCGTCCTTGGAGACACCCAAAATCTCGTAGTAATCTTTTTCGTTCATCGTCGCCATGCGCGGCAACCTCCTGCTCACAGCAGCGTATATATTGCGGTAATTCTACCCGAGCGGCCTAGGCTAGATCCCAAAACAGCTCGAACAGAACATTTCCATCGAGCCAGCCCAGGTGTGTCGGCGCCAGACGAGCTCGGACATGGCCCGCGACGACATCTGCCGAAGTGAAGGGTCCCTCATGGACTCCGAGCGTCTCGGGCACCCAAGTGGCAAGACCCAATTCGAGCGCGCGATCGCAGGCAGCTGCCAACTCATCTGCAGCGATCACGCTTGCCGAGCGAACCAACAGATCGGGCCCAATGCCACGCATCATGCGACAGGCAAGCATCAAATCCTCGGCCGCCGCCTCGCGCTGCGACAGATACTCGACATCAAACGTCGTCGCGGCATCGTCGCGTTGCACCAAGCGCACGCGATACGCATCGCCGCGAGCAAGCACGTCGGGAAACAGCCCGGCCAAGCGATCGAAATCCTCGGCGTCGAGCATACCGGCGGCAGAGCGGCCCAAACCCAGATAGCCCTGTCCGGTCCAATAGGCAATGTTGTGGGCGCACTCATGGCCGTCGAGCGCGTAGCTTGCCACCTCATACGGGTGATAGCCGGCCGGACCCAGACGCTCACGCGCCACATCCATGCACGAAGCTTGAAAATCCTCGTCGGGCTCTACCGACTCGTCGCGACACGCCATGCGATAGAGCGGCGTGCCCTCCTCGAGCGTGAGCGGGTACACCGACACATGATGCGGCGCCGCCGCCAACACGCCATCGAGTGTGCGCTGCCAGCTTAGGTCGGTCTGCCCGGGAAGGCCGCACATCAGGTCGCACGACACGACAAGCCCAGCGTCCTTGACCGTCGTGATGGCAGCGAGCGCCCGATCGGCATCGTGAATGCGGCCGATGGCGGTAAGTTCGGCGTTATCGAGCGTTTGCACGCCCAGAGAGACGCGCGTGACACCCACCCCGGCAAGCGCAGTGGCAAGCTCTGCGGTCAGCGATTCGGGATTGGCCTCGCAGGTAAACTCAACAGGCTTGCACCACGCAGAGATACGCCGGGCAAATTCTACCAAACGCTCCCCCGCCAGCGACGGCGTGCCGCCGCCAACATAGACGGTGCGGATCTGTGCAAGCGCGCCTGCGTCGCCAAAAGCATCGAGGCGCGCATACAACTGCTCAAAATAGGTATCGAGCGCAACGCTCATGTTGCACGGAGCAAAACTGCGTGAGTCAAAGTCACAGTACCGGCATTTTTGGGCGCAAAACGGCACATGCACGTACAGCGCGGTAACGGCCACCGTTAGGCCTCCAACGGATGAGCGGGCACCGACTCGCCGGCGGCAAGTGCGGCCTCACAGGCCACCACATCGTGCTCGATATCATCGACCAGTGCCATGAACTCCTCGTATGTGGAGCAACGTACCACCTGAGCGCGCCAGGCGGCGGCATGGGGCATGCCTTTTAAGTACCAGCTTGCGTACGTGCGGGCACGCGACATGAGCGGCAGAAGCTCGTGCGTCAGCGTTAGGTGTTCACGCAGGGCGTCCAGGCGCTCGACGGAGCTGCGCGCCGGCACCGGCGTGCCATCGAGCGCAAGGGCGCGAGCATCACCGAACACCCAGGGATTACCGTAGATGCCGCGCGCGATAAACACCGCGCTGGCACCAGAACTGCGCAGATGCTCCGCGGCATCCTCGGCGCAGAACACATCGCCCGAACCGATAACGGGAATCTCGACGGCGTCGGCCACCTCATCGACGACCGACCAATCGGCCTGGCCCGTATAGAGCTGCGTGGCGCAGCGACCATGTACCGCCACCGCGGCGGCCCCTGCTCCCTCAAGCATCTGGGCAAACGTCGCGGCGTTGCGGTCTTCGGCGTAAAAGCCCTTACGGATTTTTACGGTCACGGGCACATGCGCCGCGCCCACCGCCGCCTCGACGATCTGCTCGGCCAGATCGGGAGTGCGCATAAGCGCCGAGCCCTCGCCCTTGGTGACGACCTTGCGAGCCGGGCAGGCCATGTTGATATCGATCAGCGACAGGCGATCGCCCACACGCTCCTCGACGGCGGCGACGGCGCTCGCAAACTGATCGGGCTTGGAGCCAAAGAGCTGCACGCAGATCTGCTGCTCCTCATCGGCCGGCAGTACCAGGCGCCACGTCTTATTGCTGGCATAGGCAAGGCCCGCCACGCTCACCATCTCGCTATAGGCAAGATGGGCACCGCGACGGCGGCACATGATGCGATAGGCGGGATCGGTCACGCCCGCCATGGGAGCCATAAGGAACGGCTGCTCGGCATAGGCGCCAAGCAACCGCTTGCTGTATTCAGAAAGTGCCATGGACCTACTCGTCCACCTTGAGAATCGCCATAAAGGCCTCCTGCGGAACCTCGACCGAGCCGATGGCCTTCATGCGCTTTTTGCCCTCTTTCTGCTTCTCGAGCAGCTTGCGCTTTCGCGAGATATCGCCGCCATAACACTTGGCCAGCACGTCCTTGCGGCGCGCTTTGACGGTAGAGCGGGCAATGATCTTGTTGCCGATGGCGCCCTGGATAGGCACCTCGAACAGCTGGCGCGGAATGATTTCCTTGAGCTTGTCGCACAGACCGCGGGCCAGGCCATAAGCCTTATCCTTGTGCACGATAAACGACAGCGCGTCCACCTCGTCGCCCGAAAGCAGGATGTCGAGCTTGACGAGCTCGGAGGGGCGATATTCGTTGAACTCGTAGTCGAGCGAGGCGTAACCCTTGGTGCGGCTCTTGAGCTGGTCAAAAAAGTCCAGAATGAGCTCGGCAAGCGGCATGTCGAAACGCATCTCGACCGATTTGCTCGTGAGATGGATCATGTCGGTTGTAATGCCGCGATGCTCGATAGCGAGCTGCATGACGGCACCCGTATACTCGGGCGGACAGATAATCTTGGCCTTGAGGTAGGGCTCCTCGATGCGCTCGATGCGCGTAGCCTCGGGCAGATCCTGCGGGCTGCGAACATCAATCATCTCGCCGTCGGTCTTGTAGACGTGATAGTCCACCGAAGGGCTCGTGGCAATCAGGTCCAGGTTGAACTCGCGCTCCAGGCGCTCCTTGACGACCTCCATATGCAGCAGGCCCAAGAAGCCAACGCGGAAACCAAAGCCGAGCGCCACCGAAGTCTCGGGCTCCCACACCAACGACGGGTCGTTGACATGCAGCTTATCGAGCGCGTCACGCAGGTTCTCGTAGTCCTTGTTATCGATCGGGAACAGGCCCGTATAGACCATGGGCTTAGCCTCGCGGTAACCGGGAAGCGGCTCGGGGCAGGGGTTCGACGCCCAGGTAAGGGTGTCGCCCACGCGAACGGCCTCGGGGTCCTTCAGGCCCGTGACCACGTATCCGACCTCGCCGACCGTCAGCGCGTCGACCGGCGTCTCGGCGGGACGCTTGACGCCCACGCCATCGACCAAAAAGTCGCCCTTTGCCTGCATCATGCGCAAGGTATCGACCTTTTTGATGGAGCCGTCAAAGATGCGCACCGTGGCGACGACGCCACGATACTCGTCGAAGTATGAATCCAGAATGAGTGCCTTGAGCGGCGCATTCGCATCGCCCTTGGGCGGAGAGATCAGAAAGACAATGGACTCCAGCAGATCGTGGATGCCCTCGCCGGTCTTGCCCGAGACACACACGGCATCATCGGCAGGGATCGCCAGGTCATCCTCGATCTCGGTCTTAACCTCGTCGGGATGAGCCGAGGGCAGGTCGATCTTGTTGATGGCCGGCACAATGTCCAGATTGGCGTTCATGGCAAGCGTCGCGTTGGAGACGGTCTGTGCCTCGACGCCCTGTGTGGCGTCGACAACGAGCACCGCGCCCTCACAGGCTGCCAGCGAGCGCGAGACCTCATAGGTAAAGTCCACGTGGCCCGGCGTATCGATCAGATTGAACTGATACGTCTCGCCATCGTCGGCGTCATAGGACACGCGAACGGCATTGGACTTGATCGTGATGCCGCGCTCGCGCTCGATATCCATGGTGTCGAGCAGCTGCGACTCCATGTCGCGTTCGTCGACGGTATGGGTGAGCTCGAGGATGCGATCGCTGATCGTGGACTTGCCATGGTCGATGTGCGCAACGATTGAGAAGTTGCGGATGTGGGAAATGTCAATTGAAGTATTCATGCGGACTATCTTACCCGAGCGGTACAAAAAATGGAGCCTGTTCCATAAAACAGGCTCCATTTATGCGCGTAATCTGTGTGGTGTGAAATTTACAACTTAGGCGTTGATGCTGTTCACGAGCTTGGCAAGACCGGACTTGCGGTTGGAAGCCTGGTTCTTGTGGATAACATGCTTGGCGGCAGCCATGTCGAGACGCTTGGTGACGGTCTTGAGGGCAGCCTGGGCCTTCTCGGCGTCGCCCTCGGCAACGGCGGACTGGACGTGCTTGGTCAGCGTCTTGAGCTCGGACTTGACAGCCTTGTTACGCATGCGAGCTGCCTCATTGGTGCGGATACGCTTCTTCTGAGACTTGATGTTTGCCACTTCTGGAGTTCCTTTCGAGTTCCTTGCAAAAAATGTATGACACCTCTGAGACACGGTGAGGTCATGCAAGCGCCTACTATAGCACGCTCCCCCTCAAAGGGATAGAACGAATTTGTAAAATAGGCAGGTATCATCACGATTTTCTCAAGATGTTCGTAATCCAGAGCAAAAGCGCGGTCTGAGAATCGGCCGAACCCTTGAGCGCGAGCTCCACATCGACCGCGCCCTCGAGCGCTGCGACGAGCTCTGCCATCGAAAAGCGGCGCGCCCAGGTCAGGTGATTCTTGACCTGCCAAGACTGGAGCCTGAGCGTTGCGGCCAGCTCACGACCCTGTCCGCGCGCATCGAGCGCCTTGGCAACGATCAGCTCACGGATGCGCCCGCACAACAGCGTGTAGGTCCACACGTAGCTCTTGGCGGGCAGTAGATTGAAGAGTTCGAGCGAGCGGCGCATGTCACGGGCCGAGACCGCATTGAGAAAGTCCCAGGGCTGAACCTCGGCCGTACGTACAATCCAGCGCTCAACGTCGGCAAGCTCAATCTGGGGCGCCTCGACCATCTGGGCAAGCTTAGCCAAGTCGTTATCGAGCATGCGGGTGTTCTCACCCGAACGCGAGACGAGCTCCTCGGCGGCCGACGTCGAGATCGACTTGCCGTGCTGCGTCGCCATCTGCTGCACGCGGCGCGGTAGCTCCCAGCGCTTGGTACCGGAGCAATCGATCACCGCCTTCTTGTCGATCTTGGCGATCGCCTTATACAGGCGCGTGTTCTTGGCAAGCGAGTCGGCGATGATGAGACAAACCGTCGTGGGGCTGGGACTCGCCAGATAGTCGACAAGCGGCTCGGAGATCGCTTTGGCGAGTTTTGAGCAGCCGTCAAGGATTACCAGGCGAAACTCGCTGCCCATGGGAAAGGTGTTGAGCGATCCGATAATCGACTCGATGTCGGGGTCTTTGGTCATATCGCGCTCGTCGAGGTTGAACTCGACCATACCCGACTTTTCCAGACGCGCTTTCATACGCGAGACGGCGTGATCGCGCTTGACGCCGTCGGTACCGACGATCAGATATGCCGGCAACAGACTGGTTTCGGACATTGCGCTCCCCTCCCGCAGGCCTTCGTATTCGTTCCGTGCCATTCTAGCCCAGGGGCCCACCACACGCCAACGACGTCGTCACGGTCGCTGGCATCGCATCGCAAAGCCATTCGCAGTTGGCGTGACGGTAATGTCGCCGTGTTCGATAGTGCACGCGAACACACCGCCCGCTTCCTTAACGGCAT
Organism: uncultured Collinsella sp.; assembly: GCA_959027945.1. Classification (GTDB taxonomy): domain Bacteria; phylum Actinomycetota; class Coriobacteriia; order Coriobacteriales; family Coriobacteriaceae; genus Collinsella. The sequence goes on from CAUFRO010000034.1 coordinate 10,430, forward strand.
CGATGCAGGCATCGGACGGATGGCCGTATCGATTCCCCTCGACCGCACTCGCAAGGGAAAGCTCAGGCTTCAAGACGTCCAGCAACTCACCATCGACTGAAACCTTAGAGCCGTGATGCCCAAGTTTAAGTACATCGATTTCCCCCACCTCCTGCACGAATTCCCGTTCTTGGTCGAGCTCGGCATCACCGGTGAGGAGCATACGCAGGCCCCTGCCTTCCTGAACATAGGAGAGCAGCAGGACAAGCGAGTCCTCATTTCCCTCGCCATCCACGGACTCGAATGGCCACATCACGCGGGCGCAAAATGAGCCGATATCGACCGTATCCCCACGGCGCACCTGCCGATACTCAACGCCAGGTCGGTTCAATACCTCGGCAGGAGCATCCTCCAGCGCATCCGCCGCCACGGCAATCGTTCCAACCGAAAACTGTTCGAGCACGGCAGGCAGACCACCCCAGTGGTCCTCATCCCAATGCGTCACAAAGACGGCATCGATATGGTGCACGTTATTGCGAACCAACGCCGCCACCATGCGCTCGTCGAGCCCGCAGTCGACGAGTGCTACTGCGCCGCCCTGGCGGATAAGAATCGCATCGGCCTGGCCCACATCGAGCACCGTCACCGAAGGCGGAGCGAATCGATCCCAGTAGACGTACGGAATCGCAGCCAGGAGTACCAAGCATGCAAGCCCCACCGCCATAGGACGTGCACGGGGACGCGGCCACCAGACCAGCAGAACCGCCAGCAAACACGGCACTAGATAAATCCACATGCTATCGGGCGGCAAACTCACGGATGCACCCGGCACGGCGGCAAACAGCTGCTCGAAGAACAGTGCGCAACGGGCGGCAATCATGGGCACAATGAGCGCCCAAGTCCGCAAAGGTGCCACGAGCGAAAAGGGAACCAGCACAATCGACACAGCAAGCAGTACGCTCACCACCGGACCGATGACCGCATTTGCCAGCGGAGCAATGAGCGATAACGTACCAAAGGCGGGAATGGTAATGGGAAGTGTCGCCAATTGCGAGCACAGCGTGGCGGAAAGCATGCTGGCGACGTCCGATGGCACACCCAGCTCACCCAAAGCGTAGGTCGCATAGGGGCAAAAGCACAGAATGGCTAAGACGCTGGCACATGAAAGCTGAAAGCCCATCTCGAACAGCACCGTCGGCCGCAGTAGCACAAAGATGGACATGGTTACGAAGAGTGCCGATTCGCCGTGCCGGCGACGCCCCGCGCCGTTTACGACAAGCGTCGCGAACACCATGCAGCACGCGCGCACGGCCGAAGGAGACGCGCCCGTAAAGGCAGCGTAGCCAACAAGCGTTATCGCCAATATCGCCCGCTGAAGACCACGTGAACACCGAGTCTTTTGCAAGACACCCTCAATCACAAACCCCACGATGGCAAGATGGCTGCCCGAGACAGCGATGAGATGCGCGGTGCCCGTTACCGAAAACCAGTCGCCCGCCGGCTGGGCGCGCAGCTCGGCCGAACGACCGCAGACGACACCGGCTATGAGCGCACGCGCCGGGTCGGTCGCAGGCGCGATGGGCGCAAGCAGCCCATTTCGCAGCCGAAGCAGCGGCCCCGGAGAGCCCTCATCGACCGACACAATCCGAACGGCTTTAACCTTGCGCACCTCGCCTCGGAGCACGCGCGAGCGCCCATACGCATCGTTCTCGAAGCGCGAAACGCGGCCGATAACGCGCACATGAGACCCGGCACCAAGCTCGCGGTCGCACGACAGACGAACCTCACCCAAGCGCCTGCCGTCCACGCATGTTTCGCAGGTGTAGGAATACGTCCCATCGTTTATGGACGGATCACCCTGCACGACAAACTCGAGACTGCTTGCCGCTCGACCGTCGAGCGCCTTCGTGGCACTTAGCGCACCCACAGCCCACCACGCCGAAACAATCGAGCCCGTCAGCAAACCGATAGCTGCGGCATATAGCCAACGTTTCCACAAGACAAGTCGCTCACAAGATCGAGCCAGCACCATGCACAGCGACGCCGCAACCGAAATAACTACAAGCGGTCCGACCGCCGATGTCTGCTCCCCCAGCATCGCATCGGCGGCCACGTTGAGCACCAAGGCGCAGCTCACGCACATGCCGGCACACAGGGCCATCGTCCACGGCATCAATGGGCGCGGTGGCATCCCATGCTCGCGCTCGGTCGCACTCATACACAGATGCAATCTTTAATTTTGGCGAGTTTCTTCTCACCGATCCCCGATACGCGCATAAGGTCATCGACCGAGGCAAAGGCCCCGTTTTGCGTCCGTTCGTCGATAATTGACTGGGCCATAGAAGGCCCGATGCCCGAAAGCGTCTGCAGCTCCGCCGCACTTGCCGTATTGATGTTTACTAGGCCTGTAGCGCCACTCACGCCCGACGATGCGGAAGCCCCACCATCAACATCGGCTTCCGCAATGGACGCCTGCTGCTCCCCTACCGTTGGAACGTGGATTTTTTGTCCATCAGTGACCTTAGATGCCCGATTGAGCCCCGTAACGTCTGCCTCGGGCGCCAGCCCGCCGGCGGCATCAATCGCCTGAGCCACCCGCGCGCCGTCTTTGAGACGATATACACCGGGCGACACAACGGCGCCATCGACATCGACATAGACCTCTGCCGCGGCAGAAGCCTTAGTCGAAGAACCTTCGGATGTCTTTCCGCTCGAGGCATCACCGGATCCCGGCTCCATCAACGAGCCCGTACCGTCAGTGCGCTCAAACGACACACCGCCGGCACCGCCGCCAAGGTTCGCCATCGCCAAGCCGCTCGCCATCGCAATGACGACCAGTATCGCCATCACCACTGCCTTATGACCGAGCAGCTTGTCCGCCAAGCGGTCCATCCGTTTGACCCGTTCGTGTTGTTCGCGCTGCGCCATAGCAAAACCTCCCAACACCATCGTGTCAGGAAAGGAGCCCTGCAACAGCCACGCTCCAAAACCGGTTTTAGCGGTCAAACCAAAAACCGACCAAAACCTTGCACAAATCTGTCCATTTATTCAGGCACACGTCAGCAAATGAACACTTAGCCGCAAAATGCCCAGATAGCAAAAGACCGACGATGCAGGCGCATCGTCGGTCTATGCACGACATTACTCGTGATCTTGGTAAATCTCACGCGGAGCAAGCTCCGAATGTTTGCGTTTTAAGGTCTTAGGGGCCTTATACGTGTTGCTCTCGAAGTCGATGTACTCGGTCTGCTTGAGCAGGCGCTCGATCATCTCCTCGTGATCGAACAACTCCCAGGCCTCATGCACGGCATCGAGTTTAGCGTGCGTCTCGGGACGGCGCGGCATAAACAGCGTGCAGCAGTCGGGAGCGGCCTCAGTCGAGATATCGAACGTACCAATCTCCTCGGCGCGCGCGATGATCTCCTGCTTGTCCGAACCGATGAGAGGGCGGAACACGGGGATCTTCACGGCCTCGTTGACGGCCATGATGTTCTCAAGCGTTTGGGAGGCAACCTGCCCAAGCGATTCGCCCGTCACGATAGCCTTGGCGCCCTCGATGTGTGCAATGCGCTCGGCAACCGAATACATAATGCGGCGATACATGATCACGCGCAGGTTGCTGGGACAGGTCACCGAAATCTCGCGCTGGCAGTCGCCAAACGGCACAACATACAGACGGCCGATCTGGACACCCGGCTCAAGGGCGCGAATGATGTCCTGCACTAGATACTCGCTGGTATCTGGCGTCTGCGGACGACCGGAAAAATGCACCGGCACGCACACGGCTCCGCGTCGCGCGAGCATCCAGGTCGCCACCGGCGAGTCGATACCCGATGACAGCAGGGTCACGACCTTACCGGCAGAGCCCACCGGCAGACCGCCCACACCGCGCTCGGAGCGCGCGTACACATAAACGCTACCCTGAACAACCAGCACGTGAACCATCGCGTCGGGATCGTGCATTTGAACCTTTTTATCGGGGAACGCCTCGCACAGCACCTCGCCAACCTGTCGATTGATATCAATCGAGGTGAGCTCATAGTCGGTATTGGAGCGCTTGGCGTGCACCTTAAACGAATCGAAGGGGCCAAACTCACGCAGCGCCTTCACGGCGGCGGCACAGTACTCCTGAGGGTCGCGATTGGTGTGATACGCCAAAGACACGCGAGCAACGCCGGGAACGGTGCGAATGACACGAGCCGCCTCGTCGGCCTGATGCTCGTTAAAGGTCACGAGGATATAACCGGAAATTCGAGACACGGCATTCACGGAAAAGGCGGCCAAGGCCGCCTTGATGTTATCCATGAGGATATGCTCAAAATGTGCGCGGTTCTTACCCTTAAGTCCAACCTCGTGATAGTGGACCAGGCAGACGCGAGCCGCCATTTAGGCTTCAGCAACCTTGTGGCCGAGCGCCTTCTCATAACGGGCCTCGTCGTAAGAGATGTCGCCGTCGATAATCTCATCCATAGCCATCGAAATGGTATCGGCACCGGAAAGCCCGATGGTGATGTCATCGACATCCTGGACGGCAAGCACGCGGTTGTGCTGGCCACGCAGCATGCTATTGATGTCGCAGGCGCGCTTGGAGGCAAGCGAAGCGAGCAGGAAGCGGTTGTGATCGGTCTTCTCCAGAAGATCGTCAATGCAAGGCTTTACAACGGACACGGACCTCAGATCCTTTCATGCATATCGAGAACGCGAACGAGCTCATCGGTCGCGCGGTCGAGATCGTCATTTACCACGACGTCGTCGTAGCGGTCGGCAAGGGCAAGCTCATCGGCGGCGTTTGCCATACGCAGCTCAATCGTCTCGGACGTCTCGGTACCGCGACCGACTAGACGCTCGCGGAGTACCTCAAGCGAAGGCGGCTTGATAAAGATCAGCACGGCCTCGGGGAAACGCTCCTTCACCTGCAGGGCACCCTGGACATCGATCTCCAAGATGAGAGACGAACCAGAGGCGAGCTTGGACTGAACCTCGCTCACCAACGTGCCGTAGCAGTTACCGTGGACCTCGGCCCACTCAACAAACTCACCGTTTGCCACGCGGCGGTCGAACTCCTCACGCGTCAGGAAAAAGTAATTGACGCCATCGACCTCGCCTTTGCGTGGGGCTCGCGTGGTAGCCGAAACCGTCAGGCCCAGGTTAGAGCGACGCTCGCGCACACGAGTGACGAGCGTGCCCTTGCCCGCGCCTGACGGTCCAGAAATCACAAAGAGCTTGGAATCCTGAGCGCTCACTTATTTGGTCAGCTGCTCGAGGAGCTGCTCGCGCTGACGGACGCCAAGGCCCTGAACGCGACGGGTAGCGGAGATGCCGAGCTCCTCCATGATCTTGGCGGCCTTGGCCTTACCATAACCAGGGAGAGACTCGATGAGGGTGGAAACCTTCATGCGGGAAGCGATGGGGTCATCGGAGTTGAGCACGGACTCGAGGGACTTCTCGCCCTTCTTGATCTGCTCGCGAAGCTCAGCGCGGGCGTGACGTGCGGCAGCAGCCTTCTCAAGAGCCTGCTTACGCTGCTCATCGGTAAGCTGAGGGAGTGCCATTCGTACCTCCAAATAGTTGGGTTATATCTGATTCAATAATTGGCATTTTAGCACGTAGAACGTACAAAATGCCCAATCGCGGCTCCATAGGTTAGACGATACCCGCAAAAAGTGCAATATACTGCGCCCAAAGTTAAGCCCCTGACCTGCGATTCCACACAAAGGATGGGAAAGTTTACGCAGGCACAGGGGCTATTTTGTGCTAATGAGACCCAAAAGTGGTGACTTAGGGGAATCTTTTACGCGACGTTTTCGACCAGCTCGGCGACGATGGCGTCAAAGGCGGCAACCGGATCGTCGGCACCGGTGATGGGACGGCCCACCACAATGCGGCTTGCGCCACGCTCGATAGCCTGGGAAGGCGTCGCCACGCGGGACTGGTCGCCTAAGGCGGCACCAACCGGACGCACACCCGGAGTCACGATCAGGGCATCGGGACCCAACAGCTCACGCATGTCGTGAGCCTCCATCGGCGAGCACACGATGCCGTCGATGCCGTTGGCCTGAGCGAGCTTTGCCAGGCGGGCGGCCTCCTCAGCCACGGGCGACTCGACGCCGATCTCGCTCAAGGCATCCTGATTCATGCTCGTGAGCACGGTGATGGCGACGAGCTTGGCGCGGTCGTCGCGCGCCTCCTCGGCACCCTCGCGGCAGGCAGCAAGCATTGCGCCCGAACCCAAGCCGTGAACCGAGAGCAGGTCGGCACCGGCAAGCGAGGCCGAGCGGGCGGCACCGCGAACCTGATGCGGAATATCATGGAACTTAAGGTCAAGAAAGACCTTAAAGCCTAGGTCCTTAAAGGTCTTGACGATCTGGGGACCCTCGGCGTAATAGAGCGTCATACCAACCTTGAGCCAAGCGGCATGGCCCGAAAGCTCGTGGGCGAGCTCGAGCGCACGCTCACGATCGCAGTCGAGGGCGACGATTACGCGGTCGCGGGCATCGGTCTCTAGCATTCGAACGCACCTACCAGTTCGTTGATGTCCTTTACGCCCTGGGACTCGGCCCAGGCCTCGAGCTCGTGCGCGATCTTGAGCGAAGCGCACGGATCGACGAAGTTGGCCATGCCAACCGACACGCAGGTGGCACCGGCCAGGATAAACTCGGCCGCATCCTCGCCGGTCATGACACCGCCGACACCGTTGATGGGGATATTGACGGCCTGGGCGACCTCCCAGACCATGCGCACGGCGATGTGGTGGCACAGCGGGCCCGAAAGGCCGCCCTTGGGCTTTGCCACGCGGGACTTGCGGGTATGGACGTCGATGGCCATGCCCTGGATGGAGTTAATAACCGAAAGGCCGTCGGCGCCGGCGGCTTCGAGGGCCTTGGCGATCTCGGCGACGTTGACCGGCGCCATCTTCACGAACAGCGGCTTATCGGTCACCTTGCGGCAGGCAGCCATAACGGAAGAGGCGCCCTCGGGCGTAGAGCCCATGGCGGCACCGCCGGCGGCGATGTTGGGGCAGCTCACGTTGATCTCGTAGCCGGCAGCCCAGGGGCATAGCTCGACATACATCTCGAGCGCGCGCACAAACTCGTCAACGGAGTGGCCGGCAACCTGACAGATGACCTGGCAACCGTCCTTGGACAGCTGTTCGAGCCACGGGCCTGACTCACGGGCAAAGGCGGCCACGCCGGGGTTCTGAAGGCCCACGGAGTTGATCATGCCGCCCGGGATCTCGGCCATGCGGGGCGCGGGGTTGCCGGGCCAGGGCTCGGCTGCGCAACCCTTGGTGGTGATGGCGCCCAGCTGGGAAACATCAAAGAAGTTCTGGAACTGCCAACCGTAACCAAAAGTACCGGCTGCGGTGTTGATGGGGTTCTGCATCTTGACGCCGCCGAAATCGACGGCCATGTTCACGGTACCCACTAGAAGACCACCACCTTGGAAGCATCGAACACGGGGCCGCACATGCAAGCACCCTTCATACCGTCGACCGTCTCGACATTGCAGGTGTTGCAGGCGCCAAAGCCACAGCTCATCATGCGCTCGAGGGACACCTCGCAGTACGCACCGGCCTCGGCGGCAGCAGCGGCGACCTTCTTCATCATGACGGCGGGACCGCAGCTGGCGACGTAGTCGTAGCCGCCCTCGCCGAGCAGCTCGGCGGCAGGATCGGTGCAAAAACCGTGCGTGCCGAGCGAGCCGTCGTCGGTGCAAACGTTGACCGTGGCGCCCAGCGCGCGGAACTCATCGATGCCCACGGCCTTGGAAGCGGTGCCAAAACCCAGGCACACGTCGACGGCCACACCCTGCTCGGCAAGCTTGCCGGCAAGGCACAGCACGGGCGGAACACCGATGCCGCCCGCCACGAGCAGCGCCTTCCTGGTGCCCTCGGGAACAAGCCAGCCGCGGCCGCCAGGGCCCAACAGGTTAGAGGTGGAGCCGGGGCCCATCTGGGACAAACGACGGGTATCGTCGCCCACGACGGCGTACCACAGCTCGACGGTGCCGGCCTCGGCGTCGGCGCGGTAGTAGCTCAGGGGCACGCGAAGCAGCGAGGACGCATCACCGGGTACGGCGATGTTCACAAACTGACCGGGCTTGAGCGCACTTGCAAGCTTGGGGGCCGAGATGACGAGCGAGAAGACGCCGTCGGCAATCTCCCGGTTCGAGACGACCTCGAAGTCGTGCATGCGTGCAGTGGAAGGTGTGGGCATAAACGCTCCAATCCCCCATGCGGTTGCATGGTCCAAACGAATAGAAAGCGCGGCACCGCAAGGGCGCCGCGCACAAAAGCGATAAGGCTATGCTAGCAGATGCAGCCGTCGGCAAGCGTCTGTTTACCGCCGACAAATACATCGGTGGCACGACCGGTGAGCGTGCGGCCGGCAAAACCGGAGTTCTCGGCGCGCGACTCGTAACCGTCCTCGCCAACCGTCCAGGTTGCGGAGGGGTCGAACACGGTCAGGTCGGCAACGGAGCCTGCCTTGACCTGAACCTGGTCGAGGCCCAGGATCTCACGCGGCTTGATGGCCATGAGCTCGACCATACGGCCCATGCTCATCTTGCCCGTGTTGACCAGCTCGGTGAGTACGAGCGACAGCGAGGTCTCGAGGCCGATCATGCCAAAGGGCGCAAGCTCGAACTCGCGGGCCTTCTCCCACGGGGTGTGGGGAGCGTGATCGGTGACGATAGCGTCGACGGTGCCGTCGATGACGCCCTGACAGATGGCCTCGGCGTCCTCGTCGGTGCGCAGCGGCGGATTGACCTTGAGCGAGGTGTTGTAGGTCTCGTCCAGGTCGTTCTCGGTCAGGAACATGTGGTGCGGGGTTGCCTCGCAGGTAACCTGAACGCCAGCGGCCTTGCCGGCACGCACGATCTCTAGGCCATGGGCGGTAGAGATGTGCTGGATGTGCAGCTTGGCACCGGTCAGCTTGGCGATCTCGATGTCGCGAGCGATTTGGAGCTCCTCGCCGGCAGCCGGCCAGCCCTCAAGAGCCAGACGGGTCGAGACCTTGCCCTCGTTGATCTGGCCGTGGCCGACCAGGTCCTCGTCCTGGCAGTGGCTCATAAAGACCTTGCCGAACATCTTGCCGTAGTCCATGCAGCGACGGAGCATGCCCGCGCCCTGCACGCCGCGACCGTCGTCGGTGAAGGCAACGGCGCCGTGGGCGACCATATCGCCCATTTCGGACATGGCCTCGCCCTTAAGACCGCGGGTCATGGCGCCCGACGGATAGACGCGGCAGTGACCGACCTCGGCAGCGCGGGACTTGACGAACTCCACGACGGTGCCGTTATCGGTGACGGGGTCAGTGTTGGGCATGGCGCACACGCCGGTGAAGCCGCCCTTGGCAGCTGCGCGGGTGCCGCTCTCGATGTCCTCTTTGACCTCGTAGCCGGGCTCGCGCAGGTGGACGTGCATGTCCACCAGGCCGGGGACGAGGTACTTACCGGAAAGGTCGCGGACCTCGGCTCCCTCGGCGGCGAGGTTCACGCCGACCTCGGCGATCTTGTCGCCATCAATCAGGACGTCAACGACACCGTCAAGCTCGACGGACGGGTCGACGACGTGGGCATTCTTAAGAAGCAAGGCCATTATCGGCACCTCCAAGCAGCAGATACAGGATAGCCATACGCACGCAGATACCGGCGTAGACCTGCTCCAGGATGACGGAGCGTTGCGGGTGGTCGGCCATATAGGAGTCGAACTCGACGCCGCGGTTGATGGGGCCCGGGTGGCAAATGATCGCGTCGGGCTTCATGAGCTTCTCACGGTCCTTGGTCAGGCCGAAGAGCTTGTGGTACTCGCGAATGGTCGGGAACGGGGCACCCTCGAGGCGCTCCTGCTGTACACGCAGCATATAGACGACGTCCAGCTCGGGCAGGACGGAATCGAGGTCGCTCGTCACGTGGTCGCAGCCCAGAACCTCGGGCGCCGGCGGCAGCAGCGTGCCGGGAGCGACGGCGTAGGTCTCGCAGCCCATGATCTTCAACGCAGGAATCAGCGAGCCGCAAACGCGGGAGTGGGCGATGTCACCGACGACGGCGACCTTCAGACCGTGGAAGTCACCCTTGTGCTCCCAGATGGTGTACAGGTCGAGCAGAGCCTGCGTGGGGTGGTTGTGCTTACCGTCACCGGCGCAGATAACGCTCGCGGGCGAATTCTGCGTGACGATGTAGGGAGCACCGGCATGCTTGTCGCGCACGACGATGCAATCGATCTTGTAGGCGTTGAGGGTCTCGACGGTATCGACGAGGCTCTCGCCCTTGACCGTGGAGGTCGAGGAGCCGCCAAAGTTGAGGCTGTCAGCCGAAAGACGCTTCTCGGCGAGCTCGAAAGAGCTGCGGGTACGCGTCGAGGGCTCGTTGAACATGTTGACGATGGTCTTGCCCTTGAGCGTGGGGACCTTCTTGATGGCACGCTCGTTGACCTCGGAGAACGCCTTGGCGGTCTCGAGGATGAGCTTGATGTCCTCTTCGGAGTACTCGGTAATGTCGATCAGGTGCTTATGATTGAACGCCACGGTACTACTCACCTCCCAGCGGCGCGGAGCCCACGTGGGAACCCGGCGCGACGTCGTTGATCTCGACAGCGGTACGGCCGTCGACTTCCTTCATATATAGGTGCACGTTCTCCTCGTGCGAAGAGGGAACGTTCTTGCCGACAAAGTCCGGCGAGATGGGGAGCTCGCGGTGACCGCGGTCAACGAGAACTGCCAGCTCGACTCGGCTCGGACGGCCCAGGTCCATAACGGCGTCCAGAGCGGCGCGGATAGTGCGACCCGTGTACAGGATGTCGTCCACCAGCACGACGCGCTTGCCGTCGACGCTGAAGGGAATGTTGGTAGCGTGGATCGCGGGAGCGAAATTGGTAGCGTAGTCATCGCGGTAGAAGCTGATGTCGAGGCTGCCGAGCGGAACGTCGACGCCCTCGATCTCCTTGATCTCCTCGGCGAGTTTCTTTGCCAGAAGGTCGCCGCGCGTGACGATGCCGACCAGAGCGAGGTCTTCACAGCCCTCGTTGCGCTCGAGGATCTCGTGCGCGATGCGGGTCATCGCTCGATTGACGGCGGTCTCGTCCATGATGACCGCCTTGGGGGAAGTCGTGCCCATCGATCTCCTTCCTCACATGTCTTGACTGCTGACACAGTCAAAAAAATAGATGCCCGACCGCTCAAAGCGGACCAGACACCCACAGGAAGGGCTGCTCTTTGGCAGCTATGTAATTCCATGTGGGTATCTCGTACCCCTTTAATGGTCAAGGGATAGTGTAGCCAACCTCGAGCTTAATTGCGAGCATAAATACAGAGCATTCCGTAAACGGAGCCCAATGCTCAATAAACCTATATGTATTTGTGGGACTAGCTTGAAAACGCACACACGAGCTGGCATAATCCCCTCTGCTGCACGCAAATCGGATCTACGTCCAGGGCCGTGGCGTGGGCACTATCGCCAAAAGAGGAATATCTCTGTGTAGATTACGCACAGGGAGCTGCTTCTGTGCTATAGTTCAGGCTTGTTTGTTAACGCGACATGTTCGTTTGTCGCCCAAGGAGGGTCAGTTATGTCCAAAGTTTGCGAAGTTTGCGGTAAGCACCCCGTTGCCGGTCGCTCCATCAGCCACTCTCACCGCGTCACCAACCGTAAGTTCCGCCCCAACATCCAGCGCGTCTACGTCGTCGTCGATGGTCACCGTCGCAAGATGAACGTTTGCTCCACCTGCCTCAAGTCCGGCAAGGTTGCGCGCTCCTAAATAAGGTCTTACCAACAAGTACCTCGGACTCTCCGGGTCAAAGACCTCGCGTTCA
>CAUFRO010000035.1 GCA_959027945.1 uncultured Collinsella sp.
GGAGAGAACGCTCCCGCAAACTGCCTCTTGACAACTTATAGGAGCGTCGGTTTTAATATCGTACTTTTCGGCATGGTTCGGGATATGCGTCCAAACGTAGGAGATGAGCCCAATTCGTGACGGACGGTATCCCGCCACCCCTCTTCGAGACAAAAATGATCCGTTTTCCTCCGTCCCCAAGGGACAATTTTCAAAACTACGCCGGATTACGGGGCCAGGATGCTGCAAGCCAACCATACCCTGCATTATCAAGAAACAATAAGCCATCTACCTGCGGGTTTAATTTCACTATTGGCACCATGGTCGCCAGTTGGCGATTCAGCCCCGTAAACCGGTATAGTTGCAATTTGGTAGCATTTCCCAGCAAACCAAATAGTCTCACCAAACGCAAAAAACCCGACCTCCGCATGGAGATCGGGCTTATAGGGCTCAGCAAAGCCGAACCTACACGGTCAAATGATCCGTAGCTTACATCTGCTCGGGCGCGGAAACGCCAACGAGGGTGAGCACCAGGGCGAGCGTCACGCGAACGGCGTCGCAAGCGGCCAGACGGGCGCGCGAAAGCTCGGGGTCGACGGGACGGCCCTCGCTCGGCAGAACCTGGCAGGCAGCGTAGAAGCTGTGGAAGTCGCCGGCGAGTTCCTCAGCAAAGTGCGTCAGACGGAACGGGGCGCGGTCGCGAGCGCAGCTGGCAATCAGGTCGGTGAGCTCGTTGAGCTTACGCGAAAGGGCGAGCTCGGTCGGGTCGGTCAGCAGCGAGTAATCGACGTTCTCACCGATGGCCTTGGCGGCGACGGCCTTCATGCCCATCTCGTCAGCCTGCTCGGGCGTAACGTCGGCGGCACGGCGCAGGATGGAGCACACGCGGGCGTGAGCATACTGCACGTAATAGACCGGGTTGGAGTTATCGCGCTTCTTAACGGCCTCAATATCGAAGTCGACCATCTGGTTGGAGCTCTTGGAGATGAGCGTGTAGCGAGCGGCATCGGAGCCGACCTCGTCGACAAGCTCCTGCAGGGTCACCATGGTGCCCTTGCGCTTGGACATACGGACGGGCTTGCCGTTACGCAGCAGGTTGACGAGCTGGCCCAGCAGAACCTCAAACTTGCCGGGATAGCCAAGAGCGTCGCAGACGCAGCGGACGCGCTCGATGTAGCCGTGGTGGTCGGCGCCCCAGATGTCGATGACGTGGTCGACGCGCTGGAACTTATCCCAGTGATAGGCGACGTCGGAGGCGAAGTAGGTGTACTCGCCGTCGGACTTGATCAGAACGCGGTCCTTGTCATCGCCCAGGTCGGTGGAGCGGAACCACAGGGCGCCGTCCTTGGTGTAGAGATAGCCCATCTTGTCGAGCTTCTCAAAAGCGCGGTCGACGGCGGAGGTGCCGGCGGTCTCGCCCTCGGTGTCCTTCACATACAGCGAGCGCTCGGAGAACCAACGATCGAAGTCGCAGTTAACGGCATGGCAAAGGTCGCGCATGTTGTCGACCATCTTTACATAGCCGCGCTCGCGGAAGCTCTCCATGCGCTCCTGCGGATCGGCGTTGACCCACTTATCGCCGTCGGTGCGCCAGAACTCGGCGGCCTCGTCGATGATGTAGTCGCCGCCGTAGGAGTCCTTGCCCAGGGTCTCGGCAAAGTTGTCCTGATACGGATGGGTCTCGGGATGCTCGTCGTTCTCGTCGGCAACAAAGGCGTCGCGGTCGGCGATCAGCAGCTTGTGAGCCTCGTCGATATCCACGCCCTGCTTGGCGATGATGTCGGCAAGCTGCATATAGCGCGTGCTGATGGAGTTGCCGAAGGTGTTCATCTGAGAGCCGTGGTCGTTGATGTAGAACTCACGCTGGATGTCGTAACCGGCGTGATCCATAACGCGGCAGAGCGAGTCGCCCAGCGCGGCCCAGCGGCCGTGGCCGATGTGCATGGGGCCGACGGGGTTGGCGGAAACGAACTCGACCTGGGTCTTCAGGCCACCACCGACGTTGGACTTAGCGAAGTCCATACCCTTCTCGCGAGCCTCGCCAAAGATGGCATTCTTGACGGCAACGGAGAGGTAGAAGTTGATGAAGCCGGGGCCTGCGATCTCGACCTTCTCGATCGCGGGGTCCTCGGGCATATGGGCAACGATGGCCTCGGCGATCTTGCGCGGGGCGCAGTGGGCCAGCTTGGCGGACTTCAGGGCCATGGTAGAGGTCCACTCGCCATGAGAAGTGTCAGCCGGTCGCTCGATAGCGCAATCGTCAAGTTCAAATGCGGAAAGGTCGCCGGCCTCCTGGGCCGCAGCAAGCGCAGCGCGTACCAGCTCTTCAATCTTCTCGGGCATAGATCCTCCTTGTGTTAAAGCCCCCGAGCTCTTGGTCACTCGTAGGGCAAAAGCCAGAGTTTGTAGCACTCTATCACAAGCGACGGGCACTGTCGCAGGGTAAAGCTAATAGATATTGCATATGCACAAAAATGACTACAGCTTGTATGGAGTCACTCAAAGATGCCGGTCTGCCTGCAGATTATGCAGGCGTTGAAAATGCATAAAGGTGTGAATGAGCTGCGTCTGTTATCGAATACTCTTACCTATCAGAGTTGTGTGCTTTTCCTGCATAAAGTACGGGTTTGCGCACGTCAGCGTGTTATTCTAGACATACGTAAATTCGTATAAGTTGGAGGTAGCATGTTCTCAATCGGTCAACACGTCATTCATCCGGGCCAGGGAGTCTGCACCGTCGTCGGTTTTAGGGACGACACACCGCAGCCCATGCTGCTGCTCGAGACCAAGCAGGGACATGCGCAGACGATCCTCATGTACCCCGTGGCGCAGGCCGACCGTCTGCACGCCGCCATCTCTCAGCAAGATGCCGAGCATCTGCTGAGCCACTATGACGAGCTGGAGTGCGACACCTTTACCGAGCGCAACAGCTCGCTTGAAGAGACACACTTTAAGCAGCAGCTCAAGCTGGGCGCGCCCGAGACGGTCCGCGTGGCAAAGACCATGATGCACCGCATTCGCCAGGCCGAGGAAGCCGATAAAAAGCCCAGCTCTTACTATATGCGTGTACTCAAGGAAGCCAAGCGCCGCTCCATCGAGGAGTTCGCCGTGGCATTGGGCGTCACCGAGGAGGCCGCCGAAGCCCGCCTAGCCCAAGCCGCCCTCAACTAACCCATCCGCGCCAAAAACCACCACAAAGGGGACAGGCACCTTTGTGGTGGTTTTTTCGTTCTAGTCGTTCTAGTAGTATTCATTCTTATTGATACCCACGAGCACAAGGAGTCTCTTATGGCAGAGCCGCTTACCGCCGGAATCACCCGCGACCGCGCGTTCGAACTGCTCAACGAGCACAACAAGGACCCGTTCCACATCACGCACGGCGAGACTGTCGAGGGCACCATGCGCTACTTTGCGCGCGAGTTCGACCCCGAGAACGAGGAGTTTTGGGGCATCGTCGGCCTGCTGCACGATCTGGATTGGGAGGAGCATGAGGACGACCCCATGAACCACACCATCTATGCTGCCGAGATTCTTAAGGGCGAAGGTGCGTCTCCCGAGCTCATTCGCGCCATCCAGACGCACACGTCCGACTTCAACACCTCGCTGCCCAAACCCGAGCTGCAGATGGAAAAGATCCTGTTTGCCTGCGATGAGCTCACCGGCCTGATCGGCGCTGCAGTCATCATGCGCCCGAGCAAGAGCGTTATGGACTTTACGACCAAGTCGCTCAAGAAGAAGTTCAAGGACAAGCGCTTTGCCGCCGGCTGCTCGCGCGACGTGATTTCGCAGGGCGCCGAGATGTTGGGCTGGGAGCTCCCCGAGCTCTTTGACCGCACCATCGCGGCCATGCAGTCCTTCGCCCCCGACCGCGATACCTTCCAGGCCTAACCTGCCGCTTCACCTAAATAACCACCACAAAGGGGACAGGCACCTTTGTGGTGGTTTTTGTTTGCGCGGGCGTTAGGGGCGGACCTGGCCGGTGCCTCGGAGCTTGTATTTGTAAGTGGTGAGGGCCTCGGCGGCGAAGGGGCCGCGGGCGTGGAGCTTTTGGGTCGAGATGCCGATCTCGGCGCCCAGGCCAAACTCGCCGCCGTCGGTGAAGCGCGTGCTGGCGTTGGCGTACACGGCCGAGGCATCGACCGCATCCAGGAAGCGCTCGCAAGCATCCGTGTCCTCGGCAACGATGGCCTCGGAGTGCATCGTGCCGTAGCGGTTGATGTGTGCGATGGCCTCGTCCTCGCTTGCCACGACCTTCACGCTCATCTCGAGCGCCAGGTACTCGCGACCCCAGTCCTCCTCAGTCGCGGCGACGTAGTCATCACCCTCGGCAAGCCCGGCATCGGCGCATGCGGCGCAGGTTGCCTCGTCGCCGTGAATGAGCACGCCGTGGTCATGCAGCACGGCCACGACTGCGGGCAAAAACGCATCGGCCACAGCACGGTCGACCAGCAGCGACTCGGCGGCATTGCACACGCCTACGCGCTGGGTCTTGGCATTAACGATAATGTTGAGTGCCTTATCAAAGTCGGCGGATTCATGCACGTAGATGTGGCAGTTGCCCGTACCCGTCTCGATCACCGGCACGAGCGACTCGCGCACGCAGCGCTGGATCAGGCCTGCACCGCCACGCGGAATGAGCACGTCGACAATACCGCGGAGCTTCATGAGCTCGCCAGTGGCCTCGCGGTCGGTGGACTCGATCATCGACACGGCCTCGCGCGGGAAGCCCTTGGCCTCGAGTGCATCGGCCAGCAGCTCAGAAATCATGGCACACGAGTGATAGGCCAGCGAGCCGCCGCGCAGAATGCAGGCGTTGCCGGTGCGGATGCAGATGCCCGCGGCGTCGGCCGTCACGTTGGGACGCGCCTCGTAGACCATAGCGACCAGGCCCAGCGGCACACTCACACGGGTCAGGTCCACGCCACTTGCAAGCACGCGGTGATCGAGTACACGACCGACGGGATCGGGCAGCTCGGCGAGCTTCTCCAGGCCGGCGGCCATGCCCTCGACGCGCTCGGGCGTCAGCAGCAGGCGATCGAGCAGTCCGGCCGAGGTACCCGCATCGCGCGCGGCGGACATATCGAGCTCGTTGGCGGCGACGATGGAGTCGACACCGTTGCGCAGTGCTGCGGCCATGGCGCGCACGGCCTCCTGGCGCTGCTCGTCGCTCGCCGTGGCAAGCGAGGCCGACGCTGCCTTAGCGGCAACGGCAAGATCGTGGACATACGTGGCTATATCGACCGACATGGGCGGCCCTTTCTCCTAGAAGTTTGCAACCATGGTAGCCGATTTGCGCATGGCCTCGCCCGCGGCGGTAGAATTGGTCAACCCGAAACACCGCAACGAACGGAAGACTCACATGGCCCTCATCACTTCGTACCACGTCCCCGGCCTGTATGTCGAGGACCACAGCATCGACGTCCCCCTCGACTGGCGCGGCCTGGAGCCGATGCTCCTGGCCGTCGGCAGCACCATGCGCCGCGGCGCTATACCGACACCCATCGCCGGCGCGCCCGAGAGCATCAAGCTCTTCTACCGCGTGGTTTGCGCACCCGACCGCATCAACGACGACCTGCCGCTCCTTCTCTTTTTGCAGGGTGGCCCCGGTGGCGAGAGCCCGCGTCCGCTGTCGCCCACAAGCGATGGCTGGATCGAAGAGGCCGTCAAGCATTTCCGCGTCGTGCTGCCCGACCAGCGCGGTACCGGGCGCAGCAGCTGTGTAGACGGGCGCACGATTGCCGCACTGGGCGAGCGCGCCGAGGCGGCCGGCTCCGATGCTGCCCGCTCGCAGGCGGACTTCCTCAAGCGCCACCTCGCCAGCTCCATCGTGCGCGATTTTGAGTACCTGCGCCTGGTGGGCTTTGGCGGCAGGCCCTGGGTCACGCTCGGACAGAGCTACGGCGGCTTTTTGACGTTGAGCTATCTGTCGCTCTTCCCCGAGGGCGTGGCGGCAAGCTTTACCTGCGGCGACATTCCGCACGTGCCGGCGAGCGCCAGCGAGGTCTACGCGCACACCTTCCCGCGCATGGCCGCCAAGACGCAGCAGTATTACGACCGTTACCCCGCCGATGTCGAGCGCGTGGCAGCCCTGGCCGATGCGCTCGAGGCACAGAAGCCCGTGCTGCCCGACGGCTCGCCGATGACGGTCGAGCGCCTACAGCTCATGGGCAGCGACTTTGGTATGAAGCCGAGCTTTGAGCGCATGCACTGGATTATCGACCACGCGTTTGTTGATGGCGATGGCACGCTGAGCTGCGGCTCCTCGGTATCCGACGGCTTTTTGATGCGCGCATTCGAGCGCACCAACACACGCACGAATCCGCTGTACTGGACGCTGCAGGAGTTCATCTACGCCGACGGCGACACCATGCCCATTCGCTGGGCCGCGGCAGAGGAAAAGGCACACCGCGCCGAGTTCGACACGCTCGCGCGCCCGCTCATGTTTACCGGCGAGGCCATGTTCCCGTGGATGTTTGAGCAGATGCCCGAGCTCAAGCCCTTCAAGCCCGCCATGGACCTGCTGATGGAAGACACCAGCTGGGACAAGATCTACGACTCGCAGCGCCTGGCCTGCAACGAAGTGCCACTCCAGGCCGCCGTGTACTTCGATGACATGTACGTGGATTCGGGTCTGCAGCTCGACACGCTCAGTCGCGTGGGCAACTCGCATGCCTGGGTGACGAACGAGTTTGAACACGATGGCCTGCACGGCAGCGTGGTGTTCAAGCACCTCTTCAACGAAGCCCTCAACCGAGGAGACCTGCGCCAGATCTTCTAGCAAAGGAGTGTCCCCACCTGCCGGCACAAAAGAAACGTCCCCAGGTGCCGGCACGAGAAAGACAGCGCTGCGGGAAACGATCCGCAGCGCTGTCTTTCTTTATGCAAATACGATCAAGTTATCCCTGTGTATCGCCGGCTTCTCGGCCAGGTTAGCGAGCAGGCGGTTGCCGGCGATCTGGTCCTGACGGCGGCCTGCGGCGAGCTCTAGCACATCGGAATCGGCCTCGGCGATGCCGCGCGCGACGACCATGCCGCTGGAATCGCACACGTCGAGCACGTCGCCCTCGGCAAACTCGCCGTCGACCTCGCGAATACCCACCGCGAGCAGCGACGAACCGCGGCTGACCAGTGCCTTCGCGGCTCCATCGTCAACCGTCACCGAACCGTGGGCCTTGTCGCCCAATGCGATCCACAGTTTACGCGGCGCAATGTCCAGGCGCTCCGCCGGCGGATCGAACAGGGTGCCCACGCTCTCGCCACGTGCCAGACGCACCAGCGCGTCGGGCTCCTCACCCGAGCAGATCACGCTCTGAATGCCCGCCGTCATCAAAATACGGCTCGCGCGAATCTTGGTGATCATGCCGCCCGTGCCCACCGACGTCGAGGAATCACCCGCCGAGGCAATAATCCCGGCATCAATCTTATGCACGACGGGGACGAACTTCGCCGTGGGATCTTCGTGCGGATTCGCTGTATAGAGACCATCGATATCGGACAGCGTCACGCACAGATCGGCAGAAACCAGGCAGCTTACGAGCGCCGCGAGCGTGTCGTTGTCGCCAAACTTGATCTCATCGACGGTGACGGTATCGTTCTCGTTGACGACCGGCACCACGCCCAGCTCCACCAAGCGCAGCAGGGCGTCGCGCGCGTGCAGGTAGGACGTGCGGCGCGCCGTGTCGTGACGCGTAAGCAGCACGAGCGAGGTGAGCAGGTCGCGCGCATGAAACTCCTCGTCATAGGCAGACGAGATAATGCACTGGCCGGCCGAGGCGCAGGCCTGCAGACTCGGCAGGTCGCCGACCGGCTTGCGGTCAAAGCCCAGCACGGGATAGCCGCACGCAATGGCGCCGGAGCTCACCACGACCAGGCGCCAGCCAAGCTTACGCAGGGATGCGGCCTGATCGGCCAGGCCGCCGATAAAGGCACGGTTGACCTTGCCGTCGGCGCCCACCACCGTGGACGAACCGATCTTTACCACCATCGTCTTATAAGAAGTCGTCATACGTCAAACCAATCGACTGTTCAGCGAGCGGGCGAGCTGGCTGCCGAGGGGATGTGATCCGCCCCTTCTGCCAAGGAAATTAGTGAGCCCAGGGGAAGGCAGAGGCCGCGGCCATGTTCTTGCGCACGAGGTCGTCGCGCACCTGGGCCAGGCCCTGCTCCATACCTACCACGTAGGTCTGCGGATACAGGAAACGCTTGTAGACCGGGTCCAGGTGGTCGAGCGCCCAAGTGCAGCGGTCGCGCGCATCCTCGATGCTCTCGCGCGGGGCTACCGCGCTGCCGTCGCGCACAATCGGCACCAGCAGTTCACGATACTCAAGCTCGGAAACATCGGTCACCAGCGCCGCATCGTTCACGGCCACCAGGGTATTGCCGCGCGAGGCGCCCTCCCCCGCCAGATGGTCCTCGTCATAAATCATGTCGCAGATCGGGCCGCCAAAGCCGTCATAGTAACGGCGCACGCGTTGCACGCCCGGAATCGTGCGCTTATACGGCTGTTCGGAGAGCTTCACCACCGGTGTCCAGGCATCGGCGTCTGCCGCACGGCGGGCCGAAAGCTTGTACACGCCGCCCAGCGCCGGCTGATCGTAGCAGGTCGCGAGCTTGGTACCCACGCCAAAACTGTCGATGGGAGCGCCCTGGTCGAGCAGCGACTGAATAGTGTACTCGTCCAGATCGTTGGAGACCGAGATGCCCACATAGGGCAGGCCCTCGGCGTCAAAACGCCCGCGCACGTACTTGGACAGCTTGGCCAGGTCGCCGGAGTCGATACGGATGGCCGACAGACGCTCGCCCGCCGCCTCCATCTCCTTGGCGACCGTAATGGCATGCTCGCAGCCCTCGCGCACGTCGTACGTGTCGATGAGCAGCGTGCAGTTCTTGGGGCTCGACTTGGCAAAGGCGCGGAAGGCCTCGAGCTCGGAATCAAAGCTCATCACCCAGCTGTGCGCATGCGTGCCAAACACGGGAATGCCGTAACGGCGCCCGGCCAGCACGTTGGACGTGGACGAGCAGCCGGCAACGTAGCTTGCGCGAGCCACGGCCAAGCCGCCGTCGGGACCCTGGGCGCGGCGCAGGCCGAACTCAGCCACGGGACGACCGTCCGCCGCCAGCACCACGCGCGCCGTCTTGGTGGCGACAAGCGTCTGGAAGCCCACGATGTTGAGCAACGCGGTCTCGAGCAGTTGGCACTCCAGCGCGGGGCCCGTGACGCGCACCATGGGCTCACGCGGAAAGACGAGCTCGCCCTCGGGCACGGCGTCGATATTTACGTGCGCGCGGAAGTTACGCAGGTAGTCGAGGAATGCAGGCTTGAACATCGCGCCGCCGGCGGGAGCCTGGAGCGACGCGAGGTAGTCGATATCCTCGGGCGTAAAGCGTAGGTTCTCGACGAGCTCGGGCAGCTCGGCGGTACCGCACATAACGGCATATGCACTGCCGAAGGGATGGTCGCGGTAAAACGCGGTGAAACACCCCTGCTCGTTGGCCTTACCGCTCTCCCACAGGCCTTGGGCCATGGTGAGCTCGTACAGATCGGTGAGCATTGCGATGTCGGTGGGATGAGAGATGTCGGTCAAAGCCATGGGGCGACCTTTCGGATGTGTGGTGCAGAATGTGAGGGTTGGACGAGAGCAGAGCATGCGGACATGACGCCCGATGCAAATCGGTTAGAGCAGGCCCATGCTGGTCAGGATCGTGTAGCCCATAAAGATGACGAACGCGATGAGGGCAAGGACAATGATGATTTTTTGAGCCGGCGCCATGCCAGGGATCTCGTTCTCGCCCGTAGGCTCCTTGGAGGTGACCATGCGCTGGGCAAAGGTCATCTCGTCACGGCTCGGCGCGGGCTCGGCGGACTTGGGACGAGCGGCCTTTTTAGGCTGAGGTTTGGGCGCGGCAGGTGCAGGCTTCGCAGCAGCGGGCTTGGGTGCGGGCGCGGGCGCCGGTGCGGATGCGGCGTTCACGGCGACCTCCTCGGCCTTCGCACGCTCGGCACGCAGGGCAGCCAGCTCCTCACGCTCGCGACGGGCCTCTTCCCGAGCCTCGCGGCGGGCCTTCTCGGCGCGGAGCTCTTCCAACTCGGCGCGCTCCTCGTCGGACAATGGTTGGGACTCAAGCTCGGCCATGGTGCAGCCCTTTCTTTCAAAAAAAGCCGCCGACACAATGTCAGCGGCTTATCAAATCCAAGGGTGGAGACGAAGGGAGTCGAACCCTCGGCCTCTGCCATGCGACGGCAGCGCTCTCCCAACTGAGCTACGTCCCCAGGACAAGTCGATATTTTACCTACGGCTCGCCAACTGTCAACGCCCAATAACCAGTCTTTTTGGAGCGCGGCTATTATGACAACTTTTCGAACAGGCGATCCTCTCGATGATTTTTTAATCCCCGTCCCAGAAAAATCATCGACGAACGCCCTACTTTGCGCTGGTGAGGACGCCGGTGGTGTCGAAGGCTGGGGTGAAGCTCTCGTCCACCGCGCCGCCTTCCTGCCAAAACATCGTCGTAAAGCCGAGGTCATCGGCGTGATCCAAGACCTGCTCGTACTCTTCGCGCGTCACGGCACGTGCCAGCTCGCCGCCCTGCTCGCGCATAAGCGCATTGGGCGTGTACTGGTTCATCACCGAGATCGGCACGTCGCCCACCGTCTGCCACACCAGGTCCAGCACGCGGCACGAATCGTCCGCATACCCCGGCAGCACCAAATGGCGCACGATGATACCGCGCTTCATGAGCCCGTCGTCGTCGACCAGCTCTCCCCCGCGACGCTCAATCTCACGTGCCATCTGCGCCAAGCCAGACGCAGCCACGCGCGGGTAGTCCTTAATATGAGACAGCGACTGCGCAAGCCCGGCATCGGCATACTTAAAGTCGGTGAGCCACACGTCGACCAGATCGCCCAGCGCCGCCACGGCACTCGCCCGCTCGTAGCCACTCGTGTTGTAGACGATCGGAATGACCAGCCCCCGCGCCCGCGCCGCAGCAATTGCCGCCGGGAGCAGGTGCGCATAGTGCGTCGCCGTCACCAGGTTGATGTTGTTGGCACCCTGGTCCTGCAGCTCAAGCATAATTTCGACCAAACGCTCGGTCGAAATCTCAAGACCGAAATTTCCCGTCGAAATCTCGTGGTTTTGGCAATAGACACATTTGAGCGAACAGCCACTAAAGAAGATCGTGCCCGAACCGGCCTCGCCCGAGATGGGCGGCTCCTCCCACATATGAAGTGCCGCACGCGCCACCTTGAGCGTATCGTCGGCACCGCACACGCCGCGCGCGCCACCATCGCGCGCCGCACCGCAACGGCGCGGACACAAATGGCAGGCGGGCGAAAAAAGTTCGGTCAACGACGTCGACATAAAAAATGCTCCAAAACAACGATTCAGCAGCTCAAATGTAAAGGCCCGGACCGCGCAGACGGCTCCGTCCCTAAGGCGCCGTAATCGTCCGACACGATTTTTGTAATGTCAAGACTGGAATCCACAAAGTGCCGCTTTATGATGTAGGTATTCCGCCCCCCGCGGAGCAACTGGGTGAACCGTCGCGTTTATTTAGGGAGCCCACACAGTCGTACCTAGTACAGGTATCCTTCGTTGTTAAGGACGCTGGAACAGTCGATGAGGGCACCCACCTGTTTTAGGTGGGTTCATTTTCGTAACGTGGGGGGTGGTTTTCTTTTGCCGAAAATCACCATTACGGTCCATATGGATTCCCGCCGGCATCCCGACAAGCCATCGACAACATCCCAATATCTGGTAAGCGCGTGATTATCGCTGCGTGCAATTACATGCACCCCCCTTGGTCGAGTATTATGGATCGGCTATGCCCTTTGCGCATGGCGTTCTTCTGACCTTTTCCTTCGACGCTTGGCGGTTTTTAGATTCATGGCTTCATCCCCGAGCTACATACCGTACCTATGCGTGGCAGCGGCGGCCTTTATCACGACCTTCCTCGCGGTGCCCCTGGTCAAGCGCTTGGCAATTAAGCTCGATGCCGTCGACTATCCTTCTAAGCGCCGCATCAACACCAAGCCCATCCCGCGTTTGGGCGGAACAGCGGTGTTTTTGGGCCTGGTCGTTGCCTGCATTGTGCAAATCCTAGGCACCTGGCACCTAGGCTGGCCACCCGTCCTGGTGCCGCACCCGCGCCTTCACATTAGCTATCCCATGCTGGCGCTCTCCTTTACCGTCATCTTTGCGACCGGCGCTATCGACGACGTCTTCCAGCTCAAGCCCAAGCAAAAGCTAGCCGGACAGGTCCTCGCTGCGCTTATCGCCTGTATCGGCGGCCTGCGGATCGGCGTCATCGTCAACCCGTTTGCCCCCGGCGAGATCATGCTCGGATGGCTCGCCTACCCCATCACCGTGATCTATCTGGTGGCATTCACCAACATCATTAACCTCATCGACGGCCTCGACGGCTTGGCCACGGGCATCTGCGGCATCGCGTCGTTCACCATGTTTTCGATGGCCGTTCTCTCGGGCCGCATCGACGCCGCCGCGCTCTCCATTGCGCTCTTTGGCGCTTGCCTGGCCTTTTTGCGCTACAACTTCAACCCCGCAAGCATCTTCTTGGGCGACTCGGGGTCGTTGCTTCTGGGCTTTGCGCTGGGCTCCATCTCGCTGCTCAACGTGAGCCGCACCGCCGCGCTCACCTCGCTTATCATCCCGCTCATCGTTGCCGGCGTGCCCATCATCGACACGTTTAGCGCCATCGTGCGCCGCAAGCGCGCCCACATTAGCATCGGGCAGGCCGACAAGGGCCACATCCACCACCGCCTGATCCAAGAGGGCTACAACCAAAAGCAGGCAGTGCTCCTCATCTACGCCTGGTGCATCATGCTTTCGGCCGGCGCCGCCGCGATTAACCAGGTCGAGGTGCCCATGCGCGTGCTCATCTTTACCGTGCTCGCCATTGGCTCGGCGGCCTTTGCCAAGCACCTGCACCTGTTTGAGCCCGTGCTGCGCCACCATTACAACAAGCGCACGCACGAGGACGAGCTCGTCACCCCCGACGATCCCGCCTTTAAGCAGGAGGAGCAGGCGGCAGAAGAACGCAGGGAGGAGCGCCACCACAGGCGCTAGGGTAAGCTGCCGAGGATGCGCCCAGGCGCCGCCGGCCAAACGCGCAGCCACGCCGCGCCCATCGCACATGCCGCCGCTCTCCCGCCCCTCGCGTACTTACGCCCCGACCCTCCAATAAACGCGTTATCATCTTGACCCATGAACATACGTTAGGAGCAATCATGCCAAACGAGAACAGCTACGAAGTCGCGCTGCAAAAGAGCAACGCCATTCGCGAGGGCCTGGCCAAAACGCCCGAGAAGTTCACCATGCTCACCGGCGACCGCCCCACCGGCCGTCTGCACCTGGGTCACTACTTCGGCACCCTCAAGGGCCGTGTTGAGCTGCAGAACATGGGCGCCAAGACCAACGTGCTCATCGCCGACTACCAAGTCATCACCGACCGCGACACGACCGAGCACATCCAGGACAACGTGTACAACATGGTCATGGATTACCTTGCCTGCGGCATCGACCCCGACAAGACCATGATCTACGCGCACTCCGCCGTGCCCGCCGCCAACCAGCTCATGCTGCCGTTCCTGTCGCTGGTCTCCGAGGCCGAGCTGGCGCGCAACCCCACGGTCAAGGCCGAGATGGAGGCCTCGGGCCACGAGCTCACCGGCCTTCTGCTCACCTACCCGGTGCACCAGGCCTGCGACATCCTGTTCTGCAAGGGCAACGTGGTGCCCGTCGGTCGCGACCAGCTGCCGCACATTGAGCTCACCCGCACCATCGCCCGCCGCTTTAACAACCGCTACGGCAAGGTGTTCCCCGAGGTCGACGCACTGCTGTCCGAGACCCCGCTGCTGCCGGGCCTGGACGGTCGCAAGATGAGCAAGAGCTACGGTAACGCCATCAACATCTCGATGACCGCCGAGGAGACGGCCAAGCGCATCAAGAAGAGCCAGACCGACTCCGAGCGCATGATCACGTTCGATCCCGAGAACCGCCCCGGCGTGTCCGGTCTGCTTTCGACGGCCGCCATCTGCACCGGCCGTTCCGAAGTCGAGATTGCCGAGGAGATTGGCATGGGCGGCTCCGGCCAGCTCAAGAAGTACGTGACCGAGGCCGTCAACGAGTACTTCGCGCCGATCCGCGAGCGTCGCCAGCGCTACGAAAACGACCTGGATTACGTGAAGGACGTGCTGCACGAGGGCAACCGTCGCGCCAATGAGATCGCCGAGCAGACCCTTGCCGAGGTTCAGGACGCCATGGGCATGGTGTACTAGATCGATCTGCTGGCTAGAACTTTCGATTGCTATAGGGCGGGCGCTACGGCGTCCGCCTTTTTTGGTGCCCGACCGGTTCGGCTCTGCCCATTGCACTCCCCCGACAAACAGGAACAGGCCCGCTGGCAGTTAGTTGCCAGCGGGCCTGTTCCCGAAGTACACCGTTGAATCGCACAGAGGGGAGGAATGCGAATCAAACTCAACAGGGCAGGCTTTTTCATCGCCTATTGCCTGCTCCGTTGCTGAAAACAATATAGTTCACCGTGGTTTACTTTCTGACGGCAAAGTACGCCATCACACCTTCTCCATAAGTTAGCTCAGGTAAACTAAACCAACCACAAAGGGGACAGGCACATTTGTGGTGGGTTTGGCCACGGAAGAGCCGTTAGAGCCCTGCTGGCCAGCGACAGATGGCCAAGTCGACGTGCACGGGATCGGTAAATGCCACGCCCTCCCCCATTAAGAGCTCGCGCTGAGCATCGGGGCCGCCGAAGGCAAAGCCCTCACAAATACGGCCGTCGGCAAACACCACACGATGGCAGGGAATCTGGCCGGGGCGCGGATTGCTGTGCAGCGCGTAGCCCACGTACCGCGCGCTCCGCGGACGACCGGCAAGCAGCGCTACCTGACCATACGTGGCGACCATCCCCTCGGGGATCTGCTCGACCACCTCGTACACCCGTTCAAAAAAGCCCTCAGACGCCATTGCTCGCTCCCTTCCACCCGGAAAAGCATAAACCACCACAAAGGTGCCTGTCCCCTTTGTGGTGGTTTATGGCAGGTCGGTTAGTTGGCGGGCTGGAAGAAGGCTACGGCTACGGCGCCGGGGCCTACGTGGGTGCCGATGGTGGCGCCAATGGTGTGAACGGGCAGTTCGCCCTCGGTGTGGCCAGCCCACAGTGCCGCGCTGTCCTCGACATACTTCTTGAGCACCGCATCCGAAAGGCCCGTATAGCCCAGCGCCAGCGGCATGGAAAAGTCGATGCCGCCTGACTTTTCGACCTTTTGGTTCAGCAGGTTGCGGCCGTTCTTGGAACCGCGCGCCTTGCCCAGCTGCACGATCAGACCGTCCTCGACAGCCACCACGGGCTTCACATTGAGCAGCGTGCCCACGGCGCCGGCCGCAGCAGATAGACGACCGCCGCGCACCAGGTACTCCAGCGTCTCGAGCAGGCCGATGACGACCACGCGGTCACGAACGGCCTCGACGGCCGCCGCGATCTGGGCCGCACT
Organism: uncultured Collinsella sp.; assembly: GCA_959027945.1. GTDB lineage: Bacteria > Actinomycetota > Coriobacteriia > Coriobacteriales > Coriobacteriaceae > Collinsella. The sequence goes on from CAUFRO010000035.1 coordinate 15,509, forward strand.
ACGGCCCTCGTCCACCAGGCGCAGGGCATACTCGACCAGGACACGCTCACCCAGAGTGACGTTGTTGCTATCCACCACGTACACGTCGCCGCCCGGCGCCTCGGCAAGTGCGGTACGGGCACTCTGATTGGTGCCTGATAGCTTAGCGCCCACGGTAATAATCACAGCCTCATCGCCGGCTTCACGCGCCTCGGCAATCGCCTGCGAAAAGGCATACGGGTTGACCTGACCGGTCTTGGGAAGTTCATCGCGCTCCACGAGCATCTCGTAAAAGCGCTGGTGATCGATGTCGATGCCATCCATGTACACATCGGTGCCAAAGGTGACGGACAGCGGCAAAACGTCCAGTGCCGGATGCTCCGCCGGCGACATATCGCTTGCGGAATCGGTAATAATGCGGACGGACATAACGAATCCTTTCTTGCGCAGACCTCGCGCAGGGAATTTTGACAGCAATGCCCCGGCACGGTATACGCACTCAAACGGGACTATGCAGTTGTTAATTGGAAGCAAATGCCTTGGCGGCCCTACAGCTCGCGCAGGGTGTTGAGAATCGTGCGCAGCGATGCATACATCTGCCCGCGCTGTTCCACGCCCATGGCCTTACCGGTGGCGTCGAGCACCTCGCCAATAATGCGGTCGGCCTCGCTCATGCTCTCGCCGCCCAGAGCGGTCAGGCGCACCGGAGCACGATACTTAACGGCGGCATCGCCCGAATCGTCGACCTCGACGTAGCCGCCCTCCTCCAGATGCGCGAGCGTACGCGAGACGGCGGCGCGGGTCACGCCTGCCATGCGAGCCAGGTCAGCACCAGTCAGGCCGTCCTTGCTGCGCTCAAGATAGTACAGGCACATAACGTCGGAGCCCTTGAGGCCCAGCCTTGCGCCCTCGGATGTCTTAATGCGCTGGATCTCCTTGTAGAGTCCGCTGATCAGTCCGACAAAGTCCTCGAAACGTGTCTCGTCGCTCTGCTGCATGGGAGACGACCGCCTTTCGCTTGCATAATGCTAACGGGTAAACATCTTAGCCGTACTTAACGGCCGTCAGCCCTGCACGCCCTATTTGTTAACCCATCAACATAAAAACCACCACAAAGGGGACAGGCACCTTTGTGGTGGTTTGGGCCGGGCTACAGTTCCACGCGCGGGTTGTCGCGGGTCACAAGCGTCTTAACGACAACCGTCGCCCCCAGATAACGCTCGAGAAGCTCGGCCAAGCGATCGATCGCTGCCTGGCAATCCCCCATCCGCTCGGGCTCCACACACTCAATCGCCAGGAACGCATCGGCCGAATCATCGGACAGAGCCGTTCGAACGCCGTCGCGCCAGTTCCAGCAGCGGCACACGGCGCCCGCATCATCGATGTAGGCGAGCTCGCCGGGCAGCGTCGGATCGTCCGCCTCCTCGCCAAGCGGCAAGAACGCATCGCCACCGTCGGTCACCTTCAGGCGAAGGTCTCCCTCGATCGCATGCAGATCCTCGCCCCCCACGGGCAGCGCGTAGGTCAGCGACACCGTGTTGTAAATATCCACCGCGGGCGTAATGTGGCCCACCGGCTTGCCTTTGAGCACGCGTTTGAGCAAGTTCTCGATCGAGCAGCGCGCGCCTTTCTTGGTCTTGAACAGACGATAGGCCTCGCGCCATGCCTTGACCGGTGCGTTCTCGCTGATAGTGTCGCTGGTCAGATGACGCTCCGCATCGATATTGGCGCGGTCGAGCAACGCCGCAATCGCATCCACGTCCTCTTGAGGAATCTGAGCCGTGGGCTTCATGCCCTTTACGACCACAACACCGACCGCTGCCTGCGGAAACAGCCCCCAGAATGAATCCTCGGCAATAAAGCTCTTCATACGCTCTCCCTTCATTGTGCGCGCCCGAGTGAGGGCGCCTAAACAAAAAGCGCCCTCACGACGGCCACCTTCAAAGTCCTACGGTGCCGTCACAAGAACGCTTGCGCTGTCCCCATCCGGAGAAGGGGACGATATGTCAGGCGTATTGTAACCCGAGTCATCCACGCGAGCAAAACCACCACAAAGGTGCCTGTCCCCTTTGTGGTGGATATGGACTCGAGGCGACGCTAGTGGCGGAGCCCCAGCAGGCCGCGGCCGCGGTGACGAGCCTCGGCGGGCACCTGGGCGTGCGGGCCGGCGGCCTTTACGGAATCGGGCAGGTGCGAGTACTTCTTCTCAAAGTTCTCCTCGAACATCACAGCCAGGTTGTGCGCGGCCTCGTCGTAGCGCGCGGTGCTTTGCCAGTACTGACGCGGCACCAGGATGCCGTCGGGCACGCCGTGGCACGTGGTGGGAATGTCGACGTTAAAGATGTCGTCGTGCACGAACTCGCTGTCCTCGATGGTGCCGTCGAGGGCGCGCGCGACCAGGGAGCGCGTGTAGGCAAGCTCAATGCGATGCCCCACGCCGTAGCCGCCGCCGATCCAGCCGGTGTTGACCAGGTAGACGCGCGTGCGGCCGTCGGCGATGCGCTCGCCGAGCATTTTGGCGTAGACCATGGGGTCGAGCGGCATAAACGGCTCGCCGAACAGCGAGGAGAACGTGGGCGTGGGCTCGGTGACGCCGACCTCGGTGCCGGGAATCTTGGCCGTAAAGCCCGTCACAAAGTGGTACATGGCGGCATCGGCCGTCAGGCGTGAGATGGGCGGCAGCACGCCAAAAGCGTCGCAAGTCAGGAACAGCACGACACTCGGAGTAGTGCCCATGCCCTTAGTCCACGCGTTAGGAATGTGCTCCACGGGATAGGCCACGCGCGTGTTGTGCGTGATCGAGATGTCGTCGTAGTTGGGCTTGCGGTTCTCGTCAAGCACCACGTTTTCGCAGATCGCGCCAAAGCGGACAGCGTTGAAGATCTCGGGCTCGTGGAAGGCGTCCAGGCCCTCGCATTTGGCGTAGCAGCCACCCTCGATGTTGAAGATGCCCATGTCGGACCAGCCGTGCTCGTCGTCGCCGATCAGCAGACGCGTGGGGTTGGCCGAAAGCGTGGTCTTGCCGGTGCCGGACAGGCCAAAGAACACGGCCGTCTCGTGCGTGACGGGATCCATGCTGGCCGAGCAGTGCATGGGCAGCACGTCGTCCTCGACGGGCAGTAGGTAATTCATGACGCTAAAGATCGACTTTTTAATCTCGCCGGAGTAGCCGGTGCCGGCGACCAGAATCACGCGTTCCTGGAAGTTGATGACCACGGCAGCGCTGGAGTTGAGGCCCTTGATGGCAGAGTCGCACTGGTAACCGGGCGCTGCGAGCACGCAGAAGTCGGGCTCGCCGGTGCGCGCGATTTCGCGGGCGAGCGGGCGGGCGAGCATCTGCTTAATAAAGAGTGCCTGGCTGGCACGCTCGCAGGCAACGAGCAGTCGACGCGTGTGGTTGCGGTCGGCGCCCGCCATGCCGCGGGTGACGAACACGTCGCGCTCGTTGAGATAGTCGACGATGCCGGCCTTGATGGCCTCATAGCTCTCGACGGACAGCGGGCGGTTGACGGCGCCCCAGGCAATCTTGTCGTGAACATCGGGGGTGTCAACGATAAAGCGGTCATTGGGGGAACGGCCGGTACGCTCCCCCGTCTCGATCACCAGCGCGCCGTTGGATGCCATGCGGCCTTCTTCGCGGCGGATAGCGTGTTCGACGAGCTCCGCGGCGGGTAGATCGACCAGCAGACGGGGCTGATTCTCGGCGGGATCTTCAACGAGCGTAATACCAAAGTTGGACAAAACTTCTGCAGGGGTAACACCAGGCATGGGGCCTCCTTTAAAAACGCGACACGTGGACGCGGCGCGCACTTTACTCACGTAAAGCCCGTTGTACCCGATATGCAAAAACGTTTTTGCGGCAAGGGCGGCAAGCCCGCCCAACGGTCAAAAATCGCAGGCAAGCGGCCTAGTCATTGGGGACGTTCTTAAACGACTAGTCATTGGGGACACTCTTGAACAGGCAACATCCAAGGAGTGTCTCCGGATGCCGGCACTTAGGGACGTTCCCAAAGTGCCGGCACATAAGGAACGTCCCCAAGTGCCGACTACTGAATAGCGCCGCCGAAATTATTGAACAGCCTGTTCAAAAACACGAATGGATACCACCGCGACTATACTAGAGCGCAGCAATAGAAAGGACCCCGCTTTGAGCATCACGCCCCTCGATAGCATTCGCCGCGCCATCGCCCGCCGCAATGGCGTCGCCGACCCCGCCGCAGCGAGCGGCGGCACCGCAAAGGCCCAAGGTGGACGCATCGAGAACGGCCTGTTCCCCGCATCGCATACCGCCGAGGAGCTCGCACGTATCCAGGAGCTGAGTCAGCGCAACGCCGGCGGTCCCTATGGCGGCCAAGCCACACGTCGCCGGCGCGAACGCGATCGGGAGCCCGGCCCCGTCCACCGCATGGTCAACGCTTGGTGGAACCGTCTGCTCGGCGCCGTCTACGGCGGCGGCTTCTCCATGCAGGAAGCGGAATACGAGGAGCACGCCACCAGTCGCGACTATCTTTGGAACACCCTCGGCACCGCCGTGTGGGGCTTGGCGTTTCCGCTGCTCACCATCGTGTCTACGCAGCTCGTGGGCGCCGAAGAAGCCGGCAAGTTCTCCATCGCCTTTGTCACCGGCACGCTCATCATGATCGCGTGCAACTACGGCGTGCGCAATTTCCAGGTCTCGGATATCGACGAAACGACGTCCTTTGCCTCCTACCAGCTCAACCGCTGGATCTGCGGAGCGCTCGCGCTGGCATGCGGCCTGATATACAGCAGCGCCCGTGGCTACGATGCGCAGATGGCCACGATCGGCCTGAGCGTCTACCTCTATAAGGTGATCGACGGCGTCGCCGACGTGTACGAAGGCCGCCTGCAGCAGGCCGACAAGCTCTACCTGGCCGGCATGAGCCAAACGCTACGCTCCGTCGGCGTCATCGCGGTCTTCAGCGTGGCGCTGTTCCTCGCGCGCAGCATGCCCATCGCGGCCATGGCCATGGGCATCGCCGCGATCGCCTCGCTCGTGCTGGTCACCGCGCCGCTCGCCCTGCTCGAGACCGAAAAATCGCGCCGCGTAAGCCTGCGCGAGGTCGGCCACCTGTTTGTCCAGTGCGCCCCACTCTTTGGCGCGCTATTCCTGTTCAACCTTATCGAAAGCATGCCCAAGTTTGTGATGGAAGGAACACTGGCCTACAAATACCAGCTGTACTTTAATGCCCTGTTTTTTCCAGCTCAGGCTATTCTGTTGAGCATTGGATTTGTCTATAAACCGCAGCTCCTGCGCTTGTCGAGCATTTGGGCTAATCCTCGCAAGCGTCGTCGCTTTGACCTGATTATTGTTGCCGTTATGGCGCTGATCGTGGTCATCACCGGCGTGTGCGCCGCATTTATGGCAGGTCCCGGTATTCCCCTCATGAGCTTTATGTACGGCCTCAGCTTTGAACGCTACCGTACGCTGGCGCTGCTGATGGTCGTCGCCGGCGGCGTCACCGCGGCCATCGACTTTATCTACGCCATCATCACGGTGCTGCGCCATGCCGGCGACGTCACCAAGGTCTACCTGATTTGTTTTGCCGTGAGCGTGGTGCTCCCGGTGATTCTGATCAACCTGCTGGGCCTGCTGGGCGCCGTGGTGAGCTACCTGGCCATCATGGCCCTACTGCTGGTGCTGCTGATTATCGAGTACCGCCACATCCGTCAACGCATAGAGAGGGACCGGAATCCGTACGGCGCCTAATTGCGGCGATGGGAGCAGCTAATTTGCGGTGGAATCACCCCGGCTGGGGTCTCGTTGCGGACACGCAAAACTAAGTGAGTAGACTTTTACCGAATCCCCGACCACACCGACAGAGCACAAGTCTGTGACCTGCACTGATAATTGTTCTCGGGGGAAGCGGGCACTGCGGGGCGCGGCAACGG
>CAUFRO010000036.1 GCA_959027945.1 uncultured Collinsella sp.
TAGTACGCTCTAAAAAACAAGAAATTATTTTACCCGATTCCCCAAATAAATCAGGCCGCCTCCTTGAATATCAACTTCATCCCACCCAAAAACTCATCCAACATTAATCTTGGCTCAAGAATCGCTTAATCTATAACCTGCACTATAGAGTTCGACCAAGGGCGGGGCGGCGCAACGCAGACCGCCGAACGCAACGCTCGCGCCCGGGCAGATTGCCCGGCGTCGCGCCCATCGAACGAAAGGATAGGTCATGGACGACCTCGAAAAAGTTGAAACCATCCGCACCAAGTGCAACGTGAGCTACACCGATGCCAAGGCCGCGCTCGACGCCGCCGACGGCAACGTTTTGGACGCCATCATTTGGCTCGAGTCGCAAGGCAAGACGCAGACCACGTCGGCGCACGCCGCCACTGAGTCCGCGCCAGTCGATGAGCCCTCGGCCGAGATGGTCGCCGCGCAGGCAGCCTACGAAAAGTCGAGCGAAAAGACCGACTTCTCCAAGAAGATGGACAGCGTATGGGAGTACCTCAAAAAGCTCTTCCGCCTGAGTCTGGACACCAAGTTTATCGCCACGCGCCGTGATACGATCATCCTCAACATCCCCATTCTGATCCCCATCGTCGCGCTGTTTGCCTGGGGTGCCACGATATGGCTGATGCTGATTGGCCTGTTCTTTGGCATGCGCTACCGCATCGACAGCGACGGCGACGTGCCCGGCAGCATCAACAACCTTATGAATCACGCTGCCGATGCTGCGGACGACATCAAACAAAATCTGAACGACGACAAGTAATCGCAGACGGGGGCACGCATGGCACGAATCCTGATCGTAGAGGACGAGGAGAAAATCGCCCGCTTTGTGACGCTCGAGCTGGAGCACGAGGGCTACCAGGTGGAGCACGCCGCCGACGGCCGCACCGCCGTGGACCTGGCGCTGGAGCGCGACTATGATCTGATTCTGCTCGATGTCCTGCTGCCGCAGCTCAACGGCATGGAGGTCCTGAGGCGTGTCCGCAAGCACAAGGACGTGCCGGTGATTATGGTCACCGCGCGCGATGCCGTGATGGACAAGGTTGCCGGGCTCGATGCCGGCGCCGACGATTACCTGACCAAGCCGTTTGCAATTGAGGAGCTGTTCGCACGGATCCGCGTGGCGCTGAAGCGCTCGGAGGCCGTGCGGGCGGCTTCGGGCGTTGGTGGCGTTGGGGCCGGGGAGGGCGCTACGGGTGCCGCTGCGGTACCCCCGGCTGGTGACTCTGCCAAGACCTCTGCCGCGCCCTCCCCCGCCGCGCTCACCGTGGGTTCGGTTGCGCTCGACCCCGACCGCCGCGAAGTCACAGTCGCCGGCTCGCCCATCGCGCTCACGGCCCGCGAGTTCGATGTCCTCGCCCTGCTTATGGCGCACGCCGAAACCGTACTCACGCGCGAGCGCATCGCGCACGAGGCGCTGGGCTACGAATACGTGGGCGACACCAACAACGTCGACGTACACATCGCGCACCTGCGTGCCAAGATCGAGGACGCCGGCAGCGCCCGCATCATCCAGACCGTGCGCGGGGTGGGCTATGTCTGCCGCGCGTAACGCCGAGGCCAAGCGCGTCACCTCCATCGCCCGCGCCATCAACTGGAGCTATATGTGGCGCCGCTTGATGAGCTACGTCTGGCTCAATCTGCTGCTGGTGGTGATTGCGGCGGCGATCCTCGTCTATGGATACAACCAGACGCTGCCCGACGGCGCGTTTACCGCAGGCTGGATTCCCGGCGCCACCGTTCACGGCATGTCGTTGACGCCCGTGCGAGACTGGGACCTGACAACGCTCACCTATACCGTCGAGCTTGCGCGTACCACCAAGACCTTCCCCCTCGCGCAGGACCTCGTCACGCTATGGCCTCTCTACCTTGTCGTTGTAGGTTGGCAGGTCATCAGCGTGCTCAACATGCTCGGCGGCGCCCGTCGCGTACGCCGCACCATGGCACCGCTCAACGACCTGGCCTTACGCGTGGACGAGCTCGGCCGCATGCAGCTCTCCGGCGGCAAGATGGAAACGCTGGAGCAGGCCATCGAGCGCGCGAGCGTCGACTCGCCAAGCGTCACCACCGGCGACGCCGATCTGGCGAGTATCGAGGTCGCGCTCAACCGCCTGCTGCGCCAGATGCAAGAGGCAAAGCTGCAGCAGATGCGCTTTGTCAACGACGCGAGCCACGAGCTGCGCACGCCCATCGCGGTGATTCAGGGCTACGTAAACATGCTCGATCGTTGGGGCAAAGACGACCCGGACGTGCTAGCAGAGTCCATCGCCTCGCTCAAGACCGAAAGCGAGCATATGCAGGAGCTCGTGGAGCAGCTGCTGTTTTTGGCGCGCGGCGATGCCGGCCGCACCGTGCTGCGGCGCGCGAATACCAACCTGGCCGCACTGGTCGGCGAGGTTTGCGAAGAATCGCAGATGATTGATGCCGGGCACACATATCGGCTGGCTTTTGACGCTGCACTTGTCAGCGACCCGCGCTGCGACGCGCCCGTTGACGTGGCGCTCGTGAAGCAGGCTCTGCGCGTGATCGTGCAAAACGCCGCCAAGTATTCGGACGCGGGCACGACCGTCACGTTTGCCATAACGCCCGATGCGGGCACGGGCGCGATTGACATAAGCATTGAGGACGAGGGCATCGGCATGAACCAGGAATCCGCAGCTCACGCGTTCGAGCGGTTCTACCGTTCCGACAACGCGCGCGATGTCGGCGCACAGGGTTCGGGCCTGGGGCTCGCCATTGCCAAGTGGATTGTCGATAGCCACGGCGGCGTCATCGGTGTGACCTCGGTCGAAGGGGTCGGCAGCCGCTTTACGATTCGCCTGCTGCGGTAGGGGTGTCTCTCACGAATCGAAGGTGAATGCTTTTCCGCGAAGTGAACGACCTATTTTGAACCCCCGAAGCATCCGCACTTTTTGGCGCCAAAACCGCAGGAAATACCTGACAAAACCGCAGGAAAAGGTGCCTCCAAAGTGTCGATGCTTCAGGGGTTCGATTTCACTCGTTCACTTCGCGGGAAACCATTCACCTTCGTTTTACGGAAGCCCGTCAGTCACCCTCTCGGCATTAAAAATGGGGCAAGGTCACGTGGCCTTACCCCATTTTTAGTTAGCTATGGCAGCTTGTGCACTACTCGCGGCACAGATGCACGGCGAAGCCGGCGAACTCGCGCTTAAAGTACACGAGCTTGGTGCCGCCGTCGGGCAGCAGCACGCGCGACTCCTCGTTGACCTCGAGCCCGCGCTCGGCAAACCACTTCTCGGCCGCATCGATGTCGTTGACGGCAAAGCCAATGTGGCCCTTGGCACCACGACCGTTCTGCTTCATGATCTCGACCAGCGAATCGTTAAAGTACGAAACTGGGGTCTCAATAACGGGCAGGCCCATCATCGTCGAGAACAGCTCCGCGATCTCCAAGGCATCTGCCGGGTCGGTGGCGTTAATGCCCACATGGGCAACGCGCATGCCAAAGAGCTCGACCGGATTGGCGCTCTGCTCATTCATACAGGCAGCGCCTACTGAGCCATAACGTCAAGGACGGCCTTCTCGGCAGCGACGCGGTTCATGCCGGTCATGAAGGGCACGCCGCTCACGTACGGGCAGGTGAGGCCCTCGGGGGCAACGGTGGTGGCGATCAGTAGGTCGGCGCCCTCGTCGCAAGCGTCCTTGGCCTCGGAGATGGCGCACTGCACGATCTCATACTTGCCGGCATAGCCGTTGGCGTCGAGCATGGTGGCGACCTTCTGGGCAACGAGCGTGGAAGTGGCAGCGCCAGCGCCGCAAGCCAAAACGATCTTCTTCATAGGTAATGTCTCCCTTCATGGTTTACTTTAGGTAAGTGTACCGCAGCGAGCGATGGCGCTCAGCCTCGATGAGCTTTTATGCCAGTTTGCTTGCGCGCTGCGTATAATACATCTAGTACGTGTTGCCATACCGCTCGCTTTACGAGCGACTAAGGACTCTGAAATGCCCGATTCCCGCACCCTCTGGACCGCCGTCGTTATCATCTGCATCGCCGTGTCGGTGTTCTTTAGCGTCAAAAAACGCACCACGTTCAAGCGTCTGCAGCAGTTGATGGCCGCCAAGCAGTGGGACGAGTTCGATCGTTTGCTCGACGGCAAACTCACCAGCATGCTGTACCCACGCTACAACCGCGACTACCTGCGCCTGAACTCCTATCTGCTGCGCGAGGACCACGAGCGTGCCAGCGAGATGTTCGACCTGCTGCTGGGGCTCAACCTGCCCAAGATGCAGCGCGTCGACCTGGTGATCAAGGCCTTTAACTACTACGTTGGGCAGGAGGATCGCAAAAAGTCCAAAGAGCTGTTGCACGAGATCAAGGGCTTTGAGGGCGGTCAGGCCGAGGCGGTCGCACACGAGTGCCAGCTGATGTACGACACGATGATCTTGAAGCGCCACAACGATATTCCCGAGCTGGAGCGCATGCTCGAGGACGTCGGCGACGACCCGGTCAAGCGCTGCCGCTTGGAGTACCTGCTGGCCCTGCAATACCAAAACAAGGGCGACGAGGCAAAGTTCCAAGAGTTCCTAGAGAAGTCGGGCCAACACTCGATGGCCGTCAACGCGTAACGGACGGCTTGTGCTAGACTTCTAGTCTCACGGGGGCGTGGCGGAATTGGCATACGCAGGAGACTTAAAATCTCTCGCCGCAAGGATTGTGGGTTCGAGTCCCACCGCCCCTACCATGTAGTGCTTACGAGCCCGTGTTCCCCAGGGATGCGGGCTCGTTTCTTTAAGATGCCGGCGGGACTCGAACCCGCGAGGGGGCGAGCGTTAAGCGGACGCGCAGCGTCCGTAGCGAGCCGGCGAGGGCGCCGACAGGCGGCCGAAGCCGGTGCGTATTTGCGCAGCAAATACGCAGACGTCCCACCGCCCCTACCACGTATTGTTTACGAGCCCGTGTCCCCCAGGGATGCGGGCTCGTTTCTTTTACACGCCGGCGGGGCTCTAAGTTGCGGTGGAATAGATCCTGTTTATACCGTTTACCAGCTTATTTAGGAACTATTTCACCACAACTCAGAGGAAGACGGTTAAAGAGCACTCAGGCTCGGGGTCCAGGCGATGGTGGGAGTCGCGCCGTCGAGAACCTCGTTGATGGTGGCGGCCATGCCAGCGAGTAGGCTGTTCTCGCTTACGGTGAGCGTCTTGTAGCCGCCGGCACGCATGAGCTCGCGGATCACCACGGCGCCGGCCAGAATCACGCCCGCGCGCTTGGGCTGCACGCCCGGCAACGCGGCAATGCCTGCAGCATCCAACGCAGACATGCGCTCGATAGCGGCCGAAATCTGCTCCATCGAAAGCTCGCGCAGATGCACAAAGTTCGAGTCGTACGGCTCCAGTTCGTGGACCAGCGCCACGAGCGTGGTGACGGTACCGCCCACCGCGACCAGGCGCTCTGCACGCTCAAAGTCGCTGGGCAGGCCCTCAAAATAGGCGGAGAACTGCTCGCCCGCCCACGCGGCGGCAGCCGCAAGCTCGTTCGTCGACGGCGGCAGCGCCGAGAAAAACCGCTCCGTCACGCGACGGCAACCGATGTCCAGTGAGCGCGTTCCCTCCAGCGCAAAGACCCCGCGCTCAGGCGCATAGACGCCCGTCGCGAGCTCCGTGGAGCCGCCGCCCGAATCGGCGACGATGATGCGCTCGCCAGCAAAGTCGTGTGCCACGCCAAAAAACGTCAGGCACGCCTCGACCTCGCCCGGAATCACCTGTGGCTCAAGTCCCAGATCGCGCAGGCCGTCCAGCAGCAGCGCGGCATTGGACGCATCGCGCGCGGCGCTCGTGCACGTGGTGCAAACGCACGCGGCCCCAAAGGCACGTGCCTCATCCACAAACATCCGGCACGCAGCGAGCACGCGCTCAACGGCCGCCTCGCAAAAGCGCCCCGTCGCATCCACGCCCTCGCCCAAGTCAGTGATCTCCGTATGCTTGGACGATTCCACAATCGCCCCGCCCTCGACCTGCGCTAACACCAGTCGCGACGACACCGTTCCCAGGTCGATCGCCGCCACCTTATAGCGTTTGCAATCTGCCATTGCGAGCTCCCCTCTGGGCGCTATTTGCCGTTGGACACGACCGTCTGGCCCTCGACACCGTTAAACCCAAACAGCATGTCGAGCGCCTGGATGTACCACGGCGCGTCCTTACCGACTTCTTCGATTTCCTTGGCAACTTCGCTGGCCTTCTTGGCGTTCGACGACTTCTTGCTCGAAGACGAATCCGAATCGTCGTCCAGGCCTTGCACTTCAATTCTCTTCTCGCCGGGCATCACCAGGCCCAAGTCCTCGGATGCCGCGTCCTTGATACCCTCCTCCGAGAGCAGCTTGTCGACGCTTTTTTGCAGCTCATCATTGTATTGCTGACGAATCTCGACCTGCTTGGCCAAGATATCGCTCGAGCGCTTTGCCACGTACAGATCGCGCACGGGGAAATACAGGCTCACGAGCACCAGGGCAACGACAATGCCGATGAATAGCCCTCGCTGAGGACCGTGGGTAAAGTCGTAAATTGCCTTGACCGCTGCGTTGTCGTTGGCGTAGTGCATAAAGTCCGAGCCCGAAAGACGGTTCGAGGGTCTGGTCGACTTGTCGTGCGTCTGAGCCGAAGGGCGCGACGCTTGCTTGGAACGCGATGGGCGCACCGGACTGTCCGAGGAACTATTTGGCTGAGCATTGGGATGCGAAGTCGCCGGCGAGCTATACCTGGAGCGATCAGCGCCAGCATAACCAGACCCGCCAAGCTGCACCGAATGCGCACGGCGAGGTGACGGTTCGCGCGAACCGGCGGAATAGTACCTGTTGTCGTAAATCTGATCCATGTGCGCCTTGTGCGGTTGAGGTTTGTTTGCGCTAAGTCCTTTAGTTATAGCACGAGCGCCCGCACCGCCTTCGCCAGCCTTTGCTCGACATAAAAAAGGCGCTGAGCCGTATGGCCCAGCGCCCAATGGTGCTCAACAGTGCCCGGCGGGAACGAGGCGAATCCGAGTCAGTCCCGCCCCCGCACACGCCGCTTGCCTAGCGAATGTTGTAGAACGCAGACTTGCCGGCGTAGCGCGCGCTGCCCTCGAGCTCGTCCTCGATGCGGATGAGCTGGTTGTACTTGGCAATACGGTCGCTGCGGCACGGGGCGCCCGACTTGATCTGCACGGCGTTGACGCCCACGACCAGGTCGGCGATCGTGGAGTCCTCGGTCTCGCCGGAGCGGTGGCTCACGATGCAAGCGTAGCCGGCCTCCTTGGCGGTCTCGATGGCCTCGAGCGACTCGGTGAGCGTGCCGATCTGGTTGACCTTGACCAGAATCGCGTTGGCGGCACCCAGCTCGATGCCCTTCTTGAGGCGCTCGGTGTTGGTGACGAACAAGTCGTCGCCCACCAGTTGCACCTTATTGCCAATGCGACGGGTGAGCTCAACCCAGCCGTCCCAGTCCTCCTCGGCCATGCCGTCCTCGATGGAGATGATGGGGTAGGTGTCGACGAGTTTCTCCCAGTAATCAACCATCTGGGCGCTCGTGTACTCCACGCCCTCGCCCTTGAGCTCGTACATACCGGTCTCGGCGTTGTAGAACTCGGTGGACGCCGGATCCATGGCGTACATGAAGTCGACGCCGGGCTTAAAGCCGGCCTTCTCCACGGCCTTGGTGATGTACTCGAACGGCTCGGCATTGGTCTTGAGGTTGGGCGCGAAGCCGCCCTCGTCGCCCACGCCGCCGCCCAGGCCGGCCTCGTGCAGCACGCCCTTGAGGGTGTGGTAGACCTCGGCGCACCAACGCAGGCCCTCGGCAAAGCTCGGGGCGCCCACCGGCATGATCATGAACTCCTGGAAGTCAACGTTGTTGTCGGCATGCACGCCGCCGTTGAGGATGTTCATCATGGGCGTGGGCAGCAGGTGAGCGTTGACGCCGCCCAAGTACTGGTACAGCGAAAGACCCGCCGACTCGGCAGCGGCGCGGGCAACTGCCAGCGACACGCCCAGAATGGCGTTGGCGCCGAGCTTGGTCTTGTTGGGGGTACCGTCCGCGGCGATCAGCGCGGCATCGACGGCGCGCTGATCGAAGGCATCGAGGCCCACGACGGCATCGGCACACTCGTTGTTGACATGCTCGACGGCCTGAGAGACGCCCTTGCCCAGGTAGCGGCCCTTGTCGCCATCGCGCAGCTCGCAGGCCTCAAAGGCGCCGGTCGAAGCACCCGAAGGCACCATTGCGCGGCCAAAGCTGCCGTCCTCGAGCACGACCTCGACCTCGACGGTGGGATTGCCGCGGCTGTCGAGCACCTCGCGACCGTAGACGTCCAAAATATCGCTCATGTTGTCTCCCTCTCACTTGGAAACGTAGTGGATGAAAGCGACCGGCTGACCGTGCACCGTCGGTGCGCCTCCGTAAGTTAGCCATGTCGCACTTTTTGCATTATGCCCTAAGTTAGCCGAGGGATACACTTGATTTTCGAAAAATTTAGCGGGAACGATGAGGCATATCAGCCCGTCGTTCCCGCAGTCTTACTCTTCCGCCTTTGCGGCATCCCACAGGTCGTTGAGGCCGTGAGTCGAAAGCTCGGCAAGATCCACGTGAGCATCGGCCGCCATCTGCTCCATCGCGGCCCAGCGACGGCGGAACTTTGCCGTGCTGGCGCGCAGAGCGCTCTCGGCGTCGATTCCCTCCTTGCGCGCAACGTTGACCAGGGCAAAGAGCAGGTCGCCGAACTCCATCTCGCGCTCGGGCGAGCCGGGAGCCTCGGCCTCAAACTCGGCGCGCTCCTCGGCGACCTCGTCCCACACGTCCTGAACCGTCTCCCACTCAAAACCCACGGCAGCCGCCTTGCGCGACACCTTCTGGGCTTGCATCAGCGCCGGCAGATGCGTGGGCACACCGTCGAGCAGGCCCTCGGGCGCAGCCTCGCCCGCCGCCACGGCCTTGTCCTTGGCGGCCTTCTCGGCAAGCTTGACCTCGTCCCAAATCTTGAGCACCTCATCGGAGCTGTCGGCATCCACATCGCCAAACACGTGCGGATGACGGCGGATGAGCTTGGCGTCGATATCGCGCGCCACGTCGGCCAGTGTAAACTCGCCGGCGTCAGCAGCAATCTGCGCATGCAGCACGACCTGCATGAGCACGTCGCCCAGCTCCTCGCGTAGGTGAACCGCGTCGTCCGCCTCGATGCAGTCGAGCGCCTCGTAGGCCTCCTCGATCATGTTCTTGCCAATGCTGCGGTGCGTCTGCTCACGGTCCCACGGGCAGCCATCGGGCTGACGCAGACGCCAGATGGTCTGCACCAGATGCTGCAGCTCGGTCGACGCGTCTACCAGCGTGGACAGATCGCGCGAGCCCTCGGCATTTTGCTGAGCCATGTGCTGCGCCATGGCTACTCCTCCTCCATGACCACGTGGCGGAACGCGCCGCCCCCGTAGATGCCGTAGCTGTGCGAGCCGTCCTTGGGGATGCTCACGCTACCGGGGTTGAAGAGCCACAGGCCCGGGTGCGCGGCGCTTTCCTCGTTGACCTTGACGTGCGTGTGACCGTAGACGAGCGCGGAGCCCTCGGGCAGCGCGGGCGCGTGGTCGACGCTGTTGTGCATGCCGGCGCCAAAGACGTGGCCGTGCGTCAGGAACAGCTCACGGCCGGTTTCGTCAAACAGCGTGGCGTAGTCGGCCATGACGGGGAAGTCGAGGACCATCTGGTCGACCTCGGCGTCGCAGTTGCCGCGCACGGCGATGATGCGGTCGGCTAGGGCGTTGAGCAGCAGAATCACGCGCTTGGGAGCATAGTCGCGCGGCAGGTCGTTGCGCGGACCGTGGTAGAGCAGGTCGCCCAGCAGAACGATGCGGTCGGGCTGCTCGGACTCGATGGCGGTGACCAGGCGCTCGGTCCAGTATGCCGAGCCGTGGATGTCGGAGGCGATGAGGTATTTCATGGTGGTCCTTTCGGTGGGGTTAATAGGATTGGTGTGGCGCGTCGCCGACCGTGTCACTCAAATTGCAGAGCCGCGGCTTGTGCTGCCTGCATCACGCGCTGGAGCGGCACATTGTGCTCACGGGCAAGGCGAGCGCAGTCCTCGTACTCGGGCGCTGCACGCTCGCTGCCGTCGGGCAGGGTGGCCACCTTGACGGACACCTCGCCCCATGGCGTCGTCACCTGCTCAAAGCGGCGTGGCAGGCAAACGCGTTCCATAACCTGGCGACGAATGCCGTTGGTCGTGGTCTCCAAAAAGATAATCGTCTGTAGGCGCTCGATATCCTCGTGCGAGCAGATCACCTGCAACTGCCATCCGGGGCGACCCTTTTTGCAGTAGAGGGGTAGCCAGTGCACCTCGCGGGCGCCTGCCCCGCGCAGACGGTCGGCGGCGTAGGCGAGCACCTCGGGCGACGCATCGTCGATGTCGCATTCCAGCTTGACGATGGTTTCGGGCGCATCGGTCTCGCGGGACAGCGGGGATGTGCTATCGCATGGCATACGGTCCGGCTCCTTTCCGCGCGGGCTCGTTTTGTTCATCCAAACGCTAGCACATCGGACGTGGCACAAGCGTGACTTTCGTCCGTCGCCGCCCTCGCCCCCATCCAAACGTGTACGTCAGCCTCCAAACATGTCATTATTTGTCGGTTTTGGAGGCTGACGTACACGTTTTGAGAGCAAGCGAGGCCGCACCACGCGCCGCGCAACCTTTCCAATCGATTTCGATCCCCGGCGTGCCCGGCGTGTTGAGAGCTGCGCCATTACAATGAAGCGGATTCGCTTGACGCAAAGGAGCCGCTATGCCCATGTGCCCGCTGGTCGATTGCCATACCCACACCTCGTTTTCGGACGGGCATGCCTCGTTTGAGGACAACGTCCGTGCCGCTGCTGCGGCCGGCTGCCGCGTCATGGTCTCGACCGACCATCTCACCCTGCCCGCCAGCATGGATGCTAACTGCGAGGTGCAGGTTACTGAGGGCGACCTCCCGGCGCATCGTCTGGCTTTTGAGGACGCTCGCAATCTTGCCGCTCAGATTGCGCCAGAACTCACCTTTATCTACGGTTTCGAATGCGATTGGTACGAGGGCTGCGAGCCTTTGGTTGAGCGCTGGTCCCAGGGCGCCGTCGTGCGCCTGGGCAGTGTGCACTGGATTGGCAACCCAGGCGATATCATGGCCGGTGCCGCGGGTACGGCGGGAACGGAGGACGTCGCTCGTCCCGATACGCCCGATTCGCGCTGCGGCTGGATCGACGATGACACCAACTTGCACGTTTGGGAAAACCTGGGGGTACGCGGCGTGTGGGAGCGCTATGTCGATGACTGGTGCCGCGCCTGCGAGAGCCCGCTCAACTTTGATGTGATGGCTCACCCCGACCTGGTCATGCGCTTTTCGAAGGAAGGCTTTGCGCCCGATTTTGACCCCGCACCGTTTTGGCAGCAGATGGCAGAGTGCGCGCACGATACAGGCCGCCGCGTTGAAGTTTCGACCGCCGCGCCGCGCAAGGGCCTCGACGACTATTACCCCTCGACGGGGCTGTTGCGTTGCTTTGCCCACGCCGAGGTACCCATCACCTTTGGCTCGGACGCGCACCGCGCCTGCGACATCTGCTGGAATATCCGCGAGGCACAAGCCCACGCCTACGACTGCGGTTATCGAACCTTCGACATCCCCCACGCCACCGGCGAATGGGAATCCACGCCCCTCGCCTAGCCATCCCTTCATAAGTTGCGGTGAAATAGGGATTGTTTTGCTTGATGAAGCGCTTAAACAGTCCCTATTTCACCGCAACTTCCATGACCCCGTTACACCAACAAAGACTGTCCCAAACGACTAGTGGCGGCGGGCGTTGAGTTCGCCGGCCAGCTCGTCGAGGGTGATGCCGTAGCGCTCGAGCGTCACGAGCAGGTGGTAGACCAGGTC
Source organism: uncultured Collinsella sp. (assembly GCA_959027945.1). Classification (GTDB taxonomy): domain Bacteria; phylum Actinomycetota; class Coriobacteriia; order Coriobacteriales; family Coriobacteriaceae; genus Collinsella. The sequence goes on from CAUFRO010000036.1 coordinate 11,910, forward strand.
GCCGGCCTCGTAGCGGATGTGATCGTGATCGTTATCCTTGCAGGCCATGATCACCTCGCTCGCCTCCTCGGCAAGCTTCTTGAGCAGCTCGTCCTCGACGTCGGTCAACAGACGAGCGGTGTAGCTCTCCTGCGGCGATGCGTCGCGACGGCCGTGAATCACCTCGGCGAGCCCCGTCAGCGTCTCACCGATATTTCCATCCTGAACGTTTGCGGTGCGCACACCCATAGTTCAATCCTTTCTGGTTGGCCGAGCGTCTAATCGAGCGCCCGCCCTACGCGAGTTTCTTAAAGAAGCAGGTACGGTTGCCGGTATGGCAGGCCGGACCCGGCGAGTCAACCTTGACCAGCAGCGTATCGCTATCGCAGTCGGCCCAAAGCTCCTTGACCTCCTGCATATTGCCGCTCGTCGCGCCCTTGTTCCAGAGCTCCTGGCGACTGCGGCTCCAAAACCACGTGGTACCGGTCTTGAGCGTCAGCCCCACCGACTCCTCGTTCATCCAAGCAACCATAAGCACCTCGCCGGTGTCATACTGCTGAACCACACAAGGAATCAGCCCCTTGGCGTCGTATGTAAGCTTTGAAGGATCGGTTATCTCTTCCATTTCTCTTCCCAAATTCAAACTTCGCAGGTCGGTGAGGGTTGTCCAGGTGCCCGAGATTCCGAGCGACAAGCCCGACGACGCGTACTTAAGTACGCGAGGAGGGTTGGAGCCGGAAGGTCGGGTGCCTGGGCAAGCCGCAGCATTAGAAGTCCAGCCTCACAGGAATACCTTGAGAGGCCATATACTCTTTGACTTCGCGAATGCTGAACGTCCCAAAGTGAAAGACGCTCGCCGCCAGCACGGCATCGGCCTCGCCCTCAATCACGCCCTCGGCAAAATGCTCGAGCGCGCCCACACCGCCGCTCGCAATTACCGGAATCGGCACCGCGCGCGCCACGGCGCGGGTGAGCGCCAGGTCAAATCCGGCCTTGGTGCCGTCGCGGTCCATACTGGTGAGCAGGATCTCGCCGGCGCCGCGACGAGCCGCCTCCTCGGCCCACGCCACCGCGTCGATGCCCGTGGCGTTGCGGCCGCCCGCCGTGAAGACCTCCCACTTGTCGGCACCAGATGCGCCGGGCAAACCGACGCGCTTGGCATCGATCGCCACGACCACGGCCTGGCTACCAAACGCCGCGGCAGCCTGGCTAATCAGCGACGGGTCGCGCACGGCGGCAGAGTTGAGCGACACCTTGTCGGCACCGGCTGCAACCATGGTGCGCATGCCCGCCAGGTCGCGAAAACCGCCGCCCACGGTATAGGGAATGGCTAGCTCCTCGGCCGCATGCGCCGCCATCTCGATGGTCGTCGCACGGTTGTCGCTCGTGGCGGTAATGTCCAAGAAGACGACCTCGTCCGCACCCTCGCGGTCGTAGGCGCGCGCCAGCTCCACCGGATCGCCCGCATCGCGCAGGCTCACAAAGTTGACGCCCTTAACCACGCGGCCGTCCTTAACATCCAGACAGGGAATTACGCGTTTGGTAAGCATGGGCTACTCCTCCCCTCGGGCGGCGGCCAGCGCCTGGGCCAGGATAAAGTTGCCTTCGTAGAGCGCACGGCCGGTAATGGCGCCTTCAATCGCGCCCTCGCCCACCGCGGCCAGCGCGCGGATGTCGTCGAGCGTCGATATACCGCCCGAAGCCACAACGGGAAAGCCCGCGACATCGGCCACATGGCGATACGCCGCCACATCGATGCCCGTCTGCATGCCATCGCGCGCGATGTCGGTATACACCAGATGCTTAAAGCCCAGCTCGGAAAGCTGCGCCACGGCATCGTCGAGCGCCACGCCCGCGCCGTCGCGCCAGCCATTCACCTTGACCTGGCCGTCGCGCGCGGCAATATCTGCCACCAACAGCTCGCCAAAGCCTTGGGCTGCCACCTCGGCAAAACCCGGCTCGGTCACCAGCACGGTGCCCAGCGCAATGCGGCGAGCACCATAGCCGGCCAACTCGTCGATGCGCGCGAGCGAGCGGACGCCGCCGCCCACGTCCACGGACAGGCCGTCGACGCCGCAGATAGCCTTGATCGCCGCCGAGTTGGCAGCGCACGCGTCCTCGTCCTCGCCAAAGGCAGCGGACAGGTCGACGACGTGCACCCAGCTCGCGCCCTGCTCGGCAAACGAGCGGGCAACGGCCATGGGGTCGTCGGAATATACCTTGCAGCGGCTGCGGTCGCCGCGCTCCAGGCGCACAACCTTGCCGCCGATCAGATCGATTGCGGGAAACAGGATCATCGGCCAACCTCCTCGACGATGTTGACGAAGTTCTTAAGGATGCGCTGACCAAGCGCGGAGGATTTCTCGGGATGGAACTGGCAGCCCCACACGTTGCCGCGACGCACGATGCACGGGAAACTCCGCGTGTAGTGTGTGCGCGCCAAAACATCAGCGGCATCGGCGTCGTCGGTCACCGCGTAGCTGTGAGTGAAGTACATGTTGGCGCCCTCGGCAAAACCGGCGAGCAGCGGGTCGGCAGCACCGGCGGGCGTCATGTGCACCTGGTCCCAGCCCACGTGCGGCACCTTCAGACGACTCGATTCCAAGCGCGTACACGAACCGCGCATGATACCCAGGCCATCGACCCAGGGGCCGCCAGCCTGCTCGGGAGCGTTTCCGTCCGCGACCGCGCCCTCGTCCGCCGGCACGCCCTCGTTGCCGCGCTCAAAAAATAACTGAAGGCCCAGGCAGATGCCGAGCAGCGGAGTTCCAGCGGCGACAGTGTCGAGCACCGCGTCCGCCTCGCCGCTCTGGCGCATAAAGGCGATCGCGTCATAGAACGCGCCCACGCCCGGGATAACCAGGCCGTCGGCGCGGCGGATCTGCTCCGGATCGTCCGACGTGCAGGCGGCGGCACCGGCGCGCGCAAGCCCGCGCGCAACGCTCGACAAGTTGCCCTTGTGGTAGTCAACCACCACGATCTTCGGTTCGCCCACGCGACCCTCCCTTTTCCCATTCAAAACCTGTCCCTTTTTGGCAGGTTACAGCGAGCCCTTGGTGCTGGGGATGCCCTGCACGCGGGGATCGAGCTCGCAGGCATGACGCATCGTGCGGCCCACGGCCTTAAAGGCGGCCTCGATAATGTGATGCGAGTTGCTGCCCGCCAGCTCGCGCACGTGCAGCGTGAGCTTGGTGCCGCGCGCAAAGGCGTAGAAGAACTCGACGGCCAGCTCGGTATCGAAGCTGCCCACGCGCTCGGTCGGCACGGGCAGCTCGCAGTAGGCCTGCCCGCGGCCCGAAATATCAACAGCAGCCATCACAAGCGTCTCGTCCATGGCAATCGCCGCGTCGGCAAAGCGCGTAATGCCCGCCTTGTCGCCCAGCGCCTGGCAAAACGCCTCGCCCAGCACAATACCCGTGTCCTCGACGGTGTGGTGCGCATCGACCTCCACGTCGCCCACCGCGTGCACCGTCAGATCGAACAGACCATGGCGCCCAAAGGCGTTGAGCATGTGGTCGAAAAACGGTACGCCGGTCGAGATATCGCACACACCGGATCCATCCAGGTCGAGTTTGACGACAATGTCGGTCTCGCCCGTCTTGCGGGTTACCTCGGCATAGCGGTCCATCTACATCTCCTCCTTCACCAGCGCGGCAAACGCTGCCAGCACCTCGTCGTTTTCCTGCGGGGTGCCCACGGTAATGCGCAGGCAGTCCGCGAGCCCCGGCGCGTAGCTAAAGTCGCGCACCAGAATGGAATACTCGTCGCGCAGACGCTCGCGCACACGCGTGGCATGCGGCGTACGCACGAGCACAAAGTTCGCCGAGCTCGGCCATGCCTCCACGGGCATGCCCTCGGCGGCCATCGCACGCAGCGCTGCAAGTTCGCGATCGCGCTCAGCCGCGACCTGAGCCACCACGGGCGCGTACGCATCGCGGGCACGCACGCAGGCGAGCGCCGCCGCCTGGCTCAGCACGTTAACCGAGTAGATCTGGCGAATCGCCGCGAACACGTCAATAACCTCGGGCGCTGCGATCACATAGCCCAGGCGCGCGCCGGCAGCGCCAAACGCCTTGGACAGCGTGTGCAGAATCACCAGGTTGGGATGCTCGGCGATGAGCGCCTGCGCCGTCGTGGCAGCGCCAAACGAATCATCGGCAAACTCAACATAGGCCTCGTCGACCATCACCATGCCAGGGCACGCGTCGCACAGCGCCGCGACAAAATCGAGCGGAGCCACGTCGCACGTGGGATTGTTGGGCGAGGTGACGATCGCCAGGTTGCACTCGGGTGCCGCCGCGAGCACAGCGGCCTGGTCGAGCTCGAAGGTCGCCGGGTCGCGCCACACGTCGCGCACCTCGGTCTGGCATAGCGAGGCAAAAAACGCGTATTCGCTAAAGCACGGCGGGCAGTTGAGAAGCGTGCGGCCCGCGCCGCCAAACGCCAGCAGATAGTTATAGAGCAGCTCATCGCCGCCGTTGCCCACGCAAATGTTCTCGCGTGCCACGCTATGCCAAGCAGCAAGCTCATCGCGCAGGTCGTTGGACATGGGATCGGGGTAGCGGTTGAGCGGTATGGCAGCCAGGGCGGCGTCGACCGCCTCGCGCACGCCGGCCGGCACGGGATAGGTGTTCTCGTTGGCCGAAAGGTTGATGCGCGTGGGCGTAAAGTTGGGATCGTAGGGCTCAATGCCGGCCAAGTAGGGCTGGACGAGCTCCTTCATGCGGGGCGTGAGTTCAGCCATTTTAGGCCTCCTCGCCAGTCGGACCAGCGCCATCCGCACTTGCAGCCACCAGGTCCACACCCTCGGCAACCGTCGCCACGGCGTCGCCCGGCCAGGCGACCTTGGTCAGATCGGCCGCGGCCAGCGACGCGGCGCTCACGGCATCCTCGCCCTGCTCCAGCACGCGGCGGCGCAGAGCGGCCGAAAGCGCGTGCGCCCACAGGCCCTCGGCCTCGGCCAGGCGCTGCGTAGCGGGAGCGTCCGAGAGCAGGCCCTCGGGTGTATAGCAAATGACACTCGAGCGCTTGACGAACTCCTCCACCGAAAGCGGGTTGGAGAACATGGCCGTGCCGCCGGTCGGCAGCGTGTGGTTGGGGCCGGCAACATAATCGCCGAGCGGCTCGGAGCTCCAAGCGCCCACAAAGATGGCGCCGGCGTTGCGAATGCCGCCGAGCAGGCCCATCGCATCCTTGCAGTGCAGCTCCAGGTGCTCGGGCGCCACGGTGTTCACCGCCTCGACGGCGGCAGCCATATCGGCGGCCACCACGATGGTGCCCTCATTGTCGAGCGAGGCACGCGTGATCTCGGCACGCGGCGACTGCGCGACCAGGATATCGATGCCGGCCTCGACCTCGCGCGCAAACTGCTCGTCGCAGGTCACGAGATAGCAGGCGGCCAGCGGATCGTGCTCGGCCTGGGCCATCAGGTCGGCCGCAACCACCATGGGCTTGGCCGTGGCGTCGGCCAGCACGCAAACCTCGGACGGGCCGGCGACCATGTCGATGCCCACATCGCCCGACACGATCTGCTTGGCCGCGGCGACAAAGGCGTTGCCCGGGCCGGTGATCTTGTCGACGCGCGGAATGGTCTCGGTGCCGTACGCCAGCGCGGCCACGGCCTGGGCGCCGCCCACCATATAGATCTCGTCCACGCCGCCGAGCTTGGCAGCCGCAAGCGTATACGGGCTGATCAGGCCATCTTTTTGCGGCGGAGTCACCATGACCACGCGCTTGACGCCGGCCACCTTGGCGGGGATGGCGTTCATGAGCACCGTGGAGGGATACTGCGCGCGGCCTCCCGGCACGTAGATGCCGGCCGCGGCAAGCGGGGTCACCTTAACGCCGAGCATCGTGCCGTCCGGGCGCGTGGTAAACCAGCTCTGCTCGACCTCGCGCTGGTGGAATTCGCGAATCTGGCGCGCGGCCTTCTCGAGCGCGGCGACAAAGGCCGGGTCGAGGCCTTCGAGCGCAGCATCGATCTGCTCCTGCGGCAGGCGGAAGCTTTCCAGCTCAACACCGTCAAAACGCTGGCAGTAATCGCGCACCGCGGCATCGCCGTTGGCGCGCACGTTGGCCACGATATCGCAGGCGGCGTCGACGATGTTCTGCGGCAGCACGCCCTTGCGGTTGAGCTGGTTGGTAACGAGGCGCTCACCGGGAGCAAGCTTGATGGTCTTCATATCGGAATCCCCTATCGGTCGAGGTTGTGTTCGAAAAACGAGAGGCCGGGCGGCGGCGCCAATCGGCCCGCAGCCCGTACGTTGGGGCGCCCGTGCGTGCTCGCGCTATTGTGCCGAGCCCGCGACGGGCTCAAAATGCTTGTCCTTCACGGCAGTCGCCAGGCGATCGGCCAGGTTGCGAACGCGCGGATCCAGGCGCGCGGCACCCGGGTTGACGAAGAAGCGGGCCGTGCAGTCCATAATGCGGCCGGTGATGACCAGATCGTTGTCGCGCAGCGTGGCACCCGTGGCGGTAATGTCCACGATGCGGTCGGTCATGCCAACGATGGGGCCCAACTCAATATTGCCGTGCAGCGAAACGATGTCGGCATTCACGCCACGCTCGGCATACCAAGCGCTCGCGATGCGCGGGTACTTGGTGGCCACGCGAAGAGAACCGCGGCGGGCATAGTTGCGCTCGGCCTGGCCAGCGCGCCATGCGGGCTCCGCCTCGATAAACGTGCACAGGCCGTAGCCCAGATCGACCAGCTGCAGCAGGTTAAGGTCGGCCTCGATAAGCGAATCCCAGCCGCAGATGCCGCAATCGGCACCACCGCAGCCCACAAAGGCGGGCGCATCGCTGGGGCGCACAATGACAAACTCGATATCGCCGACCGTGCCCTCACCAGCGTGTGTGTCGCGGCCGCGCACGATGAGGTGACGACCGGGATCGCGCAGCTCCGAGACATCCAAGCCCGCGGCCTCGAGCACGTCGAGCGTGTCGGCCTTGAGCGAGCCCTTGGGCACGGCAATGCGCAGCGGACCCTCGGTGCCGCGGCCCACGGCATGGTCACCATCGGAGGCGGCGTCCTCGGCCGAGGTGCGCGCGGCCTCCAGACGCTCGAGCGAAAAGGCGAAGCCCGCCGCCGGCACCTCGATGCCGTCGCCGAACGCGCCGGTAAAGATGGAGTCGTAGCGGCCGCCCGAGCCCACCGGATCGGGCAGGCCACCGGCGTAGGCCTTAAAGACCAGGCCCGTGTAGTAATCAAAAGAGTTCATGATGGAGAAGTCGAACGACAGCACCTGGGCGTCCTCGGGAGCCAGGCCCTCGACCAGAGCACGCAACTCGCGCGTCAGCGGCGCGACGATGCCGGCGGCCTCCAGCAGCGTGTCCACGCGGTCGAGCACCTCGGCACCGCCGTGCAGACGCGGCAGCTCGCAAATGGCGGCCTTGACGGCATCGGACTCGACGCTTGCCGCCACGCGGGCATCGAGGCCCACAAAGTCGTTGGCGTGCACGCAGCACAGGGCCTCGGCAGCCAGCTCGCGATCCTCGCACGCCGCGAGCAGCTCCTTAAACGGGCGTACGCTACCTGCGATGATGCGTGCATCGGGCAGCGCCAGCTTGCGCACCGCCTCGGCCACGAGCGAGACAATCTCGACATCGCCCGCGGTATCGCCCGCACCGATAAGCTCAAAGCCCAACTGTGTAAACTGGCGCGAGCCGCCGGCATTGCGCTGGCACTCACGAACCACCGGCGCCTCGTAGCGAAGGCGCAGGGGCAGATCGGCCGCGCGCATGCGAGTCGAAACCAAGCGCACGATCGGCAACGTGTTGTCGGGACGGACCACCAGCAGTCGGCCGTCGTCATCAAAGAGCTTGAACGGGGTGTCCGCAATGCGGCCGCCTTCCTCGAGCGAACCCTTGTCCTCGAGCAGCGGCGTCTCGACCGGAAGGTAATGATGCTCCCTGAAGCAGCCCTTCACCGTCAGCGCAATCTCCTCGCGCGCCTGAGCCTCCTCGGGCAATATGTCCCGGAATCCCCACGGTGTGGCCGTCATCTGGTGAGCCTCCTCATGCTGTGCTTCGTATAGAACAGAAGACCGGCATAGCTCCGCCGGTCTTCTGGGTACTTTAGCATACTAGAGTGTTTGCGGGGAGAATCGTCCTCCTCGGCTCACGCCGTATTCATTTGGAAACATAGGAGCGGATTGTCGCAACCCAACCCCACCTAGGCGCCAATCGCGCGCCGGTACACTGCCATCACCTGGGCATCGGCTGCGGCGGGATCGGCGAAATAGCGCCAGTCGTAGGTCTCGGCCGAAACAACCCCGCGATAGCCACGCGCCACCAGCCTATCCAGGTCGGCCCGCATATCGCGGTCGCCGTCACCCCAGGCGAGATGCGTCGTGCCATCTGCCGCAACATCGACAAAATGCACGTGGGCGACACCATCGCCAAGCAGATCGAAATAATCGTCGATGGTATCCCCCGCCACCGCCATAGCGCCCATATCCAGACACGCCTTAAGTGCCGGATGATCAACCGCCTCGATCATGCGCTTCGTGTCGGCCGCCGAGTTCACGATCATCGACTCAACCGGCTGCAGGGCCTCGAGCACTAGACGAATGCCGCGCGGGCCCGCATGCTCGGCAATCGCACGCAGCATCGAGGCGCTGCGACCCCACGCGTCCTCGATCGGCTCGTTCAAAAATGCCCAGCCGCTCGAGACCATAACCTGCTCGGCCCCAAGCTCCGCCGCGATATCCACGACGTTCTTAAAGTATGCGAGCGTGCGGGCACGCGCCCCTTCCCCACGCGCCGCGATATTCCACGGCTTGGGGTTGTTCTGTTCGGGACAAAGCCCCACAATCCGAACCCCATACCGCTGCGAAAGCTCCCTCACCTGCTCGAGCGAATCGTA
>CAUFRO010000037.1 GCA_959027945.1 uncultured Collinsella sp.
AATGAAAGGGCGCTGACCTTCTGGTCGCGCCCTTGAAATTGAACGTCAGATTGCCGCTTGGGGCCGTTTGCAGCGTCGAGCGGTTACGCGGTTTGGTAAAACCGCGTAACTTAATAATTTCACGTCACCTTGGCGCAAATGCGGCTCGCTCGCTGGCATTGCCGCAACATCGGCATTTACACGCTGGACTAAATCAATTTGGTTGACTCCAGCTTTTCGATAATCCAGTCGTTGGCTTTGATGACCGGACGGCGGAAGACGACGCCCAGGGCTAGCGACGGAACCAGATAGCTCGCCAGAATACCCAGCTCAACCCAGTACTCCATATGGTAGGCGCCAGCCATGGCGGCATGCATGGCGTTGATACCGTGAGTGAACGGCAAGAACGGATAGATCGCCTGGAACACAGGGCCGGTCATCTCGATGGGGAATGTGCCGCCCGAACCACCGACCTGCATGACCAACAGCACGACAGCGAGCGCCTTGCCGATATCGCCAAACGACACCGTAAGCGTGTAGACGATATTGGAGAACACGAGACTCGCGACCCAGCCCGCCAACACAAACTGCAGCGGGTTGTCGCACTGAATGCCAAAGAACAGGATGTCGCCCGCGCACACGAGCGTCGCCTGTAGCAGGGCCAAACCGCCAAAGAACAGGTAACGACCCAGGTAGATCTCGTGCAGGCGCACGGGGATGAGCTCGTTGATGAGCTCATCGTCAACCGAGACCTTCATCATGGCCGCCAGTACGATCGAGCCGACCCATAGCGACAGAATCGTGTAGAACGGCGCCATGGCCGAACCGTAATTGCGAATCGGATAGACCGGCTTGCGGTCGAGCGCGACGGGGCCGGAAAGCGACACGGCCAGACCCTCGGGATCATTGCCGATCATCGTCTTGATCGTAGCGAGGTCATCCGACATCAAGGCGCCGTCGAGCTCGTCCTTAAACGCGCTGATCTTGTCCGACGCCTCGCCCAGCTGATCGGAAGCCTTGTTGACCAGCTTTGCAGCCTTAGAGAGGCCCTTTGCCAGCGAACCGGATGCGTCGGTCAGGTCGTCTACGGCACTATCCAGATCGCCCGAAATACCATTCAGTGAATCCAGGACCCCCGAGACGGTCTTCTTGAGCTCCTTGGCCTTAACCGAGAACGTGGAATCGTAATCGGATTTGGCACCCGCGATACCGGCCTTGGCATCGGCGATGGCCTGATCGACCTCGGCACGCGAGTTGTTGACCTCGGCCATGCTATCGAAGAGAGACTTCGCGGTGGCCGCCAGATCCTCGGCATTGTTGCGGTACTCAACGGCGATTCTGTCCAGCGACGTCGCGGCGGACTTGAGGCCGCCCTTCAAATTCTCATCGCTCACCTGGTCGGCAAGGCTGCGGAGCTGATCGGCCATCTCATCGATATCCTTGGCGCGCGTATTGAGCGCCGCCGCGGCATCGTTGAGCTGAGACACCGTAAGGCCCACATGCTGGTTTGCGGCATCGAATGCCTTCGCAAGCTCGGCGGACACGTTGTCGAACGAGCCCGCGCTTCCGTCAATCGCGGCGTTGATGGCGTCGTTGGCGGCCTTCAGCGCTTCTTTGGAATCGCTCATGCCGCTCTTGGCATGCTCCATCAACTGCTTGGTCGACTCATCGACCGTACCCGTCTGCTGGAGCATACCGCTCGCCGACGTCAGCGAATCGGACGTAGAGCTCAAAATGCCCGCGAGCGACGAAGCATTAGCCTGAACGTCTTGCAGGTCCTCAATCGAATCGCCGAGCGTCGAGGACAGGTTGGCGATAAAGTTGCTGACCTGGTCGGTGCTCATGTAATCGAGCAGGCTGGACACCGTCTTAAGACCGATGCTCGTAATGGTCTCGGTAAAAGATTCGTTAACCTGGTTCTGAACGGCGCTCGAACCCTTCTCGGTCACGATCTGCGCGATGGCGTTGGCCTTCTGGTTCTCGTAAAACTCGATATCGGCGTGTTTCACGTCGGTCGAGAAAAGCGTCATCATGTCAGCGCTAAACGTTTTGGGAATAACGACGGCAGCATAGTACGCGCCCGACTTAACGCCCTCGATAGCCTTTTCGCGATCGTTAAGCACAACCCAATCGAAGCTCTCGTTGCCACGTAGGGTGGCGGTCACGTTTTCGCCCACGTTAACCTCGACGGGGATCAGATCGCTCTCGTAACCCTCATCGGTGTTGACCACGGCAATCTTAAGATTGCCGGTGTTGCCGTACGGATCCCAGCTGCCGGCGATGTTAAACCACGCGTACAGGCACGGCACGATAATGAGGCCCATCACGACAATCAAGCCGATCACGGAGCGAGACACGTTTTGGACATCGCGCCTAAACAGATGCAGGATGTTCTTCATTTATGCCTCACCTCCTTTGGAGTGCTTGCCGAACGGGGCGGTATCTCCATCATTTATGGCTGTGTTGTCGCTGCCCTGAGATTTATGGTGCGAGCCGATATGCGGCAAGCGGCCCGTGGACTGATCGCCGCCCTTGGCACCACGCTCGCTGGCGTTGAGACCAAACATGTGGCGGGCGGCAGGAATGGCGGCCGTGTGCTCGCGCATCTCGCGACGAAGGTCCTCATCCGAAAGCGCCGAGATGCGCATCTGGGTATTGAGGCTCGCACGGATATATTCGATATTGATAAGCCAGCCGCAGATGGCAATAACCGAGATGATCCAAATGACAAGCAGGATGATCTTGCCGTTATTGTCGATATCGAGAACCGTCGACAGGACAAAGAGCAGGACCTGAACGCCCACCACGGCGGCAAAACCGCCCTTGATGTAGTACGGGTAGCGATGTTCAAAGGCGACCGCATGATCGAGCAGTTCGCGACGGTACGAATCGGAATCGAGCATGACACGCATGGCCGTGCGCAGCGAGTAGCGCTGGCGCGGCAGGTCGTTGGACTCGCAAATCATCATACCGGTCGTGGAAAGCTGTTTATCAAAGAGCAGGTTAAGGTTGAGCAGCAGCGGACGCAGCTGCAGGCCGATAAAGAGCGCCACGATCAAGAACACGCCCAGAATGCACAGGTTAAACAGGTAGTTGAACGAATACATGCCGCCGACCGTCTCGCGCAGCAGATTGATGCCGTAGGTAAAGGGCAGCAGCGGGTGCAGCCACTGGAAGAAGCCGGGCATCATCTCGATGGGGTACATGCCCGACGAACCCGGGATCTGCACGATGACGAGAATGACGCCGATAGCCTTGCCGATATGCTTAAACGTGGTGGACAGCGCATAGATGATATTGACGTAGGTGAACGAGATGGCGATGCCGCCCAGCACGAACAGCAGCGGGCTGACGCACTGCACGCCGATCACCAGATCGCCTACCGTAACGATGATGGCCTGGAACGCGCCCAGGATCACCAGGAGCAACCAGCGGCCAAAGTAGCCCTGACGCGCGGTAAAGCTGCCGATGCCTTCGCGGTCGACCTCGAGCTTGTAGATGGCGATAAGCACGTAGCCGCCCACCCACAGCGCCAGATTGGTATAGAACGGGGCAATGCCCGAACCAAAGCTCTTGACCGGATAAATTGACTTTGAGGTCAGCTCGACCGGAGATGCCATGAAGTCTGCAACGTCATCGACGTCGACGCCCATCAAGCCGGCCAGCTCGCCCATGGACTCGGAGGTCTGTAGCGCCGCGATGTCGTTGGCGGCGGTCGCAAGCTTGTCCTGGACCTTGGCAAGCGAGGCATCGGTCTGGGACAGCGTGGTCTTGGCCTGACCGAGCGTAGCGTTGAGTTGCGAAAGTGTACCGCGCGCACTTGCAATAGTAGGCGTGAGGCCAGACACGATTCCCGTCAAATCACCCGAGACGGCGGCAAATGAATCAAGCGCGCTCGAAGCCTTCGACAGCGCGTTTTGACCCAGGTCCGTCTGGGCCTGGCCAAGGTTGGTCGCACCGGTCTGGATTGCGTTATTGATAGCGTCGCTGGCGCCCGAGACAGCCGCGGCGTCATTCGCCATGGCGCTCGACTGCGCAGACAGACCGTCCTTGATGCTCTGAAGCTTTTCATTCTGCTCGCGGAGCAAATCGATGGTCGATACAATGCGCGCGTCAATTTCCTTGGAACCTGTCGACGTGTCATTAACGAGAATTTCCAAGTGCCCGATAACGGCCTTATTGTGGTCGATCGTCGCTTGGAGAGACTCAAGCGAGTTGTCGATGCGGGTGGTCGTAGATGTGACCGCGCCCGTCAGCTTGCCAATCGCAGCGTTCGCGGAGGCTGACGTCTTGGTGAGCGCAAGGCTGCCTTCCGAGAGTGCCTTGGAGAGCGAGGCGACAGAGTTGCCCGCCGTAGCGCGCGCCTCGCCCAGCAGGTCATTGCCCTGAGCGATTGCCTGCGTTAGAGAGGGCGTCTGACCCTGCAGGCCCGCCAACGCGGCATCAGCCGAGGCAATGGAACCGCTCGTCTTATCGATGGCGGCATTCATGTCGCCAATCGAATCGCGCACCTCACCCAAGGTACCGGATGCCTCTGATACCGAACCAGCCAACGAATTCTGAGTCTGGGTTGCCTTGTCCTTTAAATCGACCCCGGCATCCTTGGCGATGCTGGCAACGGTCTCGCCCACTGTGGAGACAAATTCCGAGTTGATCTGCTCCTCGATGGTGCTTGCACCGGTGTCGGTAACCTTGGGCGCAATGGCGCTCTTCTTCTCATTGACGTAGTACGTAAGCTTGGGCTGATGGTAGTTGCCGTCGAGCATCGAAACCAGGTTATCCGAGAAGTTCTTGGGGATTACGATGGCCGCATAGTACTCACCGCTCTCGACGCCCTCCTTGGCATCGGCCGCCGAATCGACGAAGGTCCAGCCCAGCTGATCGTTCTCCTTGAGCCGATCGACGACCTTGTCGCCCGCGTTGAGCTCGCCCACCAGGTCGTTTTGGGTGCCCTGATCGTTGTTGGCGATGGCAATCTTGATACCCCGGGTGTTTCCGTACGGATCCCAGTTGGCCACGATGTTGTACCAGGCATACAGCGAGGGAATAACGCACACGCCGATGGTAACCACTAAGGCGACGGGGTTCACGAGCAGTCGCTTAATGTCGCGCTTAAATATCGCAAAGGAGACCTTTGCATCGGATAGTTTGCTGCCGAGACTCACGCTTGGACCATCCATCCTGTCGTTGAATCGAATCGTACTATCGACAACCATTGTACGCAGGCGCTTTAGCGCCTCAGAGCACAATGGTATTGAGTTTTGCGGGTAGCAATATACTACGAAGATAAGTTAGCGTACAGTTGTACAGTATCTTTAATTTCAGCAGGTCGCAAAACCACAACCCCGACAAATAATTGATCCCTTGGGGACGGAGGGATCATTCAAATGGAAACGAGAGTGGAAAATCTCCCACTTCAAGCCCGCATTCGAGCCAAAAGTGGGAGATTATCCACTCTCGTTCTAATCTAGTTACGGTGCCGTATCCCCGAACTACATCAAGTTGCAGACAGCTGCCGCGAAGGCCACGGGGTCCTCGGGCAGAATGCCCTCGACCAGCAGGGCCTGGTCATAGAGCAGACCGGAGTACTGCTTGATCTTGTCGGCGTCGCCCGCCTTCTGAGCAGCGACGAGCTTGGCAAAGACCGGGTGCTTGGCGTTGAGCTCGAGCACGCGCTGGCTCTTGGGCATACCGTCGGGCGCGCCCTCGGGACCCTTCTGGAGCACCTTCTCCATCTCGAGCGAAAGCGGGCCCTCGGTGGTGATGCAGGCGGGGGCATCGGTCAGGCGCGCGGAGACGGCAACCTTCTCGACCTTGTCGCCGAGCGCCTCCTTCATGGCGTTAAAGAGGCCCTCGTTCTCCTTGGTGGCGTCCTCGGCCTCCTTCTTCTCGTCATCGGTCGCCAAGTCAAGATCGCCAGTCGCGACGTTCTTAAGCTCCAGGTGACGATCTTCGACCTCAGGCTCGGCACCGTCGGCCACAGCCTTCTCGGCAGCCTCGCGGGCAGCATCGTCCTCGTAGATCTTGGGCATATCGGCGGCAACGTACTCACGCATAGCCTGGAACGTGAACTCATCCACATCCTGCGTCAGCAGCAGCACGTCATAGCCGCGGTCGAGCACGCCCTTTACCACGGGCATCTTGGCCAAGCGCTCACGCGAGTCGCCGGCGGCGTAGTAGATGGCCTTCTGATCCTCAGGCATGCCCTTGGCATACTCGGCCAGGGTAATCATCTTCTGTTCCTTGGCAGACCAGAACAGCAACAGGTCGGCGAGCTCATCGGCCTTCATGCCATAGCTCGAGTAGATGCCGTACTTAAGGCCGCGGCCAAAGTTCTCAAAGAACTTCTCGTAGGCCTCGCGGTCGTTGTCACGCATATCCTCAAGGTCAGCGGTGATCTTCTTTTCCACACGCTTGGCGATGGCCTTGAGCTGACGGTTCTGCTGCAGCGTCTCACGCGAGATGTTGAGCGACACGTCGGCGGAATCCACGACGCCGCGGACAAAGTTGTAGTAGTCGGGCAGCAGGTCGTCGCACTTCTCCATGATCAGGACATTGGAGCTGTAGAGCGCCAGACCCTTCTCGTAATCCTTGCTGTACAGATCGAACGGCGCGCGGCCCGGCACAAACAGCAGGGCGTCATACTCGAGCGTGCCCTCGGCATGGAAGCTGATGGTGCGCGCAGGATCGTCAAAGTCGTGGAACGTGGACTTGTAGAACTCGTCGTAGTCCTTCTGCTCGACATCGGAGCTGTGCTTCTTCCAGATCGGCATCATGGAGTTGACGGTCTCGAGCTCCTGGTAGTCCTCGTACTCGGGCGTGTAGTCATCGCCAGCATCCTCGGGCTTGGGCTTCTGGCGGCTCTTGGACACCATCATCTGGATCGGGTAACGCACATAGTTACTGTACTGCTGAATTAGGCTCTTGAGGCCCCACTCGGTCAGGAAGCGATCGTAGGTCTCGGCCTCGCCGTCGGCATCGAGCTTCTCGTTCTCGCGCAGCGTCAGGATGACATCGGTACCGTGCTCGGCACGCTCGCCGTCCTCGATGGTGTAGCCCTCAAGACCGTCGGATTCCCACACATGGGCGACATCCGCGCCATAGGCGCGGCTGACGACCTTCACATGGCTGGCGACCATAAAAGCCGAGTAGAAGCCCACGCCAAACTGGCCGATGATGTCGACTTCCGAACCCTGCTGCTCGGCGTTCTCGGTCTTAAACTCCTCGGAGCCGGAATGGGCGATGGTGCCCAGGTTGCGCTCGAGCTCCTCGGCGGTCATGCCAATGCCGTTATCCGAGATCGTGATGGTGCGGGCATCCTTGTCGAAAGAGACGCGGATGGCAAGGTCACCTTGGTCGAGCTTAACGCTCGGGTCCTGCAGGCTCTTAAAGTTGAGCTTGTCGACGGCGTCGCTCGCGTTAGAGATAAGCTCGCGCAGGAAGATTTCCTTATTGGTGTAGATGGAGTTGATCATGAGGTCGAGCAGTTTTTTGCTCTCGGTCTTAAATTGACGCATGTGCAGTCCTTTCGCGCTACCCCCGTCCGCAAAAAACGGCCCGGTCGCCCGAGCCGCATCGCAGACCTGCTATGTTCAGACTTAGATTTTATAACCCATTAGCGCGCATATATACATACGGAATCGAAAAACTGTATGTCTAAGCGCTCCGATGCGCCAATTGCCAAGGAGTGTCCCCAACTGCCGGCAGAAAAGGAACGTCCCTATCTGCCATCTACGCGCTTGGCCATCCAGACATGGGGTTGGCCCTCGTCTTCGTAATCTACCGGGGCAATTTGCGTGTAGCCCACCTTTGCATAGAGCGGTAGCACGTATTCCTGCGCATGCAGCTTAATAAGCTTAGCGCCGGCATCGCGTGCACACACAGCACTGGCCTCGACAATCGCACTCGCCAGTCCGCGACGACGCATAGCCGGCAGCACGGCGACGCGCCCCATAATGTAGGCCTCCCCCGCCGCAACGCCTTCGTCCATGTCGCATGCCGGCAACACCGGGGCCTCTGCGTCAGCCACGCGCTCAAGCTCCTCGGGAAACACGCGCGAGCAACCGGCAAGCTCGCCGTCTACATAGAGCGTCACATGAATGCAGTTCTGATCCTCGTCGATAGCGTCGAACTCATTCTCGTAGCCCTGCTCGTCCATAAAAACGACGCGGCGCACCAACGCCGCGTCATCAAAGCATCCCGTCTTAAGTTGGATATCCATGGCTGCCCTTTCATTCAATGCGAACGTTAGGGACAGATATTAGCGAAAATGAGCTCCGCGCACGCTAAACTTCGCGCGAGCCTTCGCCAGGCAGTCGTAATGACCCACGTTATGGGCATCGCTCGCGATGAAGCTGTACAGGTTCTGATCGAACAGGCGCTGTGCCGGCTTTTTTTCGCGACCAAAGCGACCGCCGGCAATAAAGTCCGCCGAAGCCTGCAGCTTGCAGCCCATATCGACCAGGCGCTCCGCCACGCTTACATCCTTTTGAACCGCACGATAGCGCTCAGGATGAGCGATGATCACCTGGTAGCCACGGCACTGCAAATCGTAAATCGTGTTCTCGTACTCTCTAAACGCATACGCATCGGCATGCGTCGAAAGCTCGAGCAGAAACTCGTTGGTTCCATCGAAATGCAAGTGCTCCGCGGCATCGATACCAAGTTCAACGAGCTTTCGATGGTTGACCTCGAAGCCCATCTGGAGCGGAAAACCGTCAGCGTTATCACGCAGCAGTTCAAAGGCATCCCACATCTTGTCGTAATCAAAATAGGGATCACGGCAGTGAGGAGTGCAAACGATTCTGGTTACACCGGCCCGCTTGGCAGCCTCGAGCATCGCCAAGCTCTCATCGAGATCGGCGGCGCCGTCGTCTACACCCGGCAAGATATGGCAATGAATGTCACGCATAGGTCAGCCTTAATCAACTAAACGTTTGCTCGGTTGGTGAAGATGCCCTTTTTGGAAGTCCCCTGATCGTCCGAGCCCTTCTTCACCTTCTTACCGTCCTTGGTGTAGTAGGAGTAGTAGTACTCGCTGGTCTCGGTCTCGCAGTAGTTCATAACGGTACCGATGAGCTTGACCTTTTCGGACTTCTTAAGCTGGCCGATAGCGTTGAGTGCCTCCTCGCGCTTGGTGAAGTCCTCGCGCACCACGAACAGCGTACCGTCGGTCAGGCTGGCAATCTCGGCAGCATCGATGAAGGTGCCGACCGGGGGAGCATCAAAGATGACGTACTGGAACTTGGCGGACAGTGCCTTTACCAACTTGGCAAAGCGGTGAGAGACAATGATGTCGGCAGGATTGGGAATATGCGGCTCGGCATCGAGGAAGTAGAAGTTCTTCTGACCCGTCTCGACAATTGCCTGGTCAATGGAGATCTGCTCGGAAAGGACCGCATAGAGTCCGCCGCGCGAACGAACGCCGAGCATATCGGAAAGGGACCTGCGGCGCATATCGGCCTCGACCAGGAGCACGGACTTGCCGCTCGTGGCGATAGCCTGGGCAAGGTTGATGGAAACCGTAGACTTGCCCTCGTTGGGAATCGAGGACGTGACGGTAATAGTGCGAATGGGGTCGTCCACGCTCGCAAAGCGGATGTTGGCCAGAAGGGTCTTGGCGGCATTCTGTACAACGAGCTTATCGGTGTTCTTTGCCTTAGCCATGCCTATTTACCACCTTTCATAGCCGGAATTCGGCCAACAACGGGAATGCCCAGGAGCTCTTCTGCCTCTTCGGCACCGCGGATGCGGGTATTGAGCATGTCTGCCAAAACGACATAGGCGACTGCGATAAAGATACCGGCGAGGAACGCGACAGCAACGTACAGCATACGCTTGGGACCGCTGGGGGCTTCGGGGGTCTTAGCCTCGTCGATAACGTTGATGCTCTGGGCAGCGCCGACGTTCTGAGCGACCGTACTCACCGAGCTGGCCATGGCCTTTGCGACCTTAGCCGTCTCCTTGGCATCGGTGCCGGTAACCGAAAGCGTAATGACACGCGTGGTGGTCTCGGAGGAAACAGACACCTTGTAGTCATCCAGATCGGTGAGGCCCAGTTCATTGGCTGCGCCGCTCTTAACGCTATCGCTATCCAGCAGCGTGGCGATATCGTTGGAAAGCATCTGACTCGCCGAGAGATCGTTGTAGCTCATCTGACCGCTATCGTCGGTCTTGGCGAGAATGTACATGCTCGTCGTCGCGGTATAGGTGTTGTCCATCGCAACGAAGGACACGATGCCCATGGCGATCGCGCAGACCACCGGAAGGGTGATGACCAGCTGAAGGTGCTTCTTCAGCAGCTGGAACAGTTCGAGAAGGGTCATGCAGCTTGCCTTTCATTTCCCCAGTTCGGATTGACAAAACTGTCCGTATGTTATCGCATCTTTTTACCGAGACCAAACTCTATACATAAGAAACAGGCTCTCCTGTAAAAATGTCGGAAGCAATCGTAAAATTGCACAACAACGCCGCACCCGAAAGTCAAATGCGGCGTCTGCATCAATATCTATGTTATATCGCTATGCGAATGGCTCGTCCTGCTGTATGGGAAACGTCACCGTAATGGTGGTTCCCACGCCCAACTCGCTCGACAGATCGAGCGTGGCGTGATGATACAGGGCCGCATGCTTGACAATGGCAAGCCCCAGACCGGTTCCGCCGCGTGCCTTGGACCTACTCTTGTCCACGCGATAGAACCGCTCAAATACCTTGCCCTGTTCTTCAGACGCGATACCGATTCCCGTGTCGGCGACCGCAAGGAACGGATGGCCTTCGTCGTTGGTGCCGCACTGCAGCGTAACCGTACCGCCGGGTCGATTGTAGCGGATGGCGTTGCTTGCCAGATTATAGATGAGCTCGTCAATCAAGCGCGACACGCCCTCGATGACCACAGGCTTGGTCTCATGACTTATCGTCACATTCGCCTGACGGGCGACCTGTTCAAGACGCTGCTCGACCGCGTAGATGGCACGCGAGAGCTCAATAGGCTCCGTGGACCCAATGGGCACCGCCTCGCCCTCAGCTGCACGCTCGGCCTCATCCAAGTTAGACAGCGTAAGGATATCGTTGACAAGCGCTGCCAAGCGGCCCGCCTCACGATAGATGCGACCGCCAAAGTTGCGCAGGTCGCCCTCGCCCTCGACCATGCCGTTTGCGATGAGCTCGGCATAGCCCGAAATCGCCGTAAGCGGCGTCTTGAGCTCATGGGTGATATTCGCCGTGAACTCGCGGCGCATACGGTCGTTGTCCGCCAGCACCGCCATTTGGCGCTTGAGCTCCTGGCGCTGCGACTCAATACGCTCAAGCATGGGGACCATCTCGGCATAGGCGTGCTCATAGCTACGGCGTGGGTGGTCCAAATCCACCTCTTGCAAAGGCGCGATGATGGCACGGGACTCGCGGCGCGCCATAAAAAACGAGAGTACCGCACCCGCTGCTGCGATAAGCAGCATCGGCGCCACCATCGACAGCAAAATCGCCGCAACGCCAGGCTGGGCCTGCGCCAAGCGGACAACCTGGCCGTTATCAAGGGCGACGGCGCGATACAGCATAATCTCGTCGAGCGTAGAGCTTGCGCGCTCCGCGGAACCCGAACCACTCTCAAAGGCCTCGATGACCTCGGGGCGATCGCCATGGTTGGGCAGTGTGGAAGGCGGCGCCTCGTTGTCGTAGGCAACCGATCCATCCTTGTTAATCAGCGTGATGCGCAAGTCCTCTCGATCGAGGCTACGCAAGAACGGGATGGGCTCCTGCTGCTCGTCGAGGGCGGCAGCAATGAGCTCGGTTTCTTGCGCCAGGTTGGCACTCGTGGCATCCGCCAAGGTGTTTTGCACAAAGAACGCACCCAGCACCGTAAACGCCACGATAACCGCCATGGCGCAGACAAAGATCGTCACAAAAACGCGGTGCGACAGCGTATGTTTTCCCTGGGGGGCGAAGACCACGGGTTACTCCTCCGATGCGGTGGCCGCGGTGTCGTCACCTTCGGCACCATCACCGGCAGAAGGCTCGGCCAAGCGGTAGCCCACGCCGCGCACGGTCTCGATGGCGCTGGCATGCTCGCCCAGTTTTTGGCGAAGCGTCTGCACGTGCACGTCAACGGTGCGCGAACCGCCGTCGAAGTCCCAGCCCCACACGCTCTGCAGCAACGACTCGCGGGTAAAGACCACGCCGGGCTTGCGCATGAGGTACTCGAGCAGGTCGAACTCGCGCAGGGTGAGCTTAAGCGACTCGCCGGCAACAGTCACCTCACGATGGCTGGGCGAGAGCACGATGTCGCCCACGCTGAGCACATCGCTTGCCTGTTTGACCATGCCGCCGCGACGCAGCAGTGCGCGGCAGCGGCTGGCGAGCTCCATGAGCGAAAACGGCTTAGTCAGGTAATCGTCGGCACCGCCATCGAGCGCCATCACCTTGTCGAGCTCGGTATCCTTGGCGGTAAGCATCATGATGGGCACCGTCGCCGTCAGGCGATCGGCACGCAGTCGACGCATAATCGCCAAGCCATCGGTATCGGGCAGCATGATGTCGAGCAGGACGGCATCGGGTACCCGTCGCGCCACGGCAGCCTTAAACTCACCGTCGCACGAAAAGCCTTCGGCCTCAATCCCCTGCTTGCGCAGCGCATAGACCGTCAAATCCCTGATGTTGTCATCGTCCTCGACGTAATAGATCATGTTGAACCCCTTTGCGGCCGGCATGACCGCATCTTAACCCTAAAGGTACCTTTACTAGATGGTATCAGCCAAAACGCCCCGTCAAATAATCCGCCGTGCGCGGATCGGTCGGATTCTTGAAGAGTTGCGCGGTGGGCGCGTGCTCCACCAGCTCACCCAGCAAAAAGAATGCGACCGAATCGGAGATACGCGCCGCCTGCTGCATATTGTGCGTAACGACCACGAGCGTGCAGGTCTCTTTGAGCTCGCAGGCCAGCTGCTCCACCACCAGCGTCGATACGGGATCGAGTGCCGAGGTCGGCTCGTCCATCAGCAGAATGTCGGGCTGCACGGCAAGTGCGCGGGCGATGCACAGGCGCTGCTGCTGGCCGCCCGAAAGACCCAGACCCGACTCTTTGAGCTTGTCCTTGGCCTCGTCCCACAGGGCGGCGCGTCGCAGGGAGTCTTCGACCAGCTCGTCGAGCACGACGCGATCGCGCACTCCCATTCCGCGCGGACCATACGCGACGTTGTCGTAGATGCTCATGGGAAACGGGTTGGGGCGCTGGAACACCATGCCCACGCGCTGGCGAAGGCGGCAGATGTCGTAGTCGCCCAGGATATCTTGACCATCGAGCGCAATCTTGCCCTCGATTCGGCAGTCCTTGATGCCGTCGTTCATGCGGTTAAAGCAGCGCAGCAACGTGGACTTTCCGCAGCCCGAAGGCCCGATGAACGAGGTAATCTGCTTGTCGCGGATCTTAATATTCACGTCCTTGAGCGCATGGTGGTCGCCATAGAACAGGTCGAGGCCCTCAACATCGATTCGCGTCGGCGAGGCGGCAAGATCCTCTGCCGTGGGGCGAGTCGCATCCCCAACCTCGCGCTCGTGCGCGGCCTCGGCCTGCGCTTTCATGAGTTCTTCAAGCTCCGTGGGCTCCACAGCCGCAGCAGCCGTCATACCGCATACCTCCACATCGATATCAATTCAGCAGTATCGATAGTAGGAATCGCGGCTCATATGCACGTGAGCGCATTGTCAAGTGTTTGTAAGGGCACACTGGCTATGCGGCGGGCAGCTCGATGGTGAATATCGTGTGTTCGGGCGTCGATTCACATGCAACGGTACCGCCGTGCGCGCATACGATCTCCTTGGCGATGGCAAGCCCCAGTCCAGCGCCGCCGCGATTGGTCGCACGCGCCGCATCCAGGCGATAGAACTTCTCAAAGATCACCTTGAGCTTTGGCTCGGGGATCGGATCGCCCTGGTTCACAAATCGTACGCGTACGCCACCGTCGCCCAAACGCCTGGCCTCGATCGTAATTGTCGAGCCTTCATAGCTATAGGCAACGGCGTTTTTCATGATGTTATTGAATACGCGAGCCATCTTGTCGCCGTCCACGAGCACCGTCAGGTCCTCGCAGATATCAACCTGGGCTTCCTTGCGCTGTTCGTTGAGAATGGGATAGAACTCGTCGGCCACCTGCGCCAGCAATAGCCCCAAATCGACGTAAGCGCGGGTGAGCACGATATCGTGGAAATCAAAACGCGTGATGTCGAAAAACTCCTCGATGAGCGCGTCGAGCCGATGGGCTTTGTCGAGCGCCACGCCCGTAAAGCGTGCACGCTGCTCAAGCGGCAAATCGGGAGCCTCCTGCAGGAGCGAAAGATAGCCCACCACGCTGGCAAGCGGCGTGCGCAGGTCGTGCGCCAGGTACGTAACCAGGTCATCTTTGCGATGCGATTCGTCGCGCAAGGCCTGTTGAACCTTACGCTCGCAATCGCGCGCCCGGTTGAGCGCACCCTCGGCCTCGAGAAAGTCGCCGTCGATGGTATCCCACGTGTCGGGGTTGTCGATCAGACGGTCCTGAATACGGGCGGCGATCACGCGGTCGGCACGCTGCTCGCCTTGCTCATAACCCTGGTAATACAGGGCACGCCCGCAAAAGAACAGGACACACACGGCGAGTGCCAGCACAAAGCCGAGCATGTTGAACACAAAGGCGGCATTAAAGAACACGGGCCCGCCAATACCGCCAAGCGCCATGGCCCCGATCGCCAGCGTAGTCGTCCACGCGGCACCGCCGATTACCACGCAGCGGCGAACGATTTCAAATCGATCGATCAGCAAGAAGCTAATGAGCAGAACTGCCAGGATACCAACGATATTGTCAATGCCAATGAGTAGCAGACTCAGCAAAAAGAGCAGCACCGTCGCAAGCGCACGGTTGTCGACGACCGCCCTTATGTATTCAAAGAGTCGATCGGGCACCTCGAATACCCGCCTATCGTCTTTTGTCATATCCACTTCCCCACCATCAAAGGCGTTATTCGATTATGTAGCCAACGCCCCAGACGTTTTTGATAAAGCGCGGCTTTTGAGCATCGTCGCCGATCTTTTCACGCAGATGGCGGATGTGCACCATCACCGTATTGTTGGAGCCGGGCATAAAATCCTCGTTCCACACCGCGCGGAACAGGTCCCCCACGGCCACCACGCTGCCACGATGCTCGACCAGATACAGCAAGATGGAATACTCGATGGGCGTGAGGCGCACCGGTGCACCGTCCACCGTCACACAACGAGCGTCGCGGTTGATCTCGAGGCCGTCGAGCTGGATGGTCGGCGACTCGACCGCCTGTGCGCGGCTGTCGTAGCTAGTGTAACGACGGAGCTGAGCATGAACGCGCGCAATGAGCTCCAGCGGACGGAACGGCTTGACCACGTAATCGTCTGCGCCCAACGAGAGGCCCTCGATCTTGTCATGTTGGGCATCGCGCGCCGTCAGCATAATAACGGGATAGGTATGGCTAGCGCGGATGGTGCGCAGCAGCTCAAAGCCGTCGATATCGGGCAGCATGACGTCCAGCAGCGCCAGATCGAACTCCTGCTCCAAAATCGCCTTGGCAGCATCTGCGCCGCTATAGGCAATCTGCACATCAAAGCCCTCTTTTGTAAGGTAGATACCGACCAGGTCGGCGATGGCCTTCTCATCATCAACTACCAAAATGCGCTCGTTCATGCGTGCTCCTCTCGCGCTCCATTATGCCCGAGGCAGTGTGCGCCACACACAACAAGCGCGGGCGATTAAGTCGACCTTAAGCACCTATATGTCCGTTCGGGCGCAGACATGGGCCGCGCACGCCCGCGCACTGATTGTCCGCGCCGGTAAACGATATACTTTGAACTCTAAAGAGACCATCCCGTCGAAAGCGAAATCTGTGAAGACCCTTAGTTCTCTTGTAAAGCGCTCCGCGCAACTGACCACCGGCATTGCCTGCGCTCTCGCCCTTGCTGCCGGTGCGCCGTCTATCGCCAATGCCCAGGTGCTTACGACCGATATCGTTTGCGGTAAGACCGCCGACGCCCGCGGCATCACGGCCGATAATCTGCCCGATATCGATGCGACCAACGCCATCGTCATGAGTAAGGACGGTTCCATCTATTACGCCCGCAGTGCCGACGAGCAGGTCAAGATCGCCTCAATCACCAAGGTCATGACCGCAATCTTGACCATCGAGAACTGCAAGATGGACGAGAAGGTCACGGTGAGCAGCGCCGCGGCAACCGTGGGCAATTCGACCGCCGGCCTGCTCGAAGGCGACGAGCTCACAGTGGAACAGGCCCTGCGCGGTCTGATGATTCCCTCGGGCAATGACGCCGCCATCGTGCTTGCCGAGCATGTGGGCAAAAAGATCGACCCCAAGACCAAAGATGCTGAGGCCACGTTTGTCAAGGCCATGAACGAGCGCGCTAAAGAGCTCGGCTGCACGGGAACTCTTTTTGAGAATCCGCACGGTCTGGACTTTGATGAGTGGGCCGGCGACATGCACTCGACCGCGCACGATGCGGCCCTGATGATGCAGGAAGCAATGAAGAGCGATGCGTTCCGCGAGATCGTGGCGAGCGATGATTCCTGGATTGAGGTTACAGGCGCCGATGGCTCCGACCACTCACATTCAATGGATACGCACAACGAGCTGCTGGGGCAGGACGGCAATATCGGCGGCAAGACCGGCACTACCGACGATGCCGGCTACTGCTTTACGGCAGCCTACGACCGCGATGGCGACGAGACCTATACCGTCGTTTTGAACTCCAGCACCAACGACCAGCGCTTTGCCGACACGGCCGCCCTTGCCAACTGGTACTACGGCCACAAGGTGACGGTTGCGATCGCCAACACGCAGGAAAAGACCGCCAACGGCAATCCGCTCATCGCGCGCATAAGCCAGACCGACTGGACGGACAAGACGATCGACGCCACACTCGCCGATCCCGCAGCTCAGGCGACCATCTTTTCGCTTGCCGGAGAAGTAACCGAAAAGGTTGCCTACGATGACCTTTCGGGCACGGTGCATGTGGGCGACAAAGTAGGTAGCCTCACGCTCAAACAAGACGGCATCAAGGTCGTTGTCACGGATTTGGTTGCCGATGAGGAAGGCTCGGGGCCGAATCCCATTGAATGGCTTCTTGTGAAGCTCGACCGCCTGAGTCGTCGCATCGAAAACCGTCCGCTTGCGGCAGAAAGCGAAACCGTAGCCAAGGCACCCGAGGTGTAGGATCGAAGAACAATACGCTCGCTGAAAGGAGACGTCCGAAAGGATGCCTCCTTTTTGAGGGTTCGAATCCCCAGCCGCCATTCTTGATAATAAAAAAGGGCCCCAAATGGGACCCTTCTACAAATTCATACTGGCGGAGAGCTGGGGATTCGAACCCCAGATGCCCTTTTGGGGCATACTCGCTTAGCAGGCGAGCACCTTCGGCCTCTCGGTCAGCTCTCCGTAACAGCCGTTCTATAGTAACCAAACAGCCGAAGTTGAGCAAGAGGGAATTTTCTAATTGCCTAGCGGCCTTTCCTCCTTGCAGTTTTCGCCCCTACCCCAGCGAGCGATTGAGGGAGCCGAGCTCATCGTTGCCCATGGTGCGCCACATTTGGAAGATGCAGACGCGCGCCAGGAAAAAGAAGCCGCTATCGACCAACTGCACGGCAGCATTCGCCAGCTGGTTGGCCACGGCGGACACGGGAGGCAATTCAAGCCCAGCCTTGCGGATGGTCTCGACGGCCTCCTCAAACGTCGGAGGCTCATTGACACCCATCTCATTCATAAGGCCCTGCATTTCCTCCAGTGCGTTGCTACCCGACTCCTCGCCGCGCGGTACCAGGCGGTAGCATGCCAGCGCGAGCTCGAGCTGGTCGCAGTTCCAATAGGCAAACGCCAAGCGATAGAACAGATAACCGATTGCGGAACGGTCGCTGGCAATGCGCAGGCCGTGGCGCGCCACCTCGATAATCTCGTCAAAGCGTTCCAGGCGCGCCAACACGTTGATGAGCGCAAAGTGCGATTGCATGGACGAGCGAGCCAGATCGTAAAGACGACGCACCTCGGGCAATGCCCGTTCAAAATCCTCCTGATCGGCGTAATAACTGCAGATCTCGTGCTGAGCAAAGTAGAGCGCGTCGGGAGCGCGCAGGATGCGCACCGAGCGATCTTCCTCCATTACCGGCAGCACCATACGCACCAGCTGGTTGTCGCAAAACTGCGTCTGAACCGGACCCGTTGCCAAAAGCTCGGCGACGGCGCACTTTGCCTCCAGCTCCTCAACAAGACGGGAGAAGCCCTCAAACGCACTTGCATGGTCAACTTTTACCTGCTCGCGCAACTCAACGACGCGCGCCACATACGGGTCATCGTCCTCCTCCATGACCTCTAGCTCATCAGCCGTATCGGCAAGCAGCAGGTCGCGCAACGCCGGAGGCAGCGAACGGTGGTCGTCACGCGGGCGAGCGTGAACCTCCGCAGGCTCAATCGCATCCGGTGCGTCCGACTCATATGCCTCAAGCATGCGCTTGCACGGCATATCGTCCATGTCCATGCTCTCAAGATCCTTGGCGACAGGCACGCAATTGGCCAGATAGGCCGCACGCCCAAAGGAATATGTTGCAATGACGCGCTCGCCCCGCTCGCCGTCGGGAGCCGCAATCTGAACATAGCAGCGCGAAATGCAGGCACCTGCGGCAAAACACGCCGCCGCAAGCGTAAGCGCCACGCGCGCGTCGTGCTCCGCGGCCCAAGTCGCGCGCATGTCCACGTCTAGCTCGCGCCAGACGTCATCCTGAGCGTCGTATTCACGTTGCGGCATGGCATCCACGACAGAGCGCCCAAACCGAACGAGCATAATCCCCTCGGCAACGTTTGCCCGATAGGTATAGTCGAGCCGTGTGACCACGTTGAGTGCCTCGACGATATGCGCGAAGCGGGTGCGCACGTCCCACTCACCGCCCGGCTGACAAGTCACCGTCCCCGGTTTGGCCCATGGGTTATCGCTCGAGGTCGTATCGAGCAGTCGAGGAACATCGTTGGTCGTCTTGGCAATATGCCACGCGTCAAAGAGCGCACAACCCTCAAAGCTCGGCGAGGACGCCGCGGGGACCAATCCAGCCCCAATGCGCTCAAGGATGCCGGAGAGGCGGTTGAGATGGCACTCGACGGCAAGCAGCATGTCAATCTCGTCCTGGTCCAGCAGACTACGATCAAAATTGAGATAGAAAAGCTTTGAGCGGTCGATGCGCGCTAGGCTCATTTCGGACTTGGCAGCAATGGTGCGCAGGCGGGGCAAGTCAATCTCGCTCATCAGGGCGGCGGCATAACGCTCGATACCGCTCGGATTCTCGGCATGGTCAACACGGTAAAGCAGCGTCTCGATAGCATCGGGGAGCGGCGCCGTGTCAAAGCCCAAAAACACCTCGACCGGCTCGGGCAACTTTACGAGTTTGATCTTGTCGACAGCGTTTTGCATGTCTGCATCGAGACCGTCGACGCCCGCCGTGTTCGCAATAGTGCTTTCGGAGTTGGCAAATATCACGTAGCGCAAGAACATCGAGGCCATAAACTCGCCGTAAGGAAGGGCGCGGGTCGAATTCCATGTCTCGAGGTCGGACTGCTCGCGCATGGGGCCTTCGGGAGAGCCGGCAGTTCGCGCACACGCGCGCATTGCTCCGTTGGCCTCCCTCACCATAATCTCGCCAATACTGGAATCGGACTCGTGAAGGACCAGCTCCATGTCGGGGTCCTCGGGCAACGGTGCTTCCCGAACAGGGCGGTCAACCTTATAAACCTTGCCCGACACGCTCACGTAGCCCAAGAGCGATATGTGGCTTTTGCCGACGAATTCGACGACGTAGCACGACTCTTTAGGATCCTCGCCAAAGACTTTCCAGACAACACCATACGAGCGCCCCGCAGGCTGCTCGGGCATCGATGGAAAACGCTTTTTGGGATCGAAAAACCTGAGCTTGTATGTCGGACGCTCTGCCACGAAATATCACCCTGATCGGTCGTCTAGAGAAGGAGCGGTCGCGGATGGGCCGCGACACCTACTCGGAATCTTACACGAGTCGATAAGAAATAGTCCGCTTCACGCTCGCGCCTCGACCGAGGTTCGAATCCATGCATGGTTGTCAAAAAGAAAAGCCCCCGTTTCCGGAGGCTTCAAGCTCAAGTGGTGCGGCGTATAGGATTC
>CAUFRO010000038.1 GCA_959027945.1 uncultured Collinsella sp.
TGGCTGGGACGGAGGGATTCGAACCCCCAACAGCCGGCACCAAAAACCGGAGTTCTACCGTTGAACTACGTCCCAATGTGTGGCGTTGCCCAAAAGCAACTCGTTTAGTTTACCTAATCTGCGAGGGCATCGCAAACGCCGTCGAGCAGGCGTACGGCGAGTGTCTGCGCGTCGCTGGCCGTGAAAGTGCCGTTGTAGCGCGTCATGCCCGTGAGCTCAATGCGAATGCGAGCCGGCTTCTGCTGCGCGGCGACATTGGCAGTGCGGATGCGCTGGGCCAGGTTGTGACACTCGGCGAGGGCAATCGTGGCGCGTGGTGCGGCGTCGGCGGGCAGCTCGTCGCTTGCGATTTCGAGCACCAGGTCAACGTCGGTTGGGACCTCGGAGTCGCAGAGCATCATGCCGCTGTTGTCGGTCGTTGCCGTGGCGATATTCCACATGCGCGACGCAACACTGCGCGCGATGGGGTCCTCGCCGATAACGGCAATCTGGAAGCGCTCGAGCACGTTGGCGGCGCGAGCAAAACCGATGCGGGACTCGGCTTCGGTGACCGAGGGCTTGCCCTCCCACACATGGTGCAGGCGGTTGATGTAGGCGTAGGTGTCCTGGAAGGCCATGCCGTCGGCAAACAGGCCGACATTTTCCTGGAACTGCTGCAGGGCGGCCTCGGTATGCGGACCAAAGTAGCCGTCGTCTTCGCCACAGGCAAAGCCCAAAACGTTGAGAGCGCGCTGCAGGGCCTGCACATCGGCGCCATGGAAATTGGGCATGCGCAGATAGAGGGTGCGGTCGCCCAGCTTATACGAAGCGTCTACAAGGGCGCTCCAACAGGGGATATCGACGGCATGACCGGCAGCAAGGCCGCTGTCGAGCCTGAAGGTGCTGACGGCCTGCTCAGTGGTGGCTCCAAAGTACTTGTCGGTGACTTCGGCGGCATCAATCGTGTAGCCGAGCTGCAGGAGACGAGACTGCACGTCCTCGACGGCTGCTCCTTGCATGCCCGTTGTAATAGGTTCCATGAACGAACCCCTTTCGGCGTACCATTCGTACTATTTGAGCGTCTGTCGGATAGACAACGCAAAGGGATGCATAAACATGCACTCAACAGTGTAGCAAGTTGTGCCTAAATACGCTGCTGACAGGTTTTATAACCCCCGTTAGTTAAGGCGCTCCACAAAGAAATCTGCCATGGAGAGGAACAGCTCGCGTGCGTGCGGATCAAGCTCAACGTTCTCGATGGCCGCTTTGGCCTTAGCGGTCAGGTCGAGCGCGTAAGTGTGGGCGTAATCGATAGAGCCGGTCTCCTGGAAGATCTCCACGGCGCGTGCGAGCTGCGCGGGATCATCGGTGCCCGAGGAAAGAATCGCCTCGACCTCGTCGTGGTGGCGCTCATCAGAGAGGGCGTGTACGGCGACAAGCGTGCGCTTGCCCTCGGTGATGTCGGTGCGGAAGTCCTTGTTGGCGGCTTCCTTAGTGCCGACAAGGTTGAGCAGGTCGTCCTGAATCTGAAAGGCAAGGCCTGTGTGTAGGCCAAAGGCGCGCAGCGCTCCGATTTGCTCATCGCTGCCGCCGCCGATAATGGCTCCGGCGGCAAGCGGCGTGGCTCCGCTGTAAAACGCGGTCTTGTGCGTCGCCATGTCCAGGTAGTCATCAACCGAGATATCAAAGCGCCCGTCACGGACCCAACCCAGGTCGAGTGCTTGACCCTCAATGGTGCGGACGATCATCTCGGTAAGCTCGTGGAGCACGCGCAGCTTCACGTCGGACTCCAGCGTAGGGTCGTCGAGAACCGTCTTGGTGACCATGGTGAGCGCCAGGTCGCCACAATTGATGGCAAGGCCCGTGCCCTCGGTAAGGTGCATACAGGGCTTGCCTCGACGAAGCTGTCCGTTGTCGGCGATGTCGTCGTGGATCAGCGCGCCCGACTGGAAATGCTCGATAGCTGCCGCGGCGCTGCGGGCGCTCTCAAAGCTGCCGCCCACTGCGGTTGCGGCGAGCATGCAGATAAGCGGGCGGTGGCGCTTGCCGGCGTTGGCCGTAAAAGCCGAGAGCGGCGCGTACAGGTAGCGCTCGATATCGGCAGAGGTCGCCTGTCCGTCAAAGAACGTGGCCAGATAGTCGTTAATCTGGTCAAAGTGTTGGGCTAAAAAGCTGGTAAACGGACTGGACACGGGTTCTCGCATTCTTTCTGAGGTTGCATTGATGCAATATGCAGACAACATATTGCCACATCAGGGCGTTTGGCGCGGCAGTTTTGGCGATTTAGGACAACGGGCGTGCGTTTGATGGAGTGTGCCTAAATCAGCCTAAAATGCTCGAGCGCCGCAACGACACCGTCGTGATCGACGGTGTCGGTCACGTAATCGGCCTTATCCTTGAGATAGTCTGGTGCGTTGCCCATGGCGATACCGACATCGACGGCGTTCATCAGCGAGATGTCATTGCTGGCGTCGCCAATGCCGTATACGGTTCCGTGGTGGGGGTCGAGGGCGTCGAGTACAGACTGGATGCCCCCGCGCTTCGTGCATTCGCGGGGCGAGATTTCGGTTACCTCGAGTTCGAGCTCGTTAAAGCACAGCAGCGGCTCAAGTGTCTTATCTTGAGCGATGTGGTTGGCGAGCGATGTAGACATCAAGATCTTGTAGACACTGTAATGTTGCAGCTGCGTGACTGCGTCGCCCAGGGTGCGCGCGTATCCGGGGGCATCGGGGGCATCGGCACTCATGCGCACGACGTCGTTGAGGCCCTCAAAGCGGATGACCTCGCCCGATTGCTCAAGATAGGGGGCAAGATGCTGCAGCATGCTGGGTGTCATCGACAGATCGCGAATTGCGTGTCCGTCGATCTCGGCGTAACCGCCCGCAAGACAGACGATGCCGGTCCAGGGCAGCTCAAGAAGTTTGGGGTGGATGCAGCTGAGGGTGCGCCCTGTGCAGATGAAGGCCATGTTGCCGTTGGCGACAAACTCGCGGATTGCCTGCGAAACCGCCTCGTTGGGATAGGGGGAGAGGTCCCGCTCGTCTTCGGGAAGGTCTTGGGCGAGCCTGGGGTCTTGCCAGGCGAGCGTTCCGTCGATATCGAAGAAGCAAATATCGCCGCGCTTATGGGCTGCGCTGGCGGCAGGGGAGGCCGAGGTGGTGGGCACAAATTCCGGCTCGAGGCCCATGATCTGGTCAAAATGCTCTTTAACGCGGGGAACGGAGATGCCGATAATCACCTGGGCGGTCTTGCCCGTAATGATGAGGCCCTTGGCGCCCACCGCGACAAACGACGCGTTATCTGCAACGATGGAAGGGTCTGCGACCTCGACGCGCAGGCGCGTGGCGCAGTTGGTTGCGCCCACGATATTGCCAACGCCACCTAAAAGCTGAATTACCCGCTCAGCGAGGACGTGATCTTGATCGGATCGACTATTGACCTCGTCATTGGGAGATTGCTCTTTGGCAAAGTCGCTTCCCGTTAAACAATCGATTGCCGCGCGATTGACGACATGATCCTCGCGGCCCGGAGTCTTAAGGTCATAGACCAAGATGAGTGCTCGAAAACTAACAAAAAAGATGAGGCTAAAGGCAAGGCCGATACCGAGCGCCAAAAGATAGGCACCGGCATGCGTGCGCATGAGCGGAATAAAGTTGAAGGCTGCCATCTCCATGAGGCCGCCCGAGAAGATGCCGACGATGCCAAAGAGATTCATGGCTGTGGCAAGGCAAGACGATAAGACGGCGTAGAGCAAAAAGAGCCCGGGGTGGGTGAACATAAAGAGAAACTCGAGTGGCTCGGTAACGCCGCAAACCACCGAGGCGATGATGGCGGGAACAAGGATGACCCTGAGGCCGGCGCGGCGCTCGGGTTTTGCGGTGGAGTAGAACGCGGCTGCGATGGCGGGAAGGCCAAAGAGCTTGACCCAGCCGGTGGCGGTAAAACCGGCCCACGGCGCAAGCTCATTAAGGGGGCGCGTGCTATGGGAGAGGATGGGGAGCAAGCTGCTCCATGTGGCGTAGATGCCGTCGTTAATGACCAGGTTGTCGTAGTAGATCGGCATGTAGAGCAGGTGGTGCAGCCCCATGGGCTCGAGCGCTCGCTCCAAAAACACAAAGATGCCCACGCCAAAGGGGCCGACGCTCGTAAGTGCATGGCGCAGCGTTTCGGTCATTGCGTATACGGAGGGCACGATGGCGGCCGAGATAGCGGCAAGGGCAAACACGGCAAAAAAGCTGATGAGGTAGACCAGCGAGGAGCCCGAGAAGGTGCCGAGCCAATCGGGAACCTTGGCATCGTAGAAGCGGTCATGGATGGCGACGACGGTTGCCGATACCGCCAGCGGGCCGATAATGCCGGTGTCGAGCGTCTTGATGCCGTCGATGACGGTGATACCGCTGGCGGGGGTCAAAGATGATGGGTACTTAAGCCCAAGGTTGTCTCCGCTCAGCTTAATGATCTCGCTCAAAAAGAAGCAATAGGCAAAATAGGCCACAAGCGCCTCGAGGCAGCAGCGTGCCGGTTGCTTTTGGGCAAGACCGATAGGCAGCGCTACGGCAAAAAGGAGCGGGAGACGTTTAAAGACCGTCCACGAGCCGCGCTGGATGATGGTCCAGAAAACGTACCAAGGGGTTCCGTATACGGCGAGGTCACCGACGATGTCTACGGTCGTGGCGAGGGCGGAGATGCCGACCATGAGGCCTGATATAGAAAACAGCATGGCGGGCGCGAACATGGCTCCGCCAAAACGTTGGATTTTCTGCAGCATAATATGCCTTCCGGATGCAACATGCTGTGCGAGCAAGAACGTTTAAACAATGAACTCATTGTAGAGGACTGGCTGCTTGCCGCATTGACGGTTTTGATTCGAATCGATTGGAGCATCACGGGCGCCGTTGACAGTTAATAATCGGTGCTTTGCCGATAGACGGTTTAAACAACCCAAAGAAATGCTATCGTGCCTAGCCATACATATTCATTAGAGGTGAAATCATGCCAAAAGCGATTTACGAAGGAATCTACCGCGAGATCCGTTCGCGCATCATCAACGGGACCTATGCGTTTCAGGAGATGCTGCCAACCGAAGCCGAGCTGACCGCGGAGTTTGGCTGCACGCGCAATACCGTTCGACGCGCCTTGAGCATGCTGGCCGACCAGATGTTTGTGCAGCCTATACACGGTAAGGGCGTGCGCGTTATTTGGCTTAAGGGCGAAACCGACATGCTGGGCGCACTCGAAGAGGTTGAGTCGTTTGGCGAGTTCGCAAAACGCAACAATGCCGTCGCATCGACCGAGGTCAAGTCTTTTGAACATTTGATTTGCACTGAGCAACTCTCACGTCGCCTGGGCTTTAAGGTGGGCGAGGAGCTGATTCGCGTAGTGCGTGTCCGAAGCCTCAACGGCAGCGCGCGCCAAGTGGACCATGGCTACTTTTTGGCGTCGATCGCCAAGGGCCTGACCCCCGAGATCGCGGCGGATTCTATCTACGGCTATCTGGAGCACAAGCGCGGCGTCAAAGTGATGGCGAGCCGTCGTACGGTGAGTGTCGAGCTCGCCAACGATGAAGACTGCAGCTATCTGGACCTCGGCAAGTACAACTGCGTCGCCGTTATGGAGAGCCAGTCGTACACCTCGGACGGCATCTTGTTCGAGGTCACGCATGCCCGCACACACCCCGAGATCTTCCATTACCGCGTCAATTCCAAGCGATAGCCGGCTAGCTCGCAGCCTGACGAGACTCATGCCCTCAAAGCGAAAACGCCCGGTCAAACCGACGATGCATCGGCTTGATCGGGCGTTTTCTCTGCATTCGATAACAAATAATTGTTTATACAAAACTTGTCAAGTATCAAGTCGAAATTACCGTTCACCGAAGTTTTTCTACCGCTCTAGTAATACTTGTTCAAACAACTAGCCAAATAGCGTATTGTACAAATCAGCAAAAGGGGCAAAGTCCCCGAGCCAATCTCCGAAGGCGGCGGCAAAGGGTGCCGCCACGGTGTGAAAGGGTGGATTGTAATGAAGAACGAAATGAGCAGAAGGCAGTTCCTGGGCTTTGCTGGTTCCGCGGCTGCGGTTCTTGGTCTGGGCCTCGTGGGCTGCGGTGGTTCTGCCGGCTCTGGCTCCTCTGCTTCTGGTGACGCTGCCGAGGTCTACTTCCTCCAGTTCAAGCCCGAGGTCGACAAGGAGTGGAAGGAGATCGCCAAGGCGTACAAGAAGGAGAAGGGCGTCGAGGTCAAGATCGTGACCGCCGCCTCCAACACCTACGAGGAGAAGCTCAAGTCCGAGATGTCCAAGAGCTCCGCTCCGACGCTGTTCCAGGTCAACGGCCCCACCGGTCTTAAGAACTGGAAGGATTACTGCGCCGATCTGTCCGACACCAAGCTCCGCGGCGAGCTCATCGACGACTCCCTGGCTCTGCAGTCCGATGGCAAGGATCTGGGTATCGACTGGGTCCAGGAGAGCTACGGCATCATCTACAACAAGCAGCTGCTCGAGAAGGCTGGCTACAAGGCCGAGGACATCAACTCCTTCGACAAGCTGAAGGCTTGTGCCGACGACATCCAGGCCCGCAAGGACGAGCTTGGTGTTGAGGGTGCCTTTACTTCCGCCGGCATGGACGACTCCTCCAGCTGGCGCTACACCACCCACCTCGCCAACCTTCCGCTCTACTACGAGTTCGAGAAGGAGCACAACCAGGAGGACGACGAGATCAAGGGCGAGTATCTCGACAACTTCAAGCAGATTTTCGACCTGTACATCACCGACTCCACCTGCGATCCTTCGCAGCTTGCCTCCAAGACCGGCGACGACGCCACCAACGAGTTCGCAACCGGCAAGGCCGTCTTCTATCAGAACGGTTCTTGGGCCTACGCTGACCTCACCAAGGCAGGCATGACCGACGATCAGATTGGCATGATGCCCATCTACATCGGTGTCGACGGCGAGGAGAACCAGGGCCTGTGCTCCGGCGGCGAGAACTACTGGTGCGTCAGCTCCCAGGCTTCCGAGGATGCCCAGAAGGCCACCGAGGACTTCATGTATTGGTGCGTCACTTCTGACACCGCCACCAGCATCATCGCTGACAAGATGGGTCTGACTGCCCCGTTCAAGAGCGCTAAGGAGACCACCAACGTCTTCTCGCAGCAGGCCGTTGCCATGGCCAAGGACGGCAAGAAGACCGTCGCTTGGGACTTCGTCTACATCCCCTCTGAGGAGTGGAAGAAGAACCTCAAGCAGGCTCTGATTGCCTATGCTGCCGACAACAGCAAGTGGGACGGCGTCAAGAACGCCTTCGTCGATGGCTGGAAGACCGAGAAGGCTGCTTCCGAGTAAGCAGTTGCTGCCCAAGCTATCTGATTAGCGACAGGGGGCGGGCAGACGTTGGTTTGCCCGCCCCCTGCATATTGAAAGGACCCTTCTATGGGCAAAGCACTCAAGCGCTGGTGGCCGCTCTTTATGCTGCCCACGTGTCTGGCGTTTATGATCGGGTTCGTGATTCCCTTTATCCAGGGCTTCTATCTCTCGTTCTGCCAGTTTATTACCATTAACAACACGCATTTTGTCGGTATCGAGAACTACGTGCGCGCACTGTCCGATTCGCAGTTTGCCACGTCGTTCTTCTTTACCGTGGCGTTTGCCTTCCTGTCGACGGTGCTCATCAACGTGATCGCCCTCGCCATCGCGCAGGCGCTCACCCGCAAAGCGCTCAAGGGCACCAACATCTTCCGTACGATCTTCTTTATGCCTAACCTGATCGGCGGGATCGTGCTGGGCTACATTTGGCAGATTCTGATCAACTGCCTGCTCTCCAATGTGGGCGCCCAGCTCATCGCCCTTAACTCTGCTGCTGGCTTCTGGGGCCTTATCATCCTGACCCTGTGGCAGCAGGTCGGCTACATGATGATCATCTACATCGCTGGTCTGCAGTCCATTCCGTCCGACTACATCGAGGCCGCCAAGGTCGACGGTGCCACGGCATGGCAGACGTTTTGGAAGGTTAAGATCCCTAACCTGATGCCGACCATCACCATCTGCCTGTTCCTGTCCATCACCAACGGCTTTAAGCTGTTCGACCAGAACCTCGCCCTTACCGGCGGCGCCCCCGCGCACTCCACCGAGATGCTCGCCCTGAACATCTACAACACGTTCTATTCGCGTGCCGGTATCGCATGGCAGGGTATCGGTCAGGCCAAGGCGGTTATCTTCTGCATCCTGGTCGTAGCCATCTCCATGATTCAGCTTAAGGCCACGAGGTCCAAGGAGGTGCA
The DNA here is from genome assembly GCA_959027945.1 of uncultured Collinsella sp. GTDB lineage: Bacteria > Actinomycetota > Coriobacteriia > Coriobacteriales > Coriobacteriaceae > Collinsella. Next base: position 8,250 of record CAUFRO010000038.1, read on the forward strand.
GCAGTAATGAAACGCGATAAGGTTATCAATCGCGCGCTCTCGATTTTCTTTACGATTCTGTCGCTCGCGTGGATCTACCCCGTGTTCATGATTGCGCTCAATTCCTTTAAAAAGGCAACTGCAATCAGCACCACCACGGCATTCGATCTGCTCACGCCCGAGACGTTCAACGGTCTCGCAAACTACATGCACGCTCTTAACGAGCAGGGCTTTGCCTCGGCGTTTATGTACTCGCTCATCATCACCGTCACGTCGGTCGTGCTGATCTTGGTGTGCTGCTCCATGTGCGCTTGGTACGTAGTGCGCGTCAACAGCAAGATCTCGAACTTCTTCTATTACCTGTTCGTGTTCTCGATGGTCGTACCGTTCCAGATGCTCATGTTCACGCTGTCCAACCTCGCGGACCGCATCGGCTTCAACACGCCGTTCAACATCTGCTTTATCTACCTTGGCTTTGGCGCGGGCCTGGCGGTCTTTATGTTCGCCGGCTTTGTAAAGAACATCCCGCTCGAGATCGAAGAGGCGGCCATGATCGACGGCTGCAACCCGGTCCAGGTGTTCTTTAAGATCGTCCTCCCCATCATGAAGCCCACCTATCTTTCGGTCGGCATCCTCGAGACCATGTGGGTCTGGAACGACTATCTGCTGCCCTACCTTACGCTCGACTCCACCAAGTACAAGACCATTCCTATCTTGATTCAGTACTTCCGCGGCGGCTACGGCCACGTCGAGCTCGGCCCCATGATGGCCTGCATCATGATGGTCGTTGTCCCCATCGTCATCATGTACATCCTCTGCCAGAAGTACATCATCGACGGTGTGGTGGCAGGTGCCGTCAAGGGCTGATGCCGTAACTGTTTTGCAAGTTTTAGCGGCGCCCCTCAGTGCGGCGCCGCGTATCGAAAGGTAGAGACATGGCCGAGATCGTTCTCAAACATGTTCAGAAGGTGTATCCCAACAACGAGTCCAAAAAGAAGGGCTTCTTTGGCAAAAAGAAGAAGACCGAGGAGAAGAAGCACAACCTCAAGGTTACCGAGGACGGCGTGCTCGCTGTAGAGGACTTTAACCTCACCGTTCACGACCAGGAGTTCATCGTCCTCGTTGGCCCCTCTGGCTGCGGTAAGTCCACGACGATGCGCATGGTCGCCGGCCTGGAGGACATTACCTCGGGCGACGTGCTCATCGACGGCAAGCGCGTCAACGACGTCGCTCCCAAGGACCGCGACATCGCCATGGTGTTCCAGAGCTATGCTCTGTACCCCAACATGACGGTGTACGAGAACATGGCGTTTACGCTTGAGCTCAAGAAGGTCCCCAAGGACGAGATCGACCGCAAGGTTCGCTCTGCTGCCGAGATCCTGGGTATTACCGAGTATCTCGACCGTAAGCCCAAGGCGCTCTCCGGCGGTCAGCGTCAGCGTGTCGCCATCGGCCGCGCCATCGTGCGAGACCCCAAGGTCTTCCTGATGGACGAGCCGCTGTCCAACCTGGACGCCAAGCTGCGTAACCAGATGCGAGCCGAGCTCATTAAGCTGCGTCACGAGATCAAAGGCACCTTCATCTACGTTACTCACGACCAGACCGAGGCCATGACCCTTGGCGACCGCATCGTGGTCATGAAGGACGGCGTTGTCCAGCAGATCGCCACGCCGCAGGAGGTCTTCAGCCATCCCGCGAACATCTTCGTCGCCGGCTTCATCGGCGTGCCGCAGATGAACTTCTTCGATGCCCAGCTGGTGCGCTCGGGTAACGGCTTTACCGTCAAGACCGAGGATATGAACGTGGCGCTCGCCCCCGAGACTTGCGCTCAGCTTGCCCTCAACTGGGACGGCGGCGACGTGAAGGAGATTACGGCCGGCGTGCGTCCCGAGCAGATCCTGCTTGCCGACAAGGGCGAGGAGGGCGCGCTCCAGGGTACCGTCGAGGTGACCGAGCTCATGGGCTCGACCGAGCATGTCCACGTGACCGCTCCCGACGGCCAGTTTGTTCTGATTATCCCCGTCGTCGACCTCGAGGCCAAGGGCGCGCTCAAGGCTGGCGACACCATCTGGTTCAAGTTCGAGAAGAACGCGACCCATCTCTTCGATAAGGTATCTGGCAAGAACCTTATCTAGGCCCGGTGCATCCAGGCCCTCCCTTTGGGCGACTGCGGTATTGCCATCCTTTTGCCGCGGTCACATATAAGGCTCCCCTCCCGTCCACTGGGCGAGAGGGGAGCCTTTCTTTGTATCGGGGTTGTCTGTAGGTTTGTTTGTCTCGAACTGTAACAGGTAGAGGGCCAAATTGAGCCTAGATGTTACAGATTAAGACAGCGTCGAGCTGCCTGTCCTTCCGTCTTGATCTGTAACAGGTAGACTCAATTTTGTCGGCTAGATGTTACAGGTCGAGATTTTTGGTCGAGGCAGGCCACGGACAACACAGGGGCACAAAAAACGGAGCCGCGTTGCCGCGACTCCGTTTCTCAAGAGGATGGGTAAGGGAAGCGAAATTAGTTCAGGTGCCAGATCTCGTCGTTGTACTGGGAGATGGTGCGGTCGGACGAGAAGGTGCCGGCGTTGGAGATGTTGATCAGCGCCTTGCGCATCCAGGCGTCCTGGTCCTCATAGTCGGCCAGCACGCGCTCCTTGGTCTGGATATACTCCTCAATGTCGAGCAGGGCCATAAACCAGTCCTTGCCCTTAATGTCGTCGTGCAGGCGCTGCAGGCGCTCGGCGTTGCCGGTCGCCATAAAGGCGGGGTTGGTGATAAAGTCCACCAGCAGCTTGATACCGGGCTTGCGGTAGAGCACACCGGCGTCATAGGCGCCGTCGGCGTAGAGCTGCTCGACCTGTTTGGACGAGGCACCAAAGGTATAGATGTTCTTGTCGCCCACGAGCTCGGCAATCTCCACGTTGGCACCGTCGAGCGTGCACAGGGTTAGGGCGCCGTTGAGCATGAACTTCATGTTGGAGGTGCCGCTCGCCTCCTTGGAGGCCAGGCTGATCTGCTCGGAGATGTCAGCGGCGGGGATCACGCGCTCGGCGGCGGTGACGTTGTAGTTCTCGATCATGACAACCTGCAGGTAGGGGGCCACGTCGGGGTCGTTTGCAATCCACTGCGATAGCGTCAGGATCAGATGGATGATGTCCTGCGCGATAGTGTAGGCAGGCGCCGCTTTGCCGCCAAAGATGATGGTGACGGGGTGCTTAGGTCTGTTGCCGTTCTTGATATCGAGGTACTTCCAGATGATGTAGAGCGCGAGCATCTGCTGGCGCTTGTACTCGTGGATGCGCTTGACCTGGACATCGATGATGGCGTTGGAGGGAATGGTCACGCCCTGCTCGAGCGCCATGAACTGGCGCATGATGGCCTTAGCCTCGACCTTGGTGGCGGCCAGGCGCTCAAGAACGTCCTTGTCGTCGGCGAACTTGGCGAGTTTGCTCAGATCGCCGGTGCTGCGCCAGTCGGTGCCGATCACATCGTCGAGCAGGCTGGCGAGCGCGGGGTTGGCCCCATGGATCCAGCGGCGGAAGGTGATGCCGTTGGTCTTGTTGGAGAACTTCTTGGGATAGATCTCGTAGAACGGATGAAGCTCGGTGTCTTCCAGGATTTTGGTGTGGAGGGCGGCTACGCCGTTGATGGAGAAGCCAAAGTGGATATCCATATGGGCCATGTGGACGGTGTCGTATTCGTCGATGATGGCGACGCGCGGGTCATCGTGCTCGGCTTTCGCGATCTCATCGAGCTTGACGATAATGTCGGCGATGGCAGGGGAGACCTTCTGCAGGCTGGCGAGCGGCCACTTCTCGAGCGCCTCGGCAAGAATCGTGTGGTTAGTGTAGGCGACCATGGATCGTACGATGGTCACGGCCTCGTCAAACTCGATGCCATGCTCGGTGGTGAGCAAGCGAATGAGCTCGGGGATGACCATGGTGGGGTGCGTGTCGTTGATCTGGACAACGGCATAGTCGGCCAGATCGTGCAGGTTGCTGCCGCGCTCGATGGCCTCGTCGATCAGGAGCTGGGCGGCGTTGCTTACCATGAAGTATTCCTGGTAGATGCGAAGTAGGCGGCCCTGCTCGTCGGAATCGTCGGGGTAGAGGAACAAGGTGAGGTTCTTGGCGATCTCGGTCTTGTCGAAGTCGATGGAGCTGCCGGGGACCAGGCCGTCGTCGACGCTCGCCAGGTCGAACAAACGCAGGCGGTTCTTGGTGGGCTGGCCGTAACCGGGCACATCGATGTTGACGAGCTTGGAGGTAACGGCAAAATCGCCGAACTCGACGGTGTAGGAGCGGTCATCGTCGACTAGGATGTCCTGCTCACCGAGCCACTCGTCGGGGACGGCCTTCTGCTGGTTGTCGACAAAGCGCTGACGGAACAGACCGTAGTGATAGTTGAGGCCCACGCCATCGCCGGTCAAGCCCAGCGTGGCGATGGAATCCAGGAAGCATGCGGCCAAGCGGCCCAGGCCGCCGTTGCCGAGTGACGGCTCGACCTCGAATTCCTCGATCTTGTTGAGGTCGTGGCCTGCGGCGGTGAGCTGGTCCTTAACCTCGTCGTAGATGCCGAGGTCGATCATGTTGTTGATGAGCAGCTTGCCGATCAAAAATTCGGCGGAAATGTAATAGAGCTTTTTCTTGCCGTTGTTGAGCGGGCAGGTGGCAGAGCGCTCCTGCACGAGTTTGACCAGCAGCTTGTAAATGCGACGGTCGTCGAGCTGCTCGAGCGAGGCGCCAAAAGACTGCTCGGCGAGTTCCATGAGGTTAATTTGGGGCATGTTTTCTCCTGTGATGGGTTGTTTCATGTCTGCAATTCATAAGAAGCCCGCGCGAGGGGATTGGTGGCCTCGCGCGGGAAAAGCAAGCGCGTCCGCACGGTGGGGAGGGGCCGGGCGCGGTAGCTCCTATTGAGGAAGCTCGATTTCGGCTTCCGACGGGATGCGGAAGTAGGTCTCGGTCCAGTCGGTGAGTTTGCGCTCGAGCTCGCGGGTGATGGCGCCGGCGAGCATGCGCCAGGTCCAGTTGCCGCCCAGTGTGGCGGGGGTGTTGATGCGCGCTTCGTTGCCCAAGTTGAGCAGGTCCTGCATGGTGTAGATGCACGTGTCGCTCACGCTGGCGGCGATGGTGCGATTGAGTGCATCTGCCATGGGTTCGCCGGCCTGCTGATGGGTGTACAGGGCTGCCTGCTCGCGCTGACGCGGGGTGGCCGTTCCCTCAAACCAACCGCGCGCCGTCTCGTTGTCGTGGGTGCCCACATAGGCGACGGTGTTGGCGATGTAGTTATGCGGCAGGTAGTACGAGTTGGTGCCCTCAAAGGCAAACTGCAGGATCTTCATGCCGGGGAAGCCCGAGTTGTCGCGCATGTCGATGACGCCGGGGGTGAGGAAGCCCAGGTCCTCGGCGATGATGGGCAGCGTGCCGAGCTTTTCCTCGAGCGTCTTGAAGAACTTGAGGCCGGGACCCTGCGTCCACGAACCGTAGGACGAATCTGGCGAGGAGAACGGCACCTCCCAATAGGCCTCGAAGCCGCGGAAGTGATCCAAGCGGATGACGTCGTACATGTCGAGGGCGGCGCGAATGCGGCCCTCCCACCAGGAGAAGCCGTCGGACTCCATGGCGTCCCAGTCGTAGATGGGGTTGCCCCAGTACTGGCCGGTGGCCGAGAACTGGTCGGGCGGCGTGCCGGCGACGCTCACGGGATTGCCGGCGGCGTCGATCTTAAAGAGCTCAGGCGTCGCCCACATCTCGACGGAGTCACGCGAGACATAGATGGGCAGGTCGCCGATGATGAGAATGTCGCGCTCGTTGGCATAGGCCTTGAGGCGGCTCCACTGGCGATCGAAGAAGTACTGCGTCATCTGGTGGTAGAGCATACGCGCCGGATGGTCGGCGCAGACCTTGGCGGAAGCCTCACCGCGGGTGCGGAGCTCCGCGGGCCACTCCCAAAACGCCTTGAGACCGCACTCCTCTTTGACGGTCATAAACTCACAGTAGGGGATGAGCCAGTCCTCGTTGGCTTGGATAAAGTCATCGAAATCGGCCGGCTTGTCGGCAGCAAAGCGCTCGGCGGCGCGGTCGAGAATCTGACGGCGGCCGCCAAAGATGGCACCGTAGTCGACGTTACTGGGGTCAGAACCCAGGTACACGCCATCGATATCGCGCTGCTCTAGATACCCTGCCTCGATAAGCTCGGCAAAGTCGATAAAGCTGGGGTTGCCTGCGCGGGCCGAGAACGACTGATAGGGCGAATCGCCATAGCTGGTCGTCGTAAGGGGCAGAATCTGCCAGTAATGTTGTTTGCACGAGGCGAGAAAATCGACGAAGTCGTAGGCATTCCAGCCAAAGCCGCCGATTCCGTATGGTCCGGGCAGAGATGAGACGGGCATGAGGACGCCGCTTGCACGCTCCATGAATGCGCTCACCAACCTTCTTGTTGTGGGGTCGGCCTGCCGATGGGTGTGCAGTCCGCCTCCGATGTTCTGATTCGATACGCCTATTGTAAAACATGTTGTTTAAACATGTACAGGCAAGATAAAAAAGTTGGTCGATTTTCGGCGAATGGTTACATGGCATGAAAAAGCCCCGACCTCACAACGTGAGATCGGGGCAAGAGCGGTATGTAGGTTTTTGCTACTCGGCGTCGGCGAAGCCGTTGGGGTTGTGGCTCTGCCAGTTCCAGCTGTCGCGGCACATATCCGCGATGTCGTACTGGGCCTTCCAACCCATCATGCGTTCGGCCTTGGAGGCATCGCACCAGTTGGCGGCGATATCGCCGGCACGGCGCTCGCGGATCACATAGGGCAGCTCCTTGCCGCAGGCCTTGGAAAAGGCGGCGACGACCTCGAGTACCGAGGTGCCGGTGCCGGTGCCCAGGTTAAAGATCTCGACGCCGGTCTTGCCGTTCATCCAGTTGAGGGCGGCAACGTGACCAGAGGCCAGGTCGCACACGTGGATGTAGTCGCGAACACCGGTGCCGTCGGGGGTGGGGTAATCGTTGCCAAAGACCTGAACGGCCTCGAGCTTACCGACGGCGACCTGGGCGACATAGGGAACCAGGTTGTTGGGGATACCCTTGGGATCCTCGCCGATCAGGCCCGACGGATGGGCTCCGATGGGATTGAAATAACGGAGCAGCACGACGTCCCACTCGGGGTCGGCGGTGTGGACGTCCATGAGGATCTGCTCAATCATCCACTTGGTCCAACCATAGGGGTTGGTCGCGGGCTTCTTGGGGTCCTCTTCGGTGACGGGCGGATTGTCCGGATCGCCGTAGACGGTCGAAGAGCTCGAGAAGATGATGGACTTACAACCGTGGTTGCGCATGACATCGATGAGCACCAGGGTGTTCTCGATATTGTTGTGGTAGTACTCGACGGGCTTGCTCACCGACTCGCCAACGGCCTTAAAGCCGGCGAAGTGGATGACGCGGTCGATCTGGTGGGTATCGAAGATCTTGTTCATCGCATCGCGGTCGAGCACGTTGGCCTCGTAGAAGGTGAGGTTCTTGGCGGCCTCGTCGCCCACGATGGTCTTGACGCGGTCGATGGCAACGGCGCTGGAGTTGGAGAGGTCATCGACGACGACAACCTGGTAGCCGCCCTCGAGCAGCTGAACGACGGTGTGCGAGCCGATAAAGCCGGCGCCGCCGGTAACGAGGACGCAGGTGTCTTTGGGGTCGAGTGCTTTGGACATGTAGTCTCCTATCGAATCAGGAACACTTCTTGAGGGGAGTATAGCGCAGGCGGGGACGCCCAAATGGTGCACTGTAGGAAAAGCAGAGGATTATGTTAACGTACTCATATAAGAGCTTGCTCAATTGTTACCTCAAATTTGACAATTGCTTACGAGCCGCCGACCTTGTAGTTTCCTGCCGTTCGTGGAAATCGTTGGGACGCGCCATATGTACGCTAATATGTATGAGTTGAGCGACATATAAATAAGCATGTAACGGAGTACATATGTCACCAAACAGCGATTCCATCCTTTCCCAGGAGCTCTCGCGCCGCACTGCCCTTAAGGCCCTGTTCGGCGCCGCTTCTGCGGCAGTTCTTTTTGGCCTGCCCACTCGCGCCCATGCGGCGGAGGCTTCCAAAGAAACCACCGATAAATTGAATGCCGCCCAGGCCCAACTCGACGAGGTTCAGGCCCAGCTCGACAGCATCGCAAATGAGTATGCGGCGCTGGCCAACAAGAATGCCCAGACCCTCAACGACATCGAGAATGTCCAGGGCAAGATTGACGACACGCAGGCCCAGATCGATGAAAAGAAGGCCGAGCTCAAGAAGAAGCGCAACGACCTTTCCGATCGCGTGGCCGCCAGCTACAAGTCCGGCGGCACGAACATCCTGTCGCTGCTGCTGGCCTCTGGCTCGTTTGAGGAGCTCGTTGCCAACGCGCATTACGTTGAGAAGATCAACAAGAGCGACCGCGATGCCATCGAGGACATCCAGACCATCCAGGAAGAGCTCGATGCGCAAAAGACCGAGCTTGAGTCGCAGAAAGCTGACTTAGAGAAGCTCAAGGACCAGCAGACTGCTCAGATGCAGGATATGCAGGCCAAGCAGCAAGAAGTCCAGACTGTGCTGAACGGTCTTTCCGACGACGTCAAGGAGCTCATGGCTCAGCGCGATTCCGAGATCCTCGCTGCCGCCCAGGCCGAGGAGGCTGCTAGGAAGGCTGCCGCTGCCGCGGCTGCCGCGAACAAGAACAATTCCTACTCGGGTGGTTCAAGCTCGGGTGGCGGATCGTATGCGCCCGGAACCCCGCAACAGAATGCCGGCTCGGGCAAACAGCAGGCCGTCGTCAACGCGTGCTACTCCACGCCTTCGCCGGGTCAGAACTGGTGCGCGGCGTGGGTTACCAATGTCTTCCGTAACGCCGGCGTTGGCTACTTTGGCGGTAACGCGTGCGATATGTTTAACGCATGGTGCTATAGCTCCGACCGCTCGGCGCTGCAGGTGGGCATGATCGTGGCCGACTCATCGCATAGCGGCACCGGCATGCCGGGTCTGATCTATGGCCACGTGGGCATCTATGTTGGCGGCGGCATCGTCATGAGCAATGAGGGCGCCATTACGTCTAAGTCGCTTGATTCGTTTATTAGCTTCTATGGCACTGGCTCTGGCGTGCGTTGGGGCTGGCTCGGCGGTATTGCGCTGTCGTAAAGCCGACGGGGCCGCGTGCCCGCCCGCAATATATTTGATTGCCTGCTCGGGCAGTCCTGCGCAAGACGAAGGCCACATTAAGTGGCCTTCTTTGCGTGCGGAACTCGCGATCAATCAAATATATTGCGGGCGGGCACGCGGCCCTCTCGGGTTCGGGGCGCGACACACCGGACTGGGTTATCTGAATAAATATGGTGAAGGCCCCTTTCGGGGCCTTCTTTTTATAAAAATTCGCCTACTCGGTGGACTTCGGGTTCTAGGTCTACGTCGAACTGCTCTTTGACTTTGGCTTGGATGTCGCGGATGAGTTCGTCGACGTCGGCGGCGGTGGCGTGGTCGGCGTTGACGATAAAGCCGCAGTGCTTTTCGCTTACCTGCGCGCCGCCAACGGCGTGTCCTCGCAGGCCGGCATCCATGATGAGCTTGCCGGCAAAGTAACCCTCGGGGCGCTTGAAGGTGGAGCCGGCACTCGGCATGTCGAGCGGTTGCTTGTCCTCGCGACGCTGACGGCAGTCGTCCATGTCGGCCTTGATCATCGCGGCGTTGCCCGGGGCGAGATTGAAAGTGGCTGAAAGCACGATAAAGCCGTCGTCGGCGATGCGGCTCTTGCGATAGCCCAGGTTGAGCTCATCGACATCGAACTCGATGATGTTGCCGCTGCCACGGGTGCCGTCGTCGAGCTGGCGAGCAGGTTTGTAGACGCGCACGGACTCCAGCACATCGGCCATGCAGGCGCCGTAAGCTCCGGCGTTCATGTAGCAGGCGCCGCCGACCGATCCGGGGATGCCCGAGATGGGCTCCATGCCGGTGAGACCGGCCTCGGCTGCCGCAGCGGCGACATCGGAAAGCAAGGCGCCGGCTGCCGCCGTGACGTGCGTGCCATCGACGGTGATGTCGGAGAGACCTTCGCCCAGCGCCACGACGACGCCACGGATGCCCTTGTCGCCAACGAGCAAGTCGGAGCCGTTGCCCACGATGGTGAGTGGTAGATCGCAGCGATAGCAGGTATCGAGCGTGGCGACGAGGCCCTGCTCGGTGTCGGGCGTGACAAAGACGTCGGCCGGGCCTCCAATCTTAAACGTGGTGTGCTCGCGCATGGGCTCGCTCATGAGTACGTTGTCCTCGCCGGCAACGCCAGCGAGCGCGCAGAGCAGGTCCTCGTTAAAAAAGTCGTTCTCGTGCATGCGAATATCCGCCTTTTGGTGGTTGTTGTCATCAATCGATTGCAATATACCCCACCTGGACGGATTTGGTGCGCTGGCGGCGATAAAACAGCCGTCCACCGGATTGGTAAAGTGTTTATCACCGAGGTAGATGGGCAGTCGCTATACTTTCAAGAGATTGCGCGTAAACCCGGAAGGAGCGAGATGGCCAACAAAGTCACCCTCAAGCAGATCGCCCAGGAGGTGGGGCTTTCCCCTTCGTCGGTCTCGCTTGTTCTCAATAATCGGCCCTGTCGCATCTCGGAAGAAAACCGCAAGCGCATCAAGGAGGTCGCGGCGCGCAACCACTATGTTCCCAACCAGATTGCGCGCAGCCTGGTCATGCGCGAGTCGCGCACGCTGGGCCTTATCGTCCCTAACATCGAGAGCCGCTTTTTTGCCTCGCTCGCCGGTAGCCTGGAAAAGCGCTGCCGCGAGGACGGCTATGCGCTCTTCATTACCAGCTCGGGCGGCAGCGCCGATGACGATCTGGAGCTGCTGCGCCAGCTGGTGACGCGCGGCGTTGATGGCGTCTTTCTGGTGGTGGGTGACGAGTTCTCCGACGACCGCGCCCTGCGCGAAGAAGTCAGCCACCTGCCCATCCCGGCGGTAATGGTCGACCGTGCCATTGAGGGACTCGAGTGCGACAAGGTGATGTTCGATCACGAGATGGGTGGCTACATGGCCACCCGCTATCTGATCGAGCAAGGCCACCGTCGCATTGCCTGCTTGGTTAATGCGCGCCGTTCCAATACGGGTCGTAAACGTCTTGCCGGCTACGAGCGTGCGCTGCGCGAGGTGGGGCTGCCCATCGATGCGCGTTTGGAGTTTGAGAGCGAGTACTACATTCCGAGCGCATACGAGGCCTCGGAGGCGGTGCTCGCAACTGACGCCACCGCCGTGTTCGCAAGCTCGGATAACATTGCCCTCGGTCTGCTCAAGCGCCTGCACGAGATGGGGAAGAGCATCCCAGGCGATATCTCGGTCGTAAGCTATGACAACTCGGCAGCCGACGTTCTCTTTGAGCCGGCGCTGACCGCGATCGAGCAGGATCCTGGTGTCCTCGCGGAGCATGCTTTTGGCTGCATGTCCAAGCGTCTTGCCGGTAGGGGCGGTAGACGTGCCGAAGAGGTCGTTCTGGAGCCAACGCTTATCGTGAAGGGCAGTGTGCTCGATCTTACCGAATATAGCTAAGCGCACTTGTTTGTTTGCATAGATTGCATGCGGAGCGTCCGCTATTTGCCGGCGGGGCCGAGGTGCCTGCTTTGTTTTGAGAAGTTCGCGAAGCCCACTTCTCAAAACAAAGCAGGCACCCCGGCCCTCGTCCGTAAACTCTTCCGCTGAGCGAGCCATAGACGCCGCGCACCGATGCGATAAAGCAGTGGCTTGAAATTGGTGCTATATTCAGCATGAGTTGTTTAATGCTAGTACGGGAGGCTGATATGGG
>CAUFRO010000039.1 GCA_959027945.1 uncultured Collinsella sp.
TGCTCTCCGGCTCGTGCGGAACTCGCGATGAACCTTACATTCCGCGCCGCCCGGGCAGACGCCTCGGTGTTGAAGCGCGGCTTGTCATGGGGGCATCTGCTGAACATATATAAGTTGAAGGCCACGTCATGTGGCCTTCTTTGTATCCGGAAAGCCTGTCCCACCCTGAATACATCTGGGAATGAAATCATCAGCTTATTAGGCCTTCCATCAATAAAGGGGCGCCCTCCCGGGCGGCGGGCACGAAGTTCATCGCGAGTTCCGCACGCAAAGAAGGCCACTTAATGTGGCCTTCGTCTTGCGCAGAACTGTAGAGCAGGGAACTTCGTGCCCGCCGCCCGGGAGGGCGTTGCGTTTAGAAGATGGACCTAGCGCTTATCCCGCCGGGACAAGAGCAGCGCGGCCATAAAAGCGATAATTGCTAGCGTTAGCAGCGTCAAAAGCAGAGCGAGCGAGCTGTCGCCCGTCGCAGCCAGGCCAAACAGGCCGGGCTTTTTGGAGCCAGCGGGCTGCGCAGGAATTGTTTCGCCATCGTCCTCGGCGGTAATCTCCCAACGAATGGTCTTGCTTGCGTCGGCAAGCTCGTTGCCCACCGACGTCGGGACACTTAGCTGCAAATTGAGCACCGTGCTACCATCGCTCGTAAACGTGGCGACCTGGGTGGGGCGGGCGAACACACTGCCCGGCGTTCCCGTCTGGAGCCAACCGGCAGACGCATCGCCCGCCGACGCCGTTAAGGTAATGGGCGACAGCAGGCGTGCCGTCTCGTGATCGGCAACGGCCCGCACAAACACGCGCACCTGGGACTTTACGCCCGTGGCACGAACCTCAATCTGCTGCTCGCGCACATCGCCGGGCATTAGATCTTTAAAGGCTGGAAACAGATCGGGCTCCCCCGAGGAGTCCGTCGCCCCCGAGACCGTCAGCTGGCGCGCATTTCCGTCATACGCAATCGCGGGAGTATCGGCGAACGCACGGGCAGGAACGGCAAGCGCGACCATGCAGAGAACGGCCGCGACCACGCAACGCAAGGAGCGCGCAACGCCTTTGCGAATCGGGTACGCCATACTTACGCACCTCCATGTGGCGGCACCAGCACGCCATCCTCGACCGTGCAACCCCATGCCTCTTTAACTGCATCGTCGGGCGTGGATTGAATTGCTTGGGTCGAAATGTCAACGACTAGGTTTTTACCATCTGTCTTCTTCTCGGACACACTCTTGATGAGCACGCCCTTCGTCTTGTCCATCGGCGCAACAGGAGACGTCCAATAGTAGAACCCGTCGGCCGAGCGAACCCAAGACGAGGCGCTATTAGTAGCGGAGGCGTTGAGCACGTCGCCCCACACAATGGCGTAGTCGTTACCCTCGACCGGTTCATCCCACAGGCGTGCGCCATCCTTATCCTGCCAGTAGATATCCACCGCAACACGCAGGTACGCCGGAGCGGAGCCGCTATTTTTAACCGCAACGTCGCTCTTTACATTATTGTCGAGCTTCTCGTCCACCGAGGGCGCCACCGAGCCAAAGCCAAACTCGTTGACCAGCACGCCCGTAACCGAAAGCCACGCAAAGGTGCCGGCAGCGCCGGCCAAAAGGAGAACGCCGACAAGGAGGGCGACGATCCGCTTGCGCTTAGTCATCCTAGTCCTCCCTCCTCAGCGTGCCGTTTTCCCAAACATTCTTGGCACGCGAGCCGCCATCGACCCATTTGTCCTTCGCTCGCGTGTTGACGCACGTTACCACAGCATCACCCGCACTCGAAGCAGACGAAATCTTCAGCTCGGCAGATTTACCGGGCGCCTTACCCGGCGTGCTCAGCTCACCCTGGTAGCGCCATGCCCAAGCCGTGTCTTCCACGACGGTATAGTCACCCGCCGGAGCGGCAAGCTGCACGCTGCCGACATACCAGGTTTCACCGTTTTCCTGCTGCGTTTTATCGACTTTAACCTCGACCATGCGTGTCTCGGGAGAGGTTCCCTCTACCGTCTTCGTCACCTTAAAGCGGAACATCTGCCCCATAGCACTTGCATCGGTGGTCTTTTTGACGATCGTCAACGCGTGAGTCTGGGCGAAGTTGAACACGGCATTACCGGGGCCCTGTTCGCCTTCACCCGTCTTCTTGGACTCCAGACGATTGGCTAGGTCGAACGATCCATTGCCCGAGCCCAAACTATAGAGTGAGACGTATTTGTCGTTTACGGGCTTCTCCGTCATGGATGTACCAGGGCCGTAGCTCGCCTGCTTAACTGTGACAATCAGCTGCGTTCCCATAAACGGCTCGGCAAAGCAGGCCTTAAACGGTGCCTTATCGGCATTGTCATCGACCGTGTTTGCAGCAGTTGGATCGAGGAGCCACTTGAGACGCGAGGTCATGGCTACGGGGTTCGCAGCGTCGGACGTGTTATTGGCAGTCACACGATACGTCACGGGATACAGGTCCATATCTCCCTTGACCGGATCGCCCTTAAACTCATCCCAAGACTTCGCAGTGCCATCGGCACCCACATATCGCCACTCCAAGAAGAGTTCGCGCACGTTGCCGCCAGCCGCCGCCTGCTCATCGAGCAGCGCAACGATCTTGGAATAGGCATCCGCGTCGTACGCGACGGACTTTTGCTCCATCACGGGATTGCCGTTGTTGTCATAGACCGGTTTGCCGCTCTCATCCACCTTGGGAACCTCGACGTTATGGACAAAGCCGGCGCCTGTCGCGCGATCGTCGCCCGAGTCGACCGTCGCCGTAAAGATGGGCGCGCCGTCAACGCCGTGATAGCACACCTTATACGGCGTGATCTTATACACCGCGGTATACGTTACGTCCTTAAATGGCTCACCGCCCTCGAGGGGATACTTCTCATCGTCGGTCATCAGGGTGTATTGGCTATCGGATTTATAGTCGCACGACCAGCCGACAAAGTCGTACTTGGTGCCGTTTTTGCCGACGACCTCGGTTGCAGCTTTTACCTCCAGCGAAATCTGATCACCAGAGTCGGTGCGCGTAAGCGAGCGTACGGAATCGGGGTCATCCAGATTGGCATCGATATTCGATCGGACCTTGACTGCACTGGCACGGTAGACCGGGAACAGCTCCATAGGAGCCTTGACCACGGTGTTTCTATTCACCATGGGAAGGCCGTCCGACCAAACGACATAGCCGCTACCTGCCGCCGGCTTGGTTTCCGTCCAGCCCACGAAGACGTTGTATGCACCCGTTGCGGCATCGATGTCGCCAACGTTATACGTTGGCAGCGGGATACCATCCTTAAGGCTGCCGAGCGTCTTGCCCTCCTGCGCGAGCTTGCCATCGATAGCGTTGTCATCCAGGTGGTACACCACCGCAATAGGCGTGTAATATGCCACAAACGTATAAGGCTTGCCGGGCTCCACGGGACAGGAATAGGTGTTGCCGCCTTCGTCCGTCGGCTCGAGCTGCTCGACCGTTCCGTCGGGAAGCTCGATTTCGAGCTTCTTAAGCTGATAGGCGCCACCGGTACCGTCAGCGTACACCGTCGTCCTGATGTCGGGGCTCACCGTAGCCACCACGTCGCCGTTCTCCTGAACCACAAGTTGGGGCGTAATGTCGAACTGCGGAACATTGATGATGCCCGGCGTTCCGTCAAAGCCCTTGCGGTGCAGGTTGGTGGTGTAGTTAACGTCGTACTTTACGTACACGGGATAGGCATCCTGCCACTGGGTGACCTTGGACGCGTCGGTTGCCAGATACGGCGCCGCCTTATCCGGATCACTCGTCACATAGGCGTCGCCGGCGACGTCGTAGATATAGTTCCAGACGTCAGAGTCCTTCTGGACCTCAGCCGTAGAGATCCAGCCCAGGAACTTATAACCCGGCACAGCCATGTCAGCATCGGTCGGGGAAGCCTGAAGAGTCAGGTAGGGATTGATGTCGCCCTTTTTTCCGTCGTAGGGCTTATCATTAACCGTCTTGTCCTTATAAAGATGCGGATAACAATACAGGAACGTCGGGTCTTTACCTTCTGGCGTTTTCTGTTGAAGCAAGTTGCTTTCATAGCGTCGAGTAGCGGTTTGCTTGACGTTGTCATACTTGTCATAGAAGGTGACATCCGTAGTCACCATAGCGCGAACATAATATTGTTCCGTCGTTTTAACGAGACTCGAAAAAGGATTATTTATATATGTCCAAGAACCGTCGCCGGGTCTTTCGAGCGTCCAAAAACTGAAGTGATACCTATCATGCGCAGAATGAAATTGGACTTTGATGCTAGCGGCAACCTTCTCATCGCTCAGTTTTCCAGCTCCCGGAAAATCAGTGTCGGCAATCATATCCTCGAGAGTGTTTGCGCCGCTGTCGTTACGCACGTTATGGGAGTAGGCGTTTATAGGCGCAACGATTTTCGTCGCATTAGAGAGAACGGTAGTGCACTTATCTGCTGGGTTCTCATCATTGTGTAGCACATGGGCGGAGGCGTCCGTGCCGGCACCCCAATGGATAATGTTTTCACGAACATATGTCGCGCCGACGTTTTCCTCGAAGGGCGACTTGTATTTATTCCAAATCGAGCACAACTTCTTACTGTCTGTTAGATCGCTATTTGTAAATGCCCGAACGTAATAATCCACGCGGTACTCAAAGCGCGCCGTATAGGTATGTTGGACGGTCAGATCGACGCTGGCGGGAAGTGTGTAGCTCGGGTCGCGGCTTACACGCACCTCGAGCGGGGCATCCTCGGTTCCCTTGTTTTCATACCAACCCAAGAAGCGATAGCCATCGGGCAGCTTGCCGCCATTGGACAGGGGCGTACCGTCCGTGTCGCACACCTGTACCGTGTAGACGCTGGTGCCGTCCTCGGCAGTCTGGGGGTCGACTTTGGTTTCGCCAACGCCGTCACGTAGAGACTCATTGTCGATTTTGTCCTGCTCATTGCCTTCGAACACCGTCATGATGTTCGAAACGTAGTCGCTGTACACGGGATAGAAATCGGTGGGACCGACCACGGTGATCTCGCCACCTGCAGGATAAAATGCTCCCTTGTTTTTCAGATCAGCCAGCTGAGTAGAGGTGATGGCAGCATAGGCGCCGTTCATGCTCTTCTCGTTGTTCGGCTGCGTGGTCCACCCAATAAACGTCGCGGTTGGCGACAAGCTGCCGCGATCATCGGGGGCAGCCGGCGTCAAACCGACGCCATAGCGGTACCAGTCCACTGAAGCATCGTGCTTGACGCCGTCATGCCAGTCGAGCGTCTCGCCCTTAACGTTATAGAACAGCACCTGCGCCTCATACGAAGCGATAAAGAGGTCGTTGCCCTTGAAGCCCTCACTCGCGTCATGATCCTTACCGTTGTCGGCAGTATAGGTCGACGTTTTGTCGTGCTCCTCGTTCTTCTGGACCTGCTTGCCAGCATCCGCGGCTTTGGCATCAGTCTTGCCATCAAACCAGCTGTTGTCTTGTCCAATTCGGTTCACACGCACGTCGGGCTCGCGGAACCAGCCCATAAAGCGGTAGCCGCCGTTCGCCTCGCTCAGCCCCTCAGGCTTTGCAGAGGTATCCTGCCTGAACGTCACCGATGTATCGCCCTGGGCCAAGCCCTGGGCCGTTCCCGCCAGCACGGCGCTCACGGCAAAGGCGTACGGATCCGCGGTCGCCTGGTCTTTGCCAAGTTTGGTCTTCTCGATTGTCGCGGTGCCCGCGCCGGGAAAATCGATCGTCGCCTTAACGCTCTGGCCATGCACGGGGATATTCAGCCTGTAATCCATCGCCCACTCATTGTAGTGCTGGCCACCCAGGGCATTATCGTTATCAGTCGAGCGCTTGGTGCCGGCACAGAAGTCGTAGTCGTGCTGTTCCCACAGCTCACGCGTGATGTAGCGCTCGTCATCCCAAGGACCATAGCTGTCGCCCTTGGTGGTACCGTCGCCGCCAAACGAGGGGATTTTCTTTTTGGCCGCATCGCCCTGGCTATTGCCGGAAAGGCTCACGCTCGGCTTAAAGTAACACTCGGTGACCGTGGCGTCACCCTTGTTGGCGCGCGCAGCAATACCGCCCAGGTTCACATCGTTTTGAATAATGGGAATCACGGCGATTGGATTATACTGGCGCGAGCTCAGGTCACCCGCAAAGTGGCTTCGAACGAGCTCATTGCCTTCTTTGGTTAAAATACGGCCCGCCAGGCCGCCTGTCCACGCGCGCGTCACGGAGATGACGCCCACGTATGATGCGGCATAGCTGTAGCACTGCGCCGTCGAGAAGCAGTCGATAATCTTGGCGTCGCCTGCCATGCAGCCCACAAAACCCGAGGCGTACACGTTGTTGCCGCCCAGGGCGCCGACGGCCACATCGTATTTATTGGTGACGTCGGTCATGCCATTCTTGGCAATCGAGCCATCCTCGTTGCGCGTAGGCGTCACGCGGCAATACTCGATTGTCGAGTTTTTAACGTAGCCGGCAAATGCCGCCATGTACAGGCCCTCGCCACCGAGCGCCTGCACACCTGCCGTGGTGTTATGGACGGCGCGACCGCCGCGCACCTCGCAGTTGTACAGATTGCAGTCATTCAGCTCGCCTGCGATCATGCCGCCTTCGAAGCCGGCGTTCGTGATAACGTTGAGCATGTTGTTGGCGCACGTAACGTGCAGGGTGCTCTCCATGACCATGACGTTTTCGAAGCTGGTGTTGACGGCCTTGCCCACGATGATGCCGCCGCGGAAGTCGGCCCAAATGTTGGCATCCTTGATCAGGAAGTTCTTGATGGTGGCGCCATCGGTCTCGGCAAAAAAGCCCGTGTCGCGCTCGGGATCCAACATATTGTTGGCGTAGTTCAGACCCGTCACGGTGTGATTCTGGCCATCGAAAACGCCCTTAAAGGGATGCTCCTTATTGCCAAAGGAGAGGTGCTTGACCGTATCCGCAACAATGGCGTTCATATCAGCATCGTTAAGAACGATATCGTTATCGAGATAGACGCGCCACTGCGACGTGTCGCGCTGCCGCGACAGCGCGACGCACGCCAAGAAGTCGTCCCTGTTTGTGATATGGAATTCGGTCTGGTCCTCGGCATGCGCCACCGCCGGCAGCACCATAACGCAACAAAGGGCAATCGCCGCGACGGCAACCAGCCTGCTAAGCACACCTCGGTTTCTGTTCTTGATCTTCATGGGCTAGTTCGCCTCCGGCCAGCCCACGACGTCGAGCACGTCGAGGACGGTATCGTTTTCCTGTTGGTTTTTGGCCTGCACGGCCTGAACGTCGATATCGAGTTTGAATGAGCCACCGCGCGCGGCCTCGTTGTAGTCGCCCACAAAGCGCAGCGAATCCATGAGGCTTTCCGTCATGGCGCCGGGGTCGAGCATGCCGCCACGCCCGGCCAATCCGCGGTAGTAGTACCACCCATCGCCACCATCGACCCACGGGGAGCCCTCGCCCGCACTCACGTTAAAGGCAACGTTGCCCGAGGCATCCACACTCGAACCGTCGGGTGCCACTGACGTCATGCGCAGACGAACGCGAACGTACTCAGGCTGCGCGCCGGCGTTCTCCACGCGCACAATGCGGCTGATGTCAGGGCCCCCGGCCTTGGTGTCGGGATAGTCCCCGTGTTCGTCGGCGTCAAACGGAATCTCCTCGCCCTGCTCGTTGAGGGTGTATTCGCAGACTCGTACCTTCACGCTGCCAAACGATAGGACGTTGTTCGTCGGAACCATATCAACGGTAAAAGCCAGCGTGCCGCACAGGCACGCCAGGGCCAACAGCGCCATCGCGGCAAGCGCCAAGGTGCGTTTCTGATTGTCGGAAAGATTGTTGAGCATTACGTTCGCCAATCGTCGATCAAAGGGGAACCGAGATCCCGACCCGAATATAGGGATGGGGAGCGGGTCGGGATCTCAGTGGGGAGGGTGGAATTACTGCAGTTTGGCAGCCCAATCCTTGGCCTGAGCAATAGCGTTATCTGCTGCGCTGGTGGTGCCGTTGGACTGGTCAGCACCGAAGATGTAGGCGGAAACGACCATCTTAGGTTTTGTGCTCTCGCCCGAAACAACATCATCGCTCGTCATTTCGCCGGGGAACACAACCCTGCTGAAAAGCTCGCCGGTGTAGACATCCTTAGTGGCGCTTTTGGCAGCCAGAACGGCAGGACCGCTCTCGGAGTCCTTTGCATACATGAACAGACCGCTCACATACTGGCCCTCAACGCCATTGGTTTTGGCCTGGTCAGCAACCGGCTTCCAATTGCTGTTGAGGGTGAAGTAGGGGGTATTTACGAGAGCGGTATTATTCTTGACCATTGCGTTCTTCACATAGATAAAGACATAAGCGTCGTCGGATTTCGCTGCAATACCAACGTTCGGGTTTTTATCGACGGAGGACCCGGGGATGATTTTGGAATCCTCTTTCCACTTGGTCTCGAACAGGTAGGCATTGTCAGTGTTCGGATCATTGGGTTTCGGCTTCTCGGGATTGTCCGGATCAGGCTTGTTTTCCGGGTGGCCAAAGCTACCCACCGTAAACACGTTCTCCAGCGACTGCGTGGCCGTCAGCCATGCATAGGTACCCACGCCGGCGGCCAGTACCAGCAGCAGCAAGGCGGCAATGATGCCGTAGCGCTTTTTCTTCTTGTTTTCCATCGTTCTCTTCCTTTCCAGAATCGTCTTCCCCGACGGCAACCCCAACTGCCGCCGACACTTCTCCCTGCCGTTATGAACGCCGCTCCCTCGCATGCGCGCGGGCATGTTTGCCCGCAGGTTCGTCGGGAACCATCCGATCGAGCACAATCGACGCCGCGACCAGCAGCGCCAGAACGGCCACCACAACAAGCAAACCGGGCATCGTCGTGCAATATGCGTTAACGAAGCCCAGGTAAGGGACACAAAAAGAAACGACGCCGATCACGCGTGAAAAAGGCGTCTGCTCGGCGTCGTGCATGATGGTTCCATCTGCATTTTTGTTTGCGATTCCCTGCGTGCTGATCGTCTGCGCCACAGGGTCGACCTCGTACACCTGGTGAGTCACCACGGCGCCGTCCGATCGGTAAAAAGTTGCACTGTCGCCCACGGCAATATTCGTTGGATCAACCTGGTGAACAAACACCATGGAGCCGACGGGAAGCTCGGGTTCCATAGAGCCCGAAAGCACTGCATAGGGCGTGTATCCAAATGCGTGGGGGACAAAAGAAACGACGGCAAGAGCCATGACGAGCGCAATCGCCAAGCTACTAAGAAGTGCAATAAAATGTTTGAGTGCACGAGCCGTCAAAGTGTTTAATCCATCCCCATCGAGGCCACATTCGATCCATTCAAGGGCCCGCCACTTTCCTCAAACGCTACAAGGCCCTTGAAAATGGGATTCGAAAAAGCCAATTTGAAATCTTTTTCATGGCATATACCATACTGTTGACCTTGACTTTTTGCAACACTTGATACCGAAATGCTCAGAAATTGGCGTGAGCGGTCTTTTATACCCGTACCGGCCTGCCTTGTTCGATACCTGCAACCAACCCCCCTGCGCAATTCCCTCACGTTAAGTCTGCTTTGTTGTACAACTCATATGATGTTACCCCCCCCCCCAATTAAAATTGCTATTCAATGTTACATTTCATTCCAAGACCCCGTCCATCCGGAAAGCCCGTCCCGCTCTGGGCACATCTGGGCATGGAATCATCAGCTTATTAGGCCTTCCATCAATAAAGGGGCGCCCGCCCGGCGGCGGAATATAAGGTTTATCGCGAGTTCCGCACGAGCCGGAGAGCACTTAATGTGCTCTCCGTGCGAGCAGGACTGTAGAGCAGGAAACCTTATATTCCGCCGCCGGGCGGGCGAAACATTTAGAAGATGGACCTAGCACTCCGCTTTCATGGCGTTGTAGCCGATCAGCACGGTCCATACATACGCGCAGGTCTTGGGAATCATGAGCATTCCGATGGCCGGAATAACCTCGGCCCACAGGACCACGGGGATGTAGAAGCCAAAGCTCAGCACAATGGTGAGCCACATCCAGCGGAAGGCCTCGTCGCCATCTTCCTTCGCACTGCGGTAGAACAGCACGATGACCATCAGGCCCATAATGGCAAACGGAATGTTGCGCAGGATGCCCCACGTAGGCGGGGTCTGGTTGGTGAGCCACTGGTTCTGCGGCAGCATGCACAGCGCGACACGTATGGCGGCAAGGGCAAAGATCGCCGCGGTCGTCGCGACGTGATTCTTGACCTGATAGCGCTCGCGCCACACGAAGTACAGCAACACGTAGAAGACGGTCATAGTAATCGAGGTAATCCACTTGCCCAGGCCCAGCTGCACAGCATAAGCGTCAAAGCCGGTCGTGCAAAGTGCCAGTGCGCGAGGCACCAGGTGAAATGAATCGCCGGCACCCAATACGACCGCCATCCAGCCAAACAGCTGGAACTGACGGTTGCCCTTGCTGCCGCGAATCATACGGACACCGATAGTGATGACCGTCACCAAGTACACGATGTCAAAAAGCGTTTCGAAAATAGCACGCATATATATGTCTCCTTATAAGAATGATTGCAAAAGAACGGTTTGGCTTCTTGGCGCCACGCACCACCTCCTTAACGTGAACGCTGTTCACTTTCTAACCGTAAAAATCCCCGCATTGCGCGGGGACCGTTAGTAGAGGGTTCGACACGTGATCTCGAGCACGGCACTCGGACCAAAATCTTGCCGAATCACGGCGGAGAGCATGAGCGAGAACAGGACCTCGGCAAATTGCTCGGCAGTAAACTGATCGGTAAAGGCGTCCGGGCGCACCCGAGGATCACGCTTGAGCACCACGCAAAGCTGGTCGAGGATATGATGCCAGGCATGATGCATGCGGCGCTTGCCATCCGCAGCGCCTTGTTGCATGAATCCCATCGAATGGTGCGTAAAGAAGCCAGGGTACGTTTGGCAACCGTTCTCCATCTGGCGATACATCCAGCGGATGCAGGAGAGCGTGTCTTCCAAGACGGTCTCGTCATCGGGGTGATGGAAAATGTCACCCCAAACGGTTGCCACGGTTGCGCCCACGAGTGTCAAGAAAAAAGCCTCGAGGATTTCGAGGCTTTCACATTTGTATTGTTTTGCACGAAGGATCGCGGACGGCGAAGCTACTCTCCCAGTACGGCCTTCTTGGCGGCTGCGGCCATGTTATCCAGATCTTCCTTGGTGGGATGGTCCTTCGCAGCAATCCAGTTGTCGAGCAGCATCTTATAGCGCGCGTTGTCGGGATCTTGCTCGAGCATGGCCTCGTAGCGCTGCTTGACCGCGGGACCCATCTTGCCCTGGCACATCGCCCAGCCCGCAAGCTCGGCATCCCCAGCCAAATTGGAAGTCACGCGATCAATAATCTGCTGGTAATAGCTCTGGTCGGCCCCAAAACCGCAGGTGCCAAACAGGAAGACGCGCTTGCCGTGCAAGGCGGAGAGCAACGCCGCGACCGAAGGCGTGCACGCGCCCTTGTCGCACCAAAAACCGACGAGCACCGTGTCGGCCGCGCAGGCGCCCTGCGCCTCGAGCGCAACCTGATCTGCGTCCGCATCGTCGCTCAACGCCGCGGCATGGACAAACTCAACGCCCGCAGCCTGCAGAGCGCGCTTGATCGCACCCGAAACCATCCTGGTATTACCGCTCTTGCTGTTAACCACCAAAGAGCACGTCATAGTCACGTTGCCTCGTTTCCCCCAAAACTAAAGCCACTATTGCAATTTATTAGATGAATATCTTAGTACTAACGTAACAGATGTAAACCACCGTCTGTCGATTGGCGACGCAGACGACATCTTTGGACAGATTTCGAACAGTATGTACTTCGGATTGAAACCGCCGCAGAACGTTTCACGAATGGCCGAAAAACTGTTTCACAAAACGCCGTCAAATTGTGTCACGGAGTATCGTCAAAATGTTTCACGCGCTGGTAGAACGCTATATAACAAGATCGCTCTATGGGACAAACAAACCTGATTAATTTGCCCCACGGGCTTGCTCACTGGGCGAATTGGCTGCGGTAGAGTTCGGCGTAGAAGCCGCCTGTCGCTAGCAGCTCGTCGTGCGTGCCGCGCTCGATAATCTCGCCGTCGCGCATCACCAGAATGCAGTCGGCGTTGCGGATGGTGCTCAGGCGATGCGCCACCACAAAGCTCGTACGGCCGGCCATAAGCTCGTCGAATGCCGCCTGCACCTGCAGCTCGGTGCGGGTATCGATGCTCGACGTCGCCTCGTCCAGCAGCAGAATCGCCGGGTCGGTGAGCATGACGCGCGCGATGCACAGCAGCTGTTTTTGACCCTGGCTAAACATGCTGCCGTCCTCGCCGATGACCGTATCGTAGCCGCTTGGCAGCTGCACGATAAACTTGTGCGCGTGCGCGCGCTTGGCGGCTTCGATAACCTGTTCACGCGTGGCATCCGGGCAACCGTAAGCGATATTTTCCGCCACCGTGCCCTCGAACAGCCACGTATCCTGCAGCACCATGCCAAAGGCGCGGCGCAGGCTTGCGCGCGTGTAGCCACGCGAAGACCGGCCATCGACCATGATGCGTCCGGCATCGATATCGTAAAACCGCAGCAGCAAATTGATGAGCGTTGTCTTTCCGCAGCCCGTGGGGCCGACCAGGGCAAAACGCATGCCGGGCTTGGCCTCGATGCAGATATCCTGCAGCAGCTTGCGGTCGGGCACATAGCTAAAGTCCACGTGTTCAAAAGTCACCTCGCCACGCGGGGCGGCAAGCTCCACGGCGTCTGGCGCATCGGGCTCCTGCTCGCGGGCGTCGAGCAGTGCAAACATGCGGCGCGCCGAGGCATACGCCGTCTGGATTTGCGTAATGACGTTGGTAACCTCGTTGAACGGCTTGGTGTACTGGTTAGCATAGGACAGGAAAATCTGCACGCCGCCCACCGTAAGCGCCGCGGGCACGCCCGTGATCACGCCCACGCAGCCGATCACAGCGACCACGGCATAGATGATGTTATTGATAAAGCGCGTGCCGGGGTTGGAGAGCGAACCCATAAACTGCGCGCGCTCGCCTGCCGTATAGAGCTCGGCGTTGAGGGCGTCGAAGCGCGCTTGGGCGTTCGGGCCGTAGGCAAACGCATCCACCAGTTTTTGCTCGCCCACATACTCCTCGATATGGCCACCGAGCTGACCTTGAATGCGCTGCTGTGCCGTAAAGCTCTTGTTGGAAAGCTTAGCGATGGCGCCGGCTGCAAAAATGGAAAGCGGCGTGACGAGCACCACCACGAGCGTCATGGTCAGGTTGATGGAGAGCATAAACGCGAGCGTGCCCACAATGGTGATAACGCCGGTAAAGAGTTGCGTGAAGCCTTGCAGCAAGCCATCGCCAACCTGGTCGACATCGTTGACCACGCGGCTCATAAGGTCGCCGTGGGCATGGCTGTCGATAAAGCTGAGCGGCATGCGGCTGAGCTTGTCGCTCGCCTCCACGCGCATGTCGCGCACCGTCTCGTAGGACAGGCGGTTAACGCAGTAGCCCTGCAGCCACTGGAAGGCCGCAGCACCTACGACGACAATCGCGAGCTTGGTGACAAGCGGCAGCAGCGCATCGAAGTCCACCTGTCCGGCGGCGACGATCAGGTCGATGCCTTCGCCGATGAGGATGGGCGTATAGAGTTGCAAGATCACCGAGATGGCGGCGCTCACAAACGACGCCGTAAACGAAATACGGTGCGGACGGACGTAGCCCATCAGGCGGCGGGTCACCGCGCCCACGGGATAGCGCTCAGGGTCGCCAGGCTGGCGTGGGCCGTCGCCCAGGTCGTTGAGCTTGTCGTTGCCGGACACATTGGCCGTCATCGTGGCGACCGAACCGGACGAAGTGTACGGATTCATTTAGCAGCCCTCCCTTGCGCACGTGGATGCCGGGGCAGCCGGGGCGGATGCGGGCGTCGCGCTCCCCTGCTGGCCCTCGAGCTCCTCGCGGCGCAGCTGCGACTGGCAAATCTCGCGATAGAGCTGGCAGGTCGTATACAGATCGTCGTGCGTACCCAGGCCCGCGACCGAGCCGTGGTCGAGCACGCAGATCATGTCGGCATCGCGCACGGTCGAGACGCGCTGGCTCACGATCACCGTGGTCAGCGGGAGTCCGCCCGCGGCGGCCCCGCGTGCGCTGCGCTCGCGGATGGCATGGCGAAGCGCCGCGTCGGTCTTAAAGTCGAGCGCCGAGGCGGAATCGTCCATGATCAGAACCTGCGGCGAGCCCACCAGGGCACGCGCAATGGTCAGGCGCTGGCGCTGACCGCCGCTGAAGTTCTTGCCGCCCGCCTCGACCGGGGCGTCGAGCCCCTGCGGCTTGTTGCGCACGAACTCGCTGGCCTGCGCCATATCGAGCGCCGCCCAAAGCTCCTCGTCGGCCGCCGACTCGTCGCGCCAGGTTAGGTTGCTGCGGATCGTGCCGCTCACGAGCGACGCGCGCTGCGGAACAGTCGCAACCACATGGCGCAGCTGGTCGAGCGGCCAAGCGCGCACGTCGGCACCCATCACGCACACGCTGCCGGCGCCCGTGTCGTACAGGCGCGGGATGAGCGAGACGAGCGTGGACTTACCACTGCCCGTACCGCCAATAATGCCGAGCGTCTTGCCCAGCGGCAGCTCCAGCGTCACATCGCTCACGGCATTTGCCGCGCCCGCGCCAAACGAAAAACTCGCATGGTCAAAGCTCAGCGCCGGGACCGAAACAGCGCCACCCGCCAGTTCGCTCGGCTCGGGCAGTGCGACCGGCTGATTGCCCTCGTCGGTAATGCTCGGCACGCAATTGAGCACCTCGTTGAGACGCGACGCACTGGCGCTCGCCTTGGTAAAGACCACGACCAGGTTGGCGACATACACGATGGAGGTCAGGGTCTGCGTCATGTAGTTGACGAACGCCATGACCTGGCCCTGCGTGAGCTCGCCCACGTTGACCTGAATGCCGCCCACCCACAGGATGGCGCACACGCCCAGGTTCATCACCAAAAACGTGACGGGGTTGAGAATCGACGAGAGCTTGCCCACCGCGATTGCGACACGCGCCTGGTCATCGGCCGCCTGGGCAAAACGCTCGCGCTCGTGGTCCTCGCGCACAAACGCCCGGACCACGCGGGCGCCCGAAAGTCCCTCGCGGCAAATAAGCGCGATGCGATCGAGCTTTGCCTGCAGCTGCTTGTAGTACGGGATGCAGCGCGCCATGACAAGCCAAAACACCAGGCCGATGGCGGGCGTGCAAATCAAAAAGATCATGCCGAGCTTAAGGTCGATGGCAAGGGCCGCAACCATGGAACCCACCGCCAGGAAAGGCCAGCGGATGAGCATGCGCACGCCCAGCGCCACGGCGAGCTGCACCTGGTTGACGTCGTTGGTAATGCGCGTGATGAGCGACGGCGTGCCAAAGCGATCGAGCTCAGCATAGCTCAGCTTGTTGATGTGCCGGTAGAGTGCGCCGCGAATGTCGGTGCCCATGCCCTGCGAGGTGAGCGCCGCCATCTTTTGGCAGACGAGCGTAAACGAGATGCCAATCACGGCCATGGCGGCGAGCACCATGCCATAGTGGACGACGGCACTCACGTCGTGTGCACCGATACCTTTATCGATCATCTGGGCAATCACCAGCGGCGTAAGCAGGTCAAAGATTACTTCGATCAACTTGCACGCAGGACCAATCACCATATACCGGCGAAACTTACCACCAAAACGCCTGAGCAGCTCAATCATGTATAGGCGCTCCCTATCATCATCTCTCTTCAATCTGATTCATGATAGTACGGAGAGCCCTGAAGATACGTAAGCAACTCGTTACAGATGTAAGGGCAACGGTCACTAGCACCCAAGGCCCGTAGCCGCCAATGCTTTGGCAAAGCCAGCGAGTTCCACAAAGCACGGGATTGAATTGTTCAGATAAACGCGCCCTTACGGGTGATTTTTGGACGACATGGCCCGGCACCAAAAAGCGCCCGTGCGCTCGATGGATTCGGATGCCCGACAGAGGCTCCTTATGGCTGCTTCCTTCCGGACCTGACCAGATTCGGAACATGTCGTCATCCGAACCCATCGAACGCGCTAGGCGCTCGATATATCTTACCCGCTCCCGCCCGATGGGGCAAGGTAGCTAATTTGGGACGGGGCTTTTTTGACTACTTTTAGATACGGCCAAGGTCGTAGGCTTGGGCGGCTGCTTCACCGGCGCAGATGAGGTTGGTTGTGGCTTCCTGGGGGTCGAGCGCTTGGTCAAGAGGCATGGGCCTGCGGCAGACCGGCAGGACCAAGTCGATGCCCTGACCATACACCGCATCCAAATTATCCGCACGACCGCCCACGACGGCGACTACCGGCTTGCCATAGCGATTGGCACGGCGGGCCACGCCCACCGGCGCCTTGCCGGCAGCGGATTGCTCGTCCATGTTGCCCTCGCCCGTTATGACCAGGTCGACATCGCGTACACGCTCGTCAAACCCCACGAGATCGAGCACCGTCTCCACGCCCGAGCGTAGCTCCGCACCGAGCGCCAACAGTGCGGCACCCAGACCGCCGGCGGCACCAGCGCCAGGCACGCCGAGCACCGAGCCAAATGCCCGCGCGCCCTCGGGTGTGCGCAACAACCCCTGAGCTCGCGCCTCGAAAATTGCCGCGTCGAGCAAGCGACCGTAGCCGACCATCCAGCTGTCGTACCTGCTCAGCGCCTCGGCATCATCCGCCGGCAGACCCTTCTGTCCGCCAAACACTGCAAGCGCGCCGCGACGCCCTACGAGCGGATTCTCGACATCCGAAAGCACAACGATACGAGCGCCATCCAAAGCCTGCAGCGCTGGCGCCAAATCAACGCTCGCCACCCGCTCAAGTCCGGCAAGACCGGGGGCGACATCGCAGCCCTGGTCATCGACCACACGCGCGCCCAGCACCTGCAGCATGCCGGCGCCACCGTCGTTGGTGGCGCTACCGCCCAGACCAATATAGATAGTCTTTGCGCCCGTGCGAACCGCGCGAAGCATGAGCTCGCCCACGCCATAGGTTGTAGCAACCAGCGCCGACGACTCCGTGCAAGGCGAGTATCCAATGCCGGCCGCCTCGGCCATCTCGATGACCGCGGACTCCCGCTCGACATCAACCAGCATCCGGGCAGACGTGCGCTTGCCCAAGGGACCTGCCACCTCGCAGGTCACAAGCTCGCCACCGCAGGCGGCAACGGCATCGAGCGTTCCCTCGCCACCATCTGCCAGCGGCAATGCGCTCACTTCGGCATCGGGCCACACACGGCGCACGCCTTCGACAACGGCCTCCTCCGCCTGTGCACTCGAAACGCTGCCCTTAAAGGAATCGATCGCCAACAGCACACGGCGAGGCCGGCGGCACGCGGGACCAAAGTCAACCGCCTCAACGGCAATATCTTCGGCACACGCGAGTGCCTCGGCATGAGCGGCATACGCCTCGAGATCGACCCCATAACCGCAGCCAGCACCATCGGTGCCACGCAGCCCGCTAAAATAGCTGCTCAACACCTCACGACACTCATCTGCCAGCACGTCGGCGGTCACATTAAACCGATGATTCAGGCGCGAATCGGCATTCAGGTCATATAGCGAACCCAGCGCGCCCGCCTTGGCATCAGCCGCGCCATACACGCAGCGCCCGACGCGCGCGTTGACCATAAGCCCCGCACACATGCAGCAGGGCTCGAGCGTCACGTAGACCGTGCAATCGGAAAGGCGCCAGCGGCCAAGCGCCTGGGCAGCGGCGCACAGGGCCGCGAACTCTGCATGCGCCGAAGGGTCCTGGTCGAGCTCGCGCCGATTGTGCGCCCTCGCGACGATCTCGCCGTCGCGCACCACTACGGCTCCGATGGGCACCTCGCCCACCGCCGCGGCGGCTCGCGCCTCCGCCAACGCCTCGCGCATGAACTTCTCGTCGATTTCGGTGATCGTCATCGTTCGCCTTCCCTGTTGCAAATTCAAAACGATGCTATCATTACGACTCACGGAGAGATGGCAGAGCGGTTGAATGCGGCGGTCTTGAAAACCGTTGAGCGCGAGAGCGTTCCGGGGGTTCGAATCCCCCTCTCTCCGCCACTTCTAGTGATGCACCGGTGTCATGGTCCGCTCAAACAGCGCATCGACCACGTCGGCCATCTCGGGTCGACGCTCAAGATCGTGGCCCGATTCCCACCATATCGTGAAAAGTCGAATAATACCGCCGGCGACAAACTCAGACGTCGTCTCGAGTGACACGGGGGCCAGGGCATCCTCGGCAAGCACGTTCATCACACGCTCGCGGATGGAGCGGGCAATACGGTCGCAAATAACGTTGGTCAACATGCCCGACATGCTGCTTGCCAAAATGTTATCCATGAGCTGCTCGTGCGCCAGAATCAAATCCATGGCATCGTCCAAAATCGCGTGCCGAAGCGCGCGCACGTCCTCGGCAGACACTGCGCCGGCCTCATCGGGCTGTTTTTGCGGCAAGCCCGACATGAGCTCATCGATATAAAAGGCAAAGTAATCGTTCTTGTCGCGAAAGTGCTTGTAGAACGTCGTGCGGCGAATCATGGCGCGGTCGCACAGCATTGCAACCGTCAGGTCCTCAAAACGATGCTCCTCGAGAAGCTCGGTAAAGGCATCGAACAGGGCACGGTAGGTTTTCTTGATGCGAAGGTCCACTGGTATCGCCATCCTCAGGGCAAAGACAACACTCGTCAATCTGTCGCATATCTTACACCTGTACCTCGCGCGCTTTGCCCCAGTGCCAACCCCACCGAAAACATAACGCTTACCGGAAAGTTCGGCACGGCAAAACGTTGCGGGTATACTAGTAGCGTTATACCAACGGCAGCTGGCGCATGCCGCCGCGGCCATTCGAAACGGAGACATCATGATTACCGTCATCATCGGCATCGTTGTTGTCATTGTGATTGTCTGCGCCATCGCCGGCATCTACAACAACATGGTCACCAAGCGTAACCGCATCGATAACGCCTGGCAGAACATCGATACGCAGCTGCAGCGTCGCAACGACCTGATCCCCAACCTGGTCGAGACCGTCAAGGGCTACGCCAAGCACGAGCAAGAGACGCTCTCCGCCGTGATCAGCGCGCGTAACACCGCCGTCAAGGCCACCACGCCCGAGGCCAAGATGGAAGCCGACAACGTGCTGACCGGTGCGCTGCGCCAGCTCTTCGCCGTAGCCGAGGCCTACCCCGATCTTAAGGCAAACACCAACTTTACGCAGCTGCAGGCATCGCTCGAGGATACCGAGAACAAGATTAGCTATGCACGCCAGAGCTACAACGACTGCGTACTCAGCTACAACAACGCCATTCAGACGTTCCCGGCTGTCATCTTTGCCGGCATCTTCCAGTTTAAGGAGCGCCAGGGCTTCGAGGCCGCCGAAGCAGCCCGCCAGGCCCCGACCGTCAAGTTCTAGTAATTTGGCAGCGCATCCTTAATCGGCCAAATGTATAAACCGCCCCGTCGAATGCATACTTCGACGGGGCGGTTTCCTTTTTCGCGAAGGTCCCCCTCTGAGCGCCGTGCATTTTCAGGAGTATTCAACATAACCAAGAGCTTCGGGCGCCACGATAAATGCCAAAGACCGTGAATATCCCTGCAAATCAAACGCTGTCAGCCCATAACCCCGCCCATCATCCGTAGAAAGCATCGAGAAATCCCGATTTTTTGCCCGAGGTCGGTATGCAGGGGCCTTCGATTGCAGAATACTCGCAAAAATGCACGTCGCCACCACCCCTACATGACGCGAAGTAAAATCAGAACCACCCTTAAAAAGGGTGGTTTGCTCTTAGGGTATAACCCACGGGC
>CAUFRO010000040.1 GCA_959027945.1 uncultured Collinsella sp.
CATCAACGCGGATGCTCATTGCAATATCCTTTCATATGAACATGCGCTCATATAACTTACTTCCGATTATATGAGCGTATGTTCATATGTCAATAACGTTTAAGTAATTCATCGCACAAAATGATGGGGAATAGTGGACGAGATCCCGGATTGAGCGGTTTTGATAGTCGATGCCGAGGTGGGTGCCCCCGCGCCGTGCAAAAATTGGAGTATTCTGCAACTATAGGGGGTCTGTTTATCTATTCCAGGCCAAATAAAGCCGCTCAAGAGTTATCCAAGGGCGGTAAACAGACAAGATCTTCCTCAAGTGTTGCCTAACGTTCCCGTTCGATAGCGTCTTTGTTTCTCATTTGGATTAACTTGTGGGTGCTGGAGGGCCGACCCTGCTGAATACTCGCAATTTTGCACATCGCTAGGGTACCCACCTTGTTAGCCGGTCTAGCTTCCGGCCCCGAAGATCCTGCCCTCGGGCGCGAGGCTGCTTGTTTGGGAAAATGATGGGCTGTCGGATTCGACAGTCTGCATGTCATCGATTGCCGGAACTTCATTAATCGTCGGGTCATCCAGCGTGATGCCTTCGAGTGTTGCTTTTTCGAGGTCGATTCGTTGACGCTCTTCGGAATCCTGGCGAAGCTGCTTCTGAATTCGCTTTTTCTCTTCTATAAACCTTCTGAGCACAAACTGTCTCAGGTCCTCTTGCATGATTTGAAAGTCTTTTGGCAGACGCGAGGGGCGTATGCCCTCTTTCCGTTGGATCGCTTCCATGACCCTAACGAAAGCGCTGGCATGCATAAAGGAATAACGGCTGACGGTGATGATTTCGTATCCCATGGACGCAAGCGCATTCTTGCGCTCCTCATCGATGGCGCGGTCTTCTTCCGCGTCATGATTAAAACCGTTGTATTCAATGTCTGTTCGAGATTTCTTTAGATATGCATCCATAAAGAACTTTTTGCGTCTCGTGAGATTCTTTGCGGCGGCGGTGACCTGCACCTTGTAATCGGTCTCAATTCCCTTAATACCAAGCCCTCCTTCGCTTTTGGGCAGCGTTAGCATCATGACAAATGCCGTTTCCATGGGTGACCGGCATCCGTCGCGTACACATTGGATCGCCTTTCGGGCAAGGGCCAAACCGTCGCATCTGGTAATGGAATTAAAGAACTGCTTTAACCTCTCGGTCGAGGTAAGTGGGAAACGCTCGGTATAAGAGGTAGAAGAACCGTTTCCAAGGGAATAAGCGCCGCACAGCTCAAAGTAGTACTCCACTAGTTCGAGAAAAGGGAGATAGGTGGCGGCCTGAAGTGCGCAAAGCTCAACTCCAACAACGAAGATGCCATCTTTGAGCTCGATAAAGCGTGAGCTCGAGAATCGTTTTGAAGACACGTGGCATTGACAGTTCATTGCATAGCGCGCATTCCTGCGATCAAACACCATTACCTCGAGGGAATCATTTGCGTCGAGGGAAACATCATGTTTGGTGAGCCATTCTGCGGCTGCGTCAAGGAGTGTTCCGGTGGGACATGATCCGTAAATCGCGGCCGGGTTACAGGACTCGATGCCTTTCGCAGACACCGAATGCACGGCCTGGTAGGCCGCTTTTGCAGTGGTATGTGACAATACGATACTCATGGTATATATCGTGTCAGCTAATGTCGTGTTGACGGCGCTGAGTGGAAAAGCCGATTTAGAGGTCTAACCAAATGCTGTCCAAAAGCTTGACGCAATTATGAGTTGGTATGCCCTAAATAATAGTTTTCGCAGCTTAGCTATAGCATATAAATACTCAATTGCCGCACATTTGATAGTGATGCATCACCATCCGACAACGAATTACGTGTCGGGAATTGGCCGAAATCGTTCAAAATGAGGGTTCAGAATTTGTGATGGCTGATCTATCTGTGGAACGTAGGGCGGCCCCGCTGCGGGGTTTCCCGCTGCGGGGCCGCTCGTGAACGGGGCCATGCTTGTCGCAGGCGTTTCTACTTGGCAAACAGGTTCTTGAGGTTGAACTCGGCTTGGACGGTGCGGAGCATGAGTTCGGTGTCGTCGAGGCCCAGGTGCTGCTCGTTGGCGTCGGCGGCGAGGGTGCCGCGGCGGCGCGCCCAGTTCTCGAGCGCGGCGGGCGCGGACTCGCGGGGGAGCGAGCGCACGTCGGCGTCCAGGCTGCGGCAGATCTGGCGCGAGTCGATGACGATGATCTTACCGGCGCGGCGTGCCTCGGCGTAGCCGTCCAGGTGGATCTTGAACCAGCTGTCCTCAAACGCGGCGTTGTGTGCCATGTACGGGTACTTCTTCATGAGCTTGAGCAGCTGCTTCTGCAGTTCCTTGTTCTCGCGGAAGGGCGTTTTGCCGTCGATGTCGTCCCAGGTGATGTGGTGGATATTCGACAACGGCACATCCTCGCCGCGGTAGATGTCGGGCAGACCGCAGTAGTGTGCCTCGGCGTCGTGCGGGACGGCGTCGCTGGTGAGCTCCATGATCTCCCAGCCCACGTTGATGATATAACCGCGCTCGGGTGCACGGCCGGTGGTCTCGATGTCGATACCGAGCACGGTGCCCTGGATGGGCTTGCGGGCGTAGGCCACGCCGAGCGCGTCGCGGTCGCCGCGGATTTCGCGCATAACGGACGCGGCGGTGCGCTTTTGCATCTTGCCGATGGCGGCGCAGGTGTCGGCATCGGACAGACCGCGCGAAAGCGTCGCGGGCGTCACGTTGCGCAGGCGCGCCTCGCCAATCTGGTCGCACAGGTCGCGGTTGCGGTCGGCCAGGTCGCGCACGGTGGCAAAGTCGAAGCCGGGGTCGCCCTCGGCAGTAAAATACTCGGTCTCGAGCACCTTGAGGGCCTCCTCGCCCTTCTGGCGCTCGGACTCCATGGCGCCGTGATCGCCATAGATAAACATGGGAATAAACGGCTGGCGCTCGTATTCGAGTGCTTGTGAAACGTTCATATAACTGCTCCTTGGATGGGCCGCGTCGTGCGGCTCAGGGTCATTAAGATGTGGCGAGATGATAGTTTACCATGGGCAACTATTGGCATCGCGCCTAGGACAACTACAATACCCTAGTTGACCGCTAGGACTTTTACAATGCTGCCGAAAGACACGAAAGGTTCCATCCGTCATGGATTTGCTGATTGATATTCTGCTCGACGCCGGCAAGGACACGCTCTCGCTGGTGCCGTTCTTGTTGGTGACATATCTGGTTCTCGAGACGCTCGAGCATGTGGCGGGCGATCGCGTTAACGGCGCCATCAAGCGCGCCGGCGCCGCTGGTCCCGTGGCTGGCTCGTTGCTGGGCATGGTGCCGCAGTGCGGCTTTTCGGCAATGGCGGCCACGCTGTACGCCGGTCGTGTCGTGACCTTGGGTACGTTGGTGGCGGTGTTCCTTTCGACCTCCGACGAGATGCTGCCGCTGCTACTTGCCGAGCAGGTTCCCGTGCAGACTATGGCGATGCTTTTGGCTTCGAAAGCGCTGATCGCACTGGTCACGGGCTTTATCGTAGATGCCGCCATTCGCGGTCTGCGCCGCAACGCTCGCGCGCATGCGGCGATTCGCCGTACCGTGCTGGGGACCGCTGCCAATCCGGCTCATGTGAACTGCGCGCACGACGACCATACCGGGGGCGACATCATTGATGAAGTGGCCGAGGCGGGCGTAAGTGCTGATCACATCCACGAGCTGTGCGAACGCGATCATTGCGGCTGTGACGAGGATGAGGACGAGCACGGGCACGACCACAGCCACGATCATGGTCACGCGGACGAGCACGAGCGCCACCACGACCACAGCCACTCCCACGAGGGCGCGCCCATCGTGTCGATCATCCGCAGCGCGATCTCGCATACCGTGCAGGTGTCGGTATTCATTTTCCTGGTGACGCTGATTCTGGTCGCCGTGCTCGAGACCTTTGGCGAGTCGGCTATCGAGCAGTTCCTGCGCGGCAACGAGACGCTTGCGGTCCTGGGCTCGGCGCTTGTCGGCCTGATTCCCAACTGCTCGGCCAGCGTCGTCATCACGCAACTGTACCTGGAAGGCGCGCTGCAGCTGGCCCCGATGCTCGCCGGCACGCTCATCTCTGCCGGTGTGGGCTACCTGGTGCTGTTCCGCACCAACCGCAGTGCCCGCGAGAACGTCATGTTCCTGGTCATGATGTACGTCATCGGCGCCGGTTGGGGACTCGTTCTCTCCGCCTTTGGTCTCTAAGCCCAAAAATCTACCTTGTTTAGCGTAACAGCTCGGTGAGGTTGCGTTTAAAGCGGGCGCGGTCTTCGCTGGTAAATGCTGCCGGACCGCGGGTGCGTCCGCCGGCGCGGCGCACCTTCTTTTCCTCGTGGCGAATAAACAGCTGCATGTCGATGGTTGCTTTGTCGTAGACGCGCCCGCGCACACCGATAGCGGCGGCATCGCGCCCGAGCGCCATGCTCGCCAAGCCAATGTCCTGCGTCACGACCACGTCGCCCGCCTGCAGGCGTTCGACAATGGCAAAGTCGGCGCTGTCGGCGCCCACGCTCACGTCGAGCGTCGTGACCCAAAAGCCGCGTCGCGCGTGCTCGGCATCGCGCGGGTCGTCGCGGCGAATGTGCCGTTCCAGGTTTTGCGTGCTGTTGCCGGCGATAATAACGGCGACGCCCGCTCGCCGCGCGCAGTCAATCGACTCGCGCGTGACCGGGCAGGCGTCTGCATCAATAAAGAGCGTTCGCGGCATCTAGTGCACCAGTTTGCCAAATTGAATAGCGCGAACAATCAACGTTACGCCAAACACCAGCAGCGCGGCGCCGCTAAAGATGACGAGCATCTTGGCCGACCACAGCGGATAGATAAACACGAACATGCCAGCGATGATTGAGAGTGCGCCGCTCAGGATGGCGAGGGCGCGGTTGGACGAAAGCTCGGACTCCAGAATGGACATGACACCTTCGACAATCCAGCCAAAGCCGGCCACGATAACCACCATCGTGGTGAGCGTCGCGGTCGAGAAGGCCTGGTTGCGCAGGATTATGACACCGCCCAAGATAATGAGTAGGTTGGAGATGATGCTCGTCACGCGCCAGCCGGTGGGCAGCAGCGGCTCAAAAATGGCAGTGAACAGCCTGATGGCAGCAGTGATTACAAAGTAAAAACCCAGGACAGTCGTCAAAAAGACGAGAGACTTGGCGGGTGCAAAAAGCAGCGCGATACCAGCAATGAGCGCTAAGACGCCCGTGATGGCGTAGATCCAGCGTACGGCCTTGACGGCTTTGCCCGCCATGCTTTTCTCGTCAAATCCAAACTGGCTCGATTTTTGGTCATCGTTCTTAAAGATGCCCATAATGTCTCCTTTCCGTGCGGCGTAAGCCTTGATCATTACAACCAGTATCGCCTAAAGTCGCTGGCGTATGGGTCGGGGAGGGTGAAACGTAACCCAAAGGCCCCGAATTGTTTCCGTTGTTCCCCACGTCGCGATTTTCTATTCAACAGGTGTAGAACATTGCAGCCCTGTTCGTTATTGCCTACGTTTTAGGTTAGATTTTCCTAAGAACAATTGCCCGAAATTGGGGGTCCTTATGAACGAAACAGTTCCCGCGGCGCCGGTAAGCGCTGAGTCGATGGCAGAGCAGGGTTGCGAAAAGCTCGGCTTGGACGCGTTTGATGCGTTGGTTCGCCGCGCCCGCACGTGCCGCCGTTTTGACGAGTCCATGCGCGTGCCGCGCGAGTTTTTGCTCGAGCTGGCGGAGCTGGCGCACCTGACCCCGTGTGGTGCCAATGCTCAGCGTCTTCGTCTTCATGTGGTGAGCGGTGCCGAGGATTGCGCGCGTGTATTTGACGAGCTCGCATGGGCCGGCGCACTTAAGGATTGGCCGGGTCCTGCCGAGGGCGAGCGCCCGACCGGCTACATCGCGATTCTGGCCGAGCGCGCCGTTCCGGGCAAGCCCGCCGCTCCCATTACCGATGTCGACACAGGCATTGCCGCGCAGACGATGATGCTCGCCGCCCGCAGCGCCACGCCCGAGGTGGCAGCCTGCATGTTCAAGGCCTTTACGCCCCATGCGATCGATGCCATGGGGCTCGATAACGACAAGTATGAGCTCAAGCTGATCATGGCCTTTGGCGTTCCGGCCGAGATACAGGTGATCGATGCGATCGATTCCAACCCCGATGGCTCCATCAATTATTGGCGCGACGAGGCACAGGTGCACCACGTACCCAAGCGTTCGCTCGCCGACGTGCTGGTGTAGTTGAGCGTCACCGCGGTGTGATCCGGCGGTAAACCACCACAAAGGTGCCTGTCCCCTTTGCGGTGGTGCGAGAGGAGGGCGTGTGGCAGATTTGTATTTGGTGCGGCATGGGCAGACTGAGCTCAATGTGCAGAATATTTTGCAAGGTGGGCACGATTCGCCGCTTACGGCGCGCGGGCGCGAGCAGGCGCTGGCGACGCGCGCGGCGTTTGAGGCGCGTGGCGTGACCTTTGACCGTGTGTATTCCTCCCCGTTGGGCCGGGCGCGGCGTACGGCTGAGCTAATTGCTGGTGAGGGCCGCTCGATAGAGCTGGCCGATGACCTACGCGAGTGGCATTTGGGCTCGCTGGAGGGTACATCAAATCGCGATATGCCGCCGCAGCCCTGGGGCGATTATCCGGTGGCCTTTGGCGGCGAGTCGGAAGTGCAGCTTCAGTCGCGCATGGTCGCGGCGCTGTCCCGCATCATGGCCAGGCCGCAGCACGACTGCGTGCTGGCGGTTTCCCACGGCTCAGCCTGCCAGGAGTTTCTTGAGTATGTGACTGGCAGGGGAGAGCTACCCGACAACGGAGCCGTGCTTCATTTTGGCTATTGCGACGGGGCGTTTTCGCTCCTTGATTGGTAACGAACGAAAGGACCCCTATGAATAAAGACCTGTATCTGGTTCGTCATGGGCAGACAATATTCAACCTTAAGCGCATCATTCAGGGTTGGAGTGACTCGCCGCTCACGCAGTTGGGTTGCGACCAGGCGGCGCGCGCCGGCATGTTTTTACGTGCGCGCGGCATTGAGCCCGATCATGCCTACACCTCCACGCTTCATCGCACCGAGCAGACTATCGCCAACTTGTGGCCGGGCTTGGCGTACGAGCGCCTGGACGGCCTGCGTGAGTGGTTCTTTGGCGACTTTGAGGCCGAGCGCGTGATGCTCATGCCCGAGCGCCCGTGGCGCGACTTCTATCGCCAGTTTGGCGGCGAGGGCCAGATGCAGGTGCGCGAGCGCATGGTGGCGACGCTGACCGAGCTTATGCAGCGTCCGGACCATACGTGCGTGCTCGCGGTAAGCCATGGCTCGGCCATCAAAGAGTTCATGGACCACGTGAAGGGAGCAGCGGCAGACGAGCGCGACCGCGTACCGGGCAACTGCTCGGTGCTGCATTTCGTGTTTGACGACGAGGTCGGTACGTTTGAGCTGGTCGAAGTCTTTACGCAGGAAGATTATGCGCGGGAGCTGGGGCTTGAACCGCTCGTGGCTACTGCGGGTCCGCAGCGCGGATAACGCGAGCGCGGCGGCACGGGTCGCCGGCTAACTTCTCGACGCAATAGGGGCGGAGATGCATGTACCTGCTGCATCTCCGCCCCCTGTTTGTTGAGCTGCCGATTTTTGTGCTGGGTGGTCTGGTCTTGCTAGAACCGCGCGACCTGGTGCGTGAGCAGACCTGTCGGAACCTGCGGCGCAGCGCCGCTGACCTGCGCGGCGGGGAAGAGCACGGCAACGGTAAAGTTGAACGGCTCCTTGCCGGTGTACGTTCCGGCGGCACGGGCCTCATCGGCCAGCAGCTGCGACGCCCCGGTCAGAGCGGCGGCGTAGGCGGGGTCATCGGCCAGTGCCGGCTCCGGTGCTTGGTCGAGCATAGCGCGGATTGCCCCGACGGCGTCCTCGCGCTTGACCTCCCACGCGCGGTGCGTAATGCCCGCGGGGTCGGTGACGGCGTAGAGCGACGCGCCCTCTTTGGCAGCGCCCAAGATGATGTCCATGACGGGCGACGCCTCGTATGAGAGCGACACAGGGCGCGGCTGCACCTTAAGCTCGGCGATTGCGCGCGCGGCGGCGGCCACGTCAGCGCTGGCATCGCCCTTGTCGCCCGCAAGTACACTCGTCGTCGGGCAGATCGCCACGACACCCGTCACGCGTCCCGGCTCGCCCGAGCATTCGTACACGTAATACGCCGCACCCGGGTCCTTGAGTATCAGGCCATCGGCAAGGGCTCCGCGCAGAGCATCGTTGCCGCTCAGAATGCTGCCCATTGCAGGCAGCGCCTCGAGCACGCGGTCCTGAGCCGGGCGGATGCAGGGAAACGGAAGTGCTTTCATGGGCGGTCCTAACGCGCGAGTCGGTTTGTTCGCGGCTTATTATGCCCCAACTTGGCTATCCGCGCCCCAGAGCACGTTATCGGCGAGCGCGATGAGCACGTTCTGGCAGCGAACGATATCGGCGTGGGGCACATATTCGTTGGGCTTGTGCGCGAGCGTGAGCGACCCGGGACCGTAGCTCATGCAATTGCGGTTACCTGTCTTGCCGGCAATGACGGCGGTGTCGGTGTAGCCGGTAAAGAAGCCGACGGTCGTGTCCGCGTCCGTCACGTCATCGGCGGCACGCTTGAGCGCTGCTAGAAGGGGAGAGTTCGGGTCGCGCTCGATGGCGGGGCGGTCGCCCGTCACGGTGTAGCTGCCATGGCAACCGGGAACGGCGGCTTCGGCGACGGCGATGGCCTGCTCTACCATGCGCGTCGCGGCGGCCGTATCGGTCGGCGGGGTCAGGCGCATGTCGACCCAGACCTTGGCATGGTCTGGCACCACATAGGGACGATAGCCGCCCTCGATCTGCCCAAACGTAATGGTCGAGGGCCCCAACTCACTGTGCGCGGGCAGCGCCGCAAACGCGCGGCGAAGCGAACACACGGCCTCGGCCATGGCGCCGACGGCATCCGCGCCCTTCCAGGGCTGGCTCGCATGCGCCGTCACGCCAGCCATTTCAATCTCGAACCACGTGCGCCCCTTGTGCGCCACCTGGATCTGTCCGTCGGTGGGTTCGGTGTCCAGCACCCATTCACGCGAGCCGACCCAGCCGGCATCGATCGCGGCCTCTGAGCCGCGCATAAAGTCCTCCTCGTCGACCGAGCAAATGAGTGAGAAGCCACGGCGGGGCAGCTCGTCTTCTGCCGCCACGCGCTCGAGCGTATGGACCAGTGCGGCAATGGCGCAGGCCAGGCCACCCTTCATATCGCAGGCACCGCGGCCATAGAGTTTATCGTTGCGCACGATCGCTCCGAGCGGCGGAATGTCCGCGTCCCAGCCATCGCCCAGCGTAACGGTATCCATATGGCAGATATAGACGAGCCGTGGCTCGTCGCTCAGTCCCGGCACGGTGACCATAAGGTTGCGGCGCCCGGGCAGCACCTCGAGTTCCTCAACCTGCACGGCATGGAGCACCGGATGGCTCAGCTGCGCCAACCGTTCCTCAACCAACGCTTTGATATAGCGCTCAATTTCGTCCTCATACGCACCCGGGTCTGAGCTGTCGATCCGCACGAGTCCTTGCGTAAGCCGCCAAGCAAAATCTGTATCAACCATAGGCACCTCACAGATAGTTAGGTCAACATACAGATTGTATGCCAAGAAGCGGCTCGGTGCATTTAATGGAGTGCTCACAAAAACGGGGGCGCCTCTCGTGCGAAAGGCGCCCCCGTGGGCATTCAATGTCAGCGACGGGCGGGCCACATGGGGAACTGCCCGTCTCAGATCAGCCGGCGCTATTTGATCACGCGCACGCGATACATCGACGGAATCTGCTTGAGCGCCTCGATGGTGCTGCTGTCCAGGTGTTCGTCGGTGTCGAACATGGTGTAGGCGTTCTCGCCGGCGGACTCGTTGGTCATACGTTGCACGTTGGCGTTGTCCTTGGCGAGAATGGCCGTGATCTGGCCGATCATGTTGGGCACGTTGGCGTGCAGGCAGGCGATGCGGCTTGCGGCGCGCGCCTTTCCCATGCTGCAGGCGGGGTAGTTGACGCTATGTGCGATGTTGCCGTTCTCCAGGTAATCCTTGAGCTCGCTGATGGCCATATCGGCGCAGTTGGCCTCGGCCTCGCCAGTGCCGGCGCCCGAGTGCGTGGTGATAAACGTGTTGGGCATCTTGACGGTCTTGGGCGTGGCAAAGTCACAGCTAAACCAGCTCAGCTTGCCCTCGCGCAGGGCAGCGTCGACGGCGTCCTCGTCAATGATGGTTTCGCGTGCGTAGTTGATGAGCACGGCGTCGGGTGCCAGCAGGTTAATCTGCTCGGTGCTGATCATGCCGATGGTGTCGGCCTTGCTGGGCACGTGTACGGTGAGGTAGTCGCAGCCGCGGCAGAGATCCTCGAGCGTGCCCACACGCTGCACCTCGCGGCTCAGCACCCACGCGTGCTCGACGGAAATGAACGGGTCGTAGCCGTAAACGTCCATGCCCAGGTCGACGCAGGCGTTGGCGACCTTGGAGCCCACGTTGCCCAGGCCGATGACGCCGATGCGCTTGCCCTTGAGCTCGCGGCCCACAAAGGCCTTCTTGGCCTTCTCGGCATCGACCTGAATCTCGGGATCGTCGGCGTTGTCGCGCACCCAGTTCATCGACTGCACCACGCCACGGCTCGAGAGCACCAGCATGCCCAGGACGAGCTCCTTGACGGCGTTGCTGTTGGCGCCGGGGGAATTAAAGACAACGACGCCCTTCTTGGCGTACTCCTCGACGGGGATATTGTTGACGCCGGCGCCGCAGCGGGCGATGGCACGGATGCCCTCGGGCAGCTCGTAGCCGTGCAGGTCGGTCGAGCGCATCAGGATGGCGTCGGCCTCCTCGGCGGTGCCCACGAACTCGTAGCCCTCGCCAAACTCGACCTTGCCGTCCTTGGTAATGTCGTCGATGGTCTTAATCTTACGCATGGAAAAACTCCTTAGCAGGTTTGTCTAAAACAGGTGGTTTGAAGTGGCTGGTCGGCCCGCGGGTTGCGGGCTAGTTAGATCGCGGACTCAAACTATGCTGCGCTTCGAAGTCCTTCATGTACGAGGCCAGTGCCTGCACGTCTTCCATGGTTACGGCGTTATAGACGCTGGCGCGCATGCCGCCCACCAGGCGATGGCCCTTGACGTTTTGAATCTGGTGCTCGGCCGCGCCTGCAACAAAGGCCGCATCGAGCTCGGCGTCGCCGGTGCGGAAGGTAACGTTGGCGATGGAGCGGCTGTCGGCCTGTGTGGTGCCATGGAACAGCTCGCTGTGCTCGAGCAGGTCGTAGAGCAGGTTGGCCTTGGCCCAGTTGCGCTCGGCCATGGCGGCAAGTCCGCCGGTCTGCTCGACCCAACGGAACACCTTGCCGCACACGTAGATGCCAAAGGTGTTGGGCGTGTTGAGCATGGAGCCCTTGGCGGCCTGGGTCTTAAGGTTCAGGTACTGCGGTGTCTGCGCAAAGGCGGGGCCATCGGCGATAAGGTCGTCGCGCACGATGACCACGGTCACGCCCGCGGCGCCGGCGTTTTTCTGCGCGCCGGCGTAGATGAGCCCGTAGCGCTCAACGTCGAGCGGTTGCGACAGAAAGCAGCTCGAGACATCGGCGACCAGTGGTACGTCGCCGCAGTTGGGCAGCTCGTGGTACATGGTGCCAAAGATGGTGTTGTTCTGGCAGATGTAGACGTAGTCGAGCCCGTCGCCCGCGGCTTCGGCGGCAATGC
Organism: uncultured Collinsella sp.; assembly: GCA_959027945.1. GTDB lineage: Bacteria > Actinomycetota > Coriobacteriia > Coriobacteriales > Coriobacteriaceae > Collinsella. Next base: position 11,695 of record CAUFRO010000040.1, read on the forward strand.
GCGCATTGATATTGGCCATGGTGGGAATGCGATCGAAGTTGGTGTCCTCGGAGCTCGCGAGCAGCACGGCCTCGCCGTACTTGGCGGCCTCCTTGTATGCCTTGTTGGCAAAGTTGCCGGTCACGACGTAGCCGGCGCGGCCGCGGCGCATGAGGTTCATCGGGATGCCCGCGAACTGCAGCGTGGCACCGCCCTGCAAAAACAGGACGCGGTAGTTATCGGGGATGCTCAGCAGGCGGCGCAGGGTTGCCTCGGCGTCGTCGATGATCTGCTGGTACATGTTGGATCGATGGCTCATCTCGAGTACGGACATGCCGCAACCGCGGTAGTCCATCATCTCGTCGGCGATCTCGGCGAGCACGCTTGTAGGCAGTGCGGCCGGGCCAGCTGAGAAGTTGTGCACACGTGCCATCTTCTAGTCTCCCTCGTAGTCGTTTGAACGTTCGGGATACTTTAGCACAGTGGAGCGCCAGGCGCGACCGCATCACGGTAAAACTCGACTGCGCCGCTATGATTTACAGGATGGTTACATGGGGGAGGACGGTCGCTAGGTCTATATTACCGGGATATACCGTGACAAATACTCCTTGAGCGCCGGGTCGCATACATAAAGAAACGTTCCCAGCATGCCACGCGTCATGAGGACATAGTAGGCGTTGACGATGATCTTTCGCAGATCATCGTCGCCTGCTTTTTTCTTTGCGACTGCATCTTTGAAGTTCGCTTTGTTAACGCAGACGGCTCCTTTATCGCCGTCGTAGTAAATGTCTGGTCCCAGAATTACGAAGCCGTAGTTGAGGTCGTAGCCCTGTACTGTGTGGATGCATCCGACCTCGTTGACGGCGTTGGCAGAATTAACCCAATCCTTTTGGGTTGAGTTCCAGCGTTTGGGGATACCCTCGATGACGATGTCGAAAGCGTCTTTGTGTTTCTTCGTTTCCCACTTCCACGCAAAGCCTGCCGTCATGCGGGATAGACCAACTTCTTCTTCCTTGGCTTGCTGCAGGGAACAGAAATCCTCAAATCGGTCGACGATTCCAAACTGGTATCTGGGGATATCGCTGTCCGGATCCCCGGCTCGCGAATCGTAAGGCTCCGATGAAAAGAGTTCGTTGAACTTCATGCCGGTATGCATGTACGCCTTGTTGTCGAGTAAGTCATAGACAAAATCGAGGTATTCGTCACCACCGCGTACACGCATTTGTGTGCTTAGGCTGAACTCTTCAGTTTCAATGCCCGCTTCTTCGAGCTGATTGAGTCGCTGCTCAAGGCCGTCTCGATTGAGTCCGGACGCGCGAACCTGCTGTTTGGGGTCATAGAACAGATATGCCTTGTCACAGCATTTGAAAATCCAATCCACCTGGCTGCTCGTGCGCGGCAAGTCGAGTCGTTCACATGTGTTGTAAAAAGCTCCGATGCCGGCGCCGGCGGTCAAGTAATTTCCCAGTCGGTGTGCCTCGTCGACAAGCAAGATGTCATACCGATCGTTTTTGGTGACATCGCTGGGGCTCAGGATGTCGCCGGGCTTTAATCCGGGAAGATAGTGGGTGAGCTTTTTGAGCGTCTTGTTCAGAGATTCCATAGGCGTTACGAAGCCAACTCGCAGGTCGGCGAGGTTGGGCTCGTTTTTGATTTTGAACATAAGGCTGATGGCCAGAATCGTTTTGCCTGTTCCCGGCGCGCCGTTAACGACGGTTACTCGCTTTCTTTTAGGGCCGCCATGTTTAATGTATTCATGCTCCTTCTCTAGACGCTTGTAAATCGTCTCGATCGTTTCGTATTGATCGGGCGTAAGCGTCTTGAAGGGCGAGAACTTAAAGAGGTCCGAGTTCTCGAGCTCCTCGATGGGATGGATTGCGTAGTTTTCTTTTCGGAGCTTCGTCCAGAGGTCTCGGAACTTCTGTCGATACTGAGGCCGCTCAAAATAATCGAACTGGGCGTAACCATTGTTGGCGTTGGTTACCTGGTATTTTTCGTCAGCGCAGAACAGCTCAATGAGCCTGTTTTCAAATTCAAATGTCGCGGACTGATTGAAAGTGGGATTGTCGATCAAAAGGGTCCGGTCGAAATCCTTCTCAACGTTGGCGGCGTGCTGCTTCATGCGGCGCCGATAATTGGTCGTTTGCCCGATGTACGCCGTTTTGTTTTTGCTGTTAGTCAGGATGTAGAGAACGGGCCAGCTTTCGTCATGGTGCGACCCGGGCTTTGGCGTGCCAAAATCCTGCAACGATTCACTTGTCTTAAAGGGCTGGGGTAGGGGAAGCGTATATTGCCGAAGGGCGAACTCGTTACTCATGGTGGCCCGCTTTTCTGTATTCGCTGGAGCTAGTGTCGGCGGGGTAGCGCTTGCCATTGCGCTCGAGCTTGGACGAGAGCGCCTCTGGGAGGTCGATTCCGTTTAGATCGGCAAAACGCAGGAGGAAAAGCAGCGTGTCGGCGACTTCATCTTCGATAGCTTGGCGTTGCTCGGCGTCTTCGAACATCTCCGCAATGCGCTTATCGTTCATAAAGCGAAAGAGCTGAAGGAGTTCTGAGGACTCGGTTGCCATGCCGATGACGAGCTCTTTCGGCGTGTGATACTTGCGCCAGTCGCGTGCGTCGCAAAAATCTCTGACTTGCGCCGTCATGGCATCGAGCTTGTCCATTGTCCACAACCCCCTTGATGGTCAATGACTTATTATGGCGTTGTCTGAGATTTATTGCATCTCATTTGTGGTACTCGGGTTATGTGGTTTCGGTTGCCCGGCAGGAGGTTTCACCATGAAGATCAATGTGGATGCTGATCAGCTGCGCGAGGGCTTGCTCGACCGCGCGGGGAGCGCGGCCGGCGTGGGCTTTCCCGCCGCTATGTTCGACGTGATGGATATCGAGGACTAGTCGCCCCAAGAGTTTCTAGCCCGAGCCGAACGCGAAGGCCTCGACCTCCGCGACTATGCCGTCGACGATGACTAGGGTAGCTAATTTGAGACGGGGCGTCTGCACCCGCAGCTGCGCGAAAATGCACGATAAGCCGTCGCAATGGAGTCTACTGACCTCGCGACTGTTCTATTTTGACTGAACGCTGGCTAAGTGAGTAGGCTTTATTGGAAATCCTGAGCACACGACTAATTTGCTTCAACAAACCCGCAGGTCACAGACTTGTGTTTTGGAGACGTGGTCGGCGATTCGGCAAAAGTCTACTCACTTAGTTTTGAGAGACACTAATTGTCCGCAACGAGACCCCAGCCGGGGCGATTGATGCTCAAGAGTGGCCAATTCGGGACGGCTACCCCGCCCCTCTTAGGGACAAGGCAGGGGTTGCGGTGACTTTGCGTACAAAAAATGCCGGAGGGAAGCCCCCGGCTCTTGGAGGTCCCTCTATTCGAGGGTACCGACTTCTTTATAGCATGAGATCGGACGGCTTTCAATTTGCGCCATGTGGATGGGATGGCGCGCCTGATAAAGCCCTCAATGAATGGCATCTAACTAGCGTTCGTGATATAAAGATGCCGGTCACCTCAAAAGAGAGGGCTTCCAAGTGCCGGGGACGTTTTCCCCGGCTTTTTTCATTTCGGTGTCAATTCAAATGTTTTTTCAACCCATCCCCTTAATAACTTGCGGTGAAATAGGGACTGTTTAGGCTGCTTGGAGGCCTATTCAATCCCTATTTCACCGCAACTTATGGGTGGGGATGGCTACGATGCCAGTGTGGCAATGACGGCTTCGTCGCCGGCGTATATTAGGGTGTTGCCATCGGGAATGATCGTCTGGCCTTCGCGCTTGAGCATCACCACAATAAACGGATGCTTGCCTTGCGGCACATCGCGAAGACGCTGACCGGCCAGGCGACCGTGGGGGGTCACGGTGACCTCGCGCAGCGTAACCTCGGCACGCTCTTCAAACGTCGGCGCGGCCATCACCAGCAGGTCACCTTCCTCGATGACGGTATCGCCGTTGGGCAGCACCGGGTGCGCACCGTCGCGCAGCACCAAGACCACCAGCATGTTCGTTGCGCTGCCAATGTCCGCGAGCGAGCGTCCAGCAAACGGATGCCCAGCGCCCACCTTGAGCTTGACGAACGACATGCCGTCCTCGTCGCGGTAGTCGTTAAAGGTGCGGCGTACGTCGCCGGTCGCATCGATCATATCGAGCTTCTTCGCCACCGCCGGCAGCAGCGAGCCCTGCACCACGATGCTCGACACGGCAATCACAAACACCAGGTCAAATAGGTCGTGTCCGCCGGGAACGCCGGCCACCACGGCAAAGAGACTAAAGACGACCGAAGCTGCTCCGCGCAGGCCCGCCCAGCTTACGAGCGCGACCTGGCGTGGGTTCGTCCTAAACGGCGCCAGCAGCATGCCCACGGCGATGGGGCGGCTCACGAAGAGCATAAACGCCATGAGCGCCAGGCCCGGCAGCAGCATCTGCGGCAGGCGTGCGGGCGTTACGAGCAGGCCGAGCAAGAAGAAGATCGTCATCTCCGCCATTTCGGTGAGGGTGTCAAAGAAGTGCGCCATCTCGACTTTGCCGGTGATGTCGCTGGCACCCAGCACAATGCCGGCCAGGTATACAGCCAAAAAGCCGTTGCCGCCCAGATAGCTTGGTAGTGCGTAGGCGACGATCGCCACGGCGAACAAAAAGATGGTCTGCGCGCCCTCGGCCGTTGCGTGCGCGCGTTCAATCAGGCGGCCCGCCGCCCAGCCGATGGCAAGGCCCAGGCCCGCGCCCAGGATAATCTGCTTGGCCAGCAGTGCGGGAATGTTGATGTCGCCGCCGGCCGCGAGTGTGGCGAGCACGGCGGTGAGCATGTAGGCGACGGGGTCGTTGGAGCCCGATTCGACCTCGAGTAGCGAGTCGGTGCCGCCCCTCAGCGACAGGTTGTGCTCGCGCAGCACGCTAAAGACGCTGGCCGCGTCGGTGGATGCCACGACCGATCCCAACAGCAGGCCGTCAATCCAGTTGAACCCCAGCGCGAAGCGGGCGAACACGCCGGTGATGCCGGCAGTGATGACGACGCCGAGCGTGCTCAGCAGCACCGCCGGCACAGCGACGGGTTTGGCACGGTCGATATTGGTGTTAAAGCCGCCGTAGAACATGATGAACAGCAGCGCCGTGCTGCAGACGGTTTCGGTGAGCGCATAGTCGCTAAAGTCGATATGCGCCGGGCCGTTGACGCCCAACAGCATGCCGAGCGCGATAAAGATGAGCAGGGTGGGGAAGGGGAGCTTTTTGCCGACGGGTTTGATGGTCAGGCACAAAATGATGACGAGGCCGATAAAGAGAAGTATCTGGTTCATGGATGGTGTCCGCTCCTGGGTGGTTGGCGTGGCACGGTCAGTTATTTGCGGTTATTTGTACCCAAAGACGGTGGGTTTATGGGGCTGGATTGCGGGCGTGCGCGATATCGTCACAGGAGACCGTTGGAATGACTGTCGTTTGTAAACCCTTCCCAGCTTTATTACGACGGAGTACAATGGGTAACGTTTAAGTTCAACTTGAAGTTTTAGTTGCGGCGTTGGGCTTCGGTCGCAATGCAAGGAGAGGCGTTCCATGGCGATCTATGTGACATCTGATGCTCACGGGCACGTGCGTGCGCTTGACGAGGCCCTGTCCAAGATCTCGCTGACGTCCGACGATACGCTGTACGTACTGGGCGACATGATCGATCGCGGGCCCGATCCGCTTGGCGTTATTAATCTGGTGCGTTCGCTGCCCAACGCCCATGTGCTCAAGGGCAACCACGAGCAGATCATGCTCGATGCCATCATTGGTCAGGATCCGCTTGATGCCGAGACCTGGGACATCAACGGTGGCTGGACCACGCGCGAGCAGCTCAACGATATGGAATTTGAGGCGTACGAGGAGCTCGTGCGATGGATGGCTGCGTTGCCGCTCTACGCGGTGGCCGAGACCGACGAGCGCCCGTATCTGCTGGTGCACGCCGGCATCGAGATGGATGCCGCGCGCGCGTTTTTGTTGGAGCATGACGTGGATTGTTCTGATGGCAGGGGTGCTGTGGATGCCGATCGCGATCTGCTTCAGCAGATGCTTGCGGTGCAGTCGTCCGATGACTTGCTGTGGATTCGCCACGGTTATTGGGATAAGCCGACTGGATTGCTTTCTGCCGATGGCAAGGGCCCGGTCGTGGTGAGCGGCCACACGCCCACGGTGTCGCTCGGGCGCTATTGTGAGGTGGGCGGCCTGGCGGGGCTCGACGAGGAATCGGGCCGCGGGCAGATCGTGCGCCTGGGCGGTGAGGATACCGCCAGTGTTGCCGACCGCATCGACATCGACTGCGCCGCTGCCACGGGTTCCGAGTTCGGCCGTGTCGGGATCCTGCGCCTGGATGATGGAGCGGAGTTCTACTCGAACATCAACCCAGGGGAGTAATTGGTGTAAAGGGTAGCTCATTCGGGACGGGCTTTTTGATTACTTTTGCCCTTCTTCCCATCAAATGATTTTTCTGGGACGGGGATTAAATAATCATTTGGCTGCCCGCTGGCTAAGTGAGTAGACTTTTTTGGAAATGCCGAGCACCCAACTTATTCCCCTCAATAAAACCGACGCTCCTATAAGTTGTCAAGAGGCAGTTTGCGGGAGCGTTCTCTCC
>CAUFRO010000041.1 GCA_959027945.1 uncultured Collinsella sp.
GACTTGCAGCGACGGACCTCAGGACACTCTTACACCACGTCTGCGCGCGCGACCCCGGCGCCTCGAGGACCGCTCATTTTTTTGCAGAATGCGGCCCGCGGCGCCTGTCTCTCGCCCAAAATCCAGTATGCAGGCACCCTCGGCTGCTGAATACTCCCAAAAATGCACGCCGCATCCTACCCCAGGCACTTGCAGCAAGAAGACGAATAGCCTCGGCCTCCCCGGTTACCGCAGGAGGCCCCAAGGCTTACCTCCCAAATCTTTCCGCAGGACGGAAGGACCCCGCCGCGCGAAGCGCGCAGCGGGGTCCTGACATGTCCGAGGACGATTTGGGAGGTAAGCCCTGGGGCCTCCGATGGGAGCAGTTCCAGCCGGGGCTATTCGTCGCCGAAGCTGATGCCCAACGCCTTGGCCTCGCGTACCAGGTCGCTCTGGGGATCGACATACTTGAGCTTGCCGGCGACCTCCTCGAGCGGCATGTGGCACATCTTGCCGTCACGCAGGGCAATCATGTAGCCAAACTCGCCACGCAGGCAGCCGAGCGCTGCCTCGACGCCGCACTGGGTCGCAAAGATGCGGTCCTGGGCGTCGGGCTGGCCGCCGCGCTGCGTGTGGCCGGGGATGGCGACGCGGGTCTCGCGACCAGTCTTGGCTTCGATCTCCTTGGCGATGTCGTAGACAATCGACGGACTCGTGCGCTCGGCGAGCTTTTTCTTGTACTCCTTCTTGGACAGCGCCGCGTCCTCCTTAGAGATGGCGCCCTCGGCGACGGCCACGATGGTAAAGCGGCTGCCGGTCTCCATGCGATGCTCGATGGTCTTGATGACGTTATCCATGTCGTAGGGGATCTCGGGAATCAAGATGACATCCGCGCCGCCCGCGACGCCGGCGTACAGCGGAATCCAGCCAACCTTGTGGCCCATGATCTCGATGACAAACACGCGGCCGTGGCTCGAGGCGGTAGTGTGGATGTCGTCGATGCACTTGGTGGCGACGTCGATGGCGCTCGTAAAGCCAAACGTCAGCTCGGTGCCCCAGGTGTCGTTATCGATGGTCTTAGGCAGGGCGATAACGTTGAGGCCCTCTTCGCGCAGACGGTTGGCGGTCTTGGTGGAGCCGTTGCCGCCCAGCATAAACAGGCAGTCGAGCTGCAGCTTATGATAGGTGTGGACCATTGCCGGCACCTTCTCGACGCCGTCGGCCTCGGGAATATCCAGGCGCTTGAACGGCGTACGGCTCGTGCCCAGGATGGTGCCGCCACGGGTAAGGATGCCGCTAAAATCGGCGGGCGTCATGACGCGGAACCGGCTGTAGATAAGGCCCTGGTAGCCGTCCTCAAAACCATAGATCTCAATAGGCTCTTCGCTATTGGTCATAAGCGTTTTGACAATGCCGCGCATGGTGGCGTTGAGCGCCTGGCAGTCGCCGCCACTGGTAAGAAGACCGATCCTAAGCATGATGAATCCTTCCGGGCAAGTTATAACATGCGCATAAGTTTACCCCCGCACACTGTTGATACGGGGGTAAAACGTGTTAGCTCAAGCGTATGGAAATGTAAGCAACGTCAGGGAACGTAAGGTCGACGGGCCTGGCTCCTTACAGTGCGAAGGCGTCGACGTCGCTCCAGTGGCGGCGCAGCGTAATAGCGGCGGCGGGCTCGGTATTGTCAAAGACGACCGACCATTGCGTATTGCTGGTGATGTCTTCCGGATTGGGCTCTTGCGCCGCAGCGCGAAGGGCCTTCCAAGCGACTGCCTCGTCCTGGGCACCGACATGGGCGTCAAGGATATCGGCGATTGCGACGGCGCGCTCTTTACCATGGCCCAGCTCGTCATTCTTTTGGTTGGGCAGCACTTCGTCGCCATAGCAGGCGTAGAAGTTTGTAACCTGGCGTACAGGAGTCGCTTTGAAAGCACGGTCCGGATCGCGCGGATCCCACTCTACTACGCGCGCGTCACCGGCGGCGTCGTTGATAAAAAAGTGGTAATCGCGTCCTGCCATGGCGTGCATGTCGTAGGCGGAAAGCAGGTCGACAGCTTCTTGCGTGGTGGCGGCACGGTCGAGCACCAGACGGATGGCGAGCGAGGTATTGATGACGGGGCGTTGCGTGTCCTGGTCACAGGGCTTGGAATCCAGAGTGAGTACGGCAATGGACACGCCGCATTCGTTATCACCGTCGAGCTGGGCAAACGGGCCCATGAGTGCGGCGGCGCGTCCGCCGACGGAGTCAAGCGGAGTGTTATCACCCAGGTTGTTAAGGGCAGCAAACCCGATGGAGGTATAGCCGTCGCGTGGGTGATTGCGCACCAGCAGTGCCGAGGTGTCGTCCTTAAAGTCGTAATTGCGACCGGTGCGCACGCGGCCTTCGGCATCTACGGCGACAAAAGCGCTGCAGGCAAACTGGGGCGCCTGGACATGTACCGGCACACCGGGCAGCACCTGCGCCACCACGGCATCGATGTAGGCCTGGTCGTCGCGCACGCCAGCGGCGATGATGCGATCAAGATCGTAGTCGTAGGCGATGTCGATTGCGTACAGGTCATAGCTATCCGCGTAGCTGGTCAAGCGTTTGAGCGACGCGGCGGACTTGATTTGCTTGTGATAAACGATACCGGTGGCAGCGGCAAGGCCGACGGCGACTCCCGCGACACCGCAGGCGATGGCAATGTTACGTGGCTTCATGACGGCTCCTCTCGTCCTGTTAGCGCAATTGTCGCAAAAGGAGCGCGGGCATGATGGCTCAACTTGGTGAGCGGTGCGGAATTAAGCACGGAATGAAGAGTGCGGTGCTGGCGTGGCGGGGTATGCTGGAGGGGACCATCAACCCAGCGAAAGGGGAGAGCATGACGGATCAGGAAACGCCCGAGCGCGCGCACGTGACGGCCGACGATATCGAGGCTGCCAACGACCTTATCGACTTTATCGAGGCATGCCCCAGCATGTTCCATACGGCGGCGACCATTATGGCCGAGCTCGACGAGGCGGGCTTTACCTACCTGCCCGAGAACGCGGCGTGGGACATCGAGCCGGGCGGTCGCTATTACACGCAGCGCAACACCTCGAGCGTTGTTGCCTTTAAGGTGGGCGAGGACCTTGCCGCGACGTGGGGCGAGGACGGCGTTGCCGGCGACTATCATTTCCAGCTCACGGCGTCGCACAGCGATTCTCCGACGTTTAAGGTTAAGGCCGTGCCCGAGCTCGACGGCGCAGGCGAGACGCTGCGCCTGAACACTGAGGCCTACGGCGGCATGATCGACTACACCTGGTTCGACCGCCCGCTGGCGCTGGCCGGTCGCGTGCTGGTGCGCGAGGGCGACCGTATTGAGAGCCGCCTGCTTGCCACCGAGCGCGAGGTCGCTATTATCCCGAGCCTCGCCATCCACATGAACCGCGGCGTTAACGAGGGCTTTGCGCCCAACCGAGCCGTTGACCTGTGTCCGCTCATCAGCGCCGGCGAGCTTAAGCCGGGTGACTTCGATGCCCTGATCGCCGAAGAGCTGGACGTTGAGCCCGAGCAGATTCTGGGCCGCGATCTGTTCCTGGTCAATCGTCAGGATGCGCGCATTTGGGGCTGGGCCGATGAGTTTATCTCGACGCCCAAGCTCGACGACCTGGCCTGTGCCTATACCTCGCTACAGGCATTTTTGGGCGCCGAAAACGCGCACGACGTCTCGGTCTTCTGCTGCTTCGATAACGAGGAGGTTGGCTCCGAGACCAAGCAGGGTGCCATGTCGACCTTCTTGGCCGACGCGCTGCGCCGCATCAACGGATCGCTGGGCTTTGACGACGAATCGTACCACCGCGCACTTGCCGCCTCGATGCTCGTGAGCTGCGACAACGCACATGCCGTGCATCCCAATCATGCAGAGAAGTGTGACGCCCGCAACCAGGTGGTGCTCAACGGCGGTATCGTCATCAAGGAAGCCGCCAACCAGCACTACTGCACCGACGCCTTTAGCCGCGCGGTGTTCCAGGCCATCTGCGATGACGCCGACGTGCCCACGCAGGCCTTCGCCAACAAGAGCGATATGGCGGGTGGCTCCACGCTCGGCAACCTGTCCAATATGCAGGCGAGCATGCATGCCGTGGACGTGGGCCTGCCGCAGCTGGCCATGCACTCGAGCTACGAGACCGGCGGCGTACGCGACGTGATGTACGCCATCCGCGCCCTCACCGCCTTCTACGAGCGTGACCTCCATATCAACGGCGCCGAAAGCGTGGAACTCTAAAACCTGCCAAAAAGGGATGTTAATTTTGGCAGGTTTTATCTGGGCAAATGCAAAGGATGAAACCGAACTAGATTGGTGATGCGTAGCCGCCGAGGTGTAATGTGCCTCGGCGGCTTTTTGTGCACAGAGCACGGCTAATACTAATATATTGCTATACATGCTTTACGTATCTACCATAGAGTTTTATGATAATTTTAAAGTATTAAGGAGGGGTTATGACCACAACAGCCGCTCAGATCAACGTGCGTCTCGATGCCGATCTTAAAAGGAGTGGGGACGCCGCTCTCTCCAGGGCCGGTATGACGCCGAGCCAAGCGGTGCGAGCGCTCTGGCAGCTTGCAGCGTCGCTGGCCGATCGCCCCGGTGCGCTCGAGGATATCCTGCTGCCCAGTCGTGCCCGGGCGGAACAGCGCGAGCGCGAAAAGGCCGCCAAACGTAAGCTCGAGCTCATGGATCAGGGGTCGAAGCTGTTCGCTGCCGCTTGCCGTGAGTCGGGAATCGATATGGTCAGGGCTCAGCCATCGGACGACGAAGAGCTCAAACGGAATGCCTATGCGGATCGCTACGGCGAGGAGATGAGCTGGCTCTATGAGTGAGGCTCCAAAGCGCATCTTGGTTGACACCAACGTGTGGCTCGATTACTTCATTCCCTCACGACGTGGTCGTTCGGTGGCGATTGAGTTTTTACGCGATGCATGCACGGCGCAGGTGGATTTGCTGTATGCGGCGACATCGTCCAAAGATCTGTTCTATTTGATTTCAAGCGAACATAAGGCATGGTATCGGCGCGAGCATGGCTCACTATCCCAAGATGCCGCCGTGGCGGCGACATCACTTGCATGGGATTGTCTTAGCGTGCTGTCGCAACTTGCCACGCCGGTACCCTGCGACCTGAGTGACATATGGATGGCGAGCAAGCAGCGTAATCTCCATAGCGATTACGAAGACGATTTAATCATCGCTGCGGCAATGCGCGCAAAGGCAGATCTACTGGTCACCAACGATGCCAAACTCTGTTCACACGCACCCGTCGCAGCAATGAACGTAGAAGACGCAAAGAATTACTTAGCAACGCTCTAACAATTTGAAGACCCCACAGGTTGAGCAAACGTCAGCGAGAGCCTGCCGTTTGAGCCAAGGTGCCGTGAAATGAAAAGGCGCTGACCTTCTGGTCGCGCCTTTGAAATTGAACGGCAGATTGGCCAAACGGCGGGCTTGCAGCGTCGACCGGTCCGCCGTTCGTTAGAACGGCGGAACCCATGGGGCTCGCAGCGTCGAGGGGTTCCGGCGTTTGGCAAAACGCCGGAACAAATTAGTGCTCGATCCAGCAACGCAGGGTCTCGCCGGCTTGCAGGTGACGCAGATTCTCCGCGGCGATGTCGACGACGTTGTTGAGGGTGGCGGCTAGGTGGAACCAGCCGGAGACGTGTGGCGTGATGAGCATATTAGGCGCATCCCACAGGGGGCTTGTCTCAGGCAACGGTTCGGGGTCGGTGACGTCGACCGCGGCGCCGGCGAGATGTCCCGACTCCAAGGCGGCAACCAAGTCGTCGGCGACCACAAGGTCGCCGCGGCCGCCGTTGGCAAAGAAGGCGCCCGGTTTCATCGCGGCGAAGAACTCGGCGTTCGCCAGACCGCGGGTCTCGGGTGTGCTGGGCATAAAAGATGCGACGACGTCTGCCTCGGCCAGGCGCTCAGACAAGGCATCCATGCCGTCCATGTCCTCAAACACAATGGGGTAGACGAGCGGATGGCGCTTGATGCCGCGGACGTGTGCGCCCATGCTGCGGCAGAGCGTGGCAAAGTGGCCGCCGATATCGCCCGCGCCCAGCACCAGCACGTTGGCATTTTTGAGCGAGGTGACCGGACCCAAGTCCTCCCAGCGATGCTCGCGCTGCAGGTCCTGGTAGCCGGGCAGGCGCTTCATCATTGACAGTACCATGGCAAACATGTGCTCGCTCACGGCCTGACCGTAGGCGCCCACCGAGCAAGACAGCTTGGCGTCAGCCGGCACGGTGCCGGCGGCAAGGTAGTCGTCATAGCCGGCGGTCTGCAATTGCAACAGCTGGAGATGCTCGCATGCCGTGAGCATGTCAGGGTCGATGTTGCCCAGGATCACGTCGGCATCGGCGACCTGCTCGCGCGTGGCGGCGTCGGCGCTCGTGTAGATAAAGTCCTCGCCCGGAGCGCTCGACTCAAGAATTGCGCGATGACGGTCGTTGACGGGTAGCAAAACCAGGATGTTCACAAGCAGTCCTCTCCGCTCGACCTACCAAAAAGGGACAGGTTTATTTTGGCAGGTTTTATCAGGCAAAACGTTCAAATAAAAACGCCGGATGCAAGACGAGCGTACCCGTCAGCATCCGGCGCATCTACAGCTACCAGCTCAGCAGCTCGTAGCCGTCCTCGGTCACCACGAGCTGTACCTCGCACTGGGCCGAATCGCTACCGTCCTTGGTGCGCACGCACCAACCGTCACCCTTGCTAATCTTGATGTCGGGCGCTCCGGCGTTGACCATGGGCTCGATGGTAAAGACCATGCCCGGAGCCATGATGGTGTCCACATCGGGCGCCTCGGTGGTAAAGCCCACAAATGGGTCCTCGTGGAACTCCTTACCGATGCCGTGTCCGCCGTACTCGCGCACCACGCTAAAGCCGGCGTCCTCGACGGTCTTTTGCACGGCCTCGGCCATAACGGACAACGGCAGCCATGGCTTGACGGCCGCCAGACCCGCCTCCACGCTGGCACGGGTGACGTCGACCAGGCGCTGGCGCTCGGCCGAGACCTCGCCGATGCAGAACATGCGGCTCGAGTCGCTAAAGTAGCCGTCTAGGATCGTGGAGCAGTCGACGTTGATGATGTCGCCCTCGTGCAGCACATCCGCATCGCAGGGGATACCGTGGCAGACGACGTCGTTGATCGAGGTACACACGCTCTTGGGATAGCCCTCGTATTTGAGATCGGCCGGCGTGCCACCGTGCTCGACGGTGTAGTCGTAGATCATCTGGTCGATCTGGTTGGTGGTCATGCCCGCGGCGATGTGTTCGCCTACGTAATCGAGCACACCCACGTTGATGGCGGCCGAGCGCTTGATGCCCTCGATATCGGCGGGCGTCTTGTAGAGCGTGCGGGGCAGAACCTCCCAGCCCTCTTCCCACAAGCGCTCGAGGCGCTCATCAAAGGCGCTATGGCATTTCTTATATTTTTTGCCGCTGCCGCACCAGCAGGCGTCGTTGCGGCCGGGCACGGGTCCATTGTCAAACATGGCTAACTTCCTTTCATTCGCAGCTAGTATAGCCCACTCACAGGGCAGCTGCGCGCTAGTAGCTCACCTGGCAGGGGATGCCGAGGGTGCGCACGCGTGCGGCAATCGTGTCGAGCACCTCGGGCGCCGCTTTAGCAAGGCCGGCGATTGGTGTCTCGCGCGCCACCGTGTAGATGGTCGCTTCTTGTGGGCGAATGCGCTCAAGCGCCGCGAGCCAGGGGGCGACGTACTCCTCGCCGGTGTTGTCGATGGGCTTGCCCTGATACTCACCGGTCAAAAAGATCGTCTGGATAATAACGTGACCGTCAAAGCTTGCGAACGTCTCAATCTGGTGCTCGACGTCGTAGGGGCCAACAGGCTGGTCGAGCAGCTGGATAAATGCCGGATCGACCGTATCGAGCTTGAGGATGTTGTCGTCGACCATCATGAGTGCATCGTGCACCTCGGGGCGGTCGGCGCGCGTACCGTTGGAGAGTACGGCGATTTTGGAGTTTGGGGCAAGCTCGTCGCGCAGCGCGACGGCGCCGGCGATGGCCTGCGGAAACTCCGGTGCGGCGGTGGGCTCGCCGTTGCCTGCGAAGGTGATCACATCGGGGAGCTCGCCCTCGGTTGCCATCTCGCGCAGCTTTGCCTCGAGCGCGTCGAGTACTACGGCGGCTGTGTTGTACGGCTCATGGCAGGGGCGCTCGGCATTGAGGCCGTTTTCGCAGTACATGCAGTCGAACGTGCAGATTTTGCCGCTGGCCGGCATCATGTTGACGCCGAGCGAGAGGCCAAGGCGACGGCTGCGAACGGGCCCAAAGATGGGGCTGGCATTCAAAAACGTAGACATAGGCATATGCTCCTCAAGACAATTGTGCCTAAGCATAGCATCGGCTCCAAAGCAAGGTGCGGGCTCTTGCTTTACAAGTTTCGTTTTTTCACGTCGCCCATGATGCTGTGCCATGAAAAGCCTCGGGTCGGGTACAGTTAATCTGTTAACAAGGTATAAGGCAATGCGGGTCCATCCAACCGTACTGACGTGCAACTGGATGGGCATTGATGATGGGGGCACAACATGGATTTTACGGTCGAGAATGCGGGCACCACGATTGCCTGTCGCGAATATGCCGGCCCGGATGTGTCGCCTGATGCTCCTGCTTTGGTGTGCGTGCACGGCGCTTGTGTCGACGGCACATTTTTCGACGGTATCGCTTGTGAGCTCAGCCGCAACTACCGCGTAATTGCCTACGACCGCCGCGGTTGCGGTGGCAGCAGCGATGCGGCAGACGGCAGCTATGATCTTGCCGCTCAGGCCGCCGACCTGCAAGCCGTGATCGAACACGTTGGCGCTCCGGCAAATGTGCTTGCGCATAGTGCCGGTACGTTGGTTGCGCTGGAGCTTCTTCGCACCGAACCCCATCTCGTCGCCCGTGCGATTCTGCATGAGCCGGCTGTGTCGGCCAAAGGCGTCGGTATGGGCGCAGCTCCGGTTTTGCTCGATATGATTGCGGCGGGAAAGGTTTCAAGGGCGCTCCGGCTTTTCTTGGGAGCCCTCGGCGACTTGGACCCCGAGGCTCCTGGGACGACCGAAGCGGAAGTCAAACATGCCCTGCGCAATGGTCGTTGCTTTATGGCCAATGAATACGGAACAAATATGACATATGCTCCCGACTGGGAGCGCGCTCGCGCGTCAAAGGCGGTGTCGGACGTGTTCTTGGGCGAGCTCTCGGTTGGCACGCCCCGCGAGGCGGGCACGAGGGTGGCTGCTGAATATCTCGATTGCCCCCTTGTGACGATTCCGGGCGCGCATAACGGTCTGCGCGATCGCCCCGTTACGGCGGCAAATGCCGTTCGTGATGTCTTGGAGCGTTAGCACGCTCGATGACCTGCGGGGAGAGGGGTTGTTAGCGTTTCGTCATTGTTAACGAATGCGTCCATAACCGCGCGCCCGCGGCTCCATTACCGCCGCTTGCCAGGTCATAAAAATGTAACGATAATCGCGCGTTTGCCTTCAGCTGTTAGATGTTACCCTTGTACCAATTGATATGCACCGTTGCCGTGCATAACGATAGAAAGGGCCCCATATGCGCAAAAATCACGAGGTCAATCTAACCGACGAGGAGGCTGCCGCTGAGGTCGCCCGCGTCGCGAAGACCTACCCCGTGGTGCGTTTGCTGTCGGCCGATCAGATTAAGAGCGAGCCTAACTGCCTGCTCGCCGGCAATCGGTGCCCTTGTCTGCGTCAGTCGAGTCTTGAGGCCTTGGCAGATTCCGATGAGGTGTCGGAGCAACTGCTCAACGATGGTGTTGAGTACCGCGCCCGCCTACGCCCTCTGAAGGTCGAGGGCGAGCCTCACGTCCTGCTGATGGTGCGCCCGATCGATGAGCAAGAGGCTGCAGAAGGGGACCTCGTCTACACCGACGTGCTGACGAGTGTGCGCAATCGCCGATATTACGAGGAAAAGCTCCGTAGCGCCCGCATGAATGCCGGCGTTGCGGTGATCGACCTTGATGATTTTAGGGTCTTCAACGATACGTGTGGCCGTCATGCCGGCGACCTTGCGCTCGGTGCTGTGGCGACAGCCATACGCAGCGGAATTCGTTCGACTGACGAGCTTGTGCGCTATGGCTGCGACAAGTTTGTGGTCGTCATGCCCAATATTCCCTCCGATGACTTCACCCGTCGCCTGCATCAGGCGTCCGATGCCGTTCATTCCACGATTGTTCCGGGCCATGAGTACGTGAGCTTGACGGCATGTGTTGGTGGCGTTCGCATTCATGGCGAGACGGTCGATGAGGGAGTTGGCCGCGCTGTCCAGTTATTGAGCCGCGCTAAGGCAAAAGCCGGTACGGTCGTGACCGATGCCGATTCCATCGAAGCCTTCCAAAGCGACAAGCCTTTGGTGCTTATTGTCGATGACTCCGAGATGAACCGAGCCATTCTCAAAGAGATGCTCAAGGACGAGTATTGCATCCTCGAGGCCGACAACGGTCGTACGGCGCTTGACATGGTCGACCGCTATGGCGATGAGTTGTCGCTCGTGCTGCTGGATATTGTCATGCCGGGCATAAGCGGCTTTGAGGTGCTGGCCGATCTGTCGCGCCGATCGGGTATCGACAATCTGCCTTTTATCATGATTTCGAGCGAAGATTCCGATGATATGGTTCTGCGCGCGTACGAGCTGGGCGCCTCGGACTATATCAACCGCCCGTTTGACTCCCGTGTCGTGCGCCGCCGTGTAAGCAACACCATCCGCCTATACGCCAAACAGCGCCGTCTGACGAGCCTGCTGTCCCAGCAGTACAACGAGCGCGTCAAGAACAGTCGCATGCTCATCGACATCATGGCCGGCGTCATGGAGCTTCGCAATGGCGAGAGCGGCAGGCACGTTACGAACATCGAGAAGCTGACCGAGCTGCTGCTTGGCTGTCTGGTCCAGCGTAGCGGCACGATCTCCCTCGACAATGAGGAACGCTCTACGATTGCCCTGGCTTCGGCGCTGCACGATATCGGCAAGATGTCGATTGACGATGCGATTCTCAACAAACCCGGGCGCCTTACGCCCGAGGAGTTCGAGATTATGAAGACGCATACCACGATCGGCGCCGACATGCTGCTCGAGCTGGGCCGCCATCACGTCGGCAATGCGCTTGTGGAATATGCGTACCAGATTGCGCGTTGGCATCACGAGCGCTGGGATGGCAAGGGTTATCCCGATGGCCTTAAGGGCAACCAGATTCCCATCGCCGCACAGGTGGTTTCGGTGGCCGACGTGTACGATGCTCTGACGAGCGTGCGCGTGTACAAGGACGCTATCCCGCACAAGGAGGCTATCCAGATGATCTTGGACGGTAAGTGCGGTGAGTTTAACCCGCTGTTGCTCGACTGCCTGCTCGAGGTGCAAGACCGTATCGCCGAGACGTTGGCGCGCCCCGCCGACGTCGTCGCGTTTCCCACGATTTAGTTTGACCAAAGGAGTTTTAATCCATGATTTCCATGCGTGAGGCGTATGAGAAGATCGGCGCCAATTATGATGACGCATGCGCACGGCTGATGGGCGAGGAAATGCTTGCCCGCTTTGCCCTCAAGTTTTTGGATGACGAGAGCATGGACAAGCTGGAGGCCGCCATGGCGGCGGGAGACGCCGAAGGTGCGTTTATGGCAGCGCACACGCTCAAGGGCGTGAGCCAGAACCTGGGATTCGATAATCTGTACGAGCCGGCGGTCGTGGTGACCGAGGCGCTGCGCGGCGCCGATACCGTTGACGGCGCTCGCGAGGGAATGCATGCGCTGCAGCAGCAATATGCGGCAACGATGTCGGCTCTGCGCGAGGCGGCTGAATAAGAGCTTGCGAGCCTTGGGCTGCTTGCCGGCCACATATAGGTGAAAGGGTGCCCCGCCGGACCATGTGGCCGGCGGGGCACCCTTATCTGTTTTGTGGTTCGCGTGCTAGCGGGCCTGCTTGACCTTGGCTGCCGCCTCGACAAACGACTTCCAGAGGTTAAAGTCGGTTTCGAGCGTCTGCCAGGTGTACTCGGGATGCCATTGCACGCCCAGGCAGAAGGGTTGGCCTTCGACTTCGATGCACTCGGGCACGCCATCGGTTGCCTTGGCGACCAAGCGCGTGCTTTTACCCAGACGATCGATGCAGCAGTGGTGTGCGGAGTTGGTCTGGATAAGCCTGTGCCCGCCAAGCGCGCGCTCCAGCAACGAGCCCGGCACGACCTCGACGGGATGCACGGGGTCGTTGAGCACGTGGGTATGGCGCCACTGCGTGCGGCCCTCGCGCGCGCCCAGGCTTGGCACGTCCATGCACAGGGTGCCGCCGGTGGCGACATTGAGCAACTGCGTGCCGCGGCAGGTGGTAAAGAGCGGCTTTTTGGCGCGGAGCACCTCGCCGACCAGCTTAAACTCAAAGCTATCGCGGATCTCGCAGCAGAGGGTGGGGTCGTAGGGTCGATCATCGCCCCAACGTTTGGGATTGACATCGGGGCCGCCGGGAATGGCGATGCCGTCGGCGATATCGACGTAATGACGGATGACCTCAATGTCCTCGGTGATGGACATCTGCAGCGGCAGGCCGCCGGCGGCAAGGATGGCATCGACAAAGACGCTCGCAATCTCCTCGTTGGGGGAGAGCGTCTCGCTCAAATAGGGTTTCGCTTCTTCCCAGCGTGGTGCGACCAGGATGAGCGGACGGTCGGCGGGATCGACGTCGACGTGCGGAGTGTAGGACGATGAGGTGCGGGTTCCGATCATGGGCGTAGCTTTCGAATCCGGGTGGACATGGCACAGGGGTGGCGCGGAGCAAACGTTACTGATGAATTTGCCCGCGTGGCAATTGGGTTAGTGGCCCTTGATAGAGTTGAGGAAGTCCTGGGCGCGCTTGGTCTGGGGGTGGTCGAAGAACTCGTCGGGCGTGCCGGTTTCCACGATCTGACCGTCGGCCATAAAGACGACGCGGTCGGCTACGCGGCGGGCAAAGTTCATCTCGTGTGTGATGACGATCATCGTCATGCCCTGCTGGGCCAGACGGACCATGACTTCGAGCACCTCGTTGATCATTTCGGGATCGAGGGCACTTGTGGGCTCGTCAAAAAGCATGGCCTTGGGCTGCATGGCGAGTGAACGGGCGATGGCCACGCGCTGCTGCTGGCCGCCCGAGAGCTGTGCGGGCACCTTATCGGCCTGTTCGGCCACGCCCACGCGGCTCAGCAGGTCCATGGCGCGCTCACGGGCCTCGTCCTTGGAGACACCCAGCACATCGACCGGTCCCAGCATGACGTTCTGCAGCACGGTCATATGTGCGAACAGGTTGAATTGCTGAAACACCATGCCCAGCTCGGCACGCATGCGGGCAAGATCCTTGCCTTCTTGCGGCAGGGGCTCGCCCTCGATGAGGATCTCGCCCGAGTCGATGGTTTCCAGACGGTTGATAGTGCGGCACATGGTCGACTTGCCCGAGCCCGAGGGCCCGATCACAACGACGACCTCGCCGCGGTCGACCGAGAGATTGATGTCGTTGAGGACGTGTAGATCGCCATAGTGCTTATCGACGTGCCTGAGCTCGATCAGCGGCTGATTGCCGGTAGAAGAAGTGCTCTGTGCCATGGTGCTCGGCTCCTTATGACTGGAAATGGTAAAGCATTAGCGGATGATGGTCGCGCCGGTCTTGTGCGAAACGTAGACAGCGGCCTTGTTGATCGCGACGTTGATGAGGATGTAGATGACCGCGATAACCAGGTAGACCGACACGAGGGCGTCGTAGTTGGTAATGAGCACACGGGCATTTTGCATGAGGTCGGGGTAGCTCACCACGTAGGCGACGGTGGTGTCTTTGACTACGACCACGAGCTGCGAAATCAACGACGGAATGATAAATCGAATAGCCTGCGGCAATACGATTTTAAAGGTGATTTTGGCTTTGGAGAGACCGAGCGCTTGGGCGGCCTCGACCTGGCCGCGCGGCACGGCGTTGACGCCGGCACGGAAGATCTCGGCCAGCACGCCGGCTGCAGCGAGCGCGACAGGGAGCGTGAGCATCCAAAACGACGGCAGCGCAATCTTGTACTGGGGCAGCACCAAAAAGAAGAAGTAGATGAACAGAAGGCTCGGCACGCCGCGGAAGAAATCGGTGAGCACGCGGCAGACCAGCTGCAGCGGCTTAATGTCGCTGGTACGGCCGAGCATAAGGGCTAAGCCCAGCACCAGCGCGATGGCGCCAGCGGTGAGTGCGACTTTAACGGTGCCCTCAAAGCCGGCAAGCAGGAACTTCCAAGTGGTGAGGTGCGTAAAGAAATACCAATAGTGGACCGAAAGCTGGCCGGTCACATAAAAGCGCTGCAGCACGAGGACGGCGAGCGCCGCTACAGCAACGAGCGAAATGGCGGTGCCGATGCGAATCTTTGCGCGCATCTTGGGGCCGGGAGCCTCGTAGAGCGCATCGCGCATGGTGAGCGCGGAGGTGGAGTGCTTGCTCATCGGAGGATCCTCACCTTCTTATCGATGTAGTTGCCAATGTGGCTCACCACAAAGGCCGTGCCCAGGTAGCCGAGTGCCGAGATAAAGAACGCGGCGACGCCGCCGAGCGAGCGCGTGTTGATGTAGCTCACCACGCCGGTGAGCTCCTGCGGTTTAAGCGGCACCTGGCTGCCGAGTGCGGTGGTGAGCATGACGGCGATAAAGAGGTTAGTCATGGGCAGCACGCTCGAGCGCAGCGCCTGCGGAATCACGATCTTGGCGAGGATACGGCTAAAGTTCATGCCCAGCGAGCGGGCGGCTTCCACCTGGCCGACGCCGACGGTGTTGATGCCGCTCATAAAGTTCTCGGAGCCAAAGGCCGAGCCCAAAAGGACCGTGGCGACGATAACGCAGGTGCGGTAGGGCAGGACGACCTTGAGCGGCGGAAGCGCATAGACGACGATGATAAGCAGCGCGATGCCGGGGATGTTACGGAAGACCTGGACATACAGGTCACCAAAGACGCGCAGCGGCTTGAGCGGCGACACGCGCATCACGGTGACGGCGACAGCCAGCACCATGGCGATGGCAAACGACTCAAGCGTCATGCCCCAGGTTGCTAGCAGCGCGTCGATATAGTTCTGGCCATAGAGCGACCAGAGCTCGGAGAGACTCATGCGGACCTCCTGCCGATAAGGAAAGGGGCTCCCGTGTGTACGGAAGCCCCGACAACTCAGTGTGGAAACAGTTTATCGCAATAAAGCGCATCGTGCGTTTCCGTATGGTTTCGTTGCGGCCGTTACTAGGCTCGCCGCTTAGGCGCCGACCTCGGGCAGCTCGGGAACGTTGGTGTCGCCCGTACGGTCGCCGATGCAGATCTGCCACAGCTCGGTCCAGGTGCCATCGTCCTCGATCTTCTTAAGGAAGTCGTTGACAAAGGCGACGCCGTCGGAATCGAGCGGCAGGCCAATGCCATAGGGCTCCTTGTTGCCGAAGGGCTTGCCGGCGATCTTGTACTTACCGGGCTCGCGGACCAGGGCGCTCTGCTGCATGTTGTTATCGATGACGTAGGCGTCAACGCGGCCCTGCTGGAGTGCCTGGCGGGCCTCCTCGTCGGTCTTGAACTCCTGCTGGCTGGCCTTGGGGGCGAACTCCTCCAGGATGGCGGGGCCGTTGGAGCCGGACTGGACGGCGACGTTCTTATCGGCCAGGTCGTCGACGCCCTTGATGTCGTCGTTATCGGTGAGCACCAGGATGGCCTGCTGGGTGTAGTAGTAGGGACCGGCGAAGGAGACGAGCTTCTTGCGCTCGTCAGTGATGGTGTAGGTGGCAAAGACAGCGTCGACTTGGCCGTTCTGCAGGACGGACTCGCGCGTGTCCGAGGTCACCTGGGTGATCTCGACCTTGTCCTCGCCCAGGATGTAGTTGGACAGAAGCTGCGCGATACCGGCGTCGAAGCCGCGGGTCTGACCGTCTTTCTCGTTGAGGAGGGAGAAGAGCGTGGAGGTCTGAACGCCACCGATCTTAAAGACACCGGCGTCCTTGACGGCGGTAGCCCAGGTGCTGGCGGCGATGGCATCGTCATCGGCCTTGGGACCGTTGTCGACGAGCTTGTCGAATGCCTTGGCATCGAGCGTGGTGGAAGCCTCGGTATCCTCGGAGCTCTTGGAAGAGCCGGCGGCGGAACCCTTGTCGGCCTCGGCGCTGGTGTCGGAGCAGCCGGCAAGACCAAGGCCGGCGACGGTTGCGAAGGTGGCGGCAACGAAGCCGCGGCGGTCGAGAACGACCTGCTGGGAGAGGTTCTTGCTCATGGTAGAACACCTTTCTCAATAAAATCCCTAGCGGTTGAGTAGAGTTATACCCTATCGCGCTCAAATGGGTCAACACGAAATAACTCAGAAACATACTTACCTTATGGGTAATTCTACCTACCAAAAAGGGACAGGTTTATTTTGGCAGGTTTTATCTGG
>CAUFRO010000042.1 GCA_959027945.1 uncultured Collinsella sp.
GTCGAAATCTCCCCCGCCGTCACCGTCGCCGATGACGATCTGTGCACCATCACCATCACCGAGAAATTCAAGGACGACTGGGGCGACATCGGCTTTGTCGTCAACATCACCAACAAGAGCGACAAGGACCTGACCTTCTACGCTCCTTCCGGCAAGACCAACGTCAACGGCACTATGAAGGAAGCCTGGTTCTCGGCTCACCTGATGCCCGGCACCAACGCCACCGAAGAGTTCACCTTCTCGAACGGCACACTCGATAGCCTTGACGACCTCGTCAACACGACCATCGGCATCGATGCCTACCTGACCGATTCCTACGAGGACGTCGCCTCCTACAGCGCAACCATCGCGTAACGGCAGACACCGATAGCCGCGGATTGGCGGACACATCCGCGCACATGCCAGACGGGGCCGCAGGAGTTGATCCTGCGGCCCCGCCGCTTTATGCCGATGCGTAACGAGCGCTAGCGCTCCATGTTGGGAACGATGCTGCCCTCCGTTACTGCGCGCACGGCCAAGCGCATGATGTTGTCGTAGCCGGTCTTATTGAGAATCTCCGAGATGCGGCGTTTGATGGTGCCCTCGCTCATAAACAGCTCGGCCGCGATCTCGCGGCGGCTTTTACCCTCGCAGGCAAGGCGCAAGATCGACAGCTCGACATCGTCGAGGGCCGCCGTGCCCGAGAAGATGCTCTCGGGCGGCTTGGGAAACGTGCAGTAACCCGCCAACGTGGAGCGCATCACGGCGAAAAGCTCGTCGATACCGACGTTCTTGTACACAAAGCTGTCGACGCCCGCCTCGCGGGCCTGATCGACAAAGGTGATCTCGGGCATGCCGGTCATGATAATGACGCGGCACTCGGGCAGTTGTTCTTTAATGCGCGCCGCCGCCACGATGCCGTTGGAATCATGCTCGGTGCATACGTCCATCAGTATCATGTCCGGGCGCTCCTTGAGCGCGACACCCAAGGCCTCGGAAGCATCGGCAATGGCGGAAACAACGGTCATATCGGGCTGGTCGCCAACGGAACGCGCCAGGCTCTCGCGCAGGATGGCCTGGTCTTCGACTATAAGGACGCGGATCATGAGCTTCTCCTTTGAGCTGTGGCGCTGGCGTTGAGCGGGATGGACACCGCAAGCGTAAAGGGAGGGACGGCATGGACCTCTAGGCTGCCACCCAGATCTTGTGCGACATGCCTCATACCTGGGATACCCGTTCCCTCGCGATACGATACGGAGGCCGGGGACCCGTCGTTAGAAATCGTCATGTGCGCGATGCCGTCAGCATCCGCCCCCTCCTGCCACAGGCGCACATGGACCCGATGCGCCTGCGCATGCTTGGTGGCATTGGTCGAGGCCTCGCGAATAATCTGCAAAAATGCGGCGGCGACACGCGCGTCCTCAGGCAGCGCACCCTCGACATCGATCTGCACACTCACCAAGCCAAAAGCATGGACGATATCACCCAGCTGCTCTGCAGGCTCGCTGGCACCGCCACTGCGCAAATCGGCGGCAATTGAGCGCAGCAACGGGTCAATCTGCTCGAGCGACTCGTCGTCCAGGCGCCCCTCCTCCAAATAGCGATGGAGAATGGACAGGCGCTGCCCGATCACATCGTGAACGCGGGCGCGCATACGTAGGTAGGCCGCATTGTCGGCAACCTTTTTAACTTCTTCGATCTGGGACTGGAGCTCTTGGCCCGCAAGCTCAAGTAGGTGGTTTGCTTGCGCCAAGCGGTCGTAGGCGTGTGCGTATTCCGTCACGTCCAGTCCGATAATGCGCTCAAAGAGGCGGCCCGAAACCATAACCTCGTCGTGCACAAATAGGCGAATCTCGGCGGGAGAAATCTCGATCACCGCGCGAGCATCACCAAAACGATCCAAGTTAATCCGCACACGGTTCCTACTGCTTTCGGGCATTTGCATGCTGAGTTTGCGCAGGTCGTTCCATGTGCCGCTCATGTCACCTAGATCGGTGGGCATATGAAGTTCCACTAGGTTTTTGCGCATGCAGCGGTTCATGAGCAGCGGACGGCCCCTCGGGTCCAGATACAGGATGCCCACGGGAATCACGTTGATGGTCTCGATCGTCGAGAACGCGGTGATATCCTCCTGGCGGTTACGGACGTCCATCAAGAGCGCCGCGATGGAACGAAACAGGAAAAACGCTCCCTCTGCGATAAGGACAACGGTCCACGCCGAGCCCATGGCAAAAACCACCGGCGGCGTCACGGCGACAACGAGCAACAGTTCGGCCAGCATGACGAGGCGACGATAGTGCACCATAAGCACCACGCCGTAGGCAAAGATCACGGCATTGAGCCACAGCGATCCGCCCATTGCCCTGGCGCAAACGTCAAGCGGCGCCACCAGATACGAGCCAGACGACGCGAATAAGATGAGCGCCGAAATCATCAGGTGAAGCACAAGGCTCGCCTCGTAGGCGCAAATCACCTTACGGTTATAGGACGAACGGCGCGATGCGATGAGCGGGACGTGGATCGTCTGCAGACACGCAGCCAGGGCAAAGACAACATCGAGCGCAACGATTTGGGGAAGAATGAGCGAAATCTGCATCGTCACTCACCCGCCCTCGGCATCAAGACGATCATGCGCAGCTGGCCGGGCTCGCCCTCAAGGCGGTATGCCACGTTGCGCCCTTGTAGAGCGCTTTCGAGCTCTTGCGCAGCGGGCGTCTGCGAAAGATCTGCATCATCGTTGGAAAAAAGCGCGGCACGCAGCTCGACACTGCATCGGTCATGATCGCCCAAGTGATACATAAGCGCCGGATGGTCGGTGGTGTAGGCAAAAAACGCAAAGTCATACACGCAGTCGTACAGGGCGCTTACCGTACTGGCGTGCATCGGGCGCCGTATGGCGATAATCGAGGCGCAATCGATATCGATGGTGCGCAGGTCGCTTGCGAGCTCGTTGGCAATGAGCTGAATGCGGTCGCGATCAAAACCGCTCTCCCCGTGCTGTGCCAACGTGAGCGACCCCTTGCGCTTGCAATAGGCGACGAGCATCTTGGCGCGCTGCAGCATGCGGTAACGCTCGTGCGAAGACGATTCATCGGTCAACGGCGGTAGCGAGCTCAGCAGGTCGTACATCCCTTCGAGCGCGCGGGCAAGCGCCTGGTCCACGTCTTGGACCAGCAAGGTCTCGGCCTCTTGGTCTGCCAGGTGCGTCTTAAGGTCGTAGTCGGCGGCGAGCAGCTCATTTTGACGCTGCAGCTCCATACGACGATGTGCCAGTTCACGGTTAAGCTCGTTGAGATCCGACACGTCTTGGGCAAGCAGGGCCGATCCGCCCAGCAGTGGAAAGGCACGGCACATCACATCGGGGTCGGACGCCACGACAAAGGCATGGGCGCGGCTGTGCGCCTGGGTCCGCAACTCCTCGCGCACGCCCACCGGCATTGGCTTTGACACTGGCGTGGCAT
Organism: uncultured Collinsella sp.; assembly: GCA_959027945.1. Taxonomy (GTDB): domain Bacteria; phylum Actinomycetota; class Coriobacteriia; order Coriobacteriales; family Coriobacteriaceae; genus Collinsella. Next base: position 3,441 of record CAUFRO010000042.1, read on the forward strand.
AGACTTCCTGCAAGTCGCGCGTTAGAACTTTGAGGTCAAGCGGCAAGGTGTCGAAAATGCCGGCGATGTCGTGATATGACGGAACGACACCGCAATCGAGACAGATTTCCATCGCCACCACGCACAAGACGCAATAGACGAGCGAGAAGTTGAGCCTCCATGCCCAGGGCACGCGCAACGCATATGAGATGGCAAAGAACGCGCCGCCCAGCAGCACGAGCGCCGCCGTGCCCGAGAAACGTTGGATGCGAAAGGACGAGGACCGGCCCACCAGGATAAAAAAGGCCACAAAGTTAAAGGCCGTCCACACGAGGACGGCGAAATAACCCCAGCCGTACGTGTAATCGTTGCTCCAGGTGTCGCTTGTACGGTCAAAGTGGAAGACCTGCTGGTAAAAATCGTTGGTGAGCACAAATCCGATAAGCAGGATAGCCATAATCCACAGCGCAGCGCAGTAGCGGCGACCCAGGCGGTGTTGCTCCAGGCCCGCAAGGCGCAGACCACACAACTGGTAGAGCAGCGGAATGAGCGTCATGGGCACGTAGTACAGGTACCACAGCACGGTGGCATAGAACGGCGTGAACGACTTGTACTTGAGAATGACTTCGATCATCCACAGGGCGCAGATGGTGGCGATGGCAACAAGACGGCGGCGCAACACATAGTCCAAACAGCGCAGATAGACCGATACGCCCCAGATCGAAAATGCAATTGCGGCAACAAGCAACGGCAGAGAGCTCGAATGGACGAGCGCATCCACGACCTCTTCGGACACCTCGCTATAGGCGGGAACGGCGTTAGAAAGTTTGGGGTCGAAGGCGAACAGCGCCGGCAAGACTGCCAAAAGCATGAGGAACATCGCGGTGATGACACCGGCGATAGCAAAGACGCGGTGGCGGTACACCTGATGTGTTATGCCAACAAGGAATCGCGGCATGGCGAAGAGCCTGCCGCCCCTGGGACCCGCCACGGGTGCGGATCGGGCGGCCGCGTTGCCGATATGTCGCTCGCGGGTACCCATAGTGCTTTTAGTGTACCGACAGGCAGGCTCAAAAAGCGGGCCACATGTCCCAAAATCCGCAGACGGCAAGGCGCCCGGCAGCCTCCCCCGTCCGGCACTTCCCGATATCCGCCCGCCCCAAACCACCGCAAAGGGGACAGGCACCTTTGTGGTGGTTTGGGGCGATGCGCTAGTCCACGGCGATGTCGAGGTTCTTGCCGATGAGGCCTACGTAGCCGCCCTCGGCAGCCTTGGGGCTGTCGGCGTGGCAGAGAACCCACTTGTCTGCCTTCCAGTAGCAGTAGCTGTCACCGGCCGCGGGCATGTCGGCCGCGGCCTCGGGGCGCGGACCATTGGTGCCAGCGGGCAGCGCCACCATCACCTGGAAGCCACCGTCGTCGACCATGCACGGCGTGTAGTGGAGCGTGGTGTTGAAAACCTCGACGACCTTGCCCGCCGGCACGCGGAACGCCTTGACGCACGCGGTATCGAGCTTGCCGTCCTCGATCTCCCAGCGATGTGCCACGAGCAGGATAAAGTCGCGTGCACCCAGGTTGAACTCGCTCGCGCGGTGGTACTCCAGGCAGTTGAGACGCGTGTTGTGGCCGTTGCACCAGCCGAGCTGGAAGGGACGGCCGCCAAACATGAGAAAGCCCAGCTTATCGGCATCCTTGACGCCCTCGAGCTCCGGCGCGCTTGCTACGTACTTGCTGCCCTCGGGGATGGGCGTAGCGGAAAGCGCCCCGACGAGCGGAGCGGTCAGGTTGAACGGAACGTCGTTCCACACGCGGCCATAAGATTTGAACTCGGGATCTGATACAGAGTAGATATGCATGCTCGCTCCTGTTCGTTTATGTGACAGTATGAACATTCTAGAACTATCTCGTTCCGTTTTGAGCGCCCAGCATGAAAAAGCGCCCACAAAGAGCGGGAGCGCTTCTGGCGCAAACGCTATTCCTGCCAGCAGCCTTACGCCTGCTGATAGTGCAGGTGCTTCTCGTCGATATCGGCCAGGTCGCGGTCGAGGTAGCGGCGCGCGAGCCAGTTAGCCATGGGAAGGTTCTGGTCTAGGTAGTTGCCGCACTCCTCGGGAGCGGCACCGGGAACATCGCCCTCAAAGCCGGCGACAAACTCGAACAGCTCACGTACGAGCGGCAGAATCTCCTCGCTCGTCACCTCACCAAACACGACGAGGTAAAAGCCCGTGCGGCAGCCCATGGGGCCAAAGTAGACGATACGGCTCGACCACTCGGCATGATTGCGGAGGAACGTCGCGCCCAGGTGCTCGATGGTGTGGCACTCGGCGGTGTTCATGACCGGCTCCTTGTTGGGCGTGGTCAGGCGCAGGTCAAACGTGGTGACGGCAGCACCGGTCGCCGGATCGCGATCGATGCGGCTCACATACACGCCGGGCTCAAGCAGCAGATGGTCAACGGAAAAACTCGCGATGCGCTCCATGGCAGATCCTCTCGATAGTCAAATTGGGACGGGGCTCTTTTAGCTGGTTCGAATGGTCGCACCAATCATACCAGTCAAAAAAGCCCCGTCCCAAATGAGCTACCCGGGACGGGGATCAATGAGTTTTAAATCCCCGTCCCAGAAAAATCATTCTAGGTAATCTAGAAGGACTTTTCCGCTCTGGGGTCTGGCGCCGTTCCGACTAGATCTCGCGCACGCTTTGGCGCTCGACAAAATAGGTCGATACGGCCGTCTTGCAGGTATAGCTCTTGGGATTGCGGATGTTGCCCACCAGGCGGCGCACCGCGATCTCGCCCACCTCGTGCTTGGGAACGTGCACCGTGGTGAGCGGCGGGTTGGAAAAGGCGCCCAACGACAGGTCGTCAAAGCCGATGATCGAGACATCCTCGGGCACGCGAATACCGTGCTCGTTGAGCGCGCGCATGGCACCCACGGCGAGCACGTCGTTTTCGGCAAAGAAAGCCGTCGGCAGGTCGTCGTGCGAGACGCTGTCGAGCCACGCGCCCATATCGCGATAAGCGCCCTCGAGCGTGGTGCCCAGCGTGACACGCCATGCCGGATTGGCCTCGAGGCCCGCATCCTCAAGCGCTTGGCGATAGCCGCGCTCGCGGTCCTTAAAGTTGCGGATGCGAAGGTCGCCCGCCAGATAGCCGATTTGCTTGTGACCTTTCTCGATAAGGTAGTCCACGGCGCGCAGTACCGAATCGGTGTTGGCAATAACCACGGCATCAAAGTATTGACGATCGCTCCAGCCGTCGAGCACGATCAGGTGGGCGGCGGCGTTGGCGAACAGGGCGTAGTCCTCCTCGCCCAGCTCGGTACCCATCAGCACGATAGCGGCGGACGGATCGGCGATCAGGCCCTCGACCTGCGGGCGCACAGCGTCAAGATCGCTAAAGTCGAGCGTGACAAAGCTCGTGCTCATGCCGTGGCGACGCGCCTGGCGCTCCACGCCCTCGATGACCGCGGGATGGAAGGTGCTCTCGTCCAGGATGGCGGCCGTCTTGCGCGCAAGCACAAACTGGATGCTCTCGAGCTGCGTCGACTGCTGGTAGCCGAGCGACTGCGCACACTCCAGGATGACCTTGGCGGTCTCCTCGCTCACGCTGCGCTTGCGGTTGAGCGCGTTGGACACGGTTGCGGGCGAAAAGCCGGTAATGCGGCTGATCTCGCGGACGCTTGCTTTAGCCATCGTTCCCCCTAGCATCGGTCGCGGCCGAGCATCGTGGCTTGACCGCCCCGTGGCTCGGCAACTAAACGACCGCAAATTCAATCTAAACAGAAGAGTAAATGTTTATTAGCTAGTTTAGCCTGTTGTCAAGCAAAGTGGCGCGACTATTCCCCCAACGGGCGCATTTGTCCATCTTAACGTTATTACGCAAGGTCTTCGCCATTGCTTGCTATTACGCGTCGGTACCATTCGAAGCTTTTCTTTTTACGTCTCTCAAACGAGCCCGCACCGCTATCGTCTCGATCGACATAGATAAACCCGTAGCGCTTACGCATCTGTCCTGTGGCGACCGAAACCAAATCGATCGGGCCCCAACAGGTATATCCCATGAGTTCCACCCCGTCGAGCTCGACGGTCTCCCTCATCGCCTCGATGTGGGCCCGCAGGTATTCAACTCGATAGTCGTCTTCTATTTCACCCGAATCTTCCGGCACATCAGGAGCACCCAAACCGTTTTCGACGATGAACAGCGGCTTTTGATAGCGATCCCAGATTTCATTCATGGTGACGCGCAGCCCTTTGGGGTCGATAAACCTCCCCCAAGGCTCCTGTTTTAGATACGGATTAGGCGCCGAGCGAAGAAGGTTCGAATCGAACTGACCTTCCGCATGCGCTTTTGCGACGCGCGTCGAGTAATACGAAAACGAGACGAAATCGACCAGGTTTGCAGCCAGTACTTCGCGGTCATCATCCCGATAGGGCACCTCAAAACCATGGCGGGCGTATTCCTTGAGAACATAGCTCGGGTACGCACCGCGCACCTGGACGTCGGTAAACATGTAATGGCTGCGATTCTCAGCCTGCGCAGCCAGCACATCGTCCGGATCACATGTAGCCGGATAGAAGACACCTGCGTTGAGCATGCAACCGATCTTCGCCCCGGGGCACAGTTCATGACACGCCCCGACCGCACGGGCACTCGCAACCAATACATGGTGCACGGCCGTGTGAACCGTTGCATAGCGATTCTCCCCTTGCTCGAAGATGATCCCCGCCGCCATAAAGCACGCCTGCGTCATGATGTTGATCTCGTTAAAGGTCAGCCAATAATTGACCAATCCCCGATAGCGCTCGAACACGGTACGCGAATATCGATCGAACAGGTCGACCAACCTGCGATCGCGCCATCCGCCATACGCATCGACGAGATGCATGGGGACATCATAGTGGTTGAGCGTCACCAAAGGCTCAATGCCATGCGCGCGGCACGTCCTAAAAACATCCTCGTAAAAGGCAAGGCCTTCTTCATTGGGCTCGGCTTCGTCTCCTTTGGGAAAAATGCGGCTCCAGGCGATCGATAAGCGCAGGCATTTAAAACCCATCTGGGCAAACAGTTCAATATCCTGCTTGTACCTATGGTAAAAATCAATGCCCTTGCGAGCGGGATAGAAGCTGTCGGGTGCCAACGCACGCGGATCAAGGTCTCCCCGCATGACGTCCATGCGTTGATCGCCAAACGGCAGCATGTCGGAATTGGCTAAACCGCGACCGCCTTCGTTCCATCCTCCCTCGCACTGGTTTGCAGCCAGAGCCCCGCCCCATAAAAAATCTTCTCTAAACATTATGGTGTCGTCCTTTCTATCAAATTCCCGGCCCACACTGTCGAACGCAACGGACTCGGCAAGTGCCGCGCAACAGCACAGTACCGTTGCGCGGCCAAGGGGTCGGACCGCGCAACGGCTGGGGAGCATATTTGTGTAGTAGCCTCTTATGCCTCGACGGATTCAACGGCCTCAGAATCGCCGCTCTTGGACTTCAACGGCATCTTCTCCTGTCCTTCAAATCCAAAAATCATCGCCAACGCAAACGTCACGGCACCGCCAGCAAGACACCCGATGGTGCCAGGGATGATATCCTGAGCAAACATGAGCACGTTCATCCATGGGAAACCAACGCCAGTGAAGATATAGACGTTGGCATGAAGAAGGCTTACCAGCAGACCACCGACAGCACCACCAATCATGTTCCAGGCAAGAGCCTTCTTGTCGCGAAACAGGATGCCGTAGATGATGGGCTCACTCACGCGACCGAAGGCATAGGTGATGAACAAGTTCCAGCCCGTGGCTCGACTCTCCTTGCCCTTAGCGCGCAGGCCATAGGCGAGCGCGATGGCAAGCGTGGTGTAGGCTACAACCGCGGTGCCGGGGTATAAGATGGCGTCGTAACCGTTCTGGAGCGCGGCGGGCAATATGGCGGTATAGATCGGCACGTGCATGCCGGTGGCGATGATCAGATTCCAGAATGCGCCGATAACCGCGGTCGCAGCGGGACCGGCAACAGAGGCGAGCCAAATGATGAAATCGGCCACAAGGCCCATGACAAATTGGACGGCAGGGCCGCAGAGGCACAGCGCGACCGGCAACATCACGAGCACCGTACCCACGGGTACGATCAGAATGCGCAACATATCAGGCGAGATCTTCTTAAAGAAGCGCTCAACATAGGACTGGGCCCAGGTGATCAAGATGACCGGAAGAACAGCCTGGGTGTAGTTGACGAGCTGCATGGGGATGCCGAAGACGCTGAAAGGCTTTCCGTCCTCAACAATAGCGAGCATGTCGGGATAAATCATCACAACAGCGATGAGCAGTGCCAGCACAGGACTCGTTTTGAACTTCTTAGCCGAGCTATAGGCGGCAAACACCGGGAAGTAGTAATACGCCGCATCGCCCACCAGGGAAAGGATCCGATACAGGTCGCTCGTTTCGGACATAAAACCGGCGCCTTCGGGCCCAAACAGAATAACGAGCATCTTGAAGATACCGGCGACACAAAAGATCGGAAGGATCGGGGTGATAGCGCCGCTCACGGCATCGAGCAGCTGATTGAAGAGGTGCTTGGGCGCCAAGCGCTCCTTCCAGCTAAGCTGAGGGCCATCGAGTTCCTCGTCAATCGATACCGTGACCTCGAATCCGCCCTGCTTACAAACCTCGTCGTAGACCTTGTCGACCGTGGGCCCGACCACCAGCTGCACCTGCCCTCCGGCGTGCACGACGCTGATGATAGACGAGATGTCCTCAAGCTTCTCATCATTCGAGAGGCTTTCATCCTTGAGGTTGAAGCGCAGGCGCGTCATGCAATGCGTAACCGAAGCCACGTTTTCCGCCCCGCCCACAGTGGAGAGAATCTGCTCTGCCACCTTTTTGTAATTTGCCATCATTGGCTCCTTTGCACAATCTTGGCTTACTGTTCGAATCGGCAAAGGTCATGCCCCGAATGGCTACGGGTTACAATCCTTTTTTGGAGATGATCCGGTTGAGATGGATCATCAGATAGAGTTCCTCCTCCTCGGAGAGCGTGGCGTCCCACGTTTCACGACAATAGGAACCGATATGCTTCACGCACTCTGCCAACTGCGGAAACTCCTCACGAAAGTTCTTGTACATCTGCATGTTGGCGCTGTTCAGCGACTCGCCGGCTTGAATGCGCTTGAACAGGTACCGCAGATGCGTGGCGAAGCGGGTGAAATCAAAGGAATCGCGGTCGACAATAATGCGGAAATCGCTTTCGAGAATCTCGATAACGTCCTCGAGCATATCGTCGAACTGCTTTGCGGGCTCGGCCGTGGCTTTGACGGCTTCAACAACCCGTGCGTTCACGAGATTCATCGCAATACTGGCAATCTCATCCTTGGGAAGCCGCTCTCCGAGCTCCTTCTCGAGTCGCATGACGATAAACTGGGCAGCCTTGTATTCCTTCGGATACGTCTCCCGCACTTCATAGGCAAGAGGCATCGCGATGCGGACCCCCTTTTGGGCTCGCGCAACGGCAAACGACAGGTGATCAGCCATGAACAGCGTCGCATTGGTCGAGAGGTCGTAGGGCAGTTCGTTGGCAACGATGTCCATAACTTTCGCCGCAAACATCACGATATCCGAGGGAAGATCCCTCATGACATCTTGTCCTTTAGGATCAATGTCGTAAAACGTATGCTCGATTTTAGAAAGAGGGAGCTCTCGAGGAAAATCTCCGCCGAAACCGACGCCCCTGCCCATGGCGATGACATCTCGCCCCTGTCCGTCACGGCAAAGAACCGCGTTGTTGTTAAGCTTTTTAATTGCAAGCATGGTGAACCTCCTTTCAAGAACACTCACAGAAAAAGGCATGATAGCCAATAGCAGTGCTATTGCGGTCATGCCTTACGTAACAATCCGTGTTGTATTGCTCTTGGGCATGCCTCCACACAGGAGTAACAATCCAAGATGCAGAATGCATTATAGCGCTTTCCCCGCCCCGGGGACCATCGGGCTGGCGAACGGTAGATGTCGGCCCGCCAGCGGCCACATCGAGCAGATGGGCGTGCTTCGATCCCGAGTCTAGCCTAGGATGCGGGCCATGCGCGCCTTGAACTCGGACAGAAAGCGCGGGGCGTCCACGGTGAGTGCCACAAGCGCGCTCTTGTCGGGGTCGGACAGGCGATGCTCGTCGCAGATAGTGCGGCCGCGATACTCGCCGAGCAGGTCGACGCGCAAGTTGCAACCAAGTGCGCCCACGAGCGTGGGATCAATCGCCACGGCAACGGCAAGCGGATCGTGCAGCGCGCAGCCGCCCAGGTAAGGGGCGTTCATCTCGTACGAGCCAATGTAGTGCTCGACCATACTCGCAAATGCGCAGCCCGCCATGGTGCCCGAGCCCGTCCAACCGGCAATGTCGCGGCGCGTCAGCACCACGCGATGCGTCACGTCAAGACCAACCATGGTGAGTTTGCGGCCCGAGCGCAGCACGGCGTCAGCGGCCTCGGGGTCGCTCGCCATGTTGGCCTCGGCACCCGCACTCACGTTACCGGGCACGGTCAGGGCACCGCCCATCACCACCACGCGACCGATAGACATCATCGCCGCCGCATCGCGCTCCAGGGCAAGCGCCAAGTTGGAAAGCGGACCGGTTGCCACGTAGACCAGGTCGGGGCCATAGGTGCGCGCGGCATCGATCAGGTAATCGACCGCCGCGTTGCCTTCGGCCGTCGTCGCGCCCACCGGCTCGTACGGCGAGGCGGGCACGCTTGCGCCACCAATGCCATTCTTGCCGTGGATGAGCGTGGTGGACGCCGGCGGCGTATAGGGCTCGGTCGCCTTTATGGGACGATCGGCGCCCAGGTACACCGGCACCTCGGGGCGACCCAACAGGTCGAGCACCGCCAGGCAGTTATGCGCCGACTGGTCGACGCGCACGTTGCCAAAGCACGTGGTAATACCGACGAGCTCCACCTCGGGGCTCGCGATTGCATAGGCGAGCGCCATCGCGTCGTCCACACCCATATCCAGATCAAGGATCAGCTTCTTGATTGCCATTGTTCTACTCCGCTTCTCCGTCTATTACTAAATCGTCTAAACCAAACACGCGCTCAACTTCGGCGCGCGTGGGAATCGACTGTTGCGCGCCCAAACGCGACACCGTTACCGCCGAGGCACGAGCACCTGCGGCCATGCACCCAAAGAGCGGAAGGTCCTCCAGGCGGGCAGCCGCAAGCGCGCCGATAAACGTATCGCCCGCGGCTGTCGTATCGACCACCTCGTTCGAAAGCGCCGGCATGCGCAACAGCTCGCCGCTATCGCCAAGCGTAACCGACCCGGCTCCGCCTAACGTAATGACCGCGGCTCCGACACCCTTGGCGAGCAGGGCGTTGAGCGCCGCGACGCAGCTCGCATCATCCGCGGGCAAGATGCCCGTCAGCACCTGGCACTCAGTCTCGTTGGGACAAACCAGGTCGACCGCAGGCCAGGCCTCCGCAGGCAACTCGCAGGCAGGCGCCGGATTAAAGACCGTATAGAACCCGAGCTCGTGAGCGCAAACAAGCGCCTCGGCCGTCGCCGCAAGGTCACATTCGCCCTGGGCGATAAAGACGCTTCCGGCAGCCGGGGCAATATCGCTGGCGTCTCCGTCGAGCTCATCGGCTACCAGACGCCTCAGCGCGCGGGCAACATCCTCGCCCGCGAGCGCATGGTTGGCACCCGGCGACAGCACGATGCGGTTGTCACCCTCGCAGCGAATGATGGTCGCCGTTCCCGTCTCCACGTCATCGCGACGCGCTACAAAGACACAGTCCACGCCGGCGTCTTGGAGCCCCGCCACGAGCGACGTGCCAAATGCGTCGCAGCCGACCGCGCCGATCATATGCGTGTGCGCGCCCATGCGCGCAGCAGCTACGGCCTGGTTGGCTCCTTTGCCGCCGGCGTTGGTGATAAACCCGCTGCCGCCAACGGTCTCGCCCGCACGCGGCATGCGCTCGCACGCCACCGAAAGGTCCATGTTCATGCTGCCGAACACCGCAACGATGCCGCTATCTGCCATGGAAACCTCCTCGTCCGCGGGCCTTATGCCCACCGTCGGCCGTCGATCGTGCGCCCTCGCACCTCTATAACTTTAGTTCACTTTGATGTGAACGCGCCCTTGAGGTTGCGCCAGCAGCAAGCATTCACAGGAGCAGGCAGCTACAATGAATATGTGCTGATTATTCTCGTCATTGGATGATGTTTTATGGAACAATTCCCACCATCGAGCCCACGCGGTCCGCGCCGCGCGCCCGATAACCAGGCGCCGCACGAACGCCCACGCGCCGACCGCCGCGCCGGCGAGTCGCGACGCGGCCCGGTCCCGCATCGAACGCCCACCAACAAGGACGCCCACACTAACAGCGCCGCAAAAGAACAGGCGCCCGCTCGTCCCAAGTCCCGCTACATTCCTGCGCTCGACGGCCTGCGCACGCTTGCCGTCGTCGCGGTGGTGCTCTATCACCTCAACCTCACGTGGGCTCAGGGCGGCCTGCTCGGCGTTACGATCTTCTTTGTGCTTTCGGGCTATCTGATCACGCGCTTGCTGCTCAACGAAGTCGCTAAGACCGGCCGCATCGACCTTAAGAGCTTCTGGATTCGCCGCATCCGTCGCCTAGTCCCCGCCGTGGTAACGGTAGTGTTCGTGACCTGCGCGCTGTGCACCATCTTTAACCACGTGATGCTCACCAAGATGCGCCCCGACATCCTGCCGTCGCTGCTGTTCTTCAACAACTGGTGGCAGATTGCCCAAAACGTCTCGTACTTCAATGCCCTGGGCGACCCCTCACCGCTCACGCACTTTTGGTCGCTTGCCATCGAGGAACAGTTCTACCTGATTTGGCCACCACTGCTGTTTGCCATGGTATCCATGCATGTGAGCAAGCCCAACACGCGCCGCGTGGTTCTGGGCCTTGCCGCGGTATCTGCCCTCGCCATGATGGTGCTTTACAACCCTGCCGCCGACCCCAGCCGCGTGTACTACGGCACCGACACCCGCGTGTTCTCGCTGCTGCTGGGTGCCTGGATGGCCTTTATCCCCGATCGCGACCTGGCGCCGGTGCGTCTCGCACATCGTTTGGGGCTCAATCGCCTGGCTGGCGCCGCCAAGCACGGCAAGAACGCCGAGGGCAAGTCTGGCGAGAAGGCCGACGAATCAGCCGAGACCGCCCCGGCACAGCCGAGCGCCCTCGTGCGCTTTTGGTCCTCGCCCGCATCCATCGATGTGTTGGGCGTCGTGGGCCTGGTTGGCCTTGCCGCCATGGTCGCGCTCACCAACGGCTACACCGCGTTCCAGTATCGCGGCGGCACGCTTTTATGCTCCATCCTCACGCTCATGGTCATCGCGGCCTGCGTGCAGCCCCAGGGAATGGTTGCCCGTGCGCTGTCCGCCGAGCCGCTCGTGTGGATTGGCAAACGCTCGTACAGCATCTACCTGTGGCACTATCCGCTGCTGTTGCTCATGAACCCGGTCGCTAACATCAACGATACGCCCTGGTGGCAGTACATCTTGCAGGTACTTGTGGTGGTCGCCGTAGCCGAGTGCTCCTATCGCTTTATCGAAACGCCGTTTAGGAAGGGCGCCTTCGGCCGCACCGTCGCCGAGTTCCGCGATGGCACCACCACGCCCGCCAACTGGGCACGCGCGCACGTCCCTGCCTGCGCAGCCTGCGCTGTCGTGTTGGTCGTTGCACTGGGCGGCCTGGTCTTTGTGCCCGAGACGTCTGCGCTGAGCGGCGAGGGCGCCGAGGTTCTGAACAAGGAAGCCAAAAACACCGCGCCCACCGACCAGCAGGCTGCCGACGACACCGACAAGGACAACGATGGCTTCCCCGATGGCTCCTACGACCTGTTGATGATCGGTGACTCCGTGTCGCTGCGCGCCGTTGATTCCTTTGACGGCGTGTTCCCACACAGCCATATCGATGCCGAAAAGGGCCGCCAGTTTGATGCGGGCCGCGCGACATTTGAGGGCTATATCCAGCAGAACCTTGCCGGTAAGATCGTGGTCTTTGCCCTGGGCACCAATGGTTTGGTAACTGATGACCAGATCGATGCCATCATGGCCGATGCCGGCGACAAGCGTATCGTCGCGTTTGTGAACACACGCAGTCCGCAGCCGTGGGTGGGTTCCACCAACCAGGCTATCGCAAATGCCGCCACGCGCTACAAGAACGTGCGCATTATCGACTGGTACGGATACAGTGCCAATCGTAACGACCTGTTCGACGGCGACGGCACGCACCTGTCGACTACCGGCGTGACCGAGTACCTCAACCTGATCCACGATGCGGTCAAGAAAGACCTGCCTGTGCACCCCGAGGACCACGTCAACGATCCGCAGCCGGCAGCCGTCAAGTCCGCCGGCGACGCACTCGTCAATGCCCTCGCCTACAAGCCACACAAGCTGGGCAACGACAAGTAACGCGCAGTCAAATCTGTTTACAACCGCAGGGGGCGTCGGCCGTGGCCGACGCCCCCTGCGGCAGTTAGGGACACTCCTGGCGCAGCCAATGAAGACCTCTACGGATGAATTCCAGGCCGCTCCGTCGCTCCAGACATCGTTTCCGCGCCTCGTGCCTGCCCAAAACAATCAAAACAAGCCCTTTTCGCCGCACCCTCAAAGGTCTGTGGGCAAAAAAGGGCAAATATGAGTACTGTTAGGTAGCGCGCAGAGATGTGGTGTAAGAGGCGGGGCATGCCCCGCCTCTTCTCTT
>CAUFRO010000043.1 GCA_959027945.1 uncultured Collinsella sp.
GTTGCCGCGCCCCGCAGTGCCCGCTTCCCCCGAGAACAATTATCAGTGCAGGTAGAAAGCCTGCGGTTTTTCGGAAAACCCAGGTACGGTCGACCCATGCGGTTCAAACGTAGTAGACGGGTCGTTTTCGTGGCGCGGCTCCAAAACAGTCTTTTGGGACGGGTGGTATCCTTGGTAGCCCTGTGCTGCAAACGCACCTTAAACGCAAGGAGTCCCATGGATCTTATCGCCCAGCTTGCCCGCGAGCTCAACCTTAAGGCCGCCAACATCGAGGCGGCCGTCAAGCTCATCGACGAGGGCAACACCATCCCCTTTATCTCGCGCTACCGCAAGGAAGCAACGGGCGGCATGGACGACGTCGCCCTGCGCGCACTCGACGAGCGCCTGTCTTACCTGCGCAATCTTGAGCAGCGCAAAGAGGACGTCATTCTGCTCATCGACGCCCAGGGCAAACTTACGCCAGAGCTTGAGCAGCAGATTCGCGAAGCCACGCAGATCCAACGTGTTGAGGACCTCTACAAGCCCTACCGCAAAAAGCGCATGACCCGCGCACAGAAGGCCCGCGAGGCAGGCCTGGAGCCGCTTGCCAACATGATCATCATGCAGGCCTCGGCCAAGGGCAGCGCGCTCGACACCGCCGCGGCATACGTCAACGAGGAGGCCGGCTTCGACACACCCGAGAAGGCACTTGCCGGCGCCGCCGACATCGTTGCCGAGACGGTGGCCGAAGACCCCGAGAACGTCGCCGACCTGCGCGCCTTTACGCAAAACACCGCCGATATCATTGTCGAGGCTACCGATCCCACGGAGAAGACTCCCTACGAGCCCTACTACAACTTTGACGAGCCGCTGCGCCGTATACCCAACCACCGTGTGTTGGCTATCGACCGCGGTGAGCGCGAGGGCAAGCTCCGCGTGCGCGTGAACGTCGACGGCGCTGCCGCCACGGCATGCCTCGGCAGCCGTTGGCCCCGACGCCAGGGCGTCTTCGCGCCCGTCTTTGACGCCGCCATCGCCGACGGTTACAAGCGCCTCATGGCCCCCTCGCTGGAGCGCGAGGCCCGCGCCAAGCTCACCGTTCGCGCCCAGACCGAGGCCATCAACGTCTTTGCCAAGAATCTCGAGGGCTTGCTCTCGGCGCGCCCCGTGCGCGGCGCCCGCGTGCTCGCGCTCGATCCGGGCTACCGCACCGGCTGCAAGGTCGCCGTCATGGACGAGACCGGCAAGCTGCTCGACCACGGCGTGGTCTACCCCACCAAGCCGCGCCACGACGTCGCCGGCACCAAGCGCGAGCTCGCCCGCCTCGTCAAGAAGGACGGCGTCAACACCATCGTCATCGGCAACGGCACCGCCAGCCGCGAGACCGAGGAAGTCGTCTCGGAGTTCATTGCCGAGCAGGCGCCCAGCCTTCGCTACACCATCGTTAACGAAGCCGGCGCGTCGGTGTACTCGGCTTCCGAACTCGCCAGCCAGGAGTATCCCGACTTGGACGTCACCGTGCGTGGCGCCATGAGCCTGGGCCGCCGCCTGCAAGACCCGCTGGCAGAGCTCGTCAAGATCCCGCCCCAGTCCATCGGCGTTGGCCAGTACCAGCACGACCTTGACCAGGCCGAGCTTTCGCGCACGTTGGGCCATGTGGTGGAGGACGTCGTCAACCGCGTGGGCGTCGACGTCAACACCGCAAGCGCGAGCCTGCTGGGATATGTATCGGGCATCACGCCGAGCGTGGCCAAAAACATCGTGGCCTACCGCGAGGAAAACGGCGCCTTTACCGATCGCCGCCAGCTCAAGAAGGTCCCCAAGCTGGGACCCAAGGCATACCTCAACGCCGCGGGTTTCCTGCGCATCAGCGGCGGCAAGAACCCGCTCGACGCGACAAGCGTCCACCCCGAGAGCTACGAGGTGGCCGCGGCCGTCCTGGAGCGCGCCGGCGTTAAATCAAGCGAGCTCAGCCGCGGCGGCGTGCCCGACATCGAGCGCCGCCTAGGCAGCATCTCGGCGCTGGCAAGCGACCTGGACTGCGGCACCCTCACGCTCATCGACATTGTCAACGAGCTCAAGAAGCCCGGTCGCGACCCGCGCGACGACGCGCCCGAGGTGGTCTTTAGCCGCTCAGCGCTTTCCATCGACGACCTGGAGCCCGGCATGGAGCTCAAGGGCACGGTGCGCAACGTTGTGGACTTTGGTGCCTTCGTCGACGTGGGCGTGCACCAGGACGGCCTCGTGCACATCTCCAAACTGGCCAACCGCTTTGTCAAGCACCCGAGCGACGTGGTGCGCGTCGGTGACACGGTCAAGGTGTGGGTTGAAAAGGTCGATCGCGACCGCAAGAAGATCTCCCTCACCATGGTGCAGGGGAAGTAAACCGCCAAAGCAGGGGTACCCCCTGCAGCGACGTGTAAAATCGCGAGTATTCTGCAAATTCCGCCGTTCCGGATGCCCCTCAGAGGCGAAAAAGCAAAAACAGCCCCCGTTTTAGCGTCGTCAGAGCCAAAACGGGGGCCGTTCCATGCTTCGGTTAACTGATAAAGACCTTTACCTTGCTGAATACTCTCAATTTTGCACGGCGCAGGCGGGGGTACCTTTGCCCACGGCAGGATATAGAAGCCAAGCGCCAACTTGCTGGCAAGCTCGTGTCGGCAGTTCCGGCCTTTCCTTTGCCTAGCGCGACCCTCGCGAAGCGCGTGAGCGATAGGGAAAGGAAAGGCCGGGGCGAGCAGCCCGCGGCGTAGCCAGTGTTCGCGTTACGGCAGAATATGGAAGCCCAAAGCGGCGATATCCTTGGCAAAGCCGCGGACGGTGTCGAGCGAGACCTCGTACGGGTCGCGACCGATGTTCTTCCGCTTGGCCAGGATGCTGTTGGGCACCGTAATGATCTGGCAACCGCAGGCCTCGGCCTGGTAAATGTTGATGAGCTCGCGCGTGGACGCCCACAGGACCTCACAGTTGGGCTTGGCGGCGGCCTTCTTAACCGACTCCGTCATAAACGGAATGGGGTCGACGCCGGTGTCGGCGATGCGGCCGGCAAAGAGCGAGATGATGGACGGCGTCTCGGCGTCAACGGCTTCGACCATCTCATCGACCTGCGTAGGCGTAAAGATGGTAGTGACGTTGACCTTGATGCCGTCGGCGGAAAGCTTGCGGACCAGCTCGGCGGTGGACTCGCCCTTGGTGGTCACGCACGGAATTTTGACGTAGACGTTCTCGGCCCAGGTAGCGATCTCGCGGGCCTCGACCTCCATGGTCTCGACGTCGTCGGCAAAGACCTCAAACGAGACGGACACATCGGTGATGTGAGCCAGGACCTCTTTGGCAAACGCGCGGTAATCCATCACGCCGCCCTTCTTCATAAGGGACGGGTTGGTCGTGAAACCCTGAACGTTGCCGTTCTCGTACATGTCGAGCATGCCTTCGAGGTTTGCACCGTCAGCGAACACCTTGATTGCCATCTGCCTGATTC
Organism: uncultured Collinsella sp.; assembly: GCA_959027945.1. Classification (GTDB taxonomy): domain Bacteria; phylum Actinomycetota; class Coriobacteriia; order Coriobacteriales; family Coriobacteriaceae; genus Collinsella. The sequence goes on from CAUFRO010000043.1 coordinate 3,461, forward strand.
CTTTCGTTAGCATACGGCCGATAAACTGCTAAACACTTTACCTACGTTTATCAAGGCGTGAACTGCGGTTTTTTATCTTCTCGGCGAACGGTATAAACACCTCAGTGTTTGGATTGATAAATCGATTGAGCATGCAAAAGCAAAGAGTCGCAGTTTGAGCAAACGTCAGAACGCGGGATTCATTAGATGAGGCCGAAATGCTGCATCGCTGTGACGGTGCCGTCGTGTGCGACATCGTCGGTCACGTAGTCGGCGACCGCCTTGACCTCAGGCATGGCGTTGCCCATGGCGACAGCCGTCTCGACCGCAGCGAGCATGCCCAGGTCGTTACCCGAATCGCCGAAGCCAAAGGTGCGTGCGTTGCCGGTGCGACCCAGGTATTCCAGCGCTCGCGCCACGCCCACGCCCTTGTCGATGCCCTTGGGGCTCAGCTCGCGATTCTGACCACCGGTGTTGCACAGCTCAAACTCGCGATCGATAAAGCCATCATCGTTGGCTACGCGAGCCAGGTCGCTCGCGACGATGCCTACCTTGCCCACGCGCAGACGGCCGTCGACGCGCATTTCCTCGGTGCTGTGCACCACAGAAGTGCCAATCAGAGACGACTGCTCAACACCCGCGGGTTCCAGGGCAAAAGTAGCCACGTTGGTCTCGAAAAAGGCTTCAATCCCTGCCGCGGCCATACGGCGTGCAAGCTCCTCAACAATGTCTTCGTCAAAGCAGTCCTCATACACCACGCGGCCCTCGACCTCGAGCGTCGCTCCCGCCATGGCAACGACGCCCGCGGGGTCGAGCGCACGCAAGCTATCGGCGATGAGCCACAGGGGGCGACCCGTGCAGATAAACGCCTTGTGTCCCGCGTCGCGCAGACGATGAAACGCCTCAACGACCGCCTGCGAGGGGCGAACCGCCGAAAAGTCCTTGTCGGTCATGTTGTCGGGATCGAACGACGTCAGCGTGCCGTCCACGTCAAAAAAGAGCACGGCGGAATCGGGGCACGCATCAATCATATGGGTTCCTTTCGGGGGCGAGAGTAAACGAAGTATCCATCATATAATGGAGCGACGCAACCAGAGAGGTCACCCATGGAATTTTACGCAAGCTGCCCCGAGGGCTTTGAGTCCGCACTCGCCGATGAGCTTAAACGCCTCGGGCTTTCGCAGGTTCGTCGGCTGAAGGGCCGCGCTACATTTGAGGGCGAGCTCGAAGAAGGCTACCGCGCCTGTCTGTGGTCGCGCCTGGCGAGCCGTGTGTTCGTGGTGCTCGGGCGCTTTGAGGCGCAGGATGCCGACGAGCTGTACGATAGCGTTTACGACATCACCTGGGAGACCATCATCCGCCCCGGCGCCACCATCGCCATCACCGCCCGCGGCGTGACCGAGCAGCTGCGCAACACGCGCTTCTCGGCCCTGCGCGCCAAGGACGCGCTGTGCGACCGTCTGGCCGAGACCACGGGCCGTCGCGCCGATGTCGACGCTGCCGATCCCGACGTTCACCTGCTGCTTTCGCTGCGCCAGCGCCGCGCGAGCATCAGCCTGGACCTTTCGGGCGACCCGCTGTTCAAGCGCCTGCCGCCCGCGGCGACCCGTGCCGGCGAGGGCGCGCACGTGCTGCGCCCCGACTACGCCGCCCTGGTGCTGGCGCAGGTCGGCTGGACCGCACTGTGCGAGCGCGAGTTGACGGCCGACGATTACGAGAATGAAGCCCTTCCCACGCTAATCGATGCCTCGTGCGCCGGCGGCGGCCTGTTGCTGGAAGCCGTGAACATTCTGACCGACCGCGCCCCGGGCGCCGCACGCGAGCGCTGGGGCTTTGAGGGCTGGCAGCTGCACGACGCCGCTCTGTGGGAGCAGCTGCTTGCCGAGGCGCGCGAGCGCGAGGCGGCAGCGCGCGAGCGCCAGGCGCGCATCGTGGCCGTAGACATCGACCCCGCCGCCCGCAAGACCGCCGAGCGCATGGTCAAGAGCGCTGGCTACAAGCGTTTTGTCGACTTTTGCGCCGCCAAGCCCGCCACCGTGCTGGACCATGCCGGCGCTGTCGCCGGTGCCGCCGTGGTCGCAGACACCACCGAGACCCCGCTTTCGCTCATGCACGACGCCATGACGCTGGTCGGCGAGCTGCGCCGCGCGCCCGAGCTCGCTTCAGCGCCGGTCGCCGCTCTCACCCGCGACGGCTTGCTGGCCCGCGCGCTCCACGCCGAGCCCGAGCGCTCGATCGCCGTCATGCCCAATAACGAGGAGGCGGCTCTTGAGGTTTGGCCCTCACTCGACCACGCCGCTGCAGCGTTTGAGGCTGCGACCAGCGCGGATGCCGAGGAACAGTCCACGGACGCCGAAGGCGAAGCCGCCAACACCCTCATGCCCGAACCTGCCGCCACGCTCGACTTGGGCGACGGCAAGCCGCTGCCCGTGCTCATCCCCGAGTCCGAGCAGTTCGCCAACCGCCTGCGCAAGAATGCCCGTCTGCGCCGCAAGTGGGCCAAGCGCGAGGGCGTGAGCTGCTACCGCGTCTACGATGCCGACCTGCCCGACTACTCCGCCGCCATCGACCTGTACGAGGGCTGCCCGCAGACGCCGGGCCGCTGGCTCGTCATCGCCGAATACGCCGCGCCCAAGACCATCGACCCCGCACTGGCCCAGGCCCGTATGCTCGATATTCTGGCCATCGCGCCGCGCATCCTTGATGTTCCGGCCGAGCACGTGCACGCCAAGGCCCGCATGCGTTCGCGCGGCGGCTCGCAGTACGGCAAGCAGGGCGCCGGTAAGGGCGCATCGGGCGAGCGCGCCAATATCGCGCGTCGTCGCCTGCCGCTCATCGAAGAGGGCGGCCTCACCTTTGCCGTCAACTTTGACGACTACCTGGACGTCGGCATCTTCTTGGACCACCGCGTCACCCGCAACCTGGTGCGCGAGCACGCCAAGCAGGCGCGCCGCTTCCTCAATCTGTTTGCCTACACCGGCACTGCCACCTGCTACGCGGCCGATGGCGGCGTCGAGGAGACCGTGACGGTCGACCTCTCCAATACCTATCTGGACTGGGCCGAGCGCAACATGCGCCAGAACGGCTTTGTGGGGCCTCAGCATCATTTTGTGCGCGACGACGTGCTCGCCTGGATTCGCGACCAGCGCCAGACGCGCAACCGCTGGGACCTGATCTTTGTCGACCCGCCCACGTTCTCGAACTCCTCCAAGATGGGCCGCCGCACCTGGGATGTCCAGCGCGACCATGTTGAGCTTTTGGCTGGCGTATCGCGCCTGCTCGCGCAGGGCGGCCATGCCATCTTTAGCTGCAACCTGCGCGGCTTCCGCCCCGAAACGCGCAAGCTCGCCCGCGCGGGCGTGGTGCTGGAGGACATTACGGCGCAGACCATCCCCGAGGACTTCGCGCGCAACCAGAAGGTGCACCACTGCTACATCGTGCGCCGCCTGCCCATCGAGGACGCCATGGCCGAAGTCGGCTTTAGCGCCGAGGAAATTGCCGAGCGCGTCGAGGAGCTGCGCAACCCCGAAGCCCGCAAGCCTCGCGCAACGGCGCCCGCGCACGCGCAGGCAGGCGACCGGGGGCCGCGCGGCAACGGCAAGTCCAACTTTGCCGGCAAACCCTCCCCCGCCAGCAAGCCCAAAAAGAAGAAGTTCTACGCCAGCAAGCCCAAGGGCAAGTAACAAAGTTGCGGTGGAATACGGACTGTTTTGCCTGGAATTAGGCAAATTTAGACCGTATTTCACCGCAACTCATATTGGGATGGTGGTTGGCGATCTAGCCTTGGATGACCAATCGGTAGCCGATGCCCACATGCGTCTGGATATAGCGCGGATGCGCGGGGTCGGACTCGATTTTCTTGCGCAGCGTGCCCATAAAGACGCGCAGGCTCGCCAGGTCGCTCTTGGTCGCCGTGCCCCAAATCTCGTGCAGGATAAACTGGTGCGTCAACACCTTGTCGGCGTTGTGCGCCAGCAGACACAGGAGCTTGTACTCGATCGGCGTCAGGTGCAGTTCCTCGCCATCCATCATGGCGATGCCAGCATCAAAATCGATATGCAGCTCACCGGTATCGAACGAGCCCTCGGAGGCAACGCCGCCCGTTTGCGCATACGAAAGGCGCCTGAGCGTCGTGCGAATGCGCGCGAGCAGTTCCTCGACCGAAAACGGCTTGGTCAGGTAGTCGTCGGCACCAGCATCGAGCGCGCGGATCTTGTCCGCGTCCTCGCTGCGCGCCGAGACCACGATGATCGGCATGCCCGACCACGTGCGCACCGACTCCACCACCTTGACGCCGTCCATATCGGGCAGGCCCAGATCGAGCAGCACAATGCTCGGCGCCTGCGACGAGGCGGCGGCGATGGCGGCATGGGCGGTCTCCACAGCCATATGGCGCAAGCCGTGCGCCTCGAGCGCGGCGACGATAAGGTTGCGGACGGCGGGGTCGTCCTCAACGACCAAGATGAGCGGTTTCACGGCAGAGTTCGGCACAGCGCTACTCCTTATCAAACGAAACGTCGACGGCGGGAAGCTCGATCGTAAAGACCGAGCCGTGCGGGTCCGCCGCGGCAACCTCTATGCTACCGCCATGCGCCAGCGCAATGGAGCGGCAAAGCGAAAGCCCCAGGCCCACACTGCGTCGGCTATCGGCCAAACCATGGTTGGCGGTGTAGAACGACTCAAAGATACGCTCGCGGTCCTCGGGAGCAATGCCCGGGCCGTCATCGGCCACCGAGCACGCCACGCGTCCATCGCCGGCGTCAATCGAAATCATGATATGCGAGCCCGCGGGCGTATAGGTGATGGCGTTGTTCACCAGATTGACCACCAGCTGCACCATCAGGCGCGCATCGACGTTGACGAGCGCCGGCTCATCGCACGCCACCACCTTAAGGTCGTGCTCGCGCACGGCAGGGTTCACGTGACGCAGCGCCTCCTCGACGATATCGTCCATGAGCTCGAGCGTAGTCGACAGGCGCATACCGCCGCCCTCGAGCTTGGTGATGGCGAGCAGATTCTCGACGGTGGCGTTGAGCCACAGCGCATCCGAGCGAATGGATAGAAGCAGGCCGCGGCGCGTCTGGGCATCGAGCACCGCGGTGCCGGTCGAGCCCTGATCGAGCAGCACGTCGGCATTACCCGAAATACTGGTAAGCGGCGTGCGCAGATCATGCGAGATGGAGCGCAGCAGGTTGGCGCGCAGCTGTTCGTTTTTGGCGAGCACCGCCGCTTCCTCGCGGGCCTCCATGGCGCGGGCGCGGTCGAGCGCCAGCTCGCCTTCGCTCACGATAGCATCGGCAAGTGTCCGCTCCTCATGCGTCAGCACGTCGGGCTCGGCAACGATAGCCAGCACGCCCACCACCGAGGCGGGGTCGCCCGAGCGGACGAAGCCGTCGCCCGTGCGAACCGTCAGGTAGATGCCATAAAACGCCGAGCCGCCATAGGTTGCATCGAGCGGCGTTCCCACATAGGCGGACGCCGAGAGCCGCGGCGGCATCTGCGGCGCCAGTTCATGCACCGGCGCGGCATCGCCCACGGCCGTGTATGTCGCACGCGGCAGCAGGTCATCGCCCTCGGCGTCGGCGCTGTACCACACGACCGGACAGCCCGAAAGACGCGCCAGCTGCGTTGCCATGGCGTGAACGATCTGCTGCTCGTCGGCGCACCGCTGCAGCATGCGGTTGGTCTCGAGCACCATATGCGTGCGGCGGTCGCTGGCGGCAGCCTGTGCCAAGGCGCGGCGCAGGGCCAACGCAATCGAGCTCGACACAAGCGAGACCACGAACATGATGAAGAACATGCCGGGATAGACGCGGTCGATAAGCGACAGCGAGTAGCGCGGGTCGACAAACAAGAAGTTGTAGAGCGCCACGGCGGCAGCCGAGCTCAGCAAGCAATACAGGCGACTCCAGGTAAAGAATGCGCACAGCTGAACGGCGAACACATAGACGATCATGATGCTCGGCGCGAGACCCGGATGGTCGAGCAGCGCGCCCACAATCGTCGCCGCGACCAGCAGCCCCACTGATACGCAGGCGTCATACAGAGGAGTGCGGCGCGTCAGCGTTGTGCGCCGCCACCAAAAGCTATCGGCAATATCGCCGTCCGTACGGACGTCCATCAGCGCCCCGCCCCTCTCTCAAAAACAAAAACCACCACAAAGGGGACAGGCACCTTTGTGGTGGTTTCCCTTGTGGTGGTTCCAAGTGTAAAGCCTTCTACGCCCGGCGGTCGCTAGACAAACAGCACGTGCGCGAGCAGGGCACACACGCACACCGCTCCAAATACCAGTGCCACGATCGAAATTACGCGATCGGCCATATCCATGTTGGCACGGTTCGTCAAAAACCGATCTTCGGCGGCGTCAGCGCGTGTCTCACGTACCAGCTCGGCAACAACCTCGCGGCCATCAAGCATCTTTGCCTCCCCGGTCTCAATCTTGTCCATCGAAAACCAACTCCGTGCAACCCGTCGGCGCCTACGGGCGCTCGTTGGGAGCCAGGCGCTGCATCTTGTTCACGGCCTTGAACTTGGTGAACAGCGGCACGTACTCAAAGCTCACGTTGGAGTTCTCCAGGCCGTACCAGCGTGCAGGCGTGCCGGCGGCGCGACGAATGATGTACTTGAGCGTGATGGCCGTACGCTCGCTCGGCTCCACATCGCTTTCGGGCGCCAGAAGCTTACGGATCAGGACGAACTTGAACGTACCGATGTTACCCGGATCCTTGTAGACCGAGTAGTCATGCGTCTGCGGCGGCAGCTCGCCGGTGGCAGCCAGGTCCTGAACGACCTGACGCAGATAGGCATTGACGCGCTGGTTAATCTTGTAGCCCAGGTACAGATGCACGCGGAACACGTAGTCGGTGCCGAACGTCTCGACCGAATAGGCAAAGGTATGCGGCTCGTCCATGGTCTCGACATTCACGAACCACCAGGCGCGAGCGCGCTTGGGATGCTTGTCCAAGATCGAGTAGACGATATCACGGTCGATGTAGTCGGTATGGGTGTCCTTGGTCAGGTACACGATGTTGTCGCTCAGGCGCTCGTAGCGATCGTCATCGCGCAGGCGCTTGAGCTGCGGCAGGTAGCTGCGCAGCGGCAGCAGCGTAAACTGGCGCTGCTCAACAGCCGTACCGTTGTACCAGCACACCATAATGCCCATGATGAGTGCAGCCATGAGGATGGTGAAGTAGCCGCCGTGGAAGAACTTGGTGAGCGAGCTCACGAAGAAAAAGCCCTCGAGCAAAAGGAAGAAGGCCGCGAAGATCCACGGAGCAACCTTGAGCTTGCGCTCCTCGTGCAGGTAGAAGAAGAGCAGCAGCGTGGTGCACATCATAGTCAGCGTGATGGCAAGGCCGTACGCGGCTTCCATATGCGCCGAGTTCTGGAACAGCAGCACCACAATGACGCAGCCGACAAGCATGACGTTGTTGACCATGGGGATGTAGAGCTGGCCCTTGGTCTCGGCAGGGTAGAAGACCTGCATGTGCGGCATGAGGTCCAGACGGCTGGCCTCGGACACCAGCGAGAATGCACCGGTGATGAGCGCCTGCGAGGCAATGATGGCCGCGACGGTGGAAAGGCCGACGGCAAACGGGCGCAGGCCCGGGGCGAGCATCTGGTAGAACGGGTTGAGATCGGCAATGCCCATGAGCTCGGGGTTGGCAGCGTTGTTCATAAGCCAAGCGCCCTGGCCCATATAGGACAGCAGCAGGCAGCACTTAACGAACGGCCAGGTAGCGTAGATATTGCCGCGGCCGACGTGGCCCATGTCGGAGTAGAGCGCCTCGGCACCGGTGGTGGCAAGGAAGCAGCTGCCCAGAATCATGATGCCCGCGTGGTTGTTGGGGCTCAACAAAAAGGCGATGCCGCGGAGCGGGTTGAGGCACAGCAGCACGGCGGGGTGCTGGAATACAAAGAACAGACCCGTGCCGCCCAGGAATAGGAACCACAGCGTCATGATGGGGCCAAAGGCGTGACCGATCTTGGCCGTACCGATGCGCTGTACCAAGAAGAGCACGATGATGATGGCGAGCGTAATGGCGACGACGCGGCCCTGGTCATCGCCCAGCACGGCATGGACCGCCGGGATAGTGCGCAGGCCCTCGATGGCCGTGGTAACGGTAACGGCCGGCGTCAGGATGCCGTCGGCGAGCAACGCGGCGCCACCCAGCATGGCGGGGATGATAAGCCACTTGCCGCAACGCTTGACCAGGCTGTACAGGGCAAAGATGCCGCCCTCGCCATGGTTATCGGCGCGCAGCGAGATGAGCACATACTTGATGGTGGTCAGCAGCGTGACCGTCCACACGACAAGGGAGAGCGCGCCGAGCACGAACTCCTCCGTGACGCTTCCGATGCCGCCGTTGCCGGCAACGAGCGCCTTGGTTACATACATAGGGCTGGTGCCGATATCGCCGTACACCACGCCCAGCGTGACGAGCATCGCCGAGATGCTCACAGGAATCGCAGCGTGCGAGGCTGCCTCCTTGGCCTTTTGTTCCATAAGCCGGTTTCCTTCCCAACTTTAATGTTCGAAGGGATTATAGGTAATCGGCCCATGATTTAATGTATCGTTTTCCCAGCTAGATAAACATTTATACGGCCTTTAGGCCACCACGGCGATATGGAATGTGACAAAGGGACTGCACCTTTGTCACATCCGTCATTTTCCGAGCCAGTTTTTGAACCACCACTCCATGGAACGGCTCATCTCGGCCATAAAGGGGCTCGTGTGCTTGCGGGTATAGATGTCCACGACGCGCTCCCCCACCTCGCGGGCGTGCGGACGAAACATCGCATCCATCTCGGCCACCTGCGCGTCCATGGTCGCGGCATCCGCACGGCAGTAATGCTCCTCGTGCACCAGGTTCACCACGGGATGTGCGATCGCCGGGCGCTCTTTGCGAGGCGTGCCGATGATGAGCATCGACAGCGGCATGGTATAGGGCGGCAGATCGAGCAGCTCGGCAACTTCCTCGGCATTCTCGACGATGTCGCCAATGTAGCAGCTTCCCAGCCCCAGGGCCTCGGCGGCGACCACGGCATTTTGCGCGGCGATCACGGCGTCCTGTGCCGCGATGGCAAAGTCGCCCAGACCCGGCGCACGACGGGGCGACTTGCCCGTGCGCTCTACAAACTCGGGCTCAAAGCAGCCCACATGCTCAAACAGATCGATCCACTTGGCATAGTCGACCACAAATATAAGTGCCCACGGTGCCTTGGCAATCATGGGCTGGTGGTCGCACAGATCGGCCAAGTGATCGAGCGTAGCCTGCTCGCGGATGCTCACGATGGAGTACATCATCATGGCGCCCGCCGACGGCGCGCGACTCGCCGCGTGCAGGATCGCTGCACGCTGCCCGTCGGTCACCGCCACGGGACGGTCGTCGTCATCACGCGCGAAGGCACGCGTAGACGAACGATGCTCCAAGATGTCCAGCACCGCGTTGCCCGTAGTCTCGACCGGATAGCCGCCCGCGTCCACGCCCACAGCTCCGCCGCAGTACTCGGCGCCCGTCATACAAACCTGCTCGCCCATAGCTCTATCCTCGCTAATTCTTTAAGAAGCCTTTACGTTTCCGTGTAATTCCCGTCCATTATCGCGCAGGTCGCCACTACATTGCGCCACACCGCCACACGTGCGCGTTAATATGGCTGGTTGTTGTGCGCAGCCACCAATTGCAGCGCATATTTTGGTAACAATCGGGTAAACCCCCGCTTTCGTAGGTTTTAGTTTGTGAGGAGTCTCAGCATGTTCGCTGCCGCCATCTCGCTCGTCGGTCTTGCGGCGACCGTCTACCTTGTCTTGCGCGAGGCCAAGGCCATTCGCGCTCAGTCGGGCACCGTTGCCAAAAGCGCTCTTGGGTGGAGCGTCGTCTTCGGCCTGTTCCAGGTCTTTTTGACTATTTGGGGCGCCATTGGCCTCGTCGCCCAAAACGAGCCGCTCGCCTTTGTGATGCTCATCCTGACCAACGCCATCCTCACCGGCTGCGCTTGGGCCAGCATCGCCCGCGACCGCATCGCCCCGCGCGTCTTTGCGTTCGCCAGGCCCGACGCCCCCGCCCCCACCGGCAAGCTCGCCCGTCTGCGCGGCGCCTTTGTGGGCAAGCCGCTCGTCGCCGCCGTGCTGTGCCTGCTGCTCGCCGGCGTCTTTGCGCTGCTGGGAATGGAAGTCTCGTCCAACCACGACTTTACCTGGGTCTACCCCCTGTGCATCCTGCTCGAGTGGGCCATCATCACCACGCTCATGGTCGGCCTGTTCTTCCTGTTCCAGCGCCACGGCGCAGCTCCCGCGGTCCTGGCCTTTGCCCTCTTTGTCCTGGGCATTGCCGAGTTCTTCGTTATCACGTTTAAATCCATGCCCATCCAGCCGGGCGACCTTTCGGCAATCTCCACCGCCGCCGCGGTCGCCGGCAACGGCTACACCTTCTCGATCTCGCTGTTCTGCGTGCTGTCCATGGGCTTTACCGCCATCGCCATGCTGCTGTGCGAGTACGCCGGCCTGGTCGCGCCGCATCGCCAGAAGGGCACCGCCAACGCCAAACGCATCCTGCTCACCAACCTGCTCGTCGCCGTACTGTGCCTGGGCGGCGTGACCGCGCACGTCACCCTCATCGACTACTACAACACCCTCGGCATCACCGTCTACACCTGGCGCCCGCTCGAGAGCTACTGGCGCGAGGGCTACCTGCCTGCCTTTATTAGTGCGGCGCAGTCCATCAAGCCGCCCAAACCCGCCGACTACTCCGTCGACGATGCCAAGGCCACGCTCAAAAAGTACGCCAAGGCCTACGACAAGTCCGACGCGGCCAAGAGCGACGAGCGCGCCGCCGCAAAGGAGCAGTTCGACAGCGAGAAGCCCACGGTCATCGCCATCATGAACGAGACGTTCTCGGATCTGTCGATCTACCAGAACATGCGCGCCGGCTACGAGGGCCCGCAGTACTTTAAGAGCCTGTCCAACTGCCTCAGCCGCGGCAAGCTCTACGTGAGCGCCTACGGCGGCGGCACCGCCAATACCGAGTTTGAGTTTATGACTGGCAACTCCATGGCCAACCTGGGCTCGGGCGTGTACCCCTACACCATCTACAACATGGAGACGACCGGGAATCTGGCAGAGCAGTTCAAGTCGCTCGGATATTCCACCACGGCCATGCACCCCAACCACGCGACCAACTGGAACCGCGAGAACGTCTACAAGGACTTTGGCTTTGACCAGTTCCTGTCCATCAACGATTTCCAGGGAGCCGACACCCTGCGCGGCATGGTGACCGACCAGGCTACCTACGACAAGATTCTTGAGCTGCTCGACCAGAACGCCGACCCGCAGTTCATCTTCGATGTGACCATGCAGAACCACTCGGGCTACGATACGGGTCTGGTGCCGGTCGACAAGCAAATGCACCTGAACATCGACACGACCGACCTGGACACCAAGACCGTCGAGGACGGCACGCTGTCCGATGTCGACGAGTATGTCTCGTGCATCGAGCAGTCCGACCAGGCGCTTCGCTACTTCCTCAACGCCCTGAGCAAGCTCGACCGTAAGGTGGTCGTGGTGTTCTGGGGCGACCACCAGCCGTTCTTCCCGTCCAAGTTCAATGACAAGTGGTTTACCGGCGAAGACGATGCTACGCATCAGGAACGTCTGTGGCAGACCGACTACATCATCTGGGCTAACTACGACGTTGCCGGTTGCAACCAGACGAGTGAGGTCGACGACCTGTCCACCAACTACCTGTCCACGCAGCTTATGCAGCTGATCGGCGCCCCGCTGACAGACTACCAGAAGGCGCACATGACGCTGCGCGAGTCGCTGCCCGCCATCAACTCCGTGGGCTACGAGGACGCCAGCCTGCGTTGGGCGCTCTCCTCCAACGTCACCGGTGACGACGCCGATGCCGCAGCCGCCACCAAGGCACGCGAGGATTACGCCAAGATGCAATACTACGAGATGTTCCGCGACGGCAAGAACGTGTACACCGAGCACTTCCAGACCGAGGCCAACGAGACCGACCCCAACCTGGCGCCGGGCACGACCAAGATCAAGTAGCGGGTCGCTGCGGGTCTATCCCGGTTCGTCTGCCCGGGCGGCGCGGAATGTAAGGTTCCCTGCTCGGGCAGTCCTGCTCGCACGGAGAGCACATTAAGTGCTCTCCGGCTCGTGCGGAACTCGCGATGAACCTTACATTCCGCGCCGCCCGGG
>CAUFRO010000044.1 GCA_959027945.1 uncultured Collinsella sp.
CACTCCGCATGCACGCGACGGAACACATGCCCGGTAATCCCCTCCATGGGGGCCAACGATAGAATCATCAACATCTACTCTCAGATCAATGCGGCAAAGGGACTGCCCCTTTGTCACATCCTATTCAAGCGGTTCAGAAACTCTTCACAGGCGCGGGAACGCAGGCGATATTTTTTCCACACCAGATACGACGCAATGGTAAGTTGCGGCTCAAATGGGATAAAACGCAGGTCGCTGCATTCATCTACCTGCAGTAAGCTTCCAATGCCAACTGCACACGCGGCGCCCGAGCGCACCAAATGTGATGCATTGCCGATAAGATCGAAATGCCCCACGATATTGAGCTCGTCAACGCTGAGGACGCCGCTCGACCACGCTTCCAGGTCCAGCGCTCGATTCGAGGTTCGCGAACTCACCAGCAGTGGCATATTCGCCACGTCCGCAGGCGTCAACACATCCCGGCCACCCCATGGACCGCTCGCAGCGACAACGGCACCGACTCGGTCCGCCTCGGGCATGCGAATCCATTCGTATTTCTCGACGTTAACGGGTTCCAGCAACAACGCAAAGTCGAGCAGGCCACGCTCCAAGCGTTCCTCCACCGCATCGGCGTTACCGGTATAGAGCTCAATCGTCACTCCGGGATAACTCCGATGCAGCTCCGCAAAAACATCGAGCACCAGCCGTATCGATTTGGTTTCGCCGGCGCCAATGCGGATAACGCCCGCAATGCCGAGCTCCCGATCCGCCAACTCTTGCTCGGTCTGTTCCATCAGCAAGACGATCTCCTCGGCGCGCTGGCGCAGGCGCATGCCATCGCTCGTGAGCACACATGATCGATTGGTGCGCTCGAACAGCTCCACGCCCAGCTCGCGCTCAAGATCGGCTATCTGGCGCGAAAGCGTGGGCTGCGTCACATGTAGCACGTTAGCAGCTTCGGTCATGTTTTCCTCGCGGGCCACAGCAAGAAAATAACGCAGCGTTCGCAGCTCCATGCTTGCTCCTTCGTGCACAACGGAGAACCCCATTCGGTCCGTTTCGTTTCACATATGTATTCCGTATACCTAGCTAGTTGATATAGGCAATATACATTATCAACCTATCAACGTACGCTATAGCCATCCCCTCAAGAACAAGGAGAATGGCATGCAGTACACAACCCTTGGCCATTCCGGCATCAAAGTTTCTAAACTCTGCCTGGGAGGCATGAGCTTTGGCGAACCCAGCCCCGACTTTCATCAGTGGACCATCGGACCCGACGACACACGCGCCGTCATCAAACGCGCACTCGACACCGGAATCAACTTTATCGATACCGCGAACTGCTACAGCTTTGGCACGAGCGAAGAGTACATAGGCGCCGCCCTGCGCAATCTGGGTATCGCTCGCGAGAGCGTCGTGCTAGCCAGCAAGGTTCACTTCAACGAAGGCGGCCTTTCCGCCGACGCCATCAAACGCGAGATCGAAGGCTCGCTCAAGCGCTTGGGCACCGATTACCTAGACCTCTACATCATCCACCGCTTTGATTACGACGTTCCCATGGAAGAGACCATGGAGGCGCTCAACGACTTGGTGCGCGAGGGCAAGGTTCGCGCACTCGGCGCCAGCGCCATGTATGCCTATCAGCTGCACAACCTGCAGATCGTCGCACGCGACCATGGATGGACGCCCTTTACGAGCATGCAGTGCCACTACAATCTGCTGTACCGAGAGGACGAGCGGGAGATGATTCCGGTATGCCGCCAGTTTGGCATGGCCCTTACGCCATACAGCCCCATGGCGTCGGGACACCTCTGCCGCCCCACGTGGGAAAGCTCGAGCACACGTGGCACCACCGACACGACCATGGCCAACAAGTATGACCATGACCGCGCCATTGACATGCCCGTCGTTGAGCGCGTGGCCAAGGTTGCTGCCGATCACGACGTGCCAATGCCGCAGATTGCGCTGGCGTGGCACTGGGCGCGTGGCGTTGAGGCACCCATCGTAGGTTGTTCCAAGCCCGAGCGAGTCGACGACGCCGTAGCTGCGCTCGACATAACGCTCTCCCCCGCCGAGATCGACTTCCTCGAAGAGCTCTATCAACCGCATGCGCTCGTTGGTCCCAAGGCCCGTCCCGGCGAAAAGCCACTTGCCGGCACCACCAAAGTCAAAACCGCAAAGTGACGACATGGACGACAACATCATCAACGGCCTACACGACGCCGGCTGCAGCAAAGAGCTCATTGAGCTGTACGGCTCGGCCGCCAGCGACTGCGCGCGCATTTGCCTGCTAAAACGACATCGCCGCGAGTTGCTCGATGATATTCACTCGGGGCAGCAGAAGCTCGAACGCCTTGACTATCTTATCTACCGGCTACGCAACGCTTCAACCGAATGCAGGACAAACCGCACGGCATCGCGGTCAAGAGAAAGCGCCAAATGCACCTCAGCATAAGGTCCAAACCACAGCAACGAAAGGAACTCCATTGGCTAAGACACTTGTAACATATTTCAGCGCAACGGGTACCACAAAGGACGTTGCATGTCGCCTGGCTCGTGTAGCGGACAGCGACCTGTTCGCCATTGTGCCCGCCAATCCATACACAAGCGCCGACCTCGACTGGCGCGACAAACGGAGCCGCAGCACACTCGAAGTCGCCAATCCCTCCTGCCGCCCCGTCATAACCTCCAGAGTCGAGCACATCGAAGACTACGACACCATCTTTTTGGGATTTCCCATCTGGTGGTACGTGGCGCCGGCGATTGTCAATACATTCCTCGAGTCTTACGACCTGACAGGCAAAACAATCGTCCTGTTTGCCACCTCGGGCGGGAGCGGAATGGGCAAGACAGCGTCGATCCTTAGAGCAAGCGCTCCAGGCGCAAAGATCGTTGACGGCGGCGTCCTCAACAACGTAAGCGACACCGAACTCAAAAATTTCGCGGCAAGATACCTCTAACGCGGCAAAGACCGACAAATCGACGGGAAAATGCCATGGAAAAATGAAGCCCACGAGAACGGCATCACCGCCAACGGTTGATTTAGTCATGTGACCTTCGACTGCCTCGGCAAGGATGCGAGCAACGGACAGCTCGAGCCCATGGACGACGAGCGGCACGGTGCCTCGGGGATCCAAGTCGACAATCCACCCAAAACAGAGGCGGCCACCCGGCACCAACCGCCCCTCCAACCGTCCCAGCAAAACGGGGTGAATGGTTTCCCGAGAAGTGAACGAGTAAAATTGGACCCCCGAAGCATCGACACTTTTGGAAGGCCAATTCCTGCGGTTTTATCACTCAAATCCTGCGGTTTTAGCGTCGAAAAACGTGGGTACTTCGCGGGTTCAAATTAGGTCGTTCACTTCTCGGGAAACCATTCACCTTCGATTTGCCGATGCCCACAAACAGCAAAGGGGGCCGCCCCATGGCGGCCCCCTTTGCTCGTTATTCGTCCCTCGGCAGCGGCTTCATGCTCCAAAAGACGACGTTCGCGATCAAGCGAGCACCAACAGCATGCTGTTGACCGCTATGTCTGAACAACAGACACCCTCCACTCATCTATACTCAAGAGCGTGTGCGCATCGCCCAAAAACGATGAGAGTCGAGGCCCCCATGCAGCAGCTCACCGAACAAGAAAAGAAACGCATCCAGCGGTACTGCACATACCCCAAGATCGCAGCGACCGCACTCGTCATGTCGTTCGCAGCATGCCTGTTGATGTTGCCGCTCCAAATGATCAACGATATCGCGTTCCACCAAAAGGAATTCCAACCCGCGGGCATATATACCGCCATCGCACTCACCGTAATCGAACTCGCCATCTTTTGCTATTGTGCTCTTGCGCCGCGCTTTGGAATGCAGGGCAAACAGTGGAAGGAGCTGCAGAGCAAGCTTGCGGTAGCCCAAACCAACAAAGACCGCTCCGCGGAGGTCGCCGGCGTACTTGCCACGCAAGCTGCCGGCCGCCTGCTCAAGAACAGCGACAACGATCTCGCGCGCAATCTGGGCGGTGCCGCCGAGGTCGCCAGCGCCGTGGGGGCAGTCACCACGGCGGCAGACGTGCTGGCCGAGACCTCGAGCAATGCCGAGGCCATGGCAAACGCATACGGTGTGACGATTCCAAGCGTCAAGAAGCAGATCATAGCTCTCGCGGTGTTGCCCGCCATTGCGCTGCTTGGCGTCTACATCCCTCAGTTTGTCCAGGGAAATAACGAGCTTCAGGTAAGAAAGGCTGCAGCCGCCGAGCAGCTCGCCATCGCGCAGGATGCCTTGGAGCCCGTGTGCGAACGCGTCGCCGCAGACGACCCGTACGAGTCGTATCACGACTACGGCTACCGCATTATCGGCTATCTGCGCGATAATGACCTCGGCGCTCAAGCAGTCTATGTCTACCTTTCTTTTGATGCAGACGGCATGCTCACGGACGTCGATTACACCAGTCAGATCGACCCCGAGGCAAGCCCTGCAGACAACCTCGCCCGCGCCGAGCAGGATATCGCGACGCTCTGCGCCCCGCTCAACGGGTTGGACATTTCCGTTGCCACACCGGACCTCCTCACGCCATGCAGCCTGTCGGATGAATTTAAACAGGCATTTTTAGCCGGATCCCTATATGAAGAAATCAGCATCAAGACGGAGGACGAATCTATCAAGTCGTACTACACCTTTGACACCGAGCCCAAGGAAGAGTTCGACGAATACACCCACCCGGAAATTAGGCTCATGCTCTCTGCAAAGAAGAACTAAAGGCTTACGCTCTAATTGCCGCTCGCAAACATCGTCTATATCTCGAGGTCTAATACTTTTCCGAGAAGTGAACGGCTGTATTTGGACCCCCGAAGCATCGACATTCTCTGACGCCAAAACCGCAGGATTCAACAATCAAAACCGCTGGAAATTGCATCTCAAAAGTGTCGACGCTTCGGGGGTCCATTTTGACTCGTTCACTTCTCGGAAAAGTATTAGACCTCGAATTCACAAGCCGCTCAATGTGACAAAGGGACCGTCCCTTGTCACATTATTCAGAGCGCAGGGCCTCCACGGGATCCTTCCTGGATGCGCTGCGGGCCGGCAGCAGGCCAGCGACAACCGTCAGCAGTACCGAAATTGCAATGAGCACCAGCGCATCCTGCACGGGCAGGCTCATCAGATTGGGCACCTGTTTGGCAGCAAGCGCCCAGGCATTAACCGGAAAGCTCACGGCCATCACAACGACAATGGCAAAGACGCCGGCGATGAGGCCCTCGATAAAGGTCTCGGCATTGAATACGTTGGCCACGTTGCGCTTCGACGCGCCGATCGCACGCAGGATGCCAATCTCCTTTTTGCGTTCCAGCACGCTGATGTAGGTGATGATGCCGATCATGATGGAGCTCACCACCAGGCTGATACTCACGAATGCGATGAGCACCAAGCTGATGGTGTTCACGATGTCGGTCACCGAGCCCATGATGATGCCCATGTAGTCGGTGTACGAAATTGCCTGCTCATCATGGCCAGCGGCTTTGACCTGCTTGTTGTACGCATCGATGTGATCGAGTACGCGCTCCTTGGCCTCAAAGTCGCGCGGGAAAATCTTGACCGAGATGGGGTCGGCCTCGTCCGCATAGCCCAGTGTGGTCAGATTGTTATCGTAGGTGAGCTTCGACGCCTTGGCATAGCTCATCATGAGCGAGCTCAGGTCCTCGGCGTCCATGTTGAAGTGAATGGCATGAGCAAAGGCACTCGCATCCACGCGCATGGCGCTCGCCAGGCTAGCAAAACTCGACGACATCCGCGTCGCCATCTGGCCCATGAGCCCTGCTGCGCCTGCTTTAAGCTGGGACGATACCGTTGTCGCTATCTGGTCGCTGATTGTCTTGGTCACCTGGTCCATTGCCTGTTGCAGATACGGAGCCAGCTGCTTTTGCACATAGTCGGTCATCGCCTGCTGCAGGCGCTCGGCCAGGGCATCGCCGCCGAGCGCTTTGAGCTGGGCCAGGATTTGCTGGGCTGCCGCATCATTCTCAAGATACGCCGAGAACGCGGCGGCAAGCTTTGACGCGTCCTTAAGATCATCGGGTGTCAGCGCCTTAAACTGATCAGACTGCAAAAAGCCCTCAAACAGCTGGTTGGCTAGCGTTCCCACCTGCTGCATTTGCTCGGGCGTGAGTTCCAGACCGTCAAAGATACCCGAGAAATCTGGGGCCGGCGCTTTGGCCATGATGTCGCTGAAGTCGATGTCCTTACCAACGCCCGAAAGGTCAATATCCAGCCCGGACAAATCAAGACCCGACAGGTCCATACCGCCGGCAACACCCGAGAGCGCAGACGCATCGAACGAGAACGCGCTCTTGAGCGCCGCCTCGTCCACACTAAACATGCTGCCCAGATCCACGCCTTGCTTGGCCTCGCCTTGCAGCTCATCGAAAGACTTGCCCGTAAAGACATCCGTCTCGGGATGCGCAAGCTGCTCTTGCACAATCTGCGAATCGGCGGCGCGCTCCATAAGCCGGCGAGTCAGCGCATGCGTATAGGCAATGCCCGGAGACAACGCGCTCGCATTGGCCGTCTCGTTAGGTCGCACCACGCCCACAATGTGCACGTCGATACCGTCGGCAACCTTGGCGGCCATAAAGTCGGCATCACCAGACATGTCGGTCCACATGCCGGTCTCTTCGTTTTTGCGATAGGCATCGGCCGGCGACAGCACCTTAAACGTCGTGGACAGCGCATCGTCGTAGGTAAAGTCGGCGCCGGACTCGGGCGTTTCGACCCCACCGTCGGCCGCCATGGCGCTGTTAACCAGGTCGTTGAGCTCATCGATATCCAGCGCACCGATGCTGTAGAGCGTATAGTCGCCCACCGTACCGCGGCTCGAAAGCACCATTACGGCTTCGTTGGCAGACGTGGGCCAATGACCGGCGACGACATCGTACTGGCTGTTGAGCAGGCTCTGGTCTTCAATCATCTCGTTAAAGACCGAGGTTCCCATGGATTCCATGCTCACCGTTGCCGCCGAGCTCGCGCCTCCGCTCATGGCCTCGGTCATGGCGTTGGGCACCAGCCGGACGGGCTCCTCATCGCCCTTGCCGGCACGATAGACAACCGGCGATACACCGTAGCCGTACTGAATGGCGTTGACCTCTTTATCGATGCCGTCGCCACCGGCATCGAGCCATGCCTTAAAGCTCGTCATGTCGTTGGACTTAACGCTCGCAAACATATCCTTTACGGCCGTGACCACAGGAATCCTATCGGTTCCCTGAGCCTTGCCGCCGGCACTGTCGTCGGACGAATCCTCGCTCTTGGACATATCGTCATCCGCAGCCCCCTGACCACCCATCATGGACGACAGGTCGTAGTCCTGCTTGGAAATGGTGAGTGGGTAGCTCGAGAGCGTATCCTCCTCGACCTTTTTGATGTAGCCGTTTACGCCGTTGGACAGCGCCAGAATCGCCGCGATACCGATAATGCCAATCGAGCCTGCAAAGGCCGTCATGGCCGTGCGGCCCTTCTTGGTCATGAGGTTTCGGGCAGAAAGCCCCAGCGCCGTCACAAAGCTCATCGAGGTTTTGCGCGTAGGCTTGGCCTCGCGGCGCGTGGCGTCAGCGACATCGAAAGGATCGGAATCGTCGGTGATCTTGCCGTCCGCCAGGTTGACGATGCGCGTGGCGTATTGGTATGCCAGGTCGGGATTGTGCGTGACCATGATGACCAGACGGTCGCGCGCAACTTCTTTGAGCAAATCCATAACCTGCACGGATGTCGTTGAATCCAAAGCGCCAGTCGGCTCGTCGGCAAGGACGATCTCAGGGTCATTGATCAGGGCGCGGGCAATGGCCACGCGTTGCATCTGCCCGCCCGATAGCTGGCTCGGGCGCTTGTTAACGTGCTCGCCCAGGCCAACCGCCTCGAGCGCCTCGCGCGCACGCTGGCGGCGCTTGGCATGCCCCACGCCCGTGAGCGTGAGCGCCAGCTCCACGTTTTCCAAAATGGTCTGATGCGGAATGAGGTTATAGCTCTGGAACACAAAGCCGATGCGGTTGTTGCGATAGGCATCCCAATCGCGATCGTGAAAGTCCTTGGTCGAAATACCGTCGATCAGCAGGTCGCCCGAGTCAAAGTGGTCGAGTCCGCCGATAACGTTGAGCATCGTGGTTTTGCCCGAGCCCGAGGGACCCAGAATGGCCACGAACTCGTTATCGCGAAAAGACAGGCTTACGTTGTCGAGCGCCACCTGCGTAAACGACTGCGTAACGTACCTTTTGCAAATACCCTTGAGCTCCAGCATGGACGGCAACCTCTCCCACGCGGGCGCACTTGCCCGCTCTCCCCCGCCGTTCGTATTCGACGCGTTTGTCCTACTCTATCCCCATTTTTTGCCGAAGTCAGTGAGGAATGTAGGGAACCGCATCAAAAAACGAACGGGATGGCGCCCAAAAGAAGAGGTCCCAAGCGGGACCTCTATATGGTGGAGCTTATCTTGAAAGGTAGCGGACTACTTCGCACAGCGGCGCACGATCCTCGCTATGCTTTACGCGTTTTTTACTGCTCGCTATTTGCAATCGCCTGGTCGATAAGTTTGTCGAGTGCTGCGCGCTGCTCGGCGGAGCTGATGGCTCCCACGATTGGATCCCCTACGATGTTGCCATTCTGATCGATGACATACGTTGTCGGGAACGAGAACAAATTTGACGTAAACTTACCGGCCTCGCTATCCGACTTGAACCAGATGTTCTTATACGTCACGCCCTTCTTGCTCAGCACGTCCTTGGCATCTGCAATCTCGCCCTTGTTGCCATCGAGCGTAAAGGAATTGACGCCCACGACCTGGCCGCCCTTCTTGGCAAGCTCCTTATTCAGGTCCTCAAGGTCGCCCAACTCACCCACGCATGGCTTGCAAGTGGTGAACCAGAAGTTCATGACGGTAACCTTGTTCTTAGAGAACAGCTCGTCGCTGCTCACGTCGTTGCCGTCCAGGTCCTTGCCCGTAAAGCTGGGGAACTTCGTCGCCTCGCTCGAAGCATTGGCACCAGCCGTCATGCCAGCGGTCGAAGCGTCGACGCTCTCGCCCGCGCTCGGCGTGCTTCCACAGCCGGGGAACTCCTTCTCCAGGCTCTCGAGCTTGTCCTCGATCTCCTTGATTTGCTGTGCACCGGCCTTGAGCGTCTTAAGCTCATCCGCCGTAAACTTATCCTTGGCGCCGTCGATGGTCTTGAGCAGGAAATCGCCGTAATTGCTGCCGTCCTCAATCATTGTCGAGTCTTTATTTGCCGCATTGAATACCTTTTCCCACAGCGCGTTATCACTCGAAAAGATATCGTTCTCCTTCTGCATGAGTTTTGCATACAACTCGGCGGCCTCGTCGGCATTGGCCGGCTTCTGCGCAGTGAGTTCTGCAATCTTAGGATCGGAGCTCGCAGATTCGCTCGCATTGCCACCGGGCGCCGAACACGCCACAAGGCACAAGGCCAATACCGGCACCATAAACAGGGCCGCAATCTTAGAAAGCTTCATAGTCATTCCTCCGTTTTGTCGAAGCTTGTTTACTTTTTATCGGCGGTCAAGGGGAGCTTTTCCGCCGACACATCCAGGCCATAGCGATAGCTGATGGCATCGACGGGACAGGCCCCGATGCACTTTCCGCACCGGATGCATTCGGCATGATTGGGCGCGTGGACCACATCAACGTCCATCTGACAAACCTTTGAGCACTTGCCGCACGAGACGCATTTGCATGCATCGACCCGGATCCCCAATAGGGACACCTTATTCATGAGCGCATAGAATGCGCCGAGCGGGCAAATCCATTTGCAGAAGGGGCGATAGAACAAAACGCTCAGCAGCACCACGGCAATGAGAACGATAAGTTTCCAAGTAAAGAGCTGTCCCAACGCAGATCGAATGCCGGCATTGGCAATGGCTAGAGGAATGGCGCCCTCGAGCACGCCCTGAGGACAGACGTACTTACAAAAGAACGGGTCGCCCATGCCCACGTCGTTAACCACCAGTACGGGCAGCACTACCACGGCAAACAGCAGCACAAAGTATTTGATATACGTAAGCGCCTTGAGCCTTTTCGTCGAAAGCTTTTTGCCGGGAATCTTGTGAAGCAGCTCCTGCAGCCAGCCAAACGGGCACAGAAAGCCGCATACAAAGCGTCCCAGCAGCACGCCGAGCAAAATGAGCGTGCCGGTGACGTAGTAAGAAAAGTTGAACTTGGATGAACCTACCACCGACTGGAACGACCCGATGGGGCACGCACCCGATGCCGCGGGACACGAATAGCAATTAAGTCCAGGTACGCAGACTGTTTTTCCCGCGCCCTGATAGATGCCGCCTTTGGCAAAGTTTGGCAGGTGAATGTTGGTGACGAGCGTCGCCGCCGCCTGAATGAATCCGCGAAATCGGGCCAAAACATGCGACGCAGTGTTTTCTCTTTTATCCAATTCCGATACACTCCAAGCACAGCCTAATCGCTTTGGCCAGCACGGCATCCGCCTCGCCACGCATAACACCAAAGCACACCATGGCGATTCCGACGATCAACAAAGCGACCTGTACCACGGGTTTTACCGCTTTGAACAACCTGACCACTCCTTTCGTTACGCGACCATTGGACCATATCGACTATAAAATCCGTGTTAAGCGCGATTTGGAATATGCAAGGAGACTGTAATGCGAATTTTGATCGTCGAGGACGAGCGGGCGCTGTGTGACGCAATCGCGCGCAGCTTGCGAAACTTGGCGTACAGCGTCGACTGCTGTCACGACGGACAGGAGGCGCTCGACCTACTGAATGTTGAGGCCTTCGACCTCGTGGTACTCGACCTCAACCTTCCCCGCATCGACGGCATGACCGTACTCAGGGAACTTAGGAAAACTGACTGCGAGACTAAGGTACTGATTCTGTCCGCACGTGGCGAAGTATCCGACAAAGTCGCCGGACTCGATGCCGGCGCCAACGATTACCTCACCAAGCCGTTTCATCTGGACGAGCTTGCGGCAAGGATTCGCAGCCTTACCCTCAGACGCTTTACACAAAGCGACATAGTCTTAACCTGCGGAAAGCTCCGCTTTGACACCAAGGCGCGCATCGCTTCCGTGGACAGCGAGGCTTTATCTCTTACGCGCAAGGAAACGGGAATCTTGGAATACCTGATGCTTAATCAGGGGCGTCCGGTAAGTCAAGAGGAGCTTATCGAGCACGTTTGGGATAGCAGCGTGAACAGCTTTAGCAACGCAACCCGCGTTCACATCTCGTCACTCCGCAAAAAGCTACGCAGCGCTTTGGGATACGACCCGATTCGCAATCGGATTGGAGAGGGCTACGTTATGGAGGATAGCGAATGAAAAGGCTTTCGCTGCAATGGCGCATAACGATTATGACGGCACTGCTCACGTGTGCGGCATGCGTGCTGACGAACTGCCTGGTCGGCTATACGGGCATGCGCTACATGGATGCCATCGGCAGTAACATCTCGGCCTTTAACGCAACCGGCGAAGATTCGCCCCAGGCGTTCGACCCAACGAAAGCGACCCCCGATGACAAGGTCACGATCGTCGTAAACGACGCACAGGAGTCTTTTGGCACGACAACCTGGTGCATCACGGCTGGAGTCACACTCCTTGGCGGCGTGCTGGCATACTTTGTGAGCGGCCGTGCGCTCAAACCGCTACGAGCTTTTGCCGCCCAGGTTGAGCGTGTGCAGCCTGACAACCTAAGCGAAATCAGACTCAGTGAAGATGTGCCCACCGAGCTACAACGATGCAGTGCCTCTTTCAACGACATGATCGCCCGTCTTGGCGAAGGGTTCTCTGCACAGCGTCAGTTTACCGGCAACGCCGCACACGAGCTGCGCACCCCGCTCGCCCTTATGCAAGCACAGATTGAACTATTCATCTCCGAGCACTCCGGTTTGCAACCCGAAACAGCCGAGCTGCTCGGCCTGCTACAAGAACAAACCGAGCGCATGTCTCGAATGACCAAGGTATTACTCGAGATGAGTGAGCTCCGCAGCGTTCCTTGCGAGGACGATGTTGAACTTGGTCCCTTGTCCGAAGAGGTCCTCACCGACCTTGAGCCACTTGCCGAAAATAAGGACGTAACCCTCGATTGCGCCGGAGACGCTTTGGCAATCGGAAGTGATACGCTCCTCTATCGGTTGGTGTTTAATCTGGTCGAAAACGCCATCCGTTACAGCCGCTCCGGCTCGACTGTCAACGTCTCCATCAGCGACAGCGACAGCCATGTGCTCCTGCGAGTCAAAGATGAGGGACCGGGAATACCCAAGCAGTACCGAGAAAGCATCTTCCAGCCGTTCTTTCGTCTAGACAAATCCCGCAGCAGGGCATACGGCGGCGCAGGACTCGGGCTAGCGCTCGTTTGGGAGATTGCAGCGCTTCACGGTGGCACGGTAGAGGTCGAAACAAGTTCCGAGAACGGGACCACCATGCTCGTAAGCCTTCCAAAACGATCCGCAGCGTCAACCGAGCAGTAAAACGAAAGGGGTCCCGAGCAACAGGAGTACAATTGCTGCTATTGTTGCCAGCTGTTGGGAGATGGAAGATGGACTGCGATGGCTACCCATGCGTTCCCATGCCGTTGATGTGCACCGCCTTTGTGCCGGGGCAGATTGACGCTGCGGTTGCAGACATTTCCGACCCCGATTCGCGCGCCATTGCCACGGCAGAAGCGCTGTACTTTCGCGGACAGGCCGCCCTCGCTGCCAAGTCGGCGCGTCCCTATCTTGACGCCACCGATCCCGCACTGCGCTATTCTGCATGCTTTATCTGTGGATACGCCAGTCTGTCGCTCAACCGTATCGCCGACGCCCGCCGGTGCCTTGCTGGCATCCTCGATACGCCGGCCGACGAGGAATCACCCGCCGTCCACGCCATGCATATCCTGTTCGCCTCAGCCGCGAGCGTCCTGCTGCACTTGCCTTCCCCGTATTCTGCCGAAGAGTTTTATCCACTTGCGGCGCATCTGCCCGAAGGCCTGCGCCTGTTCGCCAGCTACGTGATGGCGCACGCCTTATATCTGCGCGGCGAATACGGCCGCAGCCTGGGCATGGCGGAAAACGCCCTGATTATGAAACAGGGAAGCTACCCCATCTCGGAACTGTTCCTGCACTTGGCAGCTTCCATGGCATGCATGAGCCTCAAGGACATCGAGGCCGCAAAAGCGCATTTTGGAGCCGCTTGGAACATTGCACGCCCCGACGGCCTTATCGAGCTCATCGGCGAGCACCACGGCCTTTTACAGGGGCTCATCGAGGCATGCCTAAAAACGCAATACCCTGACGACTTTGCGCGCATCATCGAGATCACGTACCGCTTCAGCTACGGCTGGCGGCGCATCCACAACCCCGATTCGGGCGAGGACGTGGCCGACGATCTAACGACCACGGAATTCACCATGGCCATGCTCGCCTGTCGTGGGTGGACCAACGCCGAAATCGCACGCCATATGGGAGTATCGCCGGGCACCGTCAAAAACCGCCTATCCGGCGTATACGCAAAGCTTGGCATCGGCACACGCGCCGAGCTGGTTACCCACATGTTGCGCTAGCGGCCAGACTGACCGGCATATCGAAAGCGCTCCGGAGCCCCGACGCTTCGCTCGATCAATTTGGACATTTTGACCCTTGAACGGCACTACCGCCACGAAGCGTCTTCTCGCAAAATTGGATTATTTCCACCGATATTTGCGGGATGGGAGCCCAAGATGCTTGATCGCCGTTCGTTACTTGTTGCTGGAGCGTCCTCGCTAGCGAGCATTATGTTGCCTCGCGTGCCGGGAAGCGAAAATGCCTTCCTGCTGCCGTTCGCGCCCACCGCGGCCTATGCCGACGAAGAAGACCCCTTCAAGGTGCTCGTTCTCTCGCGCACCATGTTTGGTGTGGTCGTGGTCGACGTCGCCAACAAGAATACGCCCATCGCAGGTGCCCAGGTCACGCTCGCATCGCGTTATGCCGCGGGCAAACAGCTTTCCGCCACTACCGACGACGAGGGTACGGCTATCTTTGAGGTCGCCCCTCTTTCGGAAGGCTACGTGGACGAGGCAACGCTTCTCGACGCGTACGACTTTAACGGCGGCATCTCCATTAGCATGGCGGGCTACCGTGATGTCGAGATTCCCCTTGCGCGTATTCAGGGCGGCACCGCCATAACCGCGCCCACGCGTCCGCTTTCCGACGGCGAGCCGTACTTTCGACAGCTCACGTTCGACGAATGGGACATCCAGTACGCCGATGCTACGTTTATGGCAATGCCAGCGGACGAAGCAGCAAACGAGCAGCCCGATACGCACGCCTTTACCGTGCAGGCACATCTGCCACAGGGTGGACAGGCAACGCTGCGCATCAACAAAGTGACGCCCGCCACGGGCAGCTCACCCGAAACCGTCACGCAGATTGGCCAAGTCAAGGCCAGCGCATCGAGCGTGGATAATCTGGCGACGTTCACACTCGAAGACAAGTTCCTCGATGCAGCTTCGGGCCTTCTGGAAGAAGGGTGCAAGCTGCGCTTCGTCCTCGACTATCAGGGCAAAACCTACACGCTCTCCTCCCCCATGGCCGTTGTCACCGCGCCGGCCGCAAAGGCGGAATCGGGCTCGACCACCATCATTCCCACCACCATGGACCAAGAGATCACTCCGTTTGATTTCCCCGCATCGTTTCCCGGCATCGGTGGTAATAAGTTCACGTGTTGGATGCCCTCGTTCCCCATTTTGTTCGATTTCTCGTTTGCCGGATACGTGCTGTTCGGCGGAGGATACAAACCAGCCAGCTATATGAACGATTCAGGCAATCCGGATCCGGAGTACTGGAAGAAATCGCCGCGTGAGTCGGGCGCCAAGCAGGCAAACCGCTACCTCGACGAGATGGAGGGGAAGTGGAATCAGTACAAAAGTATGAGTGCCGGTTCGGGCACCGATCCAAGAAACACCAAGCTCCTTCGTCACCATTGCACGCCGCTGTTCACGATGGATATCGCCACACAGCTGTACGGCTCGCTCGCCTACGATTGGGTGGGCAAAACCTGGGGTAACAACAACGACCCCGCATACGGCAATATTAAGGCCCTCTTCCAGGTAAGAACCGACCTCAATTGGACCGAGCAGTTTACCCTAGGACCGGTGCCGTTTTTCCTAAACGTCAACCCCTGGGTGCTGGCAAAACTGGCGCTCGCCGTGGGCGCCCACACGCACGGTAGCGGCGCGGCGTTTTTCAAAAACATTTCGCTCGACTATTCCAATACGTCGGGATCATTCACCATCCAGATCGGGCTTGCCGTCACCTTTGGAGCCGGCGTTGCAGGCGTCGC
>CAUFRO010000045.1 GCA_959027945.1 uncultured Collinsella sp.
AGAGAAGAGGCGGGGCATGCCCCGCCTCTTACACCACATCTCTGCGCGCTACCATTCGAAGAGGCTGAAAGCCGTCAAACGCCCTTTAAAGGGGGTTAGATAAATTGATTTTGAGCCCATTTTTACTCAGAACAGGCCGAAAAATATGACACCTCTTTTGCAACAGTACTCATATTTGGCATTTTTTGCCCACAGAGTCCAAAATCCATGCCCCAAAACACAAAAGGAGGGGCCTCGTAAGGCCCTTCCCTAGGAAAGGGAATCGATTTATTCCACAGCCGTAGATTAATCCTAGCCGCTACTCCATCATATCGAGGACGGAAGGGCGAAGCTCGTTCTCGGCGGCCTCGGGATCGGTCTCGCGCAGGCGGTTGATGTAGCGGTTGTACCACATCACGGCAAGGCCCAGGAAGACAACCACGCCGCCAACGTTGTAGACCAGCGTCAGCCACAGCGGCTGATCGAGCGGAATGGTGCCGCAGATAAGCACGAAGCAGAAGACCACAAGCAGGAATGCGTCAACGAGCAGGCCAAAGCTGCGCGAGCCCATGCGGAAGCCACGGGGAGCAGCATCGAAGTTCTTGCGCAGCATAAAGTAGGCAAGCAGAATCAGCAGCGGCGGGAGCAGAGCGGTGGCAGCCGTCATGTTGGTGACAATCATGAGCAGGTCGTCGAGGTTACCGGAGCCCAGGGCCGGGATGATCAGGATGGGGACGACGATGGCGAACTGCAGCCAAGCGGCGCGGGCAGGAATGCCATGCTCGTTGAGCTCGACGATCTTGCTACCAAAGACGCCCTTGGGGATCTCGGTGAAGAAGACCTTGATGGGAGCGGAGGTCCACATCATGAGGGAACCCAGCGTAGCGGCGAGAAGGATCAAGCCGATGACGCGCGTGGACACTTCCATAGGAATGCCAAAGTGGGCAAAGACAGCGCCGAACACGTCGAAGATGCCGGTGGAGATGGCAACGCTGCCCTCGGGGATGAACAGGTTAACCAGCAGCGAAGCGCCTGCATACAGAAGGCCGATGGTCAGGCCGGCGATAACGACGGTGCGCACGAAGGCCTTGACGCCACCCTTAAGGTCGTTAAGGAACACGCCGACAGACTCAGCGCCGCCAACGCCCTGGATGATCCAGGCAAGCGTACCGAAGAAGCCCCACGCAGTTGCGAAGTTGCTCATGTCGGGAGCCATGTTAGCGGGAGTAGGAGCCGTAGCGAACTCAACGCCGCCAAAGGCAGCAGCCAGGGACAGCAGGATGAACACGGCGGTCAGGCCGAGAGCCGCGGTCGAACCGAAGGAGGAAATGGAGCCGATCCACTTAGCGCCCTTGGTCGAAACCCACGTGGCGATAGCAAAGACGACGATCTCGATAATGGTGATCCACAGCTGCGAAAGCTCGGCGTTGGCACCAAAGAACACGTAGCTCGCGTAGATGATGACGTTGGGCAGGACGGACGCAAAGAAGAACAGGTTAACGAACCAGTAGCTAAATGCCGTCAGGAACGCCCAGCGACCACCCATCGAGGTCTTAACCCATGCGTACACGCCCGACTCGGAGTCCTTGTTGAGGCCGACGAACTCGGCGGTAACCAGGGTATAGGGGACAAAGTACAAAAGCGTGGCGAAGAAGAACGACGGCGCAGCTGCCAAGCCGATGGCCGCGTTGTTGTTGATGATGTTCTTGATACCGAACACGGCGGCGACCGTCATGCCCAGCAGAGCGAACGAACCAATCGTTCCTCGTTTTTCAGAGCTCATAAGCCCTCCCAATCATCTATTAAATGTCATCCAAAACCGTCCGAGCTGCAAGTGCAATCGCGGACGGCGCACCTGCTAAGGGGAATGGGGAAAAGGGAGTCAACAAAGCCATCCCCCTTAACGGCGCGAAGCAAACGTCCAAACGGACGAATACTACTTGTTGGGGAAGGAATAACCTTCGACCGTCACGTGCAGTACCACGACGCGGGGATCCGAAGCCTCGGCGATAACACGGTAAGCCTCGTCGATCTCGACGACGGCAACGCCGCCGGCGGGAATCGTCACGGTCTCCCCCGCCCCCTCAAAGCGCTCGCGATCATCGATATCGCTGTAAGCGCGGGTGCAGGTGAGGCCTGCCTTGGGGGCAACCTCGACGGTCAGGTCGCCGTCGAGCGGAGCGAGCACGGCATGGTAGCGACGGTGACCGACCAGATCGGCGGTTGCGGCCTCGCGGGCATAGACCCACCAGTACACCAACGAGTCGCCGATGGAGTAAGCCACGTCGTGCTGTAGGTCGGCAACGCCATCGAGCGCCTGGCCGGTGCGCATCCACTTCTTGACGGACTTCATCTGAGCATCGAAGTCGGCACGCGAGTTAAAGACATGCATGACTTATGCCTCCTTAATGGGTGCCAGCGCCTGAGCCAGATCGGCAGACGTCAGCGGTCGCAGGGACACCTCAAAGCTGAAGCTCTCAAAACGGGTGCGATAGGAATCGAGCACCTCGGAACCCCAAGAGTTCGAGCCAAGGCCGAGCAACTGGTCGTTGATGTTGACCGTGACCGTGTCGCCCTTGACAAGGTCGTAGACGTGCTTGGCGTTATCGATGGCCTCGCAGCTATAGGGCCATGCCGAGAACGAGAACGGGTTGGAGGCAGCGTCAGCCGGACGAGTCACCAGCACGCCGTCGCCGTGGCTGGAGCGCAGGGCGACCCAGCGGGTACCCTCGCGGTTGGCGCAGTCCTGAGGCATAACGTAGGGCGTGAACATATCGTCGACCGTGGTGCGGTAATGACCGACCGGGTTGGCGCGCAGCGAGTCCGGATAGTTCTCGCCCGGGCCGTGGCCATACCACTCGACGGCACGATCGCAACCGGGGACCTCGAAGGAGATGCCGATGCGCGGGATGATATCCGAGTAATCGCCGTAGGGCTCGCCGGAAACCTTGAGGTCGACGCGACCGCTCGGAAGCACGGTGTAGACGAGCTCGACGCGCATGCCGAACGCGCGGACGGGAGGAGCGATACGCTGGCTCACGGTAACGACGACCGCATTGCCGTCCTGTTTCCAAGAAACCTTGCGGGTTGACGTCTGCATCACATCGATGAAGTTGTCCTTCCACAGGGAGTCATACTCCTGAGCGTGGTTGTCGACGAGCGGATGCCAAAAACCAACCTGGGGACCGGAGGCCATGACGTCGCGGCCGGATGCCTTCCACTCGCTCACAGTACCGTTTACCTTGCTGAAGGTCAGCTCGCCGTTGAGGGAGTGAATGCGAATTTCCTGCTCGGTCTCCTCGACCGTAAGCTCGGGGCGCACGGGAGCCGCGATGGCCGACGCCGGATGGTTTGCGATGGCAAACTGGCTTGCGCCCAGTTGGAACATCGGCTCGCACCAGACGTGAGCGGCCATGGTGTAGGCGCGCACAGTCAGCAGGGTCTCGCCTACCGCGGCCTCGTGAATCACCAGCGGAAGCTGGACGGACTCACCGGGGGCAACCGCACCGGGCATGAGCGTCTTGCGGCAGACCACGTCGCCGTCCACCAGGGTCTCCGCCGACAGGCAAACATCCTCGAGGGTGGTAAACCAACGCTTGTTGGTGACAGTCAGCTCGCCCGCCTCGGCGTCATAAGCCATGCGAACCGGGCAGATGACCTGGCCGTACTCAGTGAGGCCCGGGCTCGGCTGCTGCCAAGGGAACACCATGCCATCGATGCAGAAGTTGCTGTTGTTGGGGTAATCGCCGTTGTCGCCACCATACATATCGTAGGCAACGCCGTCCTCGGTCACAGCAGCCAAACCGTGGTCGCACCATTCCCAGATAAACTGGCCTTGGATGCAATCCCAGCGATCGAAGACCTCCTGGTACTCGGACAGGCCTCCGGGGCCATTGCCCATGGAGTGGCCGTACTCGCAGTTGATGCGCGGCTTGGGGAACGGATGCTCGCCAAAGTCGTTCATCTGCGACACACGGGAGTACATGGTGGAAATGACGTCGACGGTATCGGCGTTGCGGTCCTCCTCGTAATGGACCGGGCGACCATCGAGCTCGTGAGCCTTGGCGTACATCGCGCGGATGTTGCAGCCATAGCCGCTCTCGTTGCCCATCGACCACATAATGATGCAGGCGTGGTTGCGCTCCTGCATCACCAGGCGCTCGATGCGGTCGACGTAGGCCGGCTCCCATGCCGGGTCGTCGGTGACCAGGGCGATATTGCCGATATTCTCGAAGCCGTGGCTCTCCATATCGGTCTCGGCGACCAGCATGATGCCATACTCGTCGCACAACTCGTAAAAGCGCGGGTCGTTGGCGTAATGGGACGTGCGCACCGCGTTGATGTTGTGCTGCTTCATGAGCTCCAGGTCGCGGCGCATGCGATCGAGGCCCACGGCGCGGCCCTTGTGATCGTCGTGATCGTGGCGGTTAACGCCATGCATCTTAAAGTAGGTACCGTTGAGGTAGATATGATTGCCCTCGACCGTCACCTCGGCAAGGCCCTGGCGATGCGGGACGTACTCGCTGACCTGGTCACCGTCGTAGACCTCAAACGTAAGGTCATAGAGGAAGGGGTCCTCGGGATTCCAGAAGTGGGCATCGGTCACGCTGCACTCGGCATGGCCGTCGACGCACTCGCCCGTAGCCACCACGTTCTCGCCATCGCTGAGCGTAAACACGACGCGGGAAGCGCCCTCGGCCACCGTATCGAGCGTAATCAGAGCGGCATCGCCCTCGCGGTGCGTGCGGAACCTAAAGTCGACCAGGTGTGCAGCGGGACGCTGCATAAGGTACACATCGCGGAAGATGCCCGATGCCCACCACATGTCTTGGTCCTCGATATAGCTACCATCGCTGTACTGCAGAACCTTGACCGCAAACAGGTTGTCGCCCTCGACAAGCGCGTCGGTCACGTCGAACTCGGCAGACAGGCGCGAACCCTTGGTCATGCCGATAAACTGACCGTTGACGTACAGCTCGCCATAGCTCTCGATGCCGTCAAAGCGAATGATCTCGCGAGCGCCGGCAGGCACGGCGGGAAGGTTGACGATGCGCTGGTACACGCCCGTGGGATCGTCAGAGGGAACGAACGGCTGATCCACCGGGAACGGGAAGCCCTCGTCGGTGTAGGCAAGGTTGCCATAGCCGTCTACCTGCCACAGGTGCGGAACCTCCACGTGATCCCACTCGGGCTCGTACGTAGAGAGCTCCTCGTTGGAGACGGCAGCGGGGCCCTCAAAGAGGCGGAACTGCCACGAGCCGGACAGCTGGACAAACCCGCGCGACAGCTCGCGGCTGTACGTTGCAGCGAGATCGGCGGTCTCGTAACCCATAAAGTACGCATGGGGTGCCAGGCGGTTCCTGTGGGTGAGCGCTTGGTTTTCCCAATCGTTAATGGCGTCCATGGTGATGCTCCTTCGTCATCGTAGTGATTCTTGTGCAACCGATTGTCCTTATCTTACGGGCGATGCAAAAAACTGTGCAACCGGTTGTCCGCTGAACGGTCGATTTGGTCGGGTTAACGGTGCAACCGGTTGTACAACCGCGACACTTATGTCACCCTGAGTATCGAAACTCAGCGCAAGACATCGTTCTCAAGCTCGTAGGCAACCGCCACGCCCGCTGATATCTCACCCATACGAGACGTATTCGATTGCGGCTTGGTTGCAAAACGACACCGGTCACCGGATATCATGAACGCTGTTCAGGCGCACTATAGTAAGCTGTATCCGCACCAGCCCGTATCAGCGACAACATCGACCGCATTCTCCAGGAGACGCCATGACCCAACCAGTTCGCACCGCACCTACGCTTGCCGAGGTTGCCGCAGCTGCCGGCGTGTCGCGCTCCACGGCATCGCGCGCTCTCAACGATTCGCCCCGCATTAGCGAGGAAACCAAAAGGCGCGTCCGCGCGGCGGCCAAGGAAGTCAATTTTGTCCCCAACGCTCGTGGCCGAGCGCTCGCTGTCGGGCGCACGGAAATCATCGCCGTGCTCGTGACCGAGCCCCTGAGTGAACTCTTCAGCGACCCCACCTATAGCGAGTTTTTGAGCGGCATTACCGAGGAACTGTCGGAGTCGTCCTATCTGCCCGTTATCTTGCAGGCGTCTTCTACGCATGAGCGCAACCGTGCACGCGAGCACTTTGAGCGCCGCTCGTTCGACGCCGTGATCGACGTCTCCCCCTACAAGGGCAGCGAGCTGCTCGAGGTGCTGCGCGAGCTGGGCGTACCCACCGTGTTGTGCGGCCAGCTCGAGGGCCACCCCTATCGCGATGTGTTCTCGACAGTCTACTCCGACGACGAAGAGGGCGGACGCTTTGCGGCACTCGCCATAAAGGATCGCGGGCGCAAAGATATCGTCGCCGTGTTGGGACCGCAAGACAACCCCGCTGTTGCCGACCGCCTGCGCGGCTACCGCGCCGTCTTGGGCGAAGACCTCCCAGACGCAAACGTTATCTATACCGGCTGGAACAGCGGAGACGGCTATCAGGCCATGCACCAGATTCTCGCGCGCGAGATCGCTTTCGATGGCGTGCTCTGCGGATCGGACCGTATCGCGGCTGGCGTCATCACCGCACTCAACGAGGCAGGCCTATCCGTTCCGGCGGACGTTTCTGTCGTCGGCTTCGACGATCACGAGATTGCGACGCGCTGCGTCCCCGCGCTCACGACCGTCCGCCAGCCCCTGCGCGAAGAAGGCCACATGGCTGCCAACATTGCGCTCGACATGATCAAGGGTGCCGAGCCCACCACCTCCGTGATGCACATGCAGCTGATCCAGAGAGACTCGCTATAAGAAATTGGGGCAGGCTTTCCGCCAGACAGTTGTTGCGGAAAGCCTGCCCCGTTTTGAGCGCTCATTCTGGGGCACAGTTTCCGTTAGACAGCTCAACCGGAAACTGTGCCCCATTATTTTGCCGAATTCTGGGTCGCGCTTTCCCAGAGGACCCCTTTGGGAAAGCGCGACCCATTCCGGACGCAGATTCCGGGATGCACTTTCCGCGACGCCCGGTCACCCTATGCCCTCACAACCTCGGCGTATAAAAAACGAGGGAAGGCACACGTCCTTCCCTCGTTGCAAGCAATATATAGCCGCTCGCCTACATCAGGCGCAGGCTGACGTCCTTGAGCTGGGCGCCGGAAACGGCACTCGGGGCGCCCGACATGAGGTCGGAGCCACTGGCCGTCTTGGGGAACGCCATGACGTCGCGGATGGAATCGGAGCCGGTGAGCAGCATGCACACGCGGTCCAGGCCCAGAGCAAAACCGCCCATCGGGGGTGCACCAAACTTGAGGGCCTCCATGAGGAAGCCAAACTGAGACTCGGCGCGCTCCTCGGTAAAGCCCAGGAGCTTGAGCATGGACATCTGCATCTCGGCGTTGTGGATACGCATGCCGCCGCCGCCGGCCTCAAAGCCGTCCATGACAAAGTCGTAGGTGCAAGAACCGGCTGCCAACGGGTCGGCCTCGATCTTGGCGATGTCGGTCTCGGTCGGCAGGGTGAAGGGCTGGTGCTCGGCAGCGTAGGCCTTGCGGTCCTCGTCCCAGTGGAACAGCGGGAAGTTAACGACCCACAGGAAGTCGTGGCCCTCGCGCTTGATCTCGAGCGCGTTGGCCATGTGCGAACGCATGCCGCCCAGGATCTCGTCGGAGAGCAGGCGCGGGCCGGCGGCGAACATCACGAGGTCGCCGGGCTCGACGTCCATGCGCTCGCGCAGAGCAGTCATCTCCTCGTCCGAGAAGAACTTGACGATGGGGCTGTTGATGGAGCCGTCCTCGCGGAAGGCGATCCAGGCCAGGCCCTTGGCGCCAAACGTGGAGGCCACGCCGGCGAGCTTATCGATCTTGGCACGTGCCCAGGCACCGGCGCCCTTGGCGTTGATGGCCTTGACGACGGAGCCCTCCTCGTTCGCGGCGGTCGCGAAGACCTTGAACTTGGAGTTGGCAAAGATGTCGGTCAGATCGACCAGGTGCATGCCGTAGCGAGTATCGGGCTTGTCGGAGCCATAGGTGTCCATGGCGTCCCAGTAGTTCATGCGACGCAGCGGCGTGGGCATCTCGACACCCATGCGACCGAAGGCATCGGCAAGAACCTCTTCGAGCGCGCTCATGACATCGTTCTGGTCCACGAAGGACATCTCGATATCGACCTGGGTGAACTCGGGCTGACGGTCGGCACGCAGGTCCTCGTCGCGGAAGCACTTGGCAACCTGGTAGTAGCGCTCGACGCCACCGACCATAAGCAGCTGCTTCAGGAGCTGCGGGGACTGCGGCAGGGCGTAGAAGTTGCCCGGCTGGATGCGGCTGGGAACGATGAAGTCGCGGGCGCCCTCGGGCGTGGACTTGAACAGGGAGGGCGTCTCGACCTCCATGAACTCACGGTTGTGCAGCGCCTCGCGAATGGCAAAGGTAAAGTCGGAGCGCAGCTTGAGGTTGGCCATCATCTCGGGACGACGGAGGTCCAGATAGCGATAGCGCAGACGGGTGTCCTCGCTGGTCTCGATGCCGTCCTCGATTTGGAACGGCGGGGTGACGGACGTGTTGAGCACCTCGGCGTGGTCGGTCAGGACCTCGATCTCGCCGGTCGCGAGCTTGGCATTGGTGGTCTCCTCGCCACGGGAGCGTACGACGCCGTGGATCTTGATGGGCCACTCGGGACGCATGGTCTCGGCAATCTTAAAGGCGTCGCCGTCGGAGTGCTCGGGGTCGAAGGTGAGCTGCGTGATGCCCTCGCGGTCACGAAGGTCGCAGAAAATAAGGCCGCCGTGGTCACGGCGACGGCTCACCCAACCGGTGAGGGTGACCTCTTCGCCCACGTTCTCGCGGCGAAGTTCGCCGCAGGTACGGGTGTGCATGGAATGCTCGTCGATGGGACGGGTCTGGCTCATACCAGTGATCCTCCTTTATGGATCTGTGCCGCCCCGTGTCGTTCCGGGCGGCGTCGTACAGATTTGCCCAGCCTGCGTAAACCGCGCAGCCAGACATGGCGTTCTATGTTATCGCACCTGCGCCGATGTACCGCGAAAAAGTAGCTCCTGCCCAAAGACTTGACGGAGACGAAACAATTGACGCGCCGCGGCACCCGCCCGCGCTCGTCACGTGCGACAATATGCCCCAATAAAACAGCACTTGGAAAGGCCCGTCATGACTGCACGCCTCATCGTTATGGATATCGACTCCACGCTCATCAACCAGGAGGTCATCGATCTTTTGGGCGAGGAGGCCGGCGTGGGCGAGCAGGTGGCACAGATCACCGAACGCGCCATGCGCGGCGAGCTGGACTTTAAGCAAGCGCTCGAGGAGCGCGTGGGGCTGCTCGCCGGCCTGGACGAGAGTGTGTTCGAGCGCACCTTTGAGCGTGTGACATTTACCCCCGGCGCGTTGGAGCTTGTGCGCTCGGCACACAGCAAGGGCTGGAAGGTCGGCGTGGTGAGCGGCGGCTTCCGCGAGGTCGCCGACAAGATCGTGGCTGCCGCGGGTATCGACTTTTGCCTGGCCAACCGCCTGGAGGTCGTAGACGGCAAGCTCACGGGTAAGCTGGCGGCAGACATTGTGACCAAGGAGTCCAAGCTCATCCAGCTGCTGGACTGGGCAGTTGAGTGCGGCGTCGACATGGCCCACACGGTCGCTATTGGCGACGGGGCAAACGACATCCCCATGATCCAGGCCGCGGGCACGGGCATCGCGTTTTGCGCCAAGCCCAAGACACGCGAGGCAGCCCCGTTTGCCATCAACGAGCGCAACCTGATGCTCGCCATGGACATCATCCTACGCGACTAGCCGATCCGTCTAACAATTGAATCAGTCTGTCCTATAGTTTCCGAACAATTTTGTCTTAGTGTTCGGAAACATACCCTTTGAGTGCTAGACTTTGCGCCGTCGAAGGGAACATATATGGATAAGCGAGATCTTGAGCAGCTGCTGAGCGATGTTGCCGGCGGATCAGTCACCCCGGCCGTCGCCCTTACGCGCATCCAGACGGCTCCGACCGCCGATTTGGGCTTTGCGCAGCTCGATCTTTCGCGCGGAGTGCGCCAGGGAGCCGGCGAGGTTGTCTACGGTGCGGGTAAAACCTCCGAGCAAATTGCCACCATTATCGAGGCGCTGCGCGATGCCGGCCAGGAGCGTATCCTGGTCACACGCTTGGATGCCGAAAAAGCCGCGCGCACCTCGGAGCTTCTCGGCAACGGCATCGACCTGGGATATGTCCCGGACGCACAGCTCGCCCTGGTGGGTGGCAAGCCCTCCCCTACAGGCAACGGACGCATCGTCGTCGCCTGCGCCGGCACGAGCGACCTGCCCGTCGCCGAGGAGGCCGCGTTGACGGCCGAGTTCTACGGCAACGAGGTCGATCGCCTCTACGACGTAGGTGTTGCCGGCCTGCACCGCCTGCTCGCTCATGCCGAGGAGCTCGCCCAAGCACAGGTGGTCATCGCCATCGCCGGCATGGAAGGCGCGCTGGCGAGCGTTGTCGGCGGCCTGGCGAGCTGTCCGGTCATCGCCGTTCCCACCAGCGTGGGCTACGGCGCGAGCTTTGGTGGCGTAGCCGCGCTGCTCGCCATGCTCAACTCCTGCGCCAGCGGCGTTTCGGTCGTCAATATCGACAACGGCTTTGGTGCCGCCTACCAGGCAAGTCTTATCAATCATCTGAGTGCCGGCACGCCCTGCGCCCGTTAAGGAGCATTCTATGTCCAACCATCAGCACACGCTTATCATCGACGGCACCTCGGGCATCAGCGGCGACATGACCGTCGCAGCCCTGCTCGACCTGGGCGCCAGCGAGGAGCACCTGCGCGAACAGCTCGCCACGCTGCCGGTCGGCGGCTTTGAGATTGCCGTCACCCGCGTAAACAAGCATGGCATCGACGCCTGCGACTTTGACGTTCAGCTGGCAGAGGAGCTCGAGAACCACGACCACGACATGGCCTGGCTCTACGGCAACGAAGCAGCTGCCGAGCACACACATGAGCATGAGCACCACCATCATGCCCATGGTGAGCACGAGCACCGCCATGGGCACGCGCGTGACCACGACCACGACCACGACCACGAGGGTCACCATCACGCCCACCACCACCATCACCGTTCTTTGGCGGACGTCACCGCCATCATCGATGGCTCGCAGATGAGTGATGGCACCAAGCGTCGCGCGCTCGCCATCTTTACCGCGCTCGCCGCCGCCGAGGCCAAGGCCCACGGCAAAACGCCCGAGACCGTCATGTTCCACGAGGTAGGCGCCATCGATTCCATCGTTGACATCTGCTCTGTCGCCATCTGCCTCGATGACCTGGGCATCGAGGATATTGTCGTCGAGTCGCTCTCCGAGGGTCACGGCACCATCCACTGTGCCCACGGCCTTATGCCCATCCCGGTACCCGCCGTCGTCAACCTATGCCAAGCAGGCAACATCTCCCTCACGCCTGCAACGGTCGCCGGCGAGCTCGTGACACCCACGGGCGCCGCCATCGTCGCCGCACTTCGCACGTCCGAGCACCTGCCGGCCCGCTACCGCATCGAGGCCGTCGGCTACGGCGCCGGTAAGCGCCCTTACGAGGGTTGCTCCGGCACGCTCCGTTGCCTGCTTGTTCACGTGGACGCATAGCCATGGATGCCCGCAAAACCAAAAGCCGCGCCGCTATTGTCACGGCGTTTTCTGAGCTCCTTCGCGAAGAGGACTACGGCAAGATCACCGTCGGCGACATCATCACGCGCGCTCACGTAGGCCGCGCGACATTCTACGGCCTCTTTAAGAGCAAAGACGACCTACTATCCGAGCTCGTGAGCGACATCTGCACCCACGCCCTCGACGACGATGGCACACCGCTCGACGACCCACTCGTGCAGGTCGAGCATATTCTCAACAATCTCTGGGAGCGTCGCCAGGGCGTCCGGGCCCTCGTAGCCGGCGCCGGCTCACGCGTCTTCGCCGACTGCCTACGCAAGACCATCATGTCACGAGCAGCCGAAACCGTCCCCACCGACCCAAACGGCCCCGCCGCCACCATGGACCGAAGCTTCCTACTACACCACATAGCCTCAAGCTTCGTAGGAATGGTCCAATGGTGGGCCTGGCACAACTTCCAAGCCCCAAAAGAGGACGTAGCCAAAGACTACCTCTCAGCCATAAAACCCCTCTTCAACTAAGTAAGAAGCTCATCCCAA
Source organism: uncultured Collinsella sp. (assembly GCA_959027945.1). GTDB lineage: Bacteria > Actinomycetota > Coriobacteriia > Coriobacteriales > Coriobacteriaceae > Collinsella. The sequence continues at coordinate 12,143 of CAUFRO010000045.1, forward strand.
AGCATCGCCCCAACCCAGGCCGCCACGCATCCCAAAGTGTCACTCGCACCTCAAAGCGCCTAACAACAAAGTGCCCACCACATCCAAATTCAGATATTATATGTTGGTTGCTTGTTCGAACACAACTGGATTCCCGCAGGGTCCGGCATAGGTTAACTTTTCGCCGCACTCCGCAGGACGCAAGAAGCTCCCGCCGCACGAAGTGCGCAGCGAGAGCTTCTTGCATGTCCGAGGACGCGGCGAAAAGTTAACCTATGCCGGACCCGGGCGTTATATCAATTGTCTTGGACTAGAACATGCCCAAGAAACCATGCACAAACAGCGCGGCCAGAGCGGCACCGATAAACGGAGCGATGCCAGGAACAAGCAGGCCGTACTTCCAGTTGTTGTCGGCCTTGTTCTTGATCGGCAGCACCTGATAGGCCATGCGAGGACCAAGGTCACGAGCCTGGTTCATGGCAAAGCCGGTGATGCCGCCCATGCCCATACCAACAGCCCAAACGATCAGGCCGACGCAGATGGCGAGCATCAGAACGTTCTCGCCGGCGCGGCTAGCGGCAGCAAGGATGGCGCTAATGAACACGAAGGTGCAGATAGCCTCGCAGAAGAAGTTGCGAACATAGTTCGTGCCCTCGGTGGTGGGGTTGGTCGAGAAGATGTTGCGCTGGGCAATGGGGTCGACGACACCCTCGGAAGCCTTGAACTCATCGGCATACATAAGCCAAGCGATTACGGCGCCCACAAAGCCGCCGAGCATATCGGCAATCATGAAGGGGATGCAGCTGCTCCACGGCACCAGGCCTACGATGCACTGGGCAAGCACCATGGCCGGGTTCATGCACACGGCGCCGCCAAAGACAAACAGGCAGACCGAGATGCCAAAAGACCAGGTGGTGATGGCAAACATATGGCCGGAACCCTGATACTTGGTGCCCTTGAGCACGGTATCGCAGTGCACGCCCACGCCAAAGATGATCATGAGGGCCGTTGCGCCGAATTCGCAGAGGAGTTTGGTAAGCATAAAACCTTATCTTTCTTGTCGGTTATAAACGATTCGTTTAGACCACGCACTAGTGCTGTGCGACGACAACGCCCAGGCCATCGGGAATGACGGCAACCTTGGCATCGGCACCCTTCATCTCAAAGGCGAGCTTGAGCGCCTCCTCGATAGTGTTGACCGGCGTCATGTGCATATCCTTGAGCATCTGGTGATCGCACAGGTCGGTAACCATGATCACGGGATGATGTGCCAGGATGCGAGCGAAGATCTGGCTCGTCCACTGATCGGGCAGGGTCTCGTCCTTAGGACGATCGATGCAGGCGCGCTCAAACTCCGCCGGATCGTTGTCGGCGATGTTGTGATAGAAGCCCTCGCCACCGTGGCCGTCGGCACAACCGGCGACGTCGATGATCACGCCGCCCTCGGGAAGCGTGGCCTCGGCAGAGCACATGCCCTTCACGGCCTGATAGATGTTCTGGTCGAGCGGGTAGCCGCCGTTGGTGGTGATGGCGATCTCGCACTCGACGGGCTCAACGCCGGCAAGGCTCTTCACGAACTCGCAGCCAGCCTCGTGTGCCTTATGGATGTCGCCTGCAAAGGAGCCGATAACCTCATGCTTGCCGTTGAGCACCACGTTAAGCACAAAGGCAAGGTGAGCCATCTCGGCAGCGGCAAACATGTCCTCGCTCACGTGGTTGTGGCACAGGTTGCCGGCACGCGAATGGGAATCGTTCACAAACTGACCGTTGTGGTTGTACATGATGGTCTTGTAGCTGGCGATGCCAGGCAAGACGGACTTGCGGCTACCAGAGAAACCGGCAAAGAAGTGCGGCTCAATAAAGCCCTCGGCAAGCAGCAGATCGCAATCGGCGGCAATCTTGTTGATGATGCACTCGCCACCAGAAGGCAGGGTGCCGATCTTTTTCATCATGCTGTCGTCAGTCGCGACGTGCATAACGATTTCCTCGTTGGCAACGATCTCCTCGCCGTACTTGTTGACGAGTTCCTCATGCGTCGACGGACGATGCATACCCGTAGCAACCAAAATGCGCACGCGAGCCTCGGGCGCAGCGGAATGGATGTGATGCAGCAGAATAGGCATCGTCACACGCGAGGGAACGGGACGCGTATGATCGGAGCTAATAATGACAATATCCTTCTTGCCAGCACAAAGCTCCTCGAGCGACGGCGAGCCATAAGGGTTGGCAAGCGACTCCTCTACCAGCTCTTCCTGCGATTTCGTGGTCTTAAACTCGTTTTGATGACCTTCCATCACACCCGCGAAGTTCTTATCCTCGAGCTCCAGATGCAACGTCTTGTGGTCAAACGGCAGTTCACATTCAAACAATGACGAGCGCCCTCTTCCTTTTCAACTGACACACTAGATAAACCGTTGGAAGGATACGCCGCTCACCGAAAAACACCACCGTCCACCGACTCATTAACACAACGTTCATATTTGACCCACAACAAAACGGCCACGATCCCAAACGGGACCGCAGCCGCCTGTCAAAGACACTATAGACAGGATGATTTACGCAGCGCCGAGGCAAACATCTAGTCCGAGACGTACGCACGTAAGCCATTTTGCATAAATTCGTTAATTAATTGCATAAGATGGCGCATGGATTTCTGGCCATAACTGGGTAGTACCCTCCGGAGCGTGCATTTTTGCGAGTATTCAGCATCGCGGGATAAGATTTTGGTGCCAAAAATCTTTCAAAAGGTAGATAGTCCTCATGACTCGACCCATCTGGATAGCATGCGGCGAGAAACCAGCCATATATGATCGTCGCCAAAGCCCAATCGTCGTGCAAAAGCATCAACAAAGGCAGCGAAAGCCGGCTATGGCCTTATGCATCAATCTTTGGCTGCTGAAAACTCCGTTTTTTGCACGTCGCCCCAAGCACCACCCTCACCCAGCGGCTGATCCGCCGAAGACCGGACATCGCAGGGCCCGCCATTAGTTTACTTTTAGGCACACTCCGCAGGACGCAAGAAGCCCTCGCCGCACGAAGTGCGCAGCGAGGGCTTCTTGCATGTCCGAGGACGTGCCTAAAAGTAAACTAATGGCGGGCCCGGACGACTACAGGGCTATCGATTACCCCGTGTTCTGCAATCCTGCCGAGACGCCGGTCACAGT
>CAUFRO010000046.1 GCA_959027945.1 uncultured Collinsella sp.
AGAGAAGAGGCGGGGCATGCCCCGCCTCTTACACCACATCTCTGCGCGCTACCATATCCAACCCCCTAACCACAACGATTCAGGGCTCTACGGCGCTTGAAATCGGTGAAAGTGGGCACTCTAAGCTAGATTTTGCTGTTACTAAATCGGTGACAGTACTCATATTTGCCATTTTTTGCCCACTGGGTATCGTCGGGGGCTAGTCGAAGCTCCCTCAAACAGCCGGGAATGCGCCGATTGCCAATAATATCTTGTATATGGATGGCGCGGTAAAAAAGTTGCGGTGGAATAGTTCCTGTTGGGGCTCTCTTGGTCTCCAAACAGGAACTATTTCACCGCAACTTCCAAAGGATTCGAGCGCCTCTCTTGGGCTGTGGTGGAATAGGGATTGATTGGCGGCTAATAAGCCAAAAACAGTCCCTATTCCACCGCAACTGATGTGGGCGTCCCTAGTGAGTTGGCTGGTAGCGGGGGCAGTAGCTGATGGCGATGGCGTCCACGCCTACGTGGGTGGCGATGGTGCAGCCGATGGGGCCGGTGCCGGCGTCTATGTAGTCTTGGCCCGCGAGCGCTTGGCTGACGAGCTCCTGCTCCTCGGCGGCGCCGGTCGTGAGCACGCGCACGCTGGAGCCCGGATATTCGGCCAAAAATGCGAGGCAGTCTGCCATGGCGTTGGCAACGATGCGCTTGGCGCCGCGGCCCTTTTTGATGGCCTTGATCTCGCCCGATTTCCACTCCGGCGAAACGGCCAGGCGAATGTTGAGCATCTGCGTGAGCTGGCCGGCGAGCTTGGGCGCGCGGCCGTTCTTAACGAGGTTCTCGAGCGTGCGGGGAATCAGCAGCAGGTGGGCGTCGGGCAGCGTCGCGCGGATCTGCGCCTCGGTCTCGTCCAGGCTGCGGCCGTCCTCGCGCATGGCCAGCGCGTACTCCACCAGCAGACCCTCGGCGCCCGAGCCGGTGCGTGAGTCGATACAGCGCACGTCGAGCTCGTGCGCTTCAGCCGTCAGACTGGCGTTGGCATAGCAGGCGGACCACTCGCTGCACAGCGAGATAAAGATCGCGCTGTCGTGGCCGTCAGCACGCACGCGGTCAAAGAGTGCCTTGAACTCGCCGGCACTCGGCTGCGAGGTGTGCGGCAGCTGCTCGGAGCCGGCCATGCGGGCGACGTACTCCTCGGCGGTGATCTGTACCTGGTCGAGCAGGTCCTCGCCCTCGATAATCACATGCAGCGGAATGACGTAAATGCCAAGCTCTTGAGCACGGGCGGGGGAGATGTCCGACGTGGAGTCGGTTATGATGGCAAAAGACATAATTGCACCTTTCATTGGGGCGCTTGCGTGCCGCCTTCTGAGAGCAAAGTGCGACAAGTATAGTGGAGTCGTTCCACATTTCTAGGTTCAATTGTTGAATAGTCAACAGTTTGAAGTGTCGGTGTGGAAATCATCAACTGGGGAAGAGGAATGCCGATGGAGGCGTTGGAGATATACAGGCGGCCGGTTGTGCTGTTCGATTTTGACGGCACGGTGGCCGATACGGGCCGGGCGGTGATGACCTCGACGCGCAAGACGTTGGCCGCGCGCGGGTTTTCGGAGGCGCAGATGGGTGACCTGCGCCGCATGATCGGGCCGCCCCTGTGGAAGAGCTTTCACGACTTTTATGGCTTCTCCCGCGAGGAGTCGCTTGTGGTGGCTGACGAGTACCGTGCCTTTTTTGATGAGCTGGGACCGGAAGAGTATCCCGTGTTCGATGGAATCCCCGAGCTGCTCGATGGCCTTGTCGCGCAGGGGCATCGCTTGGCCGTGGCGACATCACGCATGGAGGCAAAGTGCATTGACATGGTGGGCGAGCTCGGGCTTTCTCAGTTTGAGGCGGTGGTTGGCATGAATCCGCCGCAGGGACGCGAGACCAAGGCCGATTCGGTCCGCGATGCCCTGGCGGCGCTCGGCGCGACGGCCGACGATGCCGTGATGATCGGCGATCGCTTTAACGATGTGGAGGGCGCGCACGCGATGAGCGTGCCGTGCATTGGTATCTATTCGGGTGCGGCGGCGCCGGGGGAGCACGAGGCGGCGGGTGCCGATGCGGTGGTGCACTCGGTGGCCGAGCTTGCTAAACTTTTCGCTATCTAATAGACGTAATGTGAGGGGCGGGCGTGATCGCCGCTCATGGGTTAGGAGGTCGTCCATGAATCAGGTGGAGCAGAGCGTTGCCGAGTATGTTGACGAGGTCTGGGAAGATGTCGTCGCCGATATCGAGCAGCTGGTGAGCTATCCGTCCGTGGCCGTTGCTGCCGATGCGGAGCCCGGTGCGCCGTTTGGCCACCCGGTCCGTGATGCGCTCGATTGCGCGCTCGGTATCGCGCAAAAGCTCGGCTACCAGACGAGCGATGACGAGGGCTTTGTGGGAATCGCCGATATTCCGGGCCGCGGCGATAAGCAGCTCGCGACTATCTGCCATGTGGACGTGGTACCCGCTGGCCCCGGTTGGAACACCGACCCGTTTGCGATGGAGCGTCGCGAGGGCTGGCTGCTCGGCCGCGGCGTGATTGACGACAAGGGCCCGGCGGTGCTGTCGCTCTACGCTGGCGCTTATCTGCTCAAACACGGCATTGTGCCGCGCTATACCTTCCGCGCGTTGCTGGGCTGCGATGAGGAAGTGGGCATGTCCGACGTTCACCATTATCTGGAGAACCACGCGAACCCCGACTTTCTGTTTACGCCCGATGCCGAGTTCCCGGTCTGCAATGCCGAGAAGGGCCAGTTTGGAGCGACGTTTGTTAGCTCCAAGATCGACGGCGGGCGCATCGTGTCGTGGAGCGGCGCCGAGGCGAGCAACGCCATTCCGTCGCAGTCCATCTGTGAGCTCGCGATTGCCGCTGATGAGCTGCCGGCGCCGGTCGAGAACGCCGACCGCCTGGAGATCACGACGCTCGATAACGGGCATGCGCAGATTTTTGCCCACGGCATTGGCGGTCATGCCTCGATGCCCGAGGGAACGATTAACGCCGTCGGCCTGATCGTGGCGTATCTGCGCGAGGCCGAGGACGCGTTTGGTGCACGCGACGAGCGCCTGCTGACGCCTGCCGAGCACGAGTTTGTCAAGTTCCTGGCCTTTGTACATGCGGACGCCTATGGCCGCGGCCTGGGTATCGACGCGACGAGCCCGGCGTTTGGCCCGCTCACCTGCAACCCCGGCGTCATCCGTGTGGTGGATGGCCACATCGAGCAGGTCATCGACGTGCGCTTCCCCGATAGCACCAGTGCTGATACCATCCGCGAGCAGCTCGAGCCGCTTGTCGGCCGCTTTGGCGTGACGTGCCAGCTGGGTCGCGCGAAGGTGCCGTTCTCGGTCTCTGCCGACGATCCGGCCGTGAAGGCGCTTATCGATACCTATAACGAGTTCACCGGCAAGCATGCCGAACCCTTTGCCATGGGCGGCGGCACGTACGCGCGCAACTTTGCCCGCGCCGTCTCGTTTGGCCCCGAAGAGACCGGCCTGGAGCTGCCCGCGTGGGGCGGCCAGATGCACGGTCCCAACGAGTGCGCCAACGAGGAACAGCTCAAGCAGGCGCTCAAGATCTATATCGTGGCCATCTTAAGGCTCAACGAGTTGGAGCTGTAGGGCTTCCCCTATATCCTGCTTGGATACAAACTTGCATTACGAGCCCGGTGCTTCGGCCCCGGGCTTTTTAAGTTGCGGTGGAATAGTTCCTAGAAGAGGCTGCTTGGCGGCCAAACAGGAACTATTTCACCGCAACTTCTTTTGTCGGTGTAAAAGGCATGCCATGCTTGGGTTGGGGATTGTTATTCGTTTGTAAAGGCTGGGCAGCGCTTGCGGTAAGGGTCTATCAGATGCCCGTAAGAAACCGCAGCTGGCGCGCTTGCCGTCCGATCGAGGTCGTATCTTTCCAAACAGCAAAGCGGGCAGGGTGCCCGCGAGTCGCATGTATGAAAGGAAGATCATGCTCGATCAGGCTTATTCTCGTCGTCAGTTCCTCGGCCTCGCTGGTGGTCTTGCCAGCATCGTCGGTCTCGGCCTCGTTGGTTGCGGTGGCTCCAACACTTCCGATGCCGCCGACAAGGGTAGCGCTGCTGCCGCTGCCGAGTCCGTCTCCGGCGAGGTGACCTACGACGGTGCCTCCTCGTTCCAGGCTCTCGTCGAGGCTGCTGCCGAGAAGTTCATGGACGCCAACCCCGACGTCTCCATCTCCGGTTCGGGCAACGGTTCGGGCAAGGGCCTGACCGCTGTTGCCGCCGGCACCGTCACCATCGGTAACTCCGACGTCTTCGCCGAGACCAAGCTCGAGGCCGACCAGGTCAAGAACCTCGTCGACCACGAGGTCGCCGTCGTGGGCATGGGCCCCGTCGTATCCAAGAACGTCAAGGTCGACGACCTGTCCCTCGAGCAGCTCAAGGGCATCTTCTCCGGCCAGATCACCAACTGGAAGGAGGTCGGCGGTGACGATGCCACCATCGTCGTCCTCAACCGCAAGGCTGGCTCCGGCACCCGCGCCACCTTCGAGGCTGCCGTCTTTGGCGATGAGGCTGTCGACTTTAAGGGCGACGCCGAGCTCGACAAGTCCGGCGACGTCCAGACTCAGATCGCCAGCACCGACAACGCAATCTCCTACCTTGACTTCTCGCACTTCGATGACTCCAAGTTCAACGCCATCAAGGTCGAGGGCGTCGAGCCCAAGAGCGAGAACGTCACCGACGACTCCTTCAAGATCTGGGCTACCGAGCACATGTACTGCTCCAAGGACGCAGACGACGCCACCAAGGCCTTCCTCGACTTCATGCTTTCCGACGATGTCCAGGGCAAGCTCGTCGAGGAGCAGGGCTTCATCCCCGTCTCTGCCATGAAGGTCGTCAAGGACGCCAGCGGCAAGGTTTCCGCTAAATAAGTAATCGCCCCCGGAAAGGTTTTCAATGGCAAAACAGCTGCCAAAGCGCGACCTTGAGAACGTGGGCCTGGGCGTCACGGGCGCGTGCGTAGCGCTCGTGACGCTTGTTGTTGCAGCGCTCATCTTTATGGTCGCCCAAAAGGGCCTCTCGGCTTTCGTTAAGGACGGCGTCTCGGTCGTCGAGTTTTTCACCGGTACCAAGTGGGACCTGGCCAACACGGCCGAAAACGGTCTGCCCTATACCGGCGCCCTGCCCCTGATCGTCACCTCGTTTGCGGTCATGGTGCTCTCTACGCTTATCGCGCTGCCTATCGCCATCGGCTCTGCCATCTTTGCGGTCGAGATCCAGCCCAAATTTGGCTCCAAGATCTTCCAGCCGCTCATTGAGCTTTTGACTGGCATCCCTTCGGTCGTCTTTGGTCTGATCGGCTTTCACGTGGTCGTCGGCCTTATGAAGAGCGTCTTCCACGTGAGCACGGGCCTGGGTATCCTGCCCGGCGCCATCGTGCTGGCCGTCATGATCCTGCCGACCATGACCACGCTTTCGGTCGACGGCCTGCGCGCCGTGCCCGACAGCTACCGTCAGGGCTCGCTCGCGCTGGGCTACACCCGCTGGCAGACCATCTGGCACGTGGTGCTCAAGTCCGCCATGCCGTCGCTCATGACTGCAGTCATCCTGGGTATGACCCGCGCCTTTGGCGAGACGCTCGCCGTGCGCATGGTCATCGGCGGTATCGAGGCCATGCCGTCGTCGCTGCTGTCGCCGGCTTCGACCATCACCACCACGCTCACCACGTCCATGGCGGTCTATGCCGAGGGTACGGCCCAGGACGACGTCCTGTGGGCACTCGGCCTGCTGCTGATGGGCATGAGCCTCATCTTCATCCTGATCATCCATCTCATTGGCCGCAAGGGGGCGAAGGCTCGTGGCTAGCACGCGCATCCATATCGACGAGGCGAGACTCGGGCGTGTCCAAAAACAGGACCGCATCGCCACGGGCGTGTTGACGGCAATCGTCGCCATCGTCATGCTCATCGTCGTTTCCATGGTGGCCTACATCCTGTTCGAGGGCATCTCGACGCTGTTCCAGCCGGGCTTCCTCACGGAGCCGTCGCGTGCCAACGGCACCCAGGGCGGCGTGCTCTACCAACTGTTCGACTCGTTCTACCTGCTGCTGATCACCCTGATCATCTCGGTGCCCATCAGCTTGGGCGGCGCGGTCTTCCTAGTCGAGTACGCACCCGACGGTCCCATCCGCGACATCGCCTCCACCGCCATCGAGACGCTGTCCTCGCTGCCTTCCATCGTCGTCGGCATGTTCGGCTTCCTGGTGTTCTCGGTGCAGCTGGGCTGGAAGTACTCCATCATTTCCGGCGCCGTCGCGCTCACCATGTTCAATATCCCGATCTTGGTGCGCGTGATTCAGCAGGCGCTCGAGGACGTGCCGCAGGCCCAGCGCGATGCGTGCCTGGCCATGGGGCTCACCCGCTGGGAGGCTACGCTGCACATCCTGATTCCCGAGGCCATGCCCGCCATCGTGACCGGCATCGTGCTTTCGGCCGGCCGCGTCTTTGGCGAGGCTGCAGCGCTGCTCTTCACCTCGGGCATGAGCTCGCCGGTTCGCCTCAACTTCCTGAGCTTTAACCTGTCGAGCCCCACCTGCGCCTGGAACGTGTTCCGCCCCGGCGAGTCGCTCGCCGTGCACATCTACAAGATCTACGGCGAAGGCAGCCCCGAGGCCCATCAGATCGTTTGGGGTACTGCGGCACTGCTGATGATCTGCGTGCTGCTGTTTAACGTAATCGCCCGTATCGTGGGCAAGCAACTGGCAAGGAAGATGACGGCCGAATGAGCGAGATGAATGCAACGCCCGCAACCGAGGCGGCCACGTCCGAGACCCAGGACTTTCTGTCGAGCGTGGAGGAGAGCGAGAAGCATGCTCGCATAAGCGGCAAGGCCGTGAGCGACGAGGTCGTGCTCTCCGCCAAGGACGTCAACGTGTACTATGGCGATCACCATGCGCTGCACGACACGTCGCTCGACTTTCACAAGGGCGAGATCACGGCGCTCATCGGGCCTTCGGGCTGCGGTAAGTCGACCTTTTTGCGCAGCCTCAACCTGATGAATCGCGAGATTCGCGGCTGCCGCGTGGAGGGCGAGATCAACTACCGCGGGCGCAACGTGAACACCAAGACCGAGAACACGTACGAGCTACGCCGTTCCATTGGCATGGTGTTCCAGCAGCCCAACCCGTTTCGCAAGTCCATCCGCGACAACATTACGTTTGCGCCCAAGCGCCACGGTATCACCGATCGCGACGAGCTCGACCGCATGGTCGAGGAGAGTCTGCGCGGCGCGGCTCTGTGGGACGAGGTCAAGGACAAGCTCGACAAGAGCGCCTATGCGCTTTCGGGCGGTCAGCAGCAGCGCCTGTGCATCGCGCGCACGCTGGCGCTCAATCCCGATGTGATCTTGTTCGACGAGCCCTGCTCGGCGCTCGACCCCATCTCGACGCTGGCGATCGAGGACCTTATGTCGTCGATTGTTGCCGATCGCGCCATCGTCATCGTGACGCACAACATGGAGCAGGCGTCGCGCGTGTCCAACCGCACGGCGTTCTTCTACATGGGCGATATGGTCGAGTACGACGAGACCGACGAGATTTTCCAACGGCCCAAGGATAAGCGGCTGAATGATTACCTCACCGGCATGTTCTCCTAGTCCGGGACATGCTTGAGGCCCGCGGCGGCCACGGTCGCCACGGGACTGATTGGAGAGGCGGGTCATCTCTTTTGGGAGATGGCCCGCCTTTTGCTCTGCGACCGAAACGACCATCACAAAGGGGACAGGCGCCTTCGTGGTGGTTTGGGGTGGGGCTCGCTGCTATCATGGACAACGTTGAATTTCTACGAAGGAGCAGGGCATATGGCGATTCTTTTGGGATGCGATTCCGTCAGCCTAGAGTTTCCCACCAAGCATATTTTCGATAGCGTGACGCTCGGCGTGGGCGAGGGCGACCGCATTGGTATTGTCGGTAAAAACGGCGACGGCAAGTCGACGCTGCTGAGCGTGCTCGCCGGCACGCTGGAGCCCGATGACGGACGCGTGACGCACCGCCGCGGCACGACGATCGGTCTGCTCGGCCAAAAGGACAACCTGGTCGATACTGATACCGTGCATCATGCCGTTGTGGGCGACGCCCCCGAGTACGAGTGGGCGTCGAGCCCCCGCACGCGCCAGATCCTCGCCGGCCTCATCAGCGATGTGCCCTGGGAGGGCACGGTGGGCGAGCTTTCGGGCGGTCAGCGCCGTCGCGTGGACCTCGCGCGCTTGCTGATCGGCGATTACGACGTGCTCATGCTCGACGAGCCCACCAACCACCTGGATATGCGCACCATCAACTGGCTCGCGCGTCACTTAAAGGCCCGCTGGCAGCGCGGCCAGGGTGCCATGCTCGTGGTCACGCACGACCGCTGGTTCTTGGACGAGGTCTGCACCAGCATGTGGGAGGTCCACGACGGCCAGGTCGATCCCTTCGAGGGCGGCTATTCGGCATACATCCTGCAGCGCGTGGAGCGCGACCGCATGGCCGCGGTTACCGAGGAGCGCCGTCGCAACATGGCGCGCAAGGAGCTCGCGTGGCTGAGCCGCGGCGCCCAGGCGCGTTCCACCAAGCCCAAGTTTCGCGTTGATGCCGCTCGCGAGCTGATCGCCGACGTGCCTCCCGTGCGTGACGAGCTGGAGCTCAAGCGCCTAGCCGTGAGCCGCCTGGGCAAGCAGGTTATCGATGTGGTCGACGTGGACGCCGGCTATGCGGATACCGATGGCGCGCCCAAGCAGGTGCTCTCTGACGTGACCTGGCTCATCGGTGCGGGCGACCGCTATGGTCTTTTGGGCGAAAACGGCGCCGGCAAGTCGACCTTGCTCGATGTGATCCAGGGCAAGATTGAACCCATGCGCGGCCGTGTGAAGATTGGCCAGACGGTGCGCTTTGGCGTGCTGTCGCAGCAGCTCGAGGAGCTCGAACCCTACATGGGTGACACGATCCGCGAGGTGCTCAGCAACTATAAGAAGTACTACGTCATCGACGGCAAGGAGACTTCGCCCGAGAAGCTCTGCGAGCGCCTGGGCTTTACGACGCAGCAGCTCTGGAGCCGCATCGGCGATCTTTCGGGCGGCCAGCGCCGTCGCCTGTCGCTGCTGCTGACAATCCTGGACGAACCCAACGTGCTCATCCTGGACGAGCCCGGCAACGACCTGGATACCGACATGCTGGCGATTGTCGAGGATCTGCTCGACGGCTGGCCCGGCACGCTGATCCTGGTGACGCACGACCGCTTCTTGATGGAGCGCGTGACCGACCAGCAGTGGGCGCTGCTCGACGGCCACCTGACGCATATGCCCGGTGGCGTGGACCAGTACCTTCGCCTGTGCAACGCTACCGCCGAGGGCGAGCCCGTGGGCGCGCCGAGCGCCAAGACCGGCACGTTTGACACCGGTGCCGCGGCAGCTGCGGCCGAAAAGCCCAAGTCGAGCGGTCAGCCCAACGGCCTGTCCAACGCCGAGCGCCAGAAGCTCCGCCGCGAGGTGAGTTCGCTCGAGCGCAAGATGGAGACGCAGCGCACCCGCGTTGAGGAGGCCGAGGCAGCAATGGCCCAAGTCGATCCCACCAACTACACGGCGCTCGGCGAGCAGCAGGCAAAGATCGACGAGGCTCACGCCGCCATGGACGAGCTGGAGATGGCGTGGCTCGAGGCGAGCGAAAAGCTCGAGGGCGAGGAGTAGACGAGGATGATCAAAGCCGCGTTTTTCGATATCGACGGTACGCTGTTGAGCTTTAAGACCCACCGGATTCCGGCGTCGGCGCAGCAGGTGCTCGACAGCTTTCGCGAGCAGGGGATTGCGTGCGTGATCGCCACGGGCCGTCCGACCTACCAGATGCCGGATTGGCTGCTCGATCTTGGTTGGGATGCGTACATTACGCTTTCGGGCCAGCACTGTTTTGATGCCGAGGGGGTTTACCGCAGCTGCCCGATCGATCCGGACGACGTCGCGGTGATTGTGGACCAGGTGGCGCAGGGACGCTACGACTCGCTGTGCATGCAGGGCGAGAATTCGTTTGTGAACCGCCTGTCCGAGCGCGTGGTGACGGCTGGCAGCAATGCGGGAATCGTCTACCACGAGGAGCCGTTTGAGCACGCCTTTGACGCGCCGGTCTACCAGTTTTGCGCCTTTGTGGACCCTGACGACGAGCATATCGTGACCGATGCCGTGTCGCATTCGCTCACCACGCGCTGGTGCGACCTGTTCTGTGACATTATTCCCGCTAACGGCGGCAAGGACCTGGGCGTGGCGGCGACGCTGGAGCGGCTTGGTATCGACGCGAGCGAGGCGATTGCCTTTGGCGACGGCGAGAACGACCTGTCGATGTTTGCCGCCGTGGGCACGAGCGTGGCCATGGGTAACGCACAGGACACGGTGAAGGCTGCGGCGACCTATGTGACGACTGCCGTGGACGACGACGGCATCTACAACGCCGCGAAGCACTTTGGATTGATGTAACTGCGGGCCGGCACCCGGCGCCTGGGGACACTCCTTGCGGGGCGTCCCCATTTTGTTTCGTCCCGCACGTTTTGTGAAACACGGCTAACTTTTAGACAAAGTAGTAAGACATGGGCAACTTTTGCGGTAAAGTTAGCCGTGGAAAGTATCCAAAGGCTAACTAGCAATCATCGCGAAAGGCGGCCCATGGCCCTACGTGAATCCGGAGAAGACTATCTCGAATCGATCTACGTTCTGTCGGAACGCCAGGGCATCGTGCGCTCGATCGACGTTGCGGAGTACCTCGGCGTAACCAAGGCGAGCGTTTCCAAGGCCATGGCGACGCTGGAAAGCAACGGCTATGTCGAAATGGGCAAGCGCGACGTTCATCTGACGGAGCGTGGTCTGGAGGTCGCTCGCCAAATGTGGGAGCGTCACTGCTTTTTCGTGGGGCTGCTAGAGGATGCGGGTGTTTCGGCTGAGGTCGCGTCGCAAGAGGGCTGCCACATGGAGCACTGCCTAAGCGAGGAAAGCTTCGAGAAGCTGAGGGCGATGCTGGGACGGGACGGTGCTTCGGCGCCAACAATGACCGACTAGCACTCCCGCAGTGGCGCGCCTCCCGCGCCGGAACGGCGCGGGACAGCGACCGAGACGAGTGGTCCCACCAACTAAGTCCAACTCAGACAAGGAACCCCACCAGCAAGCGATGCCCAAGAACCGCCAGCGACGTCACCGCAGGCCGGGGCCGGGCTTGGTTTTGAAAACACTCCGCAGCGCGAGGCCCGTCTTTCCGTTGCTCCGCAGGAGCAGGATAGACGGGCCTCATGCGCGAGGACGTTTTCAAAACCAAGCCCGGCCCCGACCGGACAGACCACAAACACTACAGGTTCTTGACACCCATCGCGCGCATGGCGTTCAGGATGGCGATGATCGCTACGCCCACGTCGCCGAACACAGCAAGCCACATGTTGGCGATGCCGAGCGCCGCAAGCACCAATATCAGCAGCTTAATGCCCAGCGCAAAGATGATGTTCTGCCAAACAATCGCCATGGTCTTGCGCGCCACGCGGATCGCGCGGGAAATGTTGGACGGCTTGTCGTCCATGAGTACAACGTCGGCGGCCTCAATTGCGGCGTCGGAACCCATGGCGCCCATGGCAATGCCAACGTCTGCGCGGGTGAGCACGGGCGCATCGTTGATGCCGTCGCCGACAAAGGCGAGCTTGCCCTTGCCCGATTCGGCTGCCAGCAATGCCTCGACGCGCTCGACCTTGTCGCCCGGCAGCAGCTGCGCGTGGAACTCGTCGAGCCCCAGCTGTTTGGCCACAGACGCTGCAACCTTCTCGCGGTCGCCCGTGAGCATGACGGTGCGTTTGACGCCGGCAGCGTGCAAGTCGCGAATCGCCTGCTTGGCATCGGCCTTAACGGTGTCTGCAATCACGATGTGGCCGGCGTACACGCCGTCAACGAGCACATGCAGAATCGTTCCGACGACCTCGCAATCGGGCGCTTTGACTCCGGCCACGGCGAGCATCTTTGCGTTGCCGACGACGACGTGCTTGCCGTCGATGGTTGCCGTCACGCCGTGGCCCGCGTCGTTGGCGGAGTTGCTAACGCGCTTGGGGTCGACCTCGCCCTGGTAGGCGATACGTACGGACTGCGCGATGGGGTGATCGGAGAACGACTCCGCATGGGCTGCGACTTCGAGTAGCGACTGCTCGGTATAGCCGGCCTCGGGGTGTACCGCGACCACCGAGAACGTGCCGTTGGTGAGCGTGCCGGTCTTGTCAAAGACGACGGTGTCCACATCGGCGAGCGTCTCGAGGTAGTTAGAACCCTTGATGAGAACGCCCAGCTTGGAGGCGCCGCCGATGCCGCCAAAGAAACTGAGCGGCACGCTGATCACCAACGCGCACGGGCAGCTGACGACCAAGAAGGTCAGGCCGCGCAGAATCCAGTCGGACCAGGCACCGGTGACCAGGCCGCCGCCGAGCGCGAGCACCGCGGCAGCGCCGGTGACGGCGGGCGTGTAGACGCAGGCAAAGCGCGTGATGAAGTTCTCGGTGCGTGCCTTCTTTTCGCTGGCATTCTCCACGAGCTCCAGGACGCGTGCGACGGTGGACTCGCCAAAGGGCTTGGTGGTGCGCACGTGGATGAGGCCCGTCATGTTGATGCAGCCGCTGATGATATCATCGCCGGACTTGGCGGGGCGGGGAACTGACTCGCCCGTGAGTGCGGCGGTGTCGAGCTGTGTCTCGCCCTCGACGATGACGCCGTCGATAGGCACGCGCTCGCCGGGCTTGACCACGATGACGGTGCCGACGGCGATGTCATCGGGGAAGACCTGCTCGAGTGTGCCGTCGGGTTGCTTGACGTTGGCGTAGTCGGGCGCGATGTCCATCATGGCGCTGATCGACTTGCGGCTCTTGCCCACGGCGTATGCCTGGAACAGCTCGCCGACCTGGTAGAACAGCATGACGGCGGCGCCTTCGGCCATGTGCGGGTCGGTGTCGGGGAAGAGCACCATGGCAAACGCGCCGATGGTCGCGACGGCCATGAGGAAGCTCTCGTCGAACGCCTTGCCGCGGCGGATGTTGTTGTATGCCTTTTGGAGCACGTCGTAGCCGGCAATCAAAAAAGGCACGAGGAACAGTGCGAAGCTGGCGTGGATGTCGCCCGGGGTGCCGAATGCGGCAGTGAGGGTGCCGAGCTCATCGAGGGCGTACACCACGGCAAAAATGCCCAGCGCTACCAGGATGCGGTTGCGCTTATGCTCGAGTGACTCTTTTTTCTTGCGCTTCTTCTTTTTCTTCTTGGGGTCGGCGGTGGCCATGACTCGTATCCTCCCATTTGAATGTATGAACACTCGCTCATATAATTTCGCGAGCAAAGGCCGCGGCAAGCGCGGCCTTGCGGGTTGGCGTAAACCTGGGCTAGAGAATGATCTCGCAGTCCGGCTCGGCGTCGGCGGTGAACTCCACAACGCGGTCGAGGACCTCGTCGAACTCGGCGTCATCGGCCTCGAGCGTCAACTTCTGGGTCATAAAGTTGACGGACACGGATTTGACGCCCTCGAGCTTGGCCAGCTCGTCCTGAAGCTCACGCGCGCAGTTAGCGCAGTCGATCTCGTCGAGCTTGTACTGCTTTTTCATGGTGGGTTCCTTTCCCCGTATTTGCGGCTTGGGTGCAGGCCGCGCTGGTACCGTGGTTGGTCGCTATTCGCAGATGTGGCTCATGCCTTGGTTGAGCATGGTGTAGACATGGTCGTCGGCAAGCGAGTAGAGGATATTGCGCCCGTCGCGCCGGAATTTAACCAGGTGCGACTGCTTGAGCGTTCGCAACTGGTGCGACACCGCGGACTGCGAGGTCTCGGTCGCCTCGGCGATGTCTGCCACGCAGAGCTCGCGGCCCATGAGGGCGTAGAGGATCTTGATACGCGTGGTGTCGCTGAAAACCTTGAACAGGTCGGCGAGGTCGTACAGCAGTTCCTCGTCGGGAAGGTCCTCGGGCGAGCAGGTGGTGGGGATCACGGGCTCGGTGGCCTCGGTGTCGGGCTTCATTTCATCAACGCGGATGCTCATTGCAATATCCTTTCATATGAACATGCGCTCATATAA
>CAUFRO010000047.1 GCA_959027945.1 uncultured Collinsella sp.
GCGTAAAGGAGCAGACGGCGCCGCCCAGGATAGCGGGGGCGACGTTATCGGGATGCCCTTCGACCTCGGTGGCAATGCGGACGAGCTCGGCGCGGTCGACGGTGTGGCCCGTCAGCGCGGCGGCGGCCATGATGCCGGCGACGACGCAGGTGGAGCTGGAACCCAGGCCACGGGCGACGGGCACGTCGGTCTGAATGTCGATAGCGACGGGGAAGGCCGGCTCGCTCCAGGCGGCCAGAGCATCGACAAAGCTCACATAGACCAGGTTATTCTCGTTTTGGAACTCCTCGGGGCAGCCCGTGATGGTGAGCTTGTCGGCGCGCTCGAAGGTGAAGTGCGAGTAGAGGCTGACGGCCATGCCGAGGGTGTCGTAGCCGATGCCTAGGTTGGCGCTGGTTGCTGGGACGGTGATTTTGATCATGTGGGTCCTCCTGGGCGGGTCTGGCCGTTTAGTTCGCTGTTCGGGCAGTCCTGGCTCGCTCGGAAAGCACATTAAGTGCTTTCCGGCTCGTGCGGAACTCGCGACGAACTAAACGGCCAGACCCGCTCGCATGCTCGTCATCATCCCGAAAGCTAAATAAAAAGAAGGTGCGCCGGCTTCCGCCGGCGCCTTATAAGGGGTTTAGTTGGTTGCCATCTTTTTTGCTGCAGACTCGACGTAGCTTGCCATCTCATCGACGTCGCAGACGTCTTCGAAGCGGACGGGCTTGGACTCGAGCTCGGCGAGCTGGGTCGGGGCGACCGTGTTGGAGGCCTGCTCGAGCACGCGCATGGCCTCAAAGTCGTCCTCGGGAACGTCGAGGCCCAGGGCGTCGCAGCAGGCGCGCGGGAACTTGTAGGGGCTGGCGGTCGAAAGCAGGACGCGGGCCTTGGCGCCCTCGGCGGGAGCGACCTGCTCAAAGACGTGATAACCACAAGCGGTGTGCGGGTCGATTACGTAGCCGTTCGCATCCCAGCAGCTCTTGATGGCAGTGCGGACCTCGTCCTCGCTGGCCCAGCCGCAGCCAAAGACGCTCTGAATCTTGGCCAGCAGCTCGGCGGGCACCTCGTAGCGACCCGTCTGCGCCAGCTGCTCCATAAGGCCGGCAACGAGCTCACAGTCGCCATCGGACAGGAAGTACAGCATGCGCTCCAGGTTAGAGCTGATGAGGATGTCCATCGACGGCGAGATGGTCGTGAAGAACGGACGGTTGCGGTCGTAGACGCCGGTGGTCAGGAAGTCGGCCAGCACGTTGTTCTTGTCGCTCGCGACGATGAGCTTGGCGACGGGCAGACCCATGCGCTTGGCATAGTAGCCGGCCAGGATATCGCCAAAGTTGCCAGTCGGCACGCAGAACTCAATGGCGTCGCCGGCCTCGATGGCGCCGGCGCGCAGCAGCTGCGCATAGGCGGCAAAGTAGTAGACGACCTGCGGCACCAGGCGGCCGACGTTGATGGAGTTGGCGCTCGAAAGCACGGTGCCGGCAGCTTCCAGGCGCTCGGCAAGCTCCTTATCGGCAAAGATGCGCTTGACGGCGCTCTGGGCGTCGTCAAAGTTGCCGCGGATGCCGCAGACGGCGACGTTGTCGCCCTTCTGCGTGGACATCTGCAGGTTCTGGACGCGGCTGACCTTGCCCTCGGGATAAAAGACGGTGATGCCCGTGCCCGGAGCGTCGGCAAAACCGGCGAGCGCGGCCTTGCCCGTGTCGCCCGACGTGGCGGTGACGATCATGATGCGCTCGGCGCCGCCGTCCTTGGCGGAAGTGCGGGCCATCAGACGGGGGAGCATCTGCAGGGCGACGTCCTTGAAGGCGCTCGTGGGGCCGCCAAAGAGCTCCATCACATAGGTCTGAGGGGCATCAGCGCCCGGCGCAGCGTCGAGCTTGACGAGCGGCGTAACCTCTTCACTCGCAAACGTGCCGCGGTATGCCTCGTCGACACACGCCGAAATTTCTTCGGCCGTGTAATCATTCAGTAACATTCCCAACACATCTTGAGCGATTTCAAAGTACGATTTATCTGCAAGCGAGCTGATATCGACCTGCTGGGTGCCGAGCTCGTCCGAGACAAACAAACCCCCGTCGGGAGCGATGCCGGTGCGGATTGCCACCTTACTTGAGCACGATAAAGTGCGTCCTCGTGTACTATGATAAGTTCCCATATAACACTGCTCCTCGGATACCTTGGACCCAATCGGTGACCCCATGGTATCAGAGCACGCAAAACAGGTTTGCAGAGGCTTTTAGAAAGGTAACCTCCACGCCATGATAAAAATTGCCAAGTTTGGCGGCTCGTCGGTCGCCGACGCCGAACACTTCAAGAAGATCAAAGCCATCGTCGATGCCGACCCTGCCCGCCGTTTTGTGGTGGTTTCCGCCTGCGGTCGCCGCTTTAAGGGCGACACCAAGGTGACCGACCTGCTCTACCTGGTTAACGCGCACGTTAAGTATCACGTGTCGTGCGAGGAACTGCTCGAGGACATTGGCCAGCGCTATTTTGATATCGCTGACGAGCTGGAGCTCACCTATCCCGTCCGCGAGGAGTTCGCGGCCTTTGCCGAGCGCGCCCGCTCGGGCGGCTACTCCACCGAGGAGCTTGTAAGCCGCGGCGAGTACTTCACCGCTCGCCTGATGGCCGAGTACCTGGGCCTGCCGTTCCTGGACGCCGCGACGGTTGTGGCGTTCCATCACGACGGTACGCTCAGCATGAATCGCACCTCCGAGCTGGTGCAGGAGTACGGTCAGCAGGGCGGCTTTGTTATGCCCGGTTTCTACGGCGCGACGCGTGAGGGCCAGATCAAGCTGCTCGACCGTGGCGGCGGCGATATCTCGGGCTCGATTCTGGCCAAGTGCCTGGGCGCCGATCTGTACGAGAACTGGACCGACGTCTCGGGTTTCTATTCTGCCGATCCGCGTATTGTTCCCGAGGCCCAGCCCATCGCCCGCGTTACCTACGAGGAGCTGCGCGAGCTTTCGTACATGGGTGCAAGCGTCCTGCACGAGGAGGCCGTGTTCCCTGTGCGCGAGGCAGGCATTCCGCTGGTCATCAAGAACACCAATGCGCCGCAGGACCCCGGCACCATCATTAGCGAGACGGCTGATGAGGGCGAGGCGGAGCCCATCATTACCGGCGTGACCGGCAAGCGCGGCTTTGTCGCCATCAACGTTGCCCGCGACCGCACCAAGCCTCGTGTTGGCTTTATGCGCCGTGCGCTCTCGGTCTTCGAGCGCTATGACGTTTCCGTCGAGCACATGCCCACCGGTGTCGATCGCTTTGGCGCCGTGGTGCAGGAGCAGGATGTGCACGACTCGCTTTACTCGCTTGTGGGCGACATTCAGCAGGAGGTCGAGCCGCTCGAGATCGAGGTTGTCGAGGGCTTGGCGCTCATCGCGACCGTCGGTCGTAATCTGCGCGGCCGTGCGGGTATCTCGGGGCATCTGTTTGGCATGCTTGGCCAGGCCGGCGTGAGCGTGCGTATGATTTCGCAGAGCTGCGACGAGATCAACATCATTATCGGTGTCGAGGAGAAAGACTTCGACCTGGCGATTCAGACCATCTATCGTGCCTTCTCCGACGAGAACGGCATTGTGAAGGTCTCTGACCTGGAGGCTCCTGCGCCGGTCGATCCCGCCCTGGCCGCGCTCCATAAGTAGCTGCCATCCCGGTGGATTTTTGGGACAAGTGCCAATAATCTAGTGCGGGGCGTTTCGTTTCGGTTTCGTTTCGACGGGGCGGGTTTCGTGTCCGCCCCGTTCTTGTATACACTGGCAACAACAATCGGCCTGCTCGGCGTGCGGGCAAAAGCCATAACCTTTAAAGGGGGAAGCATGAAACAGTACACGGTTGCTATTTTGGGCGCGACGGGAGCCGTGGGCACCCAGATGCTCGAGTGCCTCAACGAGCAGGAGTTCCCTGTTGGCAAGCTCAAGCTGCTGGCAAGTGCACGCTCCGCGGGTAAAACCGTCGAGTTCCGCGGCGAGCAGATCGTGATCGAAGAGGCTTGCCCCGAGGCCTTTGAGGGCTGTGACATTGTGCTTGGCGCTGTCGGCGACGATATTGCGAAGGAGCTGCTGCCCGAGGCCGTCAAGCGCGGCGCCGTCGTGGTCGACAACAGCCATGCCTTCCGCATGGATCCCGAGGTGCCGCTGGTCGTGCCCGAGATCAATGCCGACGACATCAAGTGGCATCACGGCCTTATCGCCAACCCCAACTGCGCGACCATCATCGGCCTGGTTCCCACGTGGCCGTTGCATCAGCTCGCCGGTGTGAAGCGCATGATCGTCTCGACGTATCAGGCGGCTTCGGGTGCTGGCGCTCCTGGTATGGCCGAGCTTGAGGCTCAGCTGGCCGCCCTGGGCCGTGGCGAGGAGATTCCCGAGCCGCGTGCATTTGCCGCCCAGCTGGCGAGCAACCTGATTCCGCAGATCGGCGGCGTCAAGGAGGAGGGCTTTACCTCCGAGGAGATGAAGCTACAAAACGAGGGCCGCAAGATTATGCATCTGCCCGAGCTGCGCGTGAACTGCACCTGCGTGCGCGTGCCCGTGCTGCGTTCGCACTCCGAGAGCATCACGCTCGAGTTCGAGCGTGACATTACGGTTGACGAGGCCCGTGTTGCGCTGGCTGCCGCTCCGGGCGTGAAGCTGGTTGACGACATGAGCGCCGAGGATGCGCACGACCGTTTCCCCATGCCGATGGACACCTCCGACCAGGACCTGATTTGGGTCGGTCGTGTGCGCCGCGACATCTCGAACCCCGAGGCTGCGCGCGGCATCACTTTCTGGTGCTGCGGTGACCAAATCCGTAAGGGCGCGGCAACCAACGCCGTCCAGATCGCTAAGCTGCTCTGCGAGTAGTGTGACCTGTCCGGCGGGGGCCGGGCTTAGTTTTCAGAACGTCCTCGACCATGTGTGGCGCCTTGTCCTGCTCCTTCGGAGCTGCGGACAAGGCGCCACACTGGTCTGCGGAGTGTTCTGAAAACTAAGCCCGGCCCCCGCCTGCGATGGGGCCGTTGTTGGTTGGGGCCGCTGGGCTGATGTGGGGGCGCGTGGCCGTTGCGGGCCCTGGTCCCGGCGGCAGCCTCGGCGCTTCGCGCCTGCCGCCTATGGGGACTGCGGGGCGCGGCCGGCAGCTGCGGCGCGTTGCGCCTGCTGCCTGCGGGGACTTTGGGGTCGATTGGGGTTGTCTGCACAATTCGCGGTATGATGTTGCGGAGTTTTGAAAGGAGCCGCTGGTGGTCACGACGACATTTGCCTCGCCTTTGGGCGAAATCTTGCTTGCCGCTGATGGCCGCGGTCTGACGGGGCTTTGGTTTGAGGGACAGGAGCACTTTGGCTCCACGCTTCTCAAAGAAGATCCCGAACATGTTGAAGGCGCCGATGCAGTTTCTGGTGCTGGCGGCATGTCGTCGGTGAGTCCGGCAAATGGTGCGGCGTCTTCGGTGCTTGAGCGTTCCTGGGCTTGGCTGAATGCTTATTTTGCGGGGCAGGAGCCTCGGTTTACGCCGCCGTTGCATATGATTGGCACGGCATTTCAGCGTGAAGTTTGGTATGAGCTGCTTTCTATTCCGCGTGGCGAGGTCGCCACGTATGGCGAGATTGCGGCTCGTGTCGCCGCCCGCCATCGTGTACCGGGAAACGAGGACCCCGTTGTGTCTCCTCGTGCGGTGGGGGCTGCGGTCGCTCGCAACCCTGTTTCGATTATCGTGCCATGCCATCGCGTGGTTGCCGCCGACGGATCGCTCAACGGATATGCCGGCGGGCTTGACCGCAAGGAGTGGCTGCTTCGGCTTGAGGGCGCGTACGAGGAATAACGTTCGAGCACTTTGCATAGCCAAGATGCCGTGAAAGAATGGGACACGCTTTCCGAATGGAGGCTCAGACGGAAACTACGTCCCGGAATTCCGTTTTAAAGCGGGATGCGCTTTCCGAATGGCGTCCCAAGCGGAAACCGTGCCCCGGAATACAGCCTCAGAGTGGGACGCCGTTTCCGGTTGAGACCACCTGCTTGGACATCTTTCTACGCCCGCTTCTGCAGGGCGTAGATGGACTTATCCATGTTGAACAGGTAAGCCACGACGCAGACAATAAAGAACATCGGCAAGTTGCCAAAGCCGAAGACTTCGCAGCCAATAAGGATGGGTGCGAGCAGTGTGTTGGTGGCGCTGCCAAAGACGGCTGCGTAGCCCAGTGCGGCGCAGAGCTCGACGGGCATGCCGAGTTGAGCCTCGTTATGGCGACATCTGGGTAACAGAAAGGCCCGCGTTCCTCAGAGGCAAGATAGGCAATTCTGCTTCTGAGGTAGATCTCAATTCTGCCGACCGCACTGCCGACCGCATCAAACATTAACTGCCGGAGGGCTCGGTCAAATTCATACGTGTAGATGATGGTTTCGAATGTTGTGCCTTCGCGAAAGATGGTAATCCCGGACTTGCATTTGGTTTTGTAGGGAAACCAGTAGGCCGACAGTCTGTAGTGGTTGGCTTCGACCAAAGCTCGCTCGAGTTCGCTTTGATCAGAGCACTTAAGACCCTTGTTTTCTGTCAATAGTGCTATTTGTTCGTTGATGGATATCCGCGACTTCTGGTATTTCATTAAGCCTCTTGATAGAAAAAGAGCTGGAGTTGCGCATCGTTGAGAGGCTTTCCAGCTTTAGCAAAACAAACTTATAAGATGCGACGGGCCGCGTCAAGATAATTACCGGACGGCCTAGGAGGCGGCTGGTTGGCTGGCTTAAAACCCAGCGCGTGAAATGACGCTCCACGCTATTCAGCGCGCTTGATAGGATGACGAACCACAGTCTTAAGTTTCTCCGGCGCACACTTGCGTGGATCGGAAAGATAGATTTCGTGATGTAAACGGGTGTCTGAGAAGTCGGGGACATAGCCCTGCTCGGTCGCATATTCATGCATGGCGTCTACGGTTGCCGGCTCGCTGTCGTAGGGTCCGGTATGCATGCATTGAACGCAGAGACCCTCGTCAACTTTAAGCAGCTCGACGGCAGAAAAGTCCAGTTTCTTTTTGGCCGTGGCTTCCGCGACCGCCCAGTCAAAGTCATCCTGAGTGACGAAATCGGGCAGGCGGATGCACGAGATAAAGTTGAAATCGTCCTTGCGTACATAATCGATGTCGCCGCTCGGGGAGTCTTGCCACCAGAAACCCTCGAGCGGCGGTACCACAAAGTCGAAATAACCCTCGATATTCCTTGAGCCTTTCTTCGACATCTTGACGGTATAGGCGATGCCGTAAAGCAGCGGCAGGGTGCTTTGATACTCTCCGCCTTCGGTATTTGGGTCGCCCTTTCCGCGAACGGCAACGTAGCTCATAGGCGGGACAGTTACGATGCTCGGCTTGCTTGCAGGTTTGTAGAGCTCCTTGCATTCCTTCTTAAAGTCGAACGCCATGTTGGCCGCCTTTCTGCGTATTGGCCTGCTTAGATAACGGAATCATATCATAGAAACGAACAGCTGTTCGAATGATTTTGCTGACAGATAGAGATGCGTGCGTTGTGTTTGGCGGTCGGCCTGACCCCGTCGATGATTTCTCTGCCTCCCCGGCGCCTCATCTATGGCTGTCGTTTCCCCATATAAAACCTGCCAAAATGAACCTGTCCCTTTTTGGTCGGCGTGAAATGGGTAATACTAAAGAGTTATCCGACCAGATGGGAACCGATCGATGGCCTATATCGAATTCAAAGACGTCATCAAAGCATACGGCGAGGGCGATGCCCGCATCCATGCGCTCGACGGCGCGAGCTTTACCGTTGAGCGCGGTGAGCTTGCCATTATCCTGGGCGCTTCGGGCGCCGGCAAGACTACGGCGCTCAACATCCTAGGCGGCATGGATACGGTAACCTCCGGCTCCGTGACAGTGGACGGGCGCGACGTGAGCTCTGCCAACGAGGCGCAGCTTGTGGAGTACCGCCGCGCCGACGTCGGCTTTGTCTTTCAGTTCTACAATCTGGTTCCCAACCTGACGGCGCTCGAAAACGTTGAGCTTGCAGCTCAGATCTGCCCCGATTCGCTCGATGCCGAACAGACGCTTCGCCAGGTTGGCCTGGGCGAGCGCCTCGCCAACTTCCCCGCGCAGCTTTCGGGCGGCGAGCAGCAGCGCGTGTCCATTGCCCGCGCACTGGCCAAGAACCCCAAGCTTCTTTTATGCGACGAGCCCACGGGCGCGCTCGACTATAAAACCGGCAAGCAGATCTTGCAGCTGCTGCAGGATACCTGCCGCAAGCAGGGCATTACGGTCATCATCATCACGCACAACTCCGCGCTCGCGCCCATGGCCGATCGCCTGATCCGCTTTAAGAGTGGTCGCGTGGAGAGCGAGACGGTCCAGCAAAATCCCGTGCCTATCGAGACGATCGAGTGGTAGCGCCCATGGACCAGGACCGCCAAAACAGCCAAAACCACGATACGGAGCGCGCGGGTCGCGACCGGGAGTTTGCGACCTACCGCACCGCTCAGAGCTCAAACGATATGGTGCCGACGGTTTTTCGCCGTGGCATCTACCGTACAATCCGCGGCAGTCTTAAGCGCTTCTTGTCTATCGTGGTCATCACCGCGCTTGGCGTGAGCGTGATGTGCGGTCTTAAGGCAGGCTGCGAAGATTTGCGCGATTCGGTCGACGCCTATTTTGACCAGCAGAATGTCTATGACATTAACGTGCAGTCGACCTATGGCCTTACGCGCGACGATCTTGCGGCTATCCAAGAGGTCGACGGCGTCGAGACGGCCGAGGGTATCTACACCGAGACCGCCTACACCGCCGTGGGCACAACACGCGAGCGCGTGATCGTGCAAAGTCTTTCCAAGGAGAATATCGATCAACCGGTGCTGGTGAGCGGTGATTTGCCCGAGAGCGCCGATGAGGTCGCGGTGACTTCGAAGTTCCTGAAGGCTTCGGGCAAAAAGCTCGGCGATACGGTGAGTTTTGCCGCCAATGACGCGAGCTCGTCGAACCAAAGTGCCAAGGACCAGTTTGCCGCGGGCGATTACACCATTACGGCCGAGGTCCTCGATCCCACCGACGTGAGCTCCGACTCGACAGTCAACGCCTTTCGCGCTGCTTCGGCTGCGGACTATAAGTTCTATGTGAACGAGGACGCCGCGACATCTTCTTCCTACTCCTCGGTCCACGTGATCGTCGAGGGAGCCAAGAGCCTCAGCTCCTATTCGGACGCCTACACGACAAAGATCAACGAGGTCAAGGGCAATATCGAGATAATCCGCGAGGAGCGTGAGAAGGCACGTGCTCAGGAGTTGACGGTTGACACGCCGGCAAGCTTAGATGCGGCCGAACGCCAGGCGAATATGCTCTTTGGGATTGAACAGGGCAACATCGACCGTATGGCCGAGGGCAGCGAGGAGCGCGTCCAAGCTCAGGCCGAGTTGGACCAGCGCCGCGCCGCCGCCAACCAACAATTCGCCGATGCCCGCGCCGAGCTTTCCGATCTAGGCGAATGTACGTGGTACATCCAGGACCGCGGCAATATCGCAAGCTACTCGAGCGTGGAAAGCGATAGCTCGTCAATTGAGGCCATCGCCACGGTGTTCCCGTTTATCTTCTTTATCGTCGCCGTGCTCATCAGCCTTACCACCGCTACGCGCATGGTCGAGGAGGAGCGCACGCTTATTGGCCTGTACAAGGCGCTCGGCTATTCACGTGGGCGTATTCTGTCCAAATACGTGGACTACTCGCTGTGGGCGTGTCTGATCGGCGGCGTGCTCGGCAACATCATCGGATTTGTGGGCCTGCCGCTGTTCCTGTTTACGGTGTTCGACGACATGTACTCGCTGCCCCAGATGCTGCTTTCGTACGACATCGTGTCGTCGCTCGTGTCGGTGGCGCTGTTTGCCGTGGGCGTGGTGGGCGCTACGATTATCGCCTGCCGCCACGAGATGTCCGAGACCCCAGCCTCGCTTATGCGTCCCAAGGCCCCGCGTGCCGGCTCGCGCATCTTGCTTGAGCGCATCGGCTTTATCTGGCGTCGCATGGGCTTTTTGAACAAGGTGGCGGCGCGTAACCTGTTCCGCTACAAAAAGCGCGCCTTTATGACCATCTTTGGCATCGCGGGCTGCACAGCGCTTGTAATTTGCGGCATGGGCATTCGTGATACGTCGGTCGCGCTGTCGCCCAAGCAGTACGGCCACGTCACGCGCTACGATCTGCTGGCGGTCGCCAATCCCGACGATTTTTCACAGACGTGCGCGGCATTGGATGGGCGCAGCGCGTCCAATGATTCCAACGTGACCGTGACTTCGACGCTGCCGATTATGACCGACAACGTCACCTTTACATTTGGCGGCAAGAGCGAGACTGTGCAGCTGATCGTGGTGCCCGATGACCGCACGAGTGACTTGGGCGATTACGTGCGTCTGGAGGATGAGTCCAAAGAACCGCTGCCTTTGCGTGACGGAGACGTGTATCTGAGCAAAAGTTCACAGCTGGTGCTGGGGATTCAGCCGGGCGATACGGCTCACGTCCAGGATTCGTCGCTCAATGTTGCCAAGGTCAAAGTCAGCGACATTTCGCTTAACTATCTGGGCAACACGCTTTACATGACGCAGGGCACCTATGAGCGCACGTTCGGCCGAAGCGCGCGTCTTAACGGCATCTTTGCACTGCTCAAGGGTTCGTCGGCCGACCAGATTGCGTTTAGCAAGAATCTTAAGAGTGACGGTTGGCTTACGATTTCGAGTACGGCCGAGCATTGGGAAAACTATGAGGCGAACTTTACGATTATCAATTCGGTCGTGGTGCTCGTGACCTTTATGGCGGCGTGCCTGTCGTTTGTGGTGGTGTTTACGCTGTCCAACACGAATATCTCCGAGCGCGAGCGCGAGCTGGCGACCATTAAGGTGTTGGGCTTCCGTCGCGGCGAGGTGCACCACTACGTCAACAAGGAGACGTTGATCCTCACGGCGATTGGCGCCGCACTGGGCGTACCGCTAGGCGGCTTGCTGGCCGAGAGTTTTACGTACATCCTGCAGATGCCGTCGCTGTATTTTGATGTTGAGGTCGAGCCGCTGAGCTACGTGCTATCCGTGTTGCTGGCCTTTGCCTTTACGTTTATCGTCAACCTTGCCACCAATCGAACGCTCAACAAGATCGACATGGTCGGCGCCCTCAAGAGCGCCGAGTAACCTGCCTGGGATTCAAGCTGTAGCGAGCTGTAATGTACCACAACCGCATTTTTGCATAAACCGCCACGCCGATTGCATATTTCGGCGGGGCGGTTGCTTTTTGCCCGCGGGTACCCCAGGGGGCGACGTGCAAATTCCGGAGTATTCAGCATCCCGGAGCCCGCGGGTGCGGGAGCGGGCGCACAAAACAGCGCTTAAAGTCCTGATTCTGAGCCCCCAACGCCTCAAGAGCCGCTCGTTTTTTACAGGATGCGGCCCATGGCGCCTGCCTTTCGCCCAAAATCCAGTATGCAGGTGCCCTCGGCTGCTGAATACTCCAAAAAATGCACGCCGCATCCTACCCCACGCACCCGCAGCTACTCTGCGAGTGCGTGGCCTAATAGTAAGTTGCGGTGGAATAGTTCCCGTTTATGGCTCTGCTATGCCAAACGGGAACTATTCCACCGCAACTAATCGAGAGGGCTCTTGGTTGTTATTTGCACTGACATTTGTCATGAAATGGCAGGCCATTAGGGGTTGCTACTCGTAGTTGCGGTAGGGTTGGGGCAGATTCTAACTAGAAATGGTGGTCGCTACCGGTTGTTCTCGGCATACTCGGCTCATTCGATTACGGTCGCCACATGAAAGGAACTGTCATGGATCTTGCGATGGCACATCGCCTCGTCGATCGCCGCAAAGCTGCCGGTCTTTCCCAAGAGGCGCTTGCTGCTCAGCTTGGCGTAAGTCGCCAGGCTGTCAGTAAATGGGAGCGCAGTGAGTCCTCACCCGATACCGATAACCTTATTGCGCTCGCCGCACTGTATGGCGTGTCGTTGGACGAGCTGTTGTATGGGGAAGCGGCTAGCGATGCCGACGACCTTGAGGACGGCAGTGCCGACACCGAGACGGCGGATGTGGCTGACGAGGCTGAGGCTTCTACTGAGCACGCCGATTGCGGCGACAAACCACTTGTCGATATTTCCCTCGCGCGCGGCATCCACGTCATTGATCCCAATAAAGGCGAGGAAGTCCATGTTGGCTGGAGCGGCATCCATGTGACCAACGACCGCAAGGGTGAAGAGGTGCACGTGGGGCCGGGCGGCGTACATATTGACACGCTAGAGGACGACGGGCACAGCGTGCACACCAATGCCGATGGCACCGTGGTTATCGACGGCGAACAATTCTCCAGCTGGAAAGAGGCGCGCGACAAGCTCGACCATCATGGCAAGCATTTCCACACCAAGCTCGGTCGCGCGTGGAATAAGTTCCCCTTCCCCGTGCTTGTCGCCCTCGCCTATCTGGCGCTCGGCACTATTTGCGGCGTGTGGACTACGGGACTTTTCCTCGTCTTTTTGATTCCCGTCTACTACGCGCTTGGCGATTTCATCGACCGACGTCATCTGTCAAAGCTTGTCGACGCCGTCTACCCGGCAGCTGTCATAACTTGGTTCCTCTACATGTGGCTCTGCCTGGGACAGCCCCATCCCGCATGGGTCATCCTCATCACGATCCCCATCGTAAAAACGCTTATGCACTGGTGCCGCAAACAATGGAAGCACCGCAAACAGGCCTAAACCGCCCTAACCCGCCAGCGCCACTCATCCGACACCGCCCGTCCCTTCCAAGTTGCGGTGATATAGGGACTGTTTTGAGGCTCCAAAGCGCCAAACAGTCCCTATATCACCGCAACTAACAAACAATTGGGTCAGTTCCGGCACGGAGATAAGCATTGAGCTGACCGCGCGCCAAGAAAAGGGCCTATTTACTACGTTTAGCCCGAAGGGGCCGACCATACCCGCTTTTTTCGAAAACTGGCAAGCTTTCTACCTGCGGTTTTATTTTTACAATCTTTGTCATGGTCGAGGGTGTGGTAGCAAACGTAGTAGATAGGTCCATTTTGTGGCAACGGATCATTCAAGCTCAATCTCGAAGGCTGAAGAGAGCCTCTCATCCACGCCTGCGAGCGAAAACCAAATAGAATGAAAGGCAAATGGAAAGCCCGTTTGACGAGCGGAGAACATATGCGCGACGTAGCCGAAAGCGACTGGAAGCTGTTTAAGAAAATGCTTCCTCAATGGCAAGAACGTTATATGGAAAAGCTCATCGGCCGGTACGTTGAGATGCTGAACGGCGACAGCGAAGCGTCCAGTAGATTTTGGGCGCTAGAAGAGCGTATCAATAGGGATAAGCTGTCCTCAGGAGTGCTGGTGAACGACCTTCGCCGCAGTACAATGCACCGTGAGATAGCCAATTTGCTTATCGACAGCGTGATTACCCTCGACGATCTTGACGGTTTTACCGAAGACATTAAAAGCTATGCGCAACACTGGACTGGCCAGTAAGAGCACTGAACGACAGACATCCCCAGCAAAGCGGGGCAAACGCCGGGCCACCTAATGGTTGTCCGGCGTTTGTCCAGATTAACCTGCCAAAGATGAACCTGTCCCTTTTTGGCGGGTTACTCGGCGCTTTTAAGAGCGCCGAGTAACCCGTTCTGGGATTCAAGCTGTAGCGAGCCACCGACGCGCCCACAGCCACTAAATTGCATAAACCGCCCCGCCGATTGCATATTTCGGCGGGGCGGTTGCTTTTTGCCTACGGGTAACCCAGGGGGCGGCGTGCAAATTCCGGAGAATTCAGCATCCCGGAGTCCGCGGGTGTGGGAGCGGGCGCACAAAAGCGCATTGAAAGCCTGACTTTGAGCTCCGGCGCCGGTAGCGCGCAGAGATGTGGTGTAAGAGGCGGGGCATGCCCCGCCTCTTCTCTTT
>CAUFRO010000048.1 GCA_959027945.1 uncultured Collinsella sp.
AAGAGAAGAGGCGGGGCATGCCCCGCCTCTTACACCACATCTCTGCGCGCTACCACTTTCACAGTCACTCATCCTGCATTTTCGCAATCTTAAACCCCTCCAAACGCTCAAATCACGTCTGAAGGGGTCGATTTTGCTGCGACTAAATTAGTCACAGTACTCATATTTGGCTTTTTTGACCACCGAGTCACGGGAAGGCACCAATACAGCTCCCCGGAACTGCTCACCTATTCGAAAATCGGCGCTCCGTGGCCCCAAGAGCCTTCCATGCCGCATACGGTCGAAGCAAACCCCGCCGCAAAGTCGAGTGCACGCTCGATGGCCTCGGCGCCATCCTCGCCACGCTTGACGGAATCGAGATAGCACATCAAAAACGAGGTGAGGAACGAGTCGCCCGCCCCCATGGTGTCCTTCATGTCCGTTACCGGTTTAGCCAGCTGGCGGTAATAACGCTCGCCGTCGTAAGCAATGCAGCCCTCGGCGCCCGCCGTAGCCGACACAAAACGCGGACCCAGACCCTTCACCCATGCCAGACGCTCGCGAATCTCGTCCTCGCTCGCGGCATCCGCCGCACTAAAGAAAGCGAAATCGACGTAGGGCGCAATCTGCTCGTAGTACTCGTCGGTGGAGTCGTCCGAAAAGTCAAAAGAGACCGTGACGCCCGCAGCCTTCAACTTGGGCAGCTCGCGCTCGGTAAAGCAGTAGTTGCCCGAATGAACCACATCGAACTGCTTCATGTACGCAAGGTCAAAGCGATCGAGGACATAGCGCGCATCGCCACGGATACCGCCCTCGTTGGAGCCAAGGAAGACACGGTCACCGT
Organism: uncultured Collinsella sp.; assembly: GCA_959027945.1. GTDB lineage: Bacteria > Actinomycetota > Coriobacteriia > Coriobacteriales > Coriobacteriaceae > Collinsella. Next base: position 824 of record CAUFRO010000048.1, read on the forward strand.
CAACGACGGTCACGCGAGCCGCTCCGTTCTCGCCAATCATCTGCTCGCACTTGTCAAGCTCGATACCCTCATCCTCGAGGCTTGCAATGACATGCTCGGCAGCGGCGTCATTGCCAAAAATGCCCATGTATGCAGAGCGTGCGGCACCGCATTTCTTGGCATAAACGGCGAAGTTCACCGCATTGCCGCCGGGATACATGGTGTGGATATGCTCGTAGCGATCGACGACGTTGTCGCCAAATCCGAGCGCGTTAACGTTAAATGCCATGGCCTTTGCCCCTTCTAGTACTCGACGACGCCCATGTAGCGACGGAAATCGGGATCATGGTCAAACACCTTGCCGCGTGCGGCACGCAGCTCGCAGTTCATGGCGTAGAACAGCACCGGGTCCAGATAGGCACGGACGCTCGCCGGCACGGCTTCCATACCGTACTCCTTGGCATCGAGCACCATCAGCGTATCGGTATGCGTCTTAAGGAACGCCAGGGCGCGCTCGTCCATAGCACGGCACTCGCTGGAGCCCATCTGCAGGAAGTAAAAAACGCCATCCTGAGTAGCCTCGAAGGGGCCATGGAAGTACTCGGCAGAGTGGATGTAGCTGCAGTGCTGCCACTGCATCTCCATAAGAGAGCAGATAGCGAAACCGTAGGTCTGGCTAAAGTTGGGACCGCTGCCCAGAATATAGAAGAACTCGTGCTCCTGGCAAAGCTTGGCAAAGCGATCACCCAGCTCGGCATTTACCTTCTCGCGTGCCGGGGGAAGAATCTTATCCATCTCGGCAATACCGGCATACATATCGGCAAGATCGGCGTAGCCCTCCTGCTGATCGAGCAGCTCGGCCGCAAGCGACAGCGAAATGCCAGCGGGGACCTCGGCCTGCGGCACGCCCTCGCCCCACGGGTAGACCCACGTGGTCCACTTGCCGGAGTCAATCTTGGATCCAGCGTTGTCGGTCTGGGCGATCACCGTAGCGCCGGCAGCAAGGGCAATCTCACAGCCCTCGACGACCTCGGGGGTGTTGCCACTGTGGCTGCAGGCAATGACCAGGGATTTCTCACCCAAGCGGCGCGGGCGCATGATATCAAACTCGCGAGCCGTATAGATATACGAAGTGAAGGTGGTTGCCTCGCGCTGCAGAAGCTCATGAGCCGGGATCAAATCGATCATGGAGCCACCGCAAGCAATCCAGTAGACGCTGTCGAACTTGCCCTTCTCGGCAATTGCCTCTTTGATCAGGTCGTGTGCGTTCATATCCAGTTCCTTTCTTGTTTGGTCCACAATCAATGACGTTGGTTGCGTGGCCGATAGTTGTTTTAGTCAATCAGATATTTCTCGAATGCGGCCATGTTCTTGGCATCTGCCGCCGCCGGGTCATCATAGTAACGACCGTCCGTGATTTCCTGGCCCAGCATGCCGTCGAAACCATGGGCGTTGAGCGTGGCAACGAAGGCGTCCATATCGTGCTTGCCATCGCCCCACACCAGATGGCCATACGGATCACCGTCGATAAAGTGCATCTCGTGAATTGCCCCATCACCAAAGGCGGCAAACCAGTCCTCGAGCGTCTCGCCTGCAACGCCCATCGCGGTTGTATCAACCATGGGCTGTAAGTACGGGCTCGCGACCTCGTCAATCATGCGCTTCGCATCGGAAACCGTCGTCACAAGGTTGCTCTCCTCGGGACGCAGGCTTTCCATCGTAAGCACCAGACCGTGCTCGCCGGCATACTCCGCCAGAATGGACATGTGCTCGCGGCTGCGCTTCCAGGCTTCCTCGCGGTCCTCGTCCCAGTCGCCCCAGCCCGAGTTGACGGACATACGGTCGCACCCAAGTACCTCGGCAAGCTCAATGCCGTGCTTAAAGTACGCCAGGCTGCGCTGTTCATGCAGCGGTTTGCGTGCGCAGTATTGCCAAGGATAGACAACATTCTCGGGACACAGAGTACGATACCTAAGCCCACGGTCTGCAGCTTTTTTCGCCAGGACCTCAGCCTCAAAGTAGCCCGTATGGTCGAGTGTCACATGCGGCTCCGCACACCACAGCTCAATGGACTCAAAGCCCAAACGCTGCTGCACATCAAGGAAGTAATCGAGCGACCACATGATGTAGTGGATATTCATGCCCGCAATCTGTTCGCGGCGCAGCGTCGGCTTGGATTCAGACATCTTATGCCTCCTTATTTCGATCGAACACGATTTGTCCGTCCGACATCGTCATATCAACCGAAAGATCGCGTGCGTCGCGATAATCGAGGTCGAACACATCCCGATCGAGCACGCAGATATCAGCAAGCTTGCCGACCTCGAGCGTACCCAGCTCGTCTTCGCGCATCAGATCGTACGCGCCCCCGGCAGTCCAAGCACGCAAGAGCTCGACAAGCGTCAGCGCGTTGGCCTCATTCACGGGCAGTCCATCGTCGAAGTATCCGCCGCACGCACTGTAGATTGACTCGCCCAGGCTCGGAATCAGCAGCGGCAAATCCGTACCACAGCACACCGTGCATCCGGAATCTTCCATGCCGCGGCGATTCCAGCTGTGCAAAAGTCGCGTCTTGCCAATTTGTCGACGCATCATCGACAGGCAATCCTCGCGCCGGTCCAGCGTCAGAATCTGCGGATAGACCTCGCAAATTCCACCTAACTTGCCAAACTTGACAAGATCGGTCGGATCAGAGTTCTCGAGATCGGTAATCGCATGGCGGCGAAGCAACCGTCCATGCTCGTCTCGAGGCAGCGAGGCATAGAGCGCCACGGTGCGACGAACGGCGCCATCGCCCTGGCAATGCAAGGAATATCGGAAGCCGTCAGCATCAATTGCGCGCAGCTCGTTCTCAATCAGATCCCACTCGGGCTCCTCGACAACCGTCTTGCCGGCAGCGCCCGCATCGGCCGTGTCCTCATAGGGGTCAATCATCTCGGCAAGCCCCGCCCATACGCCGCGATCGGTCATACGGTTGAAGCCAGAAAAACGAACGAACGGTCCCCGGAAGCGCTCTCGTGCCTCGCGGGCATATGCCAGATTTGCACCGGCACCCACCGGCTGCGACATCATAGAGACGCGAACCGTCAGCTCACCAGATTCCTCACGGCGAGCCATTTCGTCGGCAAAACCGTAGTAGTCATCAAACGCCATCTCCTTGATGGCGGTAACGCCGCGCTCGTTAAGCATGCTCATGTAGTCCGAATACCCCGCACGTACCTCGGGCAGCGCGAGGAAATCGCTCATCATGCGCCAGATCTTCTCGGCATAGCACGCCTGGGGTGTAAAGCCGTATCGTGCACTGGCGGCAGCATTGAGAACGCAGGTCTCCGCACCCGGTGTAAAGCAGACGACAGGGATATCGCCAAAACAATCGTCAAACACAGCTGCCGTATTTGCGTTCTCGGCATCCGATGCCAACGTTTCGGGTAGGCTGTGGCCAAAAGCCGCCGCGCAATCCGGATGATCTTCTTTCCATGCACGCAAGAGCGACACGGCCTCTTTGGCATCAGCGATGCCGGACAGATCAGACCCCAACGTCCGCAGCGCCCAGCCTGTATAGAAGGTATGCACATCGATCAGGCCAGGCATGACGGTACGGTCGCCCAGATCAACTACCTCGTCCGCTTGGGTCAAATACGAAGCTACCTCACACTTGGTGCCAACCGCCTCAATTCGATTGCCACGGACCGCTACGAAACCTTCGAACGGCAGGTCCCCCGTACCGGTAAAGACGCTCTTAGACGTCAGGACCGTTAAACGATCAGACATCACAACCACCTACACCGGAAGCATGCCAGAGATTGCCGTTACGATCAGGCCAAAGACGACCATGAAAATGAAGAACTTCCAAATGGTCTTCCACCATTGGCCAAACGAAATCTTAGCCACGGCAAGGCCGGCGACCGTCATGCCCGCCACGGGACTGATGGTGTTGATGGTCTGATTAGCAAACTGGAGCGCGGTAACGGCAGCTTCGGGATTGAGGCCCATAAGCTCGGTCAGCGGACCCATGACGGGCATGGTGAGCGCCGCAAGTCCAGAACTCGAGGGAACCAGCAAAGAGAGCAGGCCAAGGACGATATACATAAACGTGGTGTAGACGGCAGCGGGTGCACCGGCGAGCGCAGTAGCGAGCGCCTGGAGGATGGTGTCGATGATCATGCCGCCCTCGGCGATGACCAGAATACCGCGAGCGATACCGATAACGATAGCAGCGTACGCAAAATCGGCGAGACCCTTAACGAACTCCTCAGCGATCGTCTGCTGGTCAAGACCGCCCAGGATACCGGCAAGCAAGCCCATGCCAAGGAACACGGCGGAAATCTCATTCATGTACCAGCCCTGGGTAACAAGACCCCAGACGATAATGCCCATACCGCAGGCAAAATCGATAAGTACGAGCTTCTGACGGGTAGTGAACTCTTCCTCGATGGAGGCATCAGTCACGGAAAACTCAACACGCTTGAGCTTGTCGTCCTCGTACGTAATGGACGACTCGGGGTTTTTCTTGACGCGCATAGCGTAGCGCATGGCCCATGCGATACCGACGGCAGTAAAGATGACCCAAGAAACGGCGCGCAGCCACAGCTGAGGATTGCCCTCGATGCCAATGATGCCCTGGGCGATCAAAACATTAAACGGGTCGATGGTCGAAGCACAATATCCCAGGTTAGGACCAAGGAAGCAGATGATGAATGCCGTCATCGAGTCATAACCGATACCCATCATGATGGGAATGAAGATGGCATAGAACGGCAGGGCTTCCTCAGACATGCCAAACGTAGTGCCGCAAATGGACAGCAACGTCATCGTAATGGGAATGATGAGGATGTCCTTGTTCTTGAGCTTTTTAATCACACGGCTCATGCCGGCATTCAAAGCGTTGGTCTTGGTGATGATTGCGAACGATCCGCCAATCAATAAGACGAACGCAACGACGTCGGCAGCCTCCTGGATGCCCTTAGTGGGCGCTTGCAGGACCGCGAAGATATCCTGACCCAGATTGATGGTCTCGCCGGTCTCGGAATCGGTGTAGTTCTTATCGACCTGTTCATAGGTTCCAGCAACGGCGACTTCGCGCTCGCCCGCCGCTGTCGAAATCGTCTTGCGCTGATACTGACCCGAGGGAACGATCCAAGTCAGGACCGCAAAGACAACGATCAGCAAGAACATGATCGTATAGACATGCGGTAATTTGAACTTAAAACGTCTGTTTGTCTTCTTCGCCTTCGTATCTGACATAGATACCTCCAAAGAACTCGAGACTGCATCGCATCTCGCTTCAACGCTTGCATAAGGCAAACGTTCTATGACGTTCTATAGATTACCAGCAGCTTTTCCCGTCATCAAGATAATTTCAAACTGATTGCCGCAACGCGGTTGAACGGTCGCGTTCGCGCCGTGAACGGTATGGAAGCGCCCGGTGAGATGATCCACCGGGCGTTTCCATTCGCAATGTCCTAGATGTCAAAAACGTAGCGAGACCCAACGATCCGCTGACGACCGATGATAAACGGCCGCCGTTGCTCATCGAAAAAGAAGGCTTCCATATAAAACAAGGGTTCGCCAACGGGAACCGCCAGCAACCGAGCGACCTCGGGCGATGCGCACGCGATCTCGAGCGTGCACGGGTCGGTAAACGCGGGCATGCGGCCAGTCTGGTTGCGCACGAACTCAAAAATGGATTGGTTAGATAGAGGCGCCGTTGATAGATAGGCGTTGTCCTCGTAAACGTATATGTTGTTCTCAAGCATGACGGGGACGCCATCGGCAGTACGCACGCGCTCAACGCAAATCAAGTCAGTTCCAACGGGAACACCAAAGAAATGTGCTTCGGTGGAATCCGCCGGCAGTATCTTTCTCGAAATGACACACGCCCCCGGTTCCATTCCGTTAACGCGGCATGCGTCCGAAAAACTCTGAACGTCATCCTTCTGGCGAATCTTGCGCTTGAGCTTGGGGGCATTGACAAACGTGCCTTTCCCCTGTCGCTTCGTTAGATAGCCCTGCTGGACGAGCTCCTCAATAGCACGTCGCACGGTAACGCGGCCAACTTTATAGCTCTCAGCCAATTCGAATTCGTTGGGTATCCGCGCGCCTGCCTTGTAGGCGCCGGAGTTGATTTCGTTTTTAATGATATCAATGACCTGTTGGTACAGCGGTATCGCTGCTTTACCGTCAGTTGGCCCTTCAGTCGGTGGCATATACCCTCTCCCAGCACAATTAATTCTAAAACGGGCTTAAGAGCATTCAACAAGCCCTTAAGCCCGCATTAGCTTAAAGTATGCTAGGTGTCGCACCAAAATGTTGGCTATTTACTCATCAGACCCGAAAAACGCGCAACTACCGCGCTCCTAAGAAAGCGTGAGCAGCTCCGGCAGCTGGTCGATGATCTTGTCCGCGGCATCCTGGCTAAAGCCAAAGCGCTCCTCGCGCTTGGCAATGACCGTCAGGCCGGCTCGCTTGCCGGCAGTGATGCCAGGCACCGAATCCTCAACGCAGCAGCAGCGATTCGCGGGCAGCCCCAGCAGGTCCAGCGCATGCAGGTAGATGTCGGGCTCGGGCTTGCTCTCCTTAAACTGCTCGCCGCTCACCACATACTCAAAGGCATCCGACAGCCCGCACGCATTGAGCACTTCCTCGATGCTATCCATGGGAGACGAGCTGGCAAGCGCCACGCGAACGCCACGGCGCGGCAGCTCTCGAATCGTATCCACGGCGCCTGGGTTAATCAAAGCCTGATAGTCGCGCGGACGCTTATGCGCCCACTCATCCCAACGGGCCAACGCTTCATCGCCAGTAAAATGCCCCCTACCGGCGCGCTCAAACCAATCGACCAGCATATGCAGGAAGAACTGGTGCGAAGTACCGACCTGCCCGTTCAATTCCTCTTGAGTCAGGTTCAACCCAAGCTCCTTGGCAAAAGCCGCGGTCTCGCCCAGGTAGTAATACTCGGTATCGACAATCACGCCGTCCATGTCAAAGATAACGGCGTCGAACGGAAATGCGGACACGGCACCCTCCCTAACAAAAGGGCGCCCGCAAGCGGACGCCCGAGCCATGCACTATCGGCGATTCTAACCCAGCAGCTTATCCAGCGCCACCGCAATGCCGTCTTCGTTATTATTGGCGGTCACCATCTGGGCTACAGCCTTGACCTCATCGACGGCGTTGCCCATGGCAACACCGGTTCCGGCCCATTCAATCATGGATTTGTCGTTCTGGCCGTCGCCAAACGATACAACCTCGCTGGCATCGATGCCGAGCTTGGGCAGGGCACCCTCGAGTGCGCGGGCCTTGTCAATACCGGGCGCCGTGTACTCAAAGTACCAGTCGGCCGTAAACATGCCCGAAAGCGTCTGCTTAAAGGGCGCATACATTTCCTCGTAATGCGCCTGCAGGTAGGCCGGATCACCCGCCGTCAGCAGCTTGTCCACGGGATAAGTGTCCACGACCTCATGCAAGCTCTCGACCTCGCGGATCTTAAGGTCGCAGGCATCGCGCTCGTATTTGACGATGTTTTTCCGCGAGCCATCCGGCAGCGTAATCATGCAGTGGTACGAGTCCTCAACATGCAAGTCGCGACCAAGCGAGATCATGGGGATCACATCATAGTTTTGCAGGTGATCAATCAAACGGTGCAGTTCGTCAGCCGGCATGGCCTGGTCAAAAAGGACCTCATCGGTCTGAGCGTCGACCACATGCGCGCCATTGAAAGCGACTAGCAGACCGTCATGGTTTTGGAGGTCGAGCTCCTGCGCCAGAGCATGTAGCCCCCATGCGGGACGGCCCGAAGCCAAGATGAGCTTAATGCCCGACTCCTGCGCCGCGAGCAGCTTCTCGCGCGTACGCGGGCTAATCACTTTCTGGTCGTTGGTGAGCGTACCGTCAATATCCATCGCGATGGCTTTGATTGCCATATATGCCTCCCTGTCATTGAATAACCTTGTCTGAGTCATCATACAGAACAGCCACCGCGACTCCGTTTGCAACGGGAAAAATGTCATATTGTCCCGAACATGAACGGCGTGTGGTCGTGAAGCTTTATCGCTCAGGTCAAATACGTCTGCTAGCGACGCTCATCCGTCGGTGCGCCCTCGACGATCGCGATGCCCGCCGATGCACCTAACGCGCTGGCGCCGGCCTCGATGAATGCGCAAGCCTCTTCGTAATTATGGATACCGCCCGCCGCCTTGATTGCCACGGCATCGCCGAGCACCTCGTGCATCAGCCGCACGTCCTCGAGCTTAGCACCGCCAAAGCTTCTGCCGGTCGACGTCTTAAGGAATCCCGGCTTGGCCTCCAGCGCGATCTCGCATACACGGCGCTTGGCGGCGTCGTCGCCGTCCAGCTTGCACATCTCGACGATTACCTTGTCAGTGATGCCATGCGCGCGACAAAAATCAGCAATGGTAGTCATCTCGCGCTCGATGGCATCAAAATCGCGGTTCTCGATCGACCCCTGATTCAAAACGTAGTCAATCTCGGTAAAGCCACACGCAGCGTATTCCTCAAACTTCGCAAGCTTTTCCTCAAGCGTCATAGCGCCCTGGGGAAAGTCGATAGCGCCGGCAAGGATGATGTCAGAGCCCTCGAGCATGGCGCGGCCCGTCTCGTACTCCTGCAGGTTCGCAAATACGCAGCGAAAGTTGTACTTTAACGCCTTCTCGACATACTGCTCAAACGTGTCCTCGGGGGCATCGATATAGTCGATGTATTTATTGATGGGTTTGGCAAGCGTCATGCTGGGCCTCCTTGTTCAGGGCCGACAACCGATTCGTGGTTTCACGCGAAAAACCACGTTCAATGTACGCCCGGCATGCAAGGACAGCGTCCGCATTCCGACAAGTGGTATGAAATTAGCCGTAAACGTATAATTTACGGCAGCGAATGGCACCACACGCGGATGCCGACAGCAAGACATCCCCCCCCCTCAATACACCCTCATGCCCATTTAAATAGCAAGGGGCCCGTATCTGTTGGGATACGGGCCCCTTTCGGCCATGACCTATCTCAGCAACAAAGACTACTTGCGGTGAGCGCGGTAGAACTCGGTCGCACCATCTTATCCGAGCCGGGACACGTTTGCATAGCGTGGCGCGTGACGGTTGCAAAACCACCCCATTTGAAACAAAGGCAAAAAAGTACTTGCAAAGACGCGTTCCGACATATAAGTTGATAAAAGACCGCCGTTGCGGTTTTAAGTAGATCGAGCATATGAAGTTTGAGTTTTAGCGTGTAAGAGAAGGAAGATCGGCAAAGTACAACCCCAAACGCAATGACAACTTAATGAGGTAACTGCCACATGTGAGGCACCCAGGGCATTGCTGTCTCGATTTTGAGCACGATGCCTTCCGCCTTGCATGGGCCGTTCCATCCCGCCCCTGCAGCAACTGTCTCACGGGCTCATTGAAAACCGCATAGCACCCCAACGTCAGCACATCACCCACGGCAAGCACATCACTCACGACAACCAACACATCAACAAACAGCACGAACATCAACCGATTGGAGAAGCTATGACAAACCACCGCGCTGAAGACGGCGATAAGAAAAGCATTCTGGATGCCCGCATTGAGCGAGCATATGCAAACGAATATGACGCCGCCTTTGCCGCCGCGACCATCAAGAACTACGCGTCGCTACCGCTCGCGACGATCTTGGCCGACCACCCTCAACTGCTGAAGCGCTGCACAAAGATCATGGGCGACCCCGACATTCGCAAGCTGACAGACCCCTATGCCCCAAAACGCGACAACGATTCGTACGTTCTTACCGTAGGCTGCCTAGCCCATATGCTTACGGCGCTCGACACGAAACTCAAGCTCGAATGGGAACCCGACGAGCGTCATGAACTCGAAAGCAAGCGGAACACCCTGCGCACCGCACTGCTCCTTCCGTTGGACGGCCTCAAGCGCTGCAACGTCGAGCTCAATACACAGGTGCTGCAAAAGCCCGGGACCACGGGGCAGAAAACTCCAAGACCCCATGCGGCCATCGTCGACCGCAACCGATATAACCGCATGACCGCGCACTTTTCCGCCGAGGGAGCAGCCATAAGGACGCTGATCGACCTGCTGTGCCTCCTGAACATCAACGAGCTATTTGAGGGCTATCTCGCCCTTGTTCCCGCGACGGCACCCAAGTCGGTAGCAAAGATCATCGAGACCTGCAGACGCCAGTTTGAGCGCCATCGCAATGGCAGCGAGATGAACGCCAGCATCGCGCAGTACTACGCGGCTCATTACAAAAATGACGGATGTGCCCCTATCGAGCATCAGCTGCGGCTCGCCTACACCACGCCCGTCGCAACGCTCCATCGCTTTGGAGCCCTTGGCGCTTGCGAGCCGCACGGACAGGCAGCCTGCCCCACAACCGAGCTCGATCTCAGGCTCGGACGAACCCTGTAGCCCGCCAGCCCCTCCGCGGGCAGCGACTCTATTCCACAACACCACCAACAGAAAGGAGTCCTCATGGACACCAATCATTCCCCCATCATCAGCCCCCTCACCATGCGTGAATCCGCCCGAGGTATCACGCTCACCAGCATTTACGATGAGATGCTCGCCCGTCGCGAGCTCTCCGTCATGGGAAACATCGAAACCCCGATGGCCCACGACCTATGCCAGCAGATCCGCCTGCTCGATGCCACCGACCCCAGCCGCCCCATCACCATATTTGTCGCCAGCGCCGGCGGAAGCGTGCGATCGGGTCTTGCGATCTATGACGCCATGCGCCTCGCATCGTGCCCCATCCGCACCGTCTGCCTGGAATTCGCCGCGTCCATGGGCGCCGTGATCTTTATGGGCGGCGACGATCGCCGTATGGCGCCCCATGCAGAGCTCATGATTCACGACCCGCTGATCCCCCAGGGGGCAGGTGGCTCGGCACTTGCGCTGCAGGAAACCAGCCGGCGTCTCATGCAGACCCGCAAGACCCTCACGCAAATCCTCTCGGACCGCAGCGGCCTCACGCCCAAGCGCATCCAGTCCCTCACTGCAAAAGACACCTACCTTTCGGCCGAGCGCGCCGTCGAGCTCGGCTTTGCCCACGAAATCCTCTCGACCACCAAGGAGGTCGCCCATGTCTAACCTCACCAGCCGCCTCGCCGCATCTGAGTCCGCATCGTCCACCATCCTCGCCAAGGATCGAACGCTTTCCTGCGACACCCGCCAAACGGGACTCAACAACAACGCACTTGTGATCGGCCCCTCGGGAGCCGGCAAGACCCGAAACGTCCTCAAGCCCAACCTGCTGCAAATGAACGCAAGCTACATCGTGCTCGACACCAAAGGTACGCTCTGTCGCGAAGTGGGACCCGTGCTGGCAGCCCACGGCTACCGCGTGCAATGTCTCAACTTCGCCGACCTCAACACCGTCCCGGCCCTTGCGCCCGGCATCGAGCGCTGCGGCTACAACCCCCTGAGGCACATTCGCCGCAAGGCGGACGGCAGGCCCAACCAGCAGGACATCCTCTCGGTGGCAAAGGCCATCTGCCCCATCGAGGACAACAACCAGCCTTTTTGGGATCATGCGGCGGCAAACCTGCTGTCGTGTCTTATCGCCTACGTCACCGAACAGCTACCCGCCGACGAGCAGACGATCAGCTCGGTCATCAAGCTGATCGAGCACCTGCAGGACGGTGCCACGGGTCGATTGTTTGACGACCTGATCACGATCGACCCCCAAAGCTATGCCCTCTCGCTATGGCGGCGCTACGCCATTACGCAAAATGCCGAGCGCATGCACGCGAGCATCGTCGGCATCCTTGCCGAAAAGGTCATGTGTCTGGGATTCGACGGTGCGGCACAGCTCTATCGTGAGTGCCATCAGGTGGACTTCGCTTCCATGGGACACACCCCCTGCGCCCTGTTTGTAACCGTGAGCGATATTGACCGCAATCTCGATCCGCTGACCGGCCTCTTTATTTCGCAGGCGTTTATGGGCCTCATTCGTGAGGCCGATAGGCAGCCCGACGGCAGCCTGCCCGTGCCCGTGCGCTTTATGCTCGATGACTTCGCAAATCTGCAGATCCCCCAGATCGACAACGTGCTCTCGATTATCCGAAGCCGCAACATCTGGGCAACGCTGCTGCTGCAGTCGACCAACCAGCTCGATGCGCTCTATGGCGAGGCACGCGCACGCTCCATCATGGGCAACTGCGACACGCATCTGGTGCTGGCGTTCCAGGATCCCGAGAGTGCCCGGGTGTTTTCCGACCGCGCCGACGCGCTGCCCAGCACGCTCATGGCGACGCCGATTGATCGCTCGTGGCTCTTTGTACGCGGTCGCACTCCCGAACAGGTCGAGCGCTTTAGGCTCGAAGACCATCCGCTCTACGGGGAGCTGCCCGAGGCGCAGCGAGGCCATGCGGAGGCCGAGCTCTAGACGCAGGGCCCTCGCAGCACGCGACGCTCCGGCGAAGATCCTTAAAGGCCGTGCGCCCCGGGGCCACGGCAAAGCAAAGGGGCCCGCATCCGATGGGATACGGGCCCCTGGCTATAAGGCACGATGCGTTAACAGCAGCGACTACTTACGATGCGCGCGATAGAACTCGATGAGCGCCTGGGTCGAAGCGTCCTGCTCGGCCTTGGCGGCGTCGTCGTGGAAGGCCGGGGTGATCTGCTTGGCAAGCTGCTTGCCCAGCTCGACGCCCCACTGGTCG
>CAUFRO010000049.1 GCA_959027945.1 uncultured Collinsella sp.
GAGCAGACCCTCCTCGTGCGCCTTCACGTCGATCGTCGCCGCCTCGCGCACGGCCAAAGGCGAGATGCCCGCCTGCCCGCACGCGAGAAGAAACGCCTCCCCGATCGCTTCGGCGCACGCACCGCGACGGCACCCTATGCCCGCAACGATACAGGGCACGACAAGGCGAAGCGGCTCGGGCGCAGGCGCCTGCACCCGCATGCCCGCCGGCATCCCCGTCTCACCGGCGGGCACGACCTCGTCCGTTGTCTCCGCCGCGCGAACGAACGCGCCTGCATTCGCGCCAGCGAACGGCGACACGACGATATCGGCCCGAGCGCGGTCGGACGCAATGTCTACCCCCTCAGGCGGCTGTCCCGAAATCGGCATGTCGGAATAGAGTGCCACGCGCCCGCCCGAAAGCAGCCGCGCCGACACTCGCTTGATGGCCTCGGGATTCGAAACGGCGAGCCCCGCACAGCGCGCCCACGTATCCACCGCCCACACGCCGCGGACGTCGGTCGCCGTGGTGATGACGGGGATGGCCCCTACCGCGCGGGCCACAGTTTGCGCAAGCTCGTTCGCACCGCCCAAATGCCCCGACAAAAGCGGGACGGCAAAGCGCCCCGCCTCGTCAATCACCACAACCGCGGAATCGGTTGCCTTCGAAGCGACATGCGGCGCGATCGCCCGCACGGCGATGCCCGCCGCGCCCACGAACAGAAGCGCGTCCGACGCTTCCCACGCGAGCGCCGTCCATGCGCGCAGGTCGGCCTTCCCCTCGCCGAACCCGCGCGAAACGGAAACGTCCCAGCCAGGGTCGTCTTCACCTGTCTGTGCGCAATCGGAAAGCGCGTGTGCGGTGCGCACCGCCAACGCATACCCCCTCTCAGTGAACGCTATGCAGGAAACCCTCATCTAGCGCACCACCATCGTCGAGAAGTAGCTGCCCCGATCGGGCACATCGTCGAGCGAGCGGTACACGCGCTCGCCCGGAAGCCCACAGTCCTCTACAAGCTCGGCACCGTCGAAGGCACCCTCCTCGCAAAGGAAGCGCTTCGTGTCCGCAAGCGAGCGGCGCGCCTTCATGACCACCTTCGTCCCCGGCCAGCCGATTGCACGGCGCACCCCGTACAGAACGCCTTTACTCATACGTCGCCCCCAATTTCCCGATAACTGTATCGGCGCCCGACGTGCGGAAAAGCTCGCGGCGCTCGGCGTCGAACACGACCGCGGCGATGTCGCATGCGCCCGCCGCGCGGCGGCGCAACCTGTCCTCGATTGCCGCAGCGAGCGAGGCGCGCGCAGCGTCCCCCACGCCGGCGGCCTCGATTACCTCGAGCGCCGCCGTGGTCGTGACCGACGACAGGATCTCACGCACGGTCTTCGCGCCCGCGCCGGCCAAGGCCGCGTGGGCGGCCAGAATCTCCGCGCGGCAGTCGGCGGTACGCGAATGGGTGTCCATGATGCCGCCCGCGACCTTCACCAACTTGCCGATGTGTCCCACAAGAAGGACATTAGTAAATCCCTCGCGAACGCAGCAATCAATCGCATCGCCCACAAAGTTGGAGATAAAGACCACCGGCGCACCGTTTAGGTGGAAATGCCCCGAGATGAACTGCCCGCCGTAGTTGCCGGGCGTGAGCACGACTCCGCGCCGCCCCATAGCCGCATGCTGCCGAATCTCGAGCTCGATGCTGTCGCGCAAAGCAGCGAGGCTGCGCGGCTCGACGATGCCCGTCGTGCCCAGGATGGAGATGCCGTCCTTTATCCCCAGGTGCGGGTTGAAGGTCTTTTCGGCAAGGGCAACACCCTCGGGTACCGAAATCGTCACAGCAATATTTCCAGAAAAGCCGTGCGCGGCGCACACCTCGCGCACCGCCGAAGTGATCATCGCGCGCGGCGTCGCGTTGATGGCGGCCGCCCCCACCGGCTGCTCGAGCCCGGGCAAAGTCACGCGCCCCACGCCCACGCCGCCATCGACGGAAACTTCCGATTCGCGCGCGGGCACGCCCTTGCTGCCCGCAGCACCCGTGCCCGACCCCGCATGTTCCACGCGCGCGTACACGAGCACGCCGTCGGTCACATCGGCATCGTCGCCTGCGTCCTTTCGCACGGCGCACTGGGCGCACCCCTCACCGATGCATGCGTCGACCACGTTCGCTTCGACGGGCAGCCCGCCGGGGGTGACGATCGACACGAGGCCGACGGGCTTTCGTGACAAGAGCATCTCGCAGGCCGCCTTCGCCGCGAGCGCGGCGCAGCTCCCCGTGGTGTAGCCGCAGCGCAGGCGGGTCGTCCCGGTATATATGTAGTGCTCGAAGGCCACGCTAGCTGCTCGCCTTCCGATACCCCGTGGCAAACGAAGGGTCGTAAAGCTTGCTGCGCTCGTACGACTCCGCTTGCGCGCCGTCGTGCGCAAGTCCGCCGCGAGCTCCGAGCACGCGGCCCACCACCACGAGCGCCGTGCGGTCGATGCCCTCTCGCGCGCCCGCATCGGCGAGCGTGCCCACTGTACAGCGCACCACGCGCTCCTCAGGCCAGGTCGCCTTGTACACGAGCGCCGCCGGCTCGTCGGAGCTGCGGCCCGCGGCCAAAAGCTCGGCGGAAAGCTCGGCGAGCATACCCGAGCTCAGGAAGATGACCATAGTCGAGCCGCTTTCCGCCATGGTGCGCATGCTCTCGCCCGCGGGCATGGGGGTGCGCCCGGAAAGCCGCGTGATCACGACCGACTGGCTGATTCCCGGCAGCGTGTATTCCTGGCGAAGCGCCGCCGCGGCACCGCAAAAGCTCGACACGCCGGGCACCACCTCGTAGTCCACGCCGCGCGCGTCGAGTGCGTCCATCTGCTCCTGGATGGCGCCGTACAGGCACGGGTCGCCCGTGTGCAGGCGCACCACTTCCTCGCCCCGCGCATCCGCCGCGCACATCACGTCGAGCACTTCCTCCAAGGTCATGTGCGCGCTGTCGTAGACGATGCAGGATTCCTTGCACTCAGCGAGCAGCTCGGGGTTCACAAGGCTTCCCGCCCAAACGACCACGTCGGCCGCGCGCAGAAGGCGCGCCCCGCGCAGCGTGATAAGGTCGGCGGCGCCCGAGCCTGCGCCAACGATATGAATCATCCGAGCCTTCCCTTCCTGTTTCTCATCTCAACCGTTTACGCCGCCCTTCGCGCAGCGGGCAAAACACGGCGTCTGCGGTGGCAATCGGCGCAAATACGCAGGCAGGAGGCGCAATGCCGCCCGCCCTGGCTTTGACACGTTCACAATTGCCCACTATCATAGTAAAAGTTTCGGCAACGAGCATATGACAATCGGATAAAAGGAAATGACCGGCGCGGCGCCCGCACAGCCCGCGCTGGCTTGCGGAGGGAACCAGGTGGGAATCCTGGGCAAGGGACATTACTGTATAGGACGCGCGGGCAAACCGCCTCGCGCCCCAAGCCAGACTGCTTCGCCTTTTCCTCACGGCATCGCCGTGGCGTTAGCTCCTTGTGAACCCCGAGGGGTGCGCTTTTCTTTCGCTTGTGCCGACAAGCAACTGTCGCCGGGGGACCGGCAAACCGAGGAAAGGAAAAACCATGTCCGACCAGATGTCACGCCGCGGCTTCATGGGCGCCGCAGCAACCGGAGCCGTCGCGCTCGCCGGAGTCGCGCTCGCGGGCTGCTCCAACACCTCCGCGAGTTCCGAGAAATCGAGTGAAAAGGAGAAGGCCGTGAAGCCGGTCATCCTCGTCACGAGCTTCGGCACGAGCTACAACGACTCGCGCCACATCACCATCGGCGCCATCGAAGACGCTATCCGCGAGAAGTACTGGCAGGACTACGACATCCGCCGCGCCTTCACCGCGCAGATCATCATCGACAAGCTGAAGAAGCGCGACGGCATCACGATCGACAACATGACCGAGGCGCTCGACCGCTGCGTGGAAGACGGCGTGAAGGAAATTGTCGTGCAGCCGACGCATCTCATGGCTGGCCTGGAATACGCCGACGTGAAAGACGAGCTCGACAAGTACGCCGACAAGTTCGACAAGATCTCGCTCGGCGACCCGCTGCTCACCTCCGACGACGACTACAAGAAGGTGGCCGCAGCCATTAAGGAGAACATGGCGTCCTTCGACGACGGCAAGACGGCGCTGTGCCTCATGGGCCACGGCACCGAAGCCGATTCCAACGCCGACTATGCCAAGATGCAGGAAGTGTTCAAGAACGAGGGCTTGACGCAGTTCTTCGTCGGCACCGTCGAGGCTGAGCCGACCTGCGAGGATGTTATCGCCGCCGCGAGCGCCGCAGGGTACAAGAAGGCCGTGCTCGCGCCGTTCATGGTGGTCGCGGGCGACCACGCGAACAACGACATGGCAGACGAGACCGACCCCGACAGCTGGGCTGCAAAGTTCGTGGCCGCTGGCTTCGAAGTGACGTGCCTGCTCCAGGGTCTGGGACAGAACGCCGCGGTCGACGACATCTACGTCTCGCACGTGGACGACGCCATCGCCAAGCTGTAAACTCGCCGCGCACGGGGGCGCCGGTCGCGTCCCCGTGCAACGGGCATGCGCCTTCCCCGACCGACGGCGCATGCCCGTTGCATTCGCATCCCGCCCGCCCACCGCACGGCGCGGGCGGTCGAAGCGATTGAAAGGAACCCCCTCCATGTTGAAGAAAACCCTCGCCTTCGCCCTGTCAGCGGCGCTTTTCGCGTTCTCGCTCGCCGGCTGCGGCGGAAATTCAATCGACAGCGCAAAGGCAAGCGATGCCGATTCCCAGGAAAAGACCGAACAGGCGGCCGATGCGCCCGAGGGCGCAAGCGCTGCCCCCATCACCGCCGACAAGGTGGCCGACGGCACCTATCCGATCACCGTAGATTCCAGCTCGAACATGTTCAGGATTGTGGACGCCCAGCTCATCGTGGAAAACGGCTCCATGCACTGCGTGATGACGCTTTCCGGCACGGGCTACGGCAAGCTCTTCATGGGCACGGGCGACGAGGCTGCCGCCGCGAGCGAGGCCGACTTCATCCCCTATGTGGAAAACGCGGAAGGCAAGTACACCTACGACGTGCCCGTTAAAGCGCTCGACGAGGACACCGCCTGCGCCGCGTGGAGTATTAGAAAAGAGCAGTGGTACGACCGCACGCTCGTGTTCGAATCCGCCGGCGTCGATCTGCGCGCCGACGCACTGAAGTAACGCCATGCGGTCGATTCTTCCCAAGGGGGAAAACAGGAAGCGCCACAGCATCGCGGCGCGCGCGGTCGTCTGCGTTCTCGTCGCCCTGCTCGCGCTTCCCTTCGCGGGGTGCAGTGCGAGCCCGAACGCGACCGGTGCCACGACGGGCTCTCAGGAATACACTGTGAGCGTCTCGCTTTCCGGCGGGTCAGGGCGCGCAAGCATCGCCTCACCAACCACAATTGTGAAGGATGGCGACACCTACACCGCGACCATCACCTGGTCGAGTTCGAACTACGACAAGATGACCGTCGACGGCGTGGACTACGCGCCCGTAAACGACGGCGGCAACTCCACGTTCGAGATACCCGTCACGCTCGACGAGGACATCGCCGTGTCGGCCGAGACCGTCGCCATGTCGACGCCGCACACCATCGACTACACGCTCTACTTCGACTCATCCACCATGAAGGAGAAATCGGGCGACGAAGCAAGCGGCGGCTCCCCTGCGGGAACGGCCTCAAGCGCCGCGGCCGACTTCCACAACGCCGATTTAGGCTGCGGCTGGAAGCCGACGGGGACGCTTCAGCTTGAATACGCCGAGCACTTCACTGTCGACGAGTTCGAAGGCGGCCTGCGGCTTATCTGCATTTCGAACGGGGAGCGCTTCCTCGTGGTGCCGCAAGATGCGAAGGTACCTGATGGGTTGAGCTCCGACATCGCGGTCATAAGGCGCCCCGCCGACAAGGTGTACCTCGTGTCGTCGGCGACGATGTGCCTGGTCGACGCACTCGATGCGAACGACAATATCATCATGTCGGGCACGAAGGCCGACGATTGCTCGGTCGCGGGCTTCAAAAGCGCACTCGAAAGTGGGGCGATCGCCTACGGCGGCAAGTACAGCGCGCCCGACTACGAGCGAATATCGGCCTCGGGCTGCACGCTCGCCATCGAGAATACCATGATCAACCACACACCCGATGTGAAGGAAAAGCTGCAGAAACTCGGGCTCGTCGTGCTCACCGAACAGTCGTCGAGCGAGCCCGAAGCACTCGGGCGCGTCGAGTGGATTAAGCTTTTCGGCATCCTGTTCGACAAGGAAGACGAGGCCGCGCACCTGTTCAACGAGCAGAAGGCCCGCGTCGAGCAAACGTCGGGGCTCGCGTCGTCAGGTAAAACCGTGGCGTATTTCTACATTAACTCAAACGGGGCCGCCGTCACGCGGCGGGCGGGCGACTACGTGGCGCAGATGATCGAGCTTGCAGGCGGCAACTACGCGCTCGATGACGCGCAGACGGCGTCGACGTCAGGCTCGTCAGTAACGCTCGAAATGGAGCGCTTCTACGCGACGGCGAAGGATGCCGACATCATCATCTACAACGGCACCATCGACGAATCGGTTGTCACCTTGAACGACTTCGTAGGCAAAAACGCGCTATTGTCGCAGTTCAAAGCCGTGAAGAACGGCAACGTCTGGGTCACAAGCGCCGACATGTACCAGCAGATGACTTCTACCGCCGACATTATCGACGAGCTGCACGGGGCGTTCACCGGCGATGACGCGAGCGACTTCCATTATCTGAGAAAGCTCGGCTAGCGCCATGAGAAGCCGGCTTTCCATGGCATACGACGAATCGGGGCGCGCCGCGCGGTGTCGCGTCGTGACGGCGCTGCTCGCTGTTGCCCTCATCGTGCTCGTCGGGGCCAACCTGTGCATCGGGAGCGTGCTCGTGCCCGCAGACCACATCCCCGGCATCCTTTCGGGCGGCGCGGCCAATTCCATGGAAAGCCAAGTCATCTGGGAGATTCGCCTGCCGCGCGTGCTTTCAGCCGTGCTTCTCGGCGGGGCACTTTCGCTCTCCGGGTTCCTGCTGCAGACGTTTTTCAACAACCCCATCGCCGACCCGTTCATCTTGGGCGTCTCCTCGGGCGCAAAGTTCGTCGTCGCGCTTACGATGATTGTACTTCTGGGCGCGAACCAGGCCATGTCCTCCCCGGCCATGGTGGCCGCAGCGTTTCTGGGCTCGCTTATCACCATCAGCTTCGTGCTCCTCATCGCACGGCGCATAAGTTCCATGGCCATGCTCATCGTGGCAGGCGTCATGGTGGGATACATCTGCTCAGCGGCGACGAACTTCCTCATCGCCTTCGCCGACGACCAGTCCATCGTGAACCTGCACAACTGGTCTTTGGGTAGCTTCTCGGGTTCGAGCTGGGACGACGTCGCGGTCATCGCGGTCGTGGTGATCACCGTGAGCGCATGCGTATTCGCGATATCGAAGCCCCTTTCCGCCTTCCAGCTGGGAGAAGCCTACGCGAAAAGCGTCGGCGTGAACGTCGCACGCTTCCGCGTGGTGCTCGTCCTTCTAGCGAGCATGCTCTCCGCCTGCGTGACCGCTTTCGCTGGTCCGGTGTCGTTCGTAGGCATCGCAGTTCCGCATCTCGTGAAGTCGGCGCTGAAGTCGTCGAAGCCCATCCGCGTGATTCCTGCGTGCTTCTTGGGAGGCGCCATCTTCTGCGCGGGCTGCGATTTGATCGCGCGCACGCTGTTCTCTCCCGTCGAGCTTTCCATCAGCGCCGTCACCGCCATCTTCGGCGCGCCGGTGGTTATCGCGCTCATGTTGAAGAAACGAGTGAGGTAGATGGGGGAATTCATGCCGCGGCCCAAAACGCTCGGAGGGGGCATTCCATGCTTAGACAGTCCTGAGCTCGCGCGAAAGCGCCAGAAGGCACTTTCGGCTCGTGCGGGACTGCGCGCGGAACGCCTCCTCCGAGCGGAGTCGAACCTCGAAACCCCGGTCGAAACGCAGGCTGACGGAGCACCGCTTTTCCGCATAAGCGACCTGTCGGCGGGCTACGACAAGAAGGTCGTAGTCGAAGGCGTCGATCTGGAGGTTCGCGCGGGCGACGTCGTGGCGCTCATCGGGCCGAACGGCTCGGGCAAGTCGACCATCTTGAAAACCATCACACGCCATCTGGCACCGCTTGCCGGCGCGGTCGAGCTCGACGGGCGGGAGATTTCCCGATGGAAGACGGCGGAGTTCGCAAGGAACCTTGCCGTTATGCTGACAGATCGCCCCCGGACCGAGCTCCTCACCTGCCGCGATATCGTAGAGGCAGGAAGGCATCCCTACACCGGGCGAATGGGCACACTCTTGCCCGACGACCATAGTCGGGTCGACGAGGCCATGAAAACCGCACATGTGGAAGAGCTCGCCGAGCGCGACTTCATGCAGATAAGCGACGGGCAACGCCAGCGCGTCATGCTCGCACGCGCCATCGCGCAGGATCCGCGTGTGCTCGTGCTCGACGAGCCCACATCGTATCTCGATATCCGCTACCAGATCGACCTGCTGCGAATACTTCGCCACCTTGCGAAATCGCAGAATGTGGCTGTCATCATGTCCATCCACGAACTCGAGCTCGCGCAGAAAAGCGCCGACAAGGTGATTTGCGTGAAGGACGGTCGGGTCTTCCGCGCCGGCGCACCCGAGGACATATTCACGCGCGAGACGATTGGCGAGCTCTACGGCCTTCAACATGGCACCTTCAACGAGCGCTTCGGCAGCGTGGAAATTGGGCGCCCGCACGGCGATGCGCACACGTTCGTCATCGCCGGCGCGGGTACGGGGTCGGCTGTGTTTCGCCAGCTCATCCGGCAGGGCAAGGCGTTCTACGCGGGCGTTCTGCACGAAGGGGACATCGACTGTGAGCTCGCGCGCGACCTGGCGGCGGAATGCGTGGCCGAGCGCGCCTTCGAGCCTATCGGGGATAAAACCATAGCCCACGCCAAAGAGCTCCTCGTCCACTGTGCGCGCCTTATCGTGTGCCCCGCCGCCTTCGGCACCATAAACGCCCGCAACGCAGAGCTCGTCGAGTTCGCACGCTCGCATGGTATCGAGGTCATGCGAGCGTGCGAAGGCGCATCGGAGGATTCCAATGGATACGCCTAGGCGCGGTCCAAGAAATCGTCCGCATCCCCATCTGACACTATTTCACCGCAACTTAGAAGGTGTCGGCGTATAACGCTTCACCCCAAATTAAATTGATTCGTTGAATAGGCACATTACAAATCTTTAGACTTCGTTTAATCCACAAGTGGGTATTATCACACATGAAGCACACGTGAAAGGATATACCCATGTCGCTTACACAGTCAGCAGAGCGTGCAGCGCTTAACAAGCTCATCGATTATCTCGACGACAACCCGCAAGAAAACATCGACAAAATCATGGATCTCGTGAACAAGCTGGTCCCCAATCGCGTATTTCCTGTACAGCGAGAGGCATTCACCAATGTCATCAAGAGCCGCGGCAATTGGTATGACCTGATTATGCGTGTGTTCAGCCTTAATCCCCAGATGCGAACCAAGCTGCTTAAGACCCTCATTGTCGACGCCAACCTGCTTGCTTGGCCAGAGCAGGAAAAGAACCGCGAAAAGTACCAGTGCAACGTTCCGTGGGCCATCCTGCTCGATCCCACGAGCGCCTGCAACCTGCATTGCACGGGCTGCTGGGCCGCCGAGTACGGCTACAAGCAGAATCTCTCGTTCGAAGACATCGACTCTATCGTTACGCAGGGCAAAGAGCTCGGTACGCATATCTACATCTATACCGGCGGCGAGCCGCTCGTCCGCAAGCACGACCTGATCAGAATTTGCGAAAAACATCAGGACTGCGTGTTTCTCTGCTTTACCAACTCCACGCTGATCGACGAGGCCTTCTGCGACGACATGATTCGCGTAGGTAATTTTGTCCCCGCCATCAGCGCCGAGGGCAATGAGCACACAACCGACGCCCGCCGCGGCGAAGGTACCTACGCAAAGATCGAGCACGCCATGAAACTCCTGCGCGAGCGCGACTTGCCGTTTGGTATCTCCACCTGTTGGACCAGCGCCAATGCCGATACGGTTGCTACCGAGGAGAACATGGACTGGATGATCGGCGAGGGAGCACTCTTCTGCTGGTACTTCCACTTTATGCCGGTTGGCCGCAATGCAACCTCCGAGCTCATGCCCACGCCCGAGCAGCGCGAGCACATGTATCACTTTATCCGCGAAATGCGTGAGAAGAAGCCGCTGTTTACGCTCGACTTCCAAAACGACGGCGAGTTTGTAGGCGGATGTATCGCCGGCGGCCGCCGCTACCTGCACATCAACGCCGCCGGAGACGTGGAGCCGTGCGTGTTCATCCACTACTCAAACGCCAACATCCACGATGTGAGCTTACTCGACGCGCTGCGCTCTCCCCTCTTTATGAAGTACTACGAGAACATGCCGTTTAACGACAACTACCTCAAACCATGCCCCATGCTCGAGAATCCCGACGTGCTACCCAAACTGGTCGCCGAGAGTGGCGCAATGAGCACCGACCTAATCGAGAAGGAGTCACCCGAGCAGCTGCGCGAAAAGACCCAGGCTGCCGCCGAGGCATGGTCACCTGTCGCCGACCGCATCTGGAACGACTCCGACGATCCGTTATACGCCAAGCGTCACGAGGACAAGTCGCAGGGCATGGCCGATAGCGACATGCACAAGTTCGAAAAACAGGGCCGCATACTCAAATACGGCGATTAATGCTGCCCTACACGACAAACGCTCAGAAATGAAGCGGAGCAGTCTCGAGGCTCATCTTCGAGGCTGCTCCGCCTTACCATCAAAACAGTTTTACTAAGTTGCGGTGAAATAGGGACCAGAACGGCCTTCCAATAACCAAAACAATCCCTATTCCACCGCAACTTCTATAAGTTGTTGAATTATCGATGCTATTCGAAGCGAGATTCCAGACTCGACAGACCGTTGAGAGTCAGGTCGTTGGCGACCTCAGAGACACGCTCGATAGGAACCGAACCGTCAGACAGCGCCCACGTGCGATAGATACCGATAATACCCGACAGCAAAAACGCCAGATAGTAATCGAACATCTCGTCCTTGAGACCTTGGGGCAGCAGATCGCGCTCGGCAATCTCGTGCTCGAGCGGCGCACGAAGACGAGCCATAAAATCATCGAGCGGAATGTTCTCGATCAGCTGACGATTGAGCACCAAGTTGTTGCACAGTGCCTCGTTAACGGTTTTAAAGAAGGTCGCCGCCGCGCCAAGAGCGCGCTCGTTGGTGTCACCGTCCATAGAAGCAAGCGTTTTCTCGACCGAGTCGACAATCATCTCCACCACATCGACGGCAATGGCATCGAGCAGGCCGTCAACAGTACCAAAGTGAACGTAAAAGGTCTTGCGGTCGACATTGGCCTCGCGCGCGATGGCACTCACCGTAATGTCTGCCAGCGGCTTTTCCATGAGCAGGCGCTCGAAAGCGGAAAGGATGGCATTACGGCTGCGAATGATGCGACGATCAAGACGCGGTTTGCTGGTTGCCATGGGCGTGTCCCTTCGATATGCGAGCATTCATCAACAGATGAGAGATAATCTACGTAAGAGGATTATCCCCCATACAGCACAAATATGCCCCGCACCATGAAGAACGCACGACTGCCCTACTGCGACTTGGGATGCTTCTTCTTATTGAGTGCCGACGGAGATACGCGAATACCATCGCCTGTCTGGCGCACATAGGCTTTATGAGCCGGCTTAGCGGTCCCAGAAGCCTTCTGAGCGCGCTTCTTGGGATCAACGGTAACAGCATTCGTGGGGTGCGGCTTAGTGGGCGCAGAGGGCGTCTGAGGCGTGCGGCCGAGCTTGTGCATCACACGATCCCAACGCGCATGGATGCTCTCGTTGTGGGCGCTCTTAAGTCCCAGCAGGGGCGCAGCCAAAATGGTCGGCGCAATAAACGTAATGAGGCGCCACAGCAGATAGCCGGCGGTCGAAGCCGACCCAAAGAAATGACCCAAGAACAATGCAAAGCCGCCCTCAGCGCCACCAGTTCCACCGGGCAAGGGAACCGCAGAGCTCAGCAGCTGGACAAAGGCGCTCGCGGCCATGACCGAAAAAAAGTCGACCTCGTGGTGGCCAAAGGCAAGCATCAGGAAATACGGAACCAGATAGAAAAACGCGAGTTGCAGCATGGTGATAAACACGGTGAGCAGCATGGAAGAAAAATGTCCGGCCGAAAGCTTGAACTTCTCGGAGAAGGAGTAGATCTCGCCGTCGACAAACGTGCGCCATCCCTCGATCTTAGTGGCCGAGACACCTATGCGCTCCAGCCAATTGATGATGCAATGGGCGACGCGCGTGACGGTCTTAGGCATGAGCGCGACGGCGAAGATGCCAAGCAAGATGCAGCAGTGCCCACCAAAGCTAAAGACGCACAGCAGCGTCATGTCGCCATAGCGCTCGGCAAAAAACGGCATACGAGCAAGCAGTAGGATAGCGCCCCAGGCAACAAGGCCAAACTGGTACACGATAAAACGCGTGAATTGCGTGGCGCCGGCCTCGCCCACGTTTTGGCCGGCCTTGGTCAGGCGATAGATTTGAGCCGGGGTGGAGCCCATCATCATGGGCGTCAGGTTGCCAAAGAAGATGCCACTCGCCTCGACCGAGATCAGGTCGCGGATGCCGACGGGCGAATTGGGATCGAGCCAGACGGCGATCGCATAGGCCACAATGCCAAAGAACAGGTACATGAACATGCAAAGACACGCGACAACGAGCCATGGCGCCTGGACGCTCGACATAGCGGCCCAGAACTGCCCCATCTGCCCGGTTACCACCAGATAGACGATATAACCTACCAGCACGACGCCGATAAAGATGGCGCCGCGGCGTGCGCTCTTATTGTCATCTCCGCCCGAGGCCTCAACCTCGACCTGGGGCTTAGACGTATGCTGAGAGGACTCCGTCATGAGACTCCTTCTAACAGTCAAAATATCTTGGATATTGTACCCGTAAGGGCCATAGGCAGAACGCAAAGCTCTGGTTCAAACGGGAATTGCAGACGGTTGTTTGAAAATAAAAAAACCCGGCCTTCCATAGGAAGTCCGGGTATCAGATGCGTGGTAGCCCGTACCAGATTCGAACTGGTGATCTCCGCCTTGAGAGGGCGGCGTC
>CAUFRO010000050.1 GCA_959027945.1 uncultured Collinsella sp.
CATCCCGATAACGTCGCCCCCGCTATCCTGGGCGGCGCCGTCTGCTCCTTTACGCCGACCGATTCGCTTCCCCAGTGCCTGCGCTACGAGGTAAGCGACAAGCTTCGTTTTATTACTGTGATTCCGCCCTACGAGGTACATACGAGCGAGGCGCGCAAGGTCGTGCCGCAGGAGATTCCACTCTCCACTGCCGTATGGCAAATGGGCCGCATCGCCGGCATGACGCGCGGCCTGGAAACCGGCGACCTGGACCTGATTGCCGCTGCCAACGACGACCGCATCCAGGAGCCCTATCGTCGCCGCCTCATCCCCGACTACAACGCCGTGCGCGATACCTGCCTTAACGGCGGCGCTAAGACCATCTGGATCAGTGGCTCCGGCTCGACCCTCATGGCCGCGACTGACGACACCATCGTGGCAAAGTTCCTGCAGGTCAAGCTGCGTGAACAGTTCCCCAAGTGTGACACGCATATTCTGACGTGCGACACGGAAGGCGCCCAGATCGAATACCTGTAGTCGCCGTCCCGTATACTCGCCGGGGAGGCCAGGGGGCTTTGCCCCCAAATCGTCCTCGGACATGGCAGGACCCCCGCTGCGCACTTCGTGCGGCGGGGGTCCTGCCGTCCTGCGGAAAGATTTGGGGGCAAAGCCCCCTGGCCTCCCCTATGTTAACTTCGCCGGCAGCGGCTACAGGGACCTACGCTCTGGAAAGGCGCCGGGCTGATAGTTTGGCTTTTTATTGGTAGGGGCTCTTGCTAGGCTGGAGCACTTCCTAGAGGCGGGCATCGGCTGTGTGCTTGGTTTAGGCGGCGCTGGTTTCTTTGTATTCGAAGACTGGTTCTAGGAGGTCTTCGATATTGCAGTGGAGGGCTTTTGCTATAGCTCTTACGGTTGTTACTGAGGCTTCGTTGATGTTTCGTTGGCGCTGTTCGTACATTTGGATTGAGCGGAGTGATACGCCCGATTCGTATGCCAGGTCTTGCTGGGTTTTCTTAAGCCTCTTCCTTGCTAGCGCCAGTTTGGTTTGACGAGGTGTTTTCTTCGCTATATCGCAAACAAGACGCGCCACACGCTCCTCTGAGGCTTCGTGCCAGGGGTAATACATATTGCACAGCGCATCGAACGGAACGACATGCAGCAGGTCTTCGAAAGACTCGCCCAGACGCCATTGCAGATATGCCAATATCCAGCCTGTCCAATACTCCGGCGTCTTCTCAAAACGATAGTTGCGGTCCGGTATAGACCCGCTTTGATATCCCGACCTTTCAGCGATAAGCGCGAACAGTTCAACGCCCGATTTTCCCGATACGACCCATGCGTTGCCGCGTTCGAACTCGCGAGCTACGCCGCTCAGGCAAAAGAGTTCAGCAACTTCCGATCCTTCTGCTCCATAATCGTTAACGGCATAGTCAAAGCAGTCGCCGAGGTTGTTCATTGCATCCTCGAGGTAGTAGACGGGGTATGTCCTACTCGGCCCACAATCCGTTAACTCTTGGATCATTCAAATCAACCCTCCCTGCCATCAAATCCCTAATGTCGACACCATCAGAGTCAAATCCGTTTACCGTATCCAGATACTTACGTCGAGCGTTCTGTTCTCGCTCAAATCGTTTGGGATAAAACTCGGCTCCCGAGACCTGCTTCCAATCGCGGAACCTGATCGCCGAGAACGCGCGCTCACTCATAAGCGCATATTGAATGCCCAAATCCCCCAAAAACATAATGCGCTGCAATTGCCTGAGCGAGATCATGCCGTTGACAAACTGTCTTGCAAACGAGAAATAGGAATCGTCTGCACGATAGCCTCGAATAACGTCATAGGGAGAAATATCAATCAGGCAGTTATCCAGCAGATAACGAAGCCCCTCGCGTGCTACTGGCGTTGAAACATTGAACTCTCTGTTATTCGCCAGAATTGCAAGCCAGTTGAGAATCGAGAACTCACCTGATTCCAAATCCAAAATCGCAAGGCCATCTAAATCAAGCTCATATCGATTGGCAATGCCATCAGACTCGGTCCGACATGCCCACTCCAGCGCCATTTCCTCATGCGGTGTGCAATAAAACCCGCGCCCATAGTCATTGAATTGCCTGCATTTATCCAACGATGGATGATCGACAACAACGTCCGACCCATGCCAAAGCTCCATATCGACCTCCAAAAAATATCACCTCAGTGATAGTTTACCAATAACTATCACTGAGGTGATATAGATGAGAGCTTTTGAGGGGCCGCAGCCTGACTAAAGGCAGGCCTCGGCAATGCGGCGCTTAAGCTCATCGATGCCGGTGCCGGTCTGGGAGCTTGTGATGATTACGTTCTCGGCCGGGACGTTGAGCTGCTTTTTGATGGCCGCCGCCTGGCGGGCCTGTTGGGTGCGGCTGAGCTTGTCGGCTTTGGTGAGGCAGACGATAAAGTTGAACTCGTTGCCCTGCAGGTAGTCAATCATGTCGTGGTCGAGCTTGCTGGGGTCGTGACGAATGTCCACCAGCGAGACGACCAAGTTAAAGCTGCGTTCGGAGTCGAAAAAGTCGCCGATAAGCTCGGCCCAGCGGTCGCGCTCGGCCTTGGAGCGACGGGCGAAACCGTAGCCCGGCAGGTCCACGAAATGCACGTCGTCGGCCTCGAAGAAATTGATGTTGCTCGTCTTGCCCGGCGTGCTCGAAACCTTGACCAAGTTCTTGCGGCCAAATAGCTTGTTCATGATGGAGGACTTGCCCACGTTGGAGCGGCCGACGAAGCTCACCTCAGGGCAGGTGGACTCGGGAATCTGCGAAACCTTGCCGTAGCTGGCAACGAACTTGGCAAGCTGATAGTTAATGGAATCGGCCATGGACACTCCTTGGTCGTAGGTTCTTACAAATAGACGCGCTATTGCGCAGCGGCAATGCGGCGGACGATATCGAGTGTGATGTCACTTGCGACACGCGCGTACTCGAACAGATCGAACTCGCGCTCGCAAATTGCATCGTACGCCTCGTCACAATTATCGCTGATAGCGCGCAACACCAGGCAATCGACACCATTTTTGGTTGCGACATGGGCAATTGCCGCGCCCTCCATGCCGACACAATCGGCATGCGTCGCCTCGATAGCGTCGTTGCGCATGGTGGCGCCCGTCACAAAGCGGTTACCCGTGGCAATCGTGCCGACCAGGAACTGCTTGGTGCCCTCGTTCGAAGCGACTGCATTTTTCGAAGCGTCAACAAACCCACGCTCAGCAAGCACGTCGGCGGCAATATCGACCAGCGCGGGCGTCGAGCCAAACTCCTCGAGCCCCGGTGCGGACTCGGCGATAAGCGCGGTATCGGTATCCAGATAGCGTAGGCGTTTGCCAATGACCACGTCGTCGATATGGAGCTTGGGGTTCAAACCGCCCGCAATGCCCGAAAACACAACAGCCTGCGGAGCATACTTGCTAATGAGGTGCTGTGTTGCAGCGGCGGCGTTCACCGTGCCCATGCCCGCCGTTGTGGCGACAACCGTCAGGCCGTCGAGCTCACCGCTCACAACGGTCAAGCCTGCCTCCCGTGCCTCGCAAACGTCGCTCAGCTCTTCCTTAATCTGCATGATTTCTTTTTCGAGCGCACCGATAATCGCGATGGTAGCCATACCATTCCCCAAACCTATACGAAATTCTCAACCAAGGTATGGTACCAGCATTTTGTTTGACCTCGCCAAACGAACACGCTAAGCCAGTGCAGCTCGCGTATCAAACAGAGCCTTTGCAATCGCGGCCGTAACCTCGCTCGAACGGTCACTCCACGGCATCGATGTCATGACGCTCATGACATAGGTACGGCCATCGATGTCGATGAGGCCTGCATCGCATGTCGAATAGTAACCATCCTCGCTAATCCAGCCTGCCTTGTTGCGCACCAAAACCTGCTCGTCCGCAATGCCATCACGGATAAATGAGCGCGATGTTGATGACAGCAGTTCAGATAACCACTGGGAGGTCTCACTGCCCCTGCTCAAATACTCACTCATCTCACGCCATAACCTCGCAGAAGTGCGCGGGCAGTAGGTCGGAAAATCACTCATCGGATCCAGTGCCGTTTCGTCATCAACACCCAGATTGGCAATCCAATCCTCATAGCCATCATGGTCAAACGCCGCGCGTAACGCAATAAACGAATCGTTATCCGAATTAACGACCGCGGTCTCGATCAGGTCGCGCACCGCCTGCCAGCCCATACTGTAACCACCATACGTGGCTAAAGGCCAATCGAGCGACACCTGACCCGATTCGACCAACGTCTCGCAAATATAGAGCGCATACAGCGCCTTGTAACTGCTCGCTCCATACACCTCGGCATCGGCGTTATACGTCACGCCTCTACCGCTCGATAGGTCGTAGAACACTACGCCCACTTCACCCAGCTCCTGCGCCCGACACAGGGCATCCTGGAGCGAGGCAAGGCTCTCATCCTCCAAGGCGGGAGTCTTGTTATCCACCAACGAGAAGGTCCGGACGGTATCACCCGAAGGGATATCGTTGAAGTCCGCCTTCGAAAGTCTCGTCTTGAGATCTGCCGTCGACAGAGCTTGATCTGCCGACGCTTTGGACTTTGAAACCCTCTCGTTTTGCAGCTGTACCGTTGACGCATCTGGGCGCACCGTTCGCTCCGAGGCGTAGGTTTTAACGGTAATTCCGAGGATAATAACCGCCGACGTTAGCATCCCAATGGCGGCAATCTTCCTCACGCGGATGCGAGCGCCGGCAAGGCCACGCGAAGACGTGCCCCTCGTCTTATATCTGCTGCCATGCTGCGGCACATACTCATCCCGCGATGCGATGTTTCGCACGTGGTCTCCTGACTGCCACCGTTTATATACGAGCAGCATGATACCGAGCAGGCAATTCTTTCCAAAGATATTCAGCGGCGTTTAAGGTGTCTTTGAAGAAACCACAAGCGTATTTATCCAAATGGCACGATTCTGTTGTGCATCTCACCGCAACCCAGAGAGTAGTCTTTTTAGGACGGGGCTCTTTAGCAATCAACTAGGCGCCCAGGGGCACTCATTTAAGTCTGTCCCCAATGAGTGCCCAGCTCGGATATCATAAAGGGGCAAAAATGGCTTGTTAGCCGATGGCCGACCTGAGCTCCGCGCGGCGCTTTTTCATGCCGGTCATAACGGCATTACGCAACTCGGGCATGCGCGCGGTATCCATCTGGGGCACGCCCTCGAGCTTATAGGGAATGCCCAGTTGCTCGTACTTGACGACACCCATCGTGTGATACGGCAGCATTTCCAGGCCCACCACGTTGTGCCATGGAGCGATGAGGCGACCGAGCTTCTCGCACTCCTCCACCGTGTCGGTAATGCCCGGCACCACCACGTGACGGATAACGACCTTGATCTTGCGACGTGCAAGCTCATCGCCAAACGCCAGGATGCGTGCGGGATCACAACCGGTCAGCTTTTTATGCTCGACCGGGTCGGCATGCTTAATATCGAGCAGTACCATGTCGGTCTCGTTGAGCACGGCATCAAACTTCTCGGGATGGCCGGGATCAAACGCATACCCGCAGCTGTCAAGGCAGGTATGGACGCGTCCATCGGGATTGTTGTGCATTGCCCGGAACAGGTCGGCCAAAAAATCGGGCTGTAGGAGCGGCTCGCCGCCCGAAACCGTAATGCCGCCGCTGCGGTAAAACTCATGGTTGCTCTGGAACTCGTCCATCAGATGCTCGACGGTCACCATGGTGCCGCCGTTAACCGACCAGGTATCGGGATTGTGACAATACGCACAGCGCATGGGACAGCCCTGAACAAACACCACAAAGCGGATGCCGGGTCCGTCGACCGTACCCATCGTTTCAATCGAATGTACACGGCCCAGGGCAAACGCGGAGTCCTCGGGACGAGCGTCCACACCCTCGAGCGTCATCTCAGCCATTCCCGCTACCTTGCCTCTCCTTGGATGCAACCAATTAAAATGCCAGAGCCATTCTAGCCCATGCGCTTGCGTTTAAACGTCTCAGACTAGAACGGCACGTTTTAATCTATCCCCCATCACCATGGTTGGGGTCTACGTCGAGATGTCAGGCTGAAGAACGCTCGCCTGAGGCCTTTACGCCTTAAGCGTGAGTACCGCACCGAAGGCGGTCGGGCCGCAATGGCTCGAGATGACACCGCCGACCTGAGTCCAGGTAACGTCCTTAAAGCCCAGGTCGTGCGCATAGACTTCCATGTCGTCGCGCAGCTCCTGGGAAAGACCTACCGAATACGCCAGGCCAATGTGCGAGTAGTCGATCTCGCCCTTCGCAACCATGTGGTCAATAAAGGCGCGGGCGCACTTGAGCATAGAGCCGCGGAACTTCTTGGTCGCCACAAACTTACCGCCCGTTACCTCAATGCAGGGCTTAATCTTGAGCAGGTGGGCGCCAAGGAATGCCACGTTGGACAGACGACCGCCCGCCTTAAGGAAGGCTAGGTCGGTAGGAACAAAGCCCAGCAGCACACGGTCCATGACGGAATTCGTAAAAGCAAAGATCTCGTCGACGGTGGCATCGGGGTGAGCCTCGATGTATTTGGCGGTCTCGACGACAACGAGCGACTGGCCCACCGAGACAAAACGCGTGTCCATGGAGAACACGTAGCCGCGCCCCTTGGCGGCGATCTTCGATGATTGATGCGAGCAGGTCGTGGCCTCGGAATACGCGAGATGCAGAATAGTCGCGTCGGGCTGCTCGGCGTGAATGCGGTCGTACACACGGGAGAAATCTGCCGGTGCGCAGCCACTGGTCTTGGGCATCACGCCAAACTCGTTGCAGCGCGAATAAATCTCGAGCGGATCGATCGAGCCGTCCTCGACGGTCTCGTCACCAATCGTGACATGCATGGGCACGCGCACGATGCCGTAGCGCTCGCAGAGCTCCGGCGTCACATCCGAACCAGACTCAACAACGATTACGTACTTGCCCATTATCATCACGACCCATCTCAACGTTGGTTTTTCAATACATGACACGCGCCGCCGCACTGTTGCGCAACGGCCTACAAGCGCCAAAGAGACGCCGTCCCTTGCACAAAACAAAGGACAGCGTCTCCATGGAAAACTCCGTGCATCCTGAGATTCTACACGGTTTATTAAGGAGTGTTACTTATTCCGCAAACGGTCGCTATACGCGATAAACGGTAGTTGGCCGCGGCAACTGCGATTCATTTCGCCCAGCAAGTCCAATCGTGCCCCATGCACGGTTAATGCACGAGGCGGTAGAAATTCATCGATGCCGCACCCTCGGCATGCAACCCCATCGCCGAAACCGCCGGCGAATAGGTACGGCTCGTAAGTGCCGCCTCGCCGCCATTTGCAAAAATCTCGACCATCGTAGTGTCCGAAAGCACGCGCAGGTCGCGAAGCTCGCTGAGCTCAATCGACCTCCGGTCTCGCCCATAGCCTTCATTACCCATATCGAGGGTAAGCATCCCCTCCGCATAACGCACAAAGACACCCTTGCGGATTTCGAGCTCGATCATCTTGGCTCCCTCACAGGAAACCACGACATCAAACAGGCGTCCCGGCTCCTCGATGGTCTCTTCGCCTACAGCACGAACGCAGCCGCCGCGCATCCTCTCAATCTCGTGCGCCGGCTGCTGGCAGAGCTTACCATCGCGCATGCTCATCTCTCGCGGCACCGTCAACGCGCACTGCCACCCGCGCGCCACCGTCGGGTTTTCTGCTGTCGCGTCGGGGCAACCCGACCATCCGATCATCAAACGCCGGCCTGCAGCATCCTCAAAGGACTGCGGAGCATAGAAATCAAAACCGGCATCGACCATCGGGGGCATGCCCTGCCTGACGATTTTAAAGCTCGGCGCCTCCCAATCGGCCTCGATAGGGAACCACACGCACTGATGCGGATTGCGGTAACGCCAACCATCGGCAGGCACACCCTGCGGACAGCAAACGAGAATAAGCTCGCCATCGAGCTCAAACAGATCGGGGCACTCCCACATAAAGCCAAAGTTCTCGTCCAGCTCAATGCGCGTCGCATAGCTCCAGACCCCTAAATCACGCGAAGTATAGACAAGCACGCAACCACGGTCGTCTTTCGTACGAGCGCCCAGAACCATGTAGTAGATACCATCGTGCTCAAGGATCTTGGGGTCGCGCACGTGCGTACCGATATCGTCGGGGTAATCGACTGGCCCAACAGCCATGCGCTTCTCGCCCAATTCGTCGGGATTCTCGGCAACCATATGAATCTGGTTTTGCTCACGGCCCGTCAACACGTAGTCGTAATCATCGCGGTCAAAATGCTTGACGTTGCCGGTATAGAAGTAGTGAATCTTGCCATCACGTACAAAGGCAGAACCAGAATACGCTCCGCTCGAATCCAAATCGGAATCGGGGAACAGCACGGGGCCGTGATTCTCGTACGTCACAAAATCCTTTGTCGTCAGATGATTCCAAAGCACTGGACCGCCATGCGCAGCATCGAAAGGATCGTATTGATGATAGATGTGATACATATCACCAATCTGAACCAAACCGTTGGGGTCGTTGAGCCAGCCAAGCTCAGGCTCCACATGGAACAGAAGCCTATCGGGGTCGGACGCGATGCGAGCCGCCGTCTCATCCTGTCCGGCACGCCACTGCTCATAGTCCGCGCGTGTCACCTTGTTTTTTTGATTTAACATCGCCGTTGACTTTCTCGTCTATGGGGAAGGACGCTCGACTCACACGAGTCGAACGCCCTTCCTCAAATGGACTTATCCTCAGATTACACTGAACGGCTCAACTAGAAGCTAACGTCGAAGCCAGCGCCAGCGCCCTCTTCATCGGTGGTCGGCACGCCCTTTGCCTTGTTGTAGGCAAAGATCAAGACGATCGGCACGATAAAGGCGATGAGATTGCCAGCCACATACCACACGAGGGTCTCGGGCGTGACGATGAGCAGGCCAAGCACGCCGGTCAGACCCTGACCGATAGCGCGCACCTCAAAGAGCTTGACGAAGGCACCGCCGCAGCCTGCACCGATGCATGCGCAGATGAACGGAATGATCGAATAGCGCATGTTTGCAGCAAAGATAGCGGGCTCGGAGATTCCGACCAGCGTCGGGATAAAGGACGACATGCAGATGTTGCGCTCTTTGGAGTGCTTCTTGTGAATGAGGTACATACCGATGGCGCCGCCGCCCTGGGCGATGATGGAAACCGACCAGATGGCCTGGATGTAGTTGAAGCCAGTCGTGGCAACGAGGTTGGCCTCGATACCCTGGATGAACTGATGCGTACCGGTAACGACAAGCGGCTGCAGGAACGCGGCGAAGACAAAGGCACCAAAGACGCCCATCCTGTTGTACAGGATATCGATTACGCCGGCGAGGACGTCGCCGATCAGGTTGCCGAGCGGGCCGAACACGGTGAACAGGGCGACGTTAGCAAGAATCAGGGTAACGGTCGGGACGAAAACGAACGAAACGACCTCGGGGATGTACTTCTGGGCGATCTTCTCGACCTTGGCCATAAACCAGGCAGTCAGGATTGCGGGGAACACGCCGCCCTGGAAAGCAACCATGGGAATGGAGAGCGGACCAAAGTTCCAGTACTCAGCACCCGTCGGGTCCATAACGAACGTGTTACGGTTCATGAGACTCGGGTGAACCATGACGATACCGACGAGGATGCCCAGGATCGGGTTACCGCCAAAACGCTTGACCGCGCTGTACATAACCAGGACAGGCAGGTAGTCGAAGGTGGTGGCGATAATGGCAAAGAAGCTAGCGAGGTTCTTGAGGAACTCGCTGTGGTCGGCAAGGCTGCCCTCCATGCCAAAGAGGCCGTTGGCAACGATCAGCGACTTAAGGCCGATGATGATAGCAGCGCCGACGAAAGCGGGAATGATGGGGATAAAGATGTCCGAGAATACCTTGAGGACCGAGAAGAACTTGCCCTTCTTGTCCGCCTCGGCGCCCTTGACCTCGGAAGCGCTGATCTCCTTAACGCCCGTCAGAGCCATAAACTCGTCGTAGACCTTGTTGACGGTACCGGTACCGAAGATGATCATGAGCTGGCCGCTGTTGTACAGCACGCCCTTGACGCCATCGATGTTCTCGAGCTCGGCCTTGTTGTACTTGCTCGTATCCTTGAGCACCAGACGCAGACGCGTAACGCAATGCGTGGCGCCCTCGATGTTCTCCAGACCGCCGACGTTATCGACGACTTGCTGAGACACTACTTTGTAGTCCATGTTCCTCTCCATTCCCTTACGAAATCATAAAACGTTTTGATGCCATTACAGAGACGCGATCGTTGCATTTGCGCACTTGAGCGTACCGTCGGTGACCGTCAGCGCCACACCCTGGCCCTGCTTATTGCAGAAGCGAGCGTTAAGCGCAACATCATCGACAAAGATAGTCGCGATATCGTCGTCGACGACTAGGCGCACATGGTGAGTGCCCTCGCCCTTAAAGAACAACGGACGCTCGAGGCCCATGTTGTTGACCTGGAACCACGGATACTGGGGGGCCGCCGTAAACTCGAGCTTGCCCTCGCGCAGGTTGGCGCGGAACTCATAGGCAAGACCGGACTCGGTGTCCTCGGCAAGCTTCACCGAGAAGCCGGCAGCGTCACCGGCGAGCTCGATGTCGGCGTCGAGCATATAGGTGGAGCCGGCATCCGCGGCGAGCACCTGCTCGACCTTGCCCGACTCGCAGGAAAGCTCAAAGGCCTCGACTGCCTTAGCCTCGCCAAAGGCGCCAAGCATGCTGTCGGGGAGCTTGGTGCCGAGCGTTCCGTCGGCACGCTGAACGATCTCGAGAGGCATAAAGGTGCCACCCCACAGGTAAGAGCTGGGGTCGCCGCCCTCGTCACGCGTAGGAACCCAACCAAAGAGAACGCGGCGCTCGCCATCAAATGCGGTACGCGCGGCATAGTACGCGCGGCCATCGAAGGAATCGTCCGCAGGAGTGATCCAAGGACCGTTGATGGAGCGAGACATGCGGTAACGGGTCTTGTTGCCATCACTGTACTCGGAGAACACCAGATACCACCAGTCGCCCATCTTAAAGAGATCAGGCATCTCGAACATGGTGTACAGGCCCGGATTCCACCAGTCGCCCTGGAACTCCCAGGTATCCAGGTCCTTGGAGGTGAACTTGACCAGACGACCGGTCATCAGACGCTTGTCCTCGCCCACACGCGTGCCGAGGATGAGCATGTACTCTTCGTTCTCCTCATCCCAAAGCACAAAGGGATCGCGCCAGTTGCGGTCATCGTAACCCTCCTGGGGCGGAAGCAGCGTCTCGGCGATGTTCTTCTCCCACTTGACGGCGTCGTCACTCGTTGCGTGAAGAAGGACCTGCTTCATCAAGCGTGCCTTGACCTTATCGCGATTGCAACCAGTGTAGAGCGCATGGTACTTGTCGCCCACCTTAAACACCGTGCCGGCATAAACATACTGGTCGACTTCCTCGTCGCCGCCACGCTCAAGGCTCTCGCCAAAGTCTTTGTAATTGACGAAGTCCTTGGTTGTCGCGAGTGCCCAGCCAAACGGCTCTCCGAAAGGTCCGGGGTTTCGCGTGTCACGCTGATGATAGAGATAGAACGTGCCGTCCTCGCCGTACGGCATGATGTCGCCTACCCAAATTCCCTCAGGCTGGTAATACACCTTGTGCATCCGAGACTTCCTTTCTCACGAGATACTAACTCGGTACAACTGCAAGATATGTCAATCGTTTTCATATGTCAAACGTTTTCACACCAATACGTCTTTTCGCAGTTCCAGTCGTCGGCAAACGGTTGACATATGCCGGCGAACGGTCATCAGAGGTGTTTGAGGAATTCTTTTGGCACGGGATGAACTACGCGGTTTTACCCTCAATGAGTTCAACGGGGAGCTTGATATTCGATTCGGGCTTTTCGCCGTTAATAAGAGCAATGATGGATTGCGCCGCGAGCTCTCCGATGCGATCGATATCTTGGCGTACAGTTGTTAAGTCAGGCATAAACGTCATAGTGCGGCGGGCACCATCCGCGCCCACGACCTTAATATCGCCCGGAGCGCTCAAGCCTCGCTGCTTCATAACGTTGAGACAGATGGCCGCCATCGTGTCGTCTCCCGCAAAGATGCCGTCAATATCGGGGTTCTCATCGAGGATCTTCGCAACGACCGCGCTCTTTTCGTCGTCGGGCTTAACGAACTCGACCTCACGGACAAGCGCGGGCAAACCGGCCTGCTCAACAACATCGAGGTAGGCATCGGTACGCTTATTGGCAGGCATGCGCATGCGGCTATTGCTGCGCAGGCACAGGATGCGCGAACACCCGTCATCGATCAGGCGACGCGTGGCAAGTTCGCCGATGCTATAGCTGTCGCTCGCAATCTGAACAGAGGCCTCGCCAAGGTCGCAGTCGATACCAACCAGACTCAAGCCCATCTCGGCATATGCCTCGGCACCGATATTAAGCGAGTTGACGATGACGCCATCAACCATATTGCGTCGAAGCATGTCGATATAAGAGCGCTCAAGCTCGGGTCGATTGGCGCTATTGCACAGCAGCATCTTAAAACCGTTTTCGGCCAGGGTATGCTCAATGACTTGAACCACTTGGGCATGAAACGGACTGCTGACATAGGGGACGATCATACCGATAAGATTCAGGCGACCGTTGAGCATGGCACGGGCGATATCGTTGGGCGTATAGTTGATGCGCTTCATCGCGGCATGGACCTTATCGCGGGTCTCTTGGCTAATATAGCCACGATTATTAAGCACACGAGATACCGTAGTAGGCGAAACCCCCGCCACCGCCGCAACTTCCTTGATGCCAGGCTTAGCCGTATCCTTAGAACGAGCACTCTCGCGAGCCATAGCACCCTCCCCCATCAACATGTCATACGTTTACATACGAACAAAGCATACCCCAACAACAGCGGAAAGACGGTAACAGCACAAGTAAGTAGACGACTCATCCAAATAATTTGGAGAGTTCCGCCTAAAGGATGACTACACAGGACCCCCGCCGGGGCTGTTTGGGCTACCTCCCAAAACATTCCGCAGGACGCAAAGAGGCTCGCCGCACAAAGTGCGCAGCGAGCCTCTTTGCATGTCC
>CAUFRO010000051.1 GCA_959027945.1 uncultured Collinsella sp.
GAACTCCGGTTTTTGGTGCCGGCTGTTGGGGGTTCGAATCCCTCCGTCCCAGCCATTAAAATTGAGCGCCCTGAGCCCATAACGGCCCTGGGCGCTTTCTTGTGGACAAGCGGAGGGATTCGAACCCGCAAGGGTGCGGAGCTGAGGAAACGCGAAGCGTTTTCCAGCGCAGCACGCAAGGAGCGAAGCGACGCAGCGGGGCGCGGCCGCCGACCAGGCGGACGCGGAATCCCTCCGTCCCATATCAGCCGAGAGCGCCTTACATCTAGAATTATCAGCCCAGTTCCGAAAAGCGAGCCGTCATCTACAAAATGGCGCGTGGCCCCGGCGGGCCGGGCATTAAGTTTGTCGCGAGTTCCGCACACAAAGAAGGCCACTTAATGTGGCCTTCGTCTTGTGCAGGACTGTAGAGCAGCAAACTTAATGCCCGGCCCGCCGGGGCCACGCGTCCCTAATTGTTCAGCATGCGGTCGAAGCTTCCCGAGTCGCCATCCCGATAGTCGGCGGTCATCAGAATCTCCTGTGGAATGCGTCCGCCCTCGCGCAGCACGTTGCGGAACTGCACGCGCGTGACCATGGGCAGATCCTTGATCGTCGCCGCCAGGTTCTGCGGCACACCCTGGTTGGCAGCTGCGGGTTCGCACTCTCCGCCGGCCTTCACGCGACGCTTGTGCTCGGCAAGCATGGCGCGATACATGCCGGCATGCAGGCGAATCTCAACCACATTGGCATTGCGAGCCTGCTCGACAATGCGCGCGCCCTCGCGATCGATGTCGCCTACGTAGTAGACGTAGTTAAAGCGATAGCCAATCTCAGCCAGATAATCGTCCAGGGCATGCGAGACGCTCGCCTTGCATCCGCCGCCAAAAATCACGCCGCCCACCTTGATGCCAAAGAGCTTGGCGTGCTTGCGGCCACGCAGCAGCTTGACGATCTCGTCGTAGGTGTCCAGGTTCTCGACCATAATGAACGGCTTGTCGGCGCCCAGCGTAAAGAAGCCCGTAAAGTGCACGGGGCGATTGGGGGCGACCTTGATCGCCTGCATGCTGATGCCCTTTTCGGTCATACGCCTGATCAAGCGCTCACCGTGCTTGCCGTCAAAAGCCTTCTCGTCGTTAAAGATCTGGTAGGCACGCTGGCGGCGCGAGGCAACCGGCGTATCGGCACCTCGGTTCTGCTCGATCCAAGCCTGGATGATTGCGATTTCCTCGGCAATCTTGCGGTTGGACATCTCGTTGTGCTGAGTGCGCTGCGGAGCCTTTTTGCCGTCCTTGCCCTCGACCTTTACGATCTGTGTCTGCTGCTCCTTGATCTTAGAGAGCGCCGTAGGCGTAGGGACAACCTTGAGCAGCTGCCTGCCTAAAACGCGGGCAAGGGCAAACGCCGAGACCTCGCCGTGGACGGACGACTTGGGCTGCTGGGCAGCAGTATCTGCTGCGGCAGACTCCGGCTTCTTCTGAGACTTGCGCTTAGAATCGCCCTGGGAATTGCGCTCGTGCTTCGGCATAGACGCCTGCTTCTGCGGACGAACGGACTTGCTCTCCTTCGCCGGCTGGCGCTTAGGCTGCCCCGAAGAAACCTCGGCCTTCGCATCCTCGTTCTGCGGCGTGGTCTTCTCGGTTGCAGTCTCGGCATGGGAACTGCGGCCCCCACGATGGCGACGGCGGCGAGGCTTGCTCGACGCGCCCTGCTCCGCCTGCTCATCAGTAGGCTGCTGGCCCTTGGCCTCGGCATCAACCTCAAGCTGCGGCTCAACAGGCTTCTGCTCGCGAGCCGCCGGCTCAACGGTTTTCTCGGTTTGTTCGGCCTTATCGGCCTGAGCGGTCGAAGCCGGCTCGCCCTTCTCCTGACGCCTTACGGGATACGCGCGCCCTGCAAAACCGCGGCCGGGACGACACGAACCCGGAGCCCTCTTGGCAGACTCCTCAACATCGTCCGCAACCTCGGCAGTCTCTTCGGCCTCGCGCATAACATCCTGCTGCTCGGCCCTAAAATGCGCACCGCGGCGACGCTTGGGCTCTTGGGCCTCCACGGGCTTTTGCTCCTTCGTGGGCTTCTGCGACTCGGCAGCAACCTCGGTCTCAACAGCCTCGGCATCCGTCTCGCCCTTTCGAGCAACGGCACGACGGAAGCGCTCCTGCTGGGCGCGGCGCTGTGCATCGCGCTTGCCACCCCCGCCAAAACCGCCGCGTCCTGCCTTGGCCGTAAAGGCACGCACGACGTTCTCATCGAGCAACTCATCGGTATCGACATGCTCACGCGGAGCAGCTTCTTCCACAGCAGGCACGTCAGCGGAATCCTCGACGACAAAATCTTCGACGGACTCGGCAGGCTGCTCCTGGACATCGCAGATCTCGACATTGATGGTATAGAACGCCGGGCGCCCGTTAATGCCGCTACCCTCGATCTTGGTCACGATCTTTGCCGCGATAAGCTCATCGCGCATCGCCTTGGTGTCGCATTCCTTATCGACGGAGCGGAAAATCTGCGCCAGCGCACTCGACTTAATCTTGAGCGCCTTGCGGCAAAGCAGGTCGTAGGCAACCAGCTTGGCACGCTCAGCTGAAAGCGACGTCTGGCTGCTCAGGCGCTCAGCCAAAGCATCGACATTGTTTTGATTATCGGAATATA
The DNA here is from genome assembly GCA_959027945.1 of uncultured Collinsella sp. Classification (GTDB taxonomy): domain Bacteria; phylum Actinomycetota; class Coriobacteriia; order Coriobacteriales; family Coriobacteriaceae; genus Collinsella. Next base: position 2,632 of record CAUFRO010000051.1, read on the forward strand.
CCGTCTTGGCCACGGGGCCCCTTTCATATGCACACATATACGTCCATATGGTACAACGCGCGCCCTTATCCACGCAAAACATCTGCGAGAACACTCGAGCGTCACCCGCTTTCGCATGAAAAAAGACCGAGCCCGCGAAGTCGCGGACCCGATCTTTCCGAGTCATATGGATGGAACGGTTAGTCCATCAAGCTGACTAGGCCTTGGCGGCCTCGGCGTCGGCAGGAGCCTCGGCGGCAGCGGCGCGACCGTACTCGGCCTTGCCCATCTCGGACCACTCGGGCTCCTCATCAGGCATGGAGCCAGCCTCCTTGCCGAAGAACTCCTTGAGGCAGTTGACGGCGACGATGAGGCCCAGGACCATCAGCAGGACGGCAAAGACGAGCTGCAGGCCCTTGGTGGCGGCGACGGAGACGGCGGCCGTGGTGGCGGTAGCCGGGATGGTACCGAAGAAACCGTAGGCCTGGACGGCGGTCATGCAGCCCATGGCGCTCTGGACCAGCGAGGTGAAGGTGCAGCAGAGCAGGAAGACGACGGGCACGTAGAGCATCCAGCCCTTGCGGCCGGTGCACTTGCAGAACACGGCGAGGGTGATCATGGTCATGCCGCCGAGCAGCTGGTTGGAAGCACCAAAGAGCGGCCAGATGTTGGCATAGCCACCAAAAGCGAGGGCGAGACCGGGAAGCAGGGTGACGACCGTGGCGAACCAGGGGTTGCCGAGGACCTTCATGTAGCCGGCCTTGGACTCGATGGCCAGGGCGTCGTTGGTCTGGGCAAAGAACTCGGAGAACGAGGTGCGGGCGATACGGGCGACGGCGTCGAGCGAGGTCAGGGCCAGAGCGGAGACGTTCATGGTCATGAAGACGGTAGCGAGCGTGCCGTCAACACCGAAGGCCTGCATACCGCGGGAGATGCCAGCGGCGAAGATCTGGAACGGGGTGGAAGCGACACCGGCGTTGAGGACGCCGGTACCGGCGGTGTTCATGTCGGAGAACATGATGCCGGCGACGATGATGGCAAGGATGCCGACGAAGGACTCGACGATCATGGCGCCGTAGCCGACCTTGACGGCGTCCTGCTCCTTCTCGACCTGCTTGGAAGAGGTGCCGGAAGAAACGAGGCTGTGGAAACCGGAGAGAGCACCGCATGCGACGGAGACGAACAGGACCGGGAACATCATGCCGGAGGCAGTGGAGAAGCCGGTAAAGACCGGAGCGGTGATAGTGGCCTGACCGTTGACGCCCAGGACGACGATGCCGAGGACAGCGCAGACGATCATGACGATCATCATGATGGAAGTGAGGTAATCGCGCGGAGTCTTGAGCATCTGGATGGGCATGGCGCCAGCGAAGACCAGGTAGACCATGACGACGGCGAACCACTGGAACTTATCCAGGTAGACCGGGAACTGCATACCGACGGCGAACATGAGAACCATGAGGACCACGCCGGTGACGAACTCGGCAGCGCCGGTGAGGTTGAACTTCTTCTGGGCCCAACCAAAGGCGATAGCGACGAAGGTGAACAGGATGGAGATGGTACCAGCGCAGCCGGCGGCATAGGACTTGGTGAAGTCGATGGCACCGGTAGCAGCACCAGAAGCGTCAACGGCCGGGGTGAACATGAACGTCTTGCAGACCATGTCGGTGAAAGCGGCGATGACGATGATGCAGAACAGCCAGCAGAACAGCAGGAACAGGCGACGGCCGGTCTTGCCGATGTACTTCTCGATGAGCTGAGCGAGCGACTTCCCGTTGTTCTTCATCGAAGCGTACAGAGCACCAAAGTCGTGGACGGCGCCAAAGAAGATGCCGCCGACGAGGACCCAGAGCACGACGGGCAGCCAGCCAAAGGCCATGGCGACGATCGTACCCGTGACAGGGCCAGCACCGCAGATCGAGCTGAACTGGTGCGAGAACGCGGTAAAGGCGGAGACGGGCGAGAAGCTCTTGCCGTCCTTCATGCGCTTGGCCGGCGTGAGGGCCTCTTTGTCAACGCCCCACTTGTTGTCCAGCCAGCGGCCGTAGCCCAGATAGCCGCAGGCGAGCACCGCCGCGGCCACAACCATGAGCAAAACTCCGTTCATTACATTTCCTCCTCTAAAAAGAACTTCCTAGACATAAAAAATGAGGGCCGTCGGTTGCGCTCGACGGCCCTCATCTTTATCAGCCGCCCGTTATCGTACGGGCTAGCTGTATGTGCTAACCCGCATCAGATAATTACTACGCTGATAATGTTTAGCTGATGCGTGAACATGTCTAAGAAATCCTCTTCAATCATGATGCGAACGATCCGTGCGTATTCACATCCCCCAGTGGTTGAAAAGGAGTATGAAACTTTAGTTACCTAAAGTCAACGCAAATTTGTAATGAATTTTCAACTTTTTTTGATTTCTCGGTATAAAACGCCACTGACCTCGGACTTTACCCCACGACAGTTTTTGCATGAGAGATGCCCCTGAGAGCCGCGGGAGCCGGGCGGCGCATATGAACTTTCCTGCTCTACAGTCCTGCGCAAGACGGAAAGCACATTAAGTGCTTTCCTTTGCGTGCGGAACTCGCGATAAAGTTCATATGCGCCGCCCGGCTCCCGCGGCTCTCAGGGGCTCCCATCCCAAATGCGGAGCAAAGCTCCGCACGCCAACTTTTTCTTTCAGCTAAAGAACGCCGGAAATTCGACGCAGGCTGGTTAACCTTGCTGGACGTTGTCGACGCCGATCCAGCCCAGAAGCCATATCGATACAGAAAGGTCCCCGACCGGAGGGGCCGGATATAAGGTTTATCGCGAGTTCCGCACGCAAAGAAGGCCACTTAATGTGGCCTTCGTCTTGCGCAGGACTGTAGAGCAGGAAACCTTATATCCGGTCCCTCCGGTCGGGGACCGCGCCGTACCAGCTACAGTGTCATGTTTGGATCGGCGTCGACGTCGAACGGCGAGATTTCACCTCGGTCGAACTTACGGCGGGCGACCTCCGCGATCATGGCGGCGTTGTCGGTGCATGCCGAAAGCGGCGGCACCGTCACGCGGATCCCCTGACGCCCAAGCTTCTTGATCATCATCTCGCGCAAATGCGGGTTGGCCGAGACGCCACCACCGATGCAATACTCCTTGCACCCGGTGGCGTGCAGGGCGTTTTTGGCCTTCTTGTACTGCACGTCAAAGACCGCCGCCTCAAACGAAGCCGCCAGATCGGGCAGGTGAATCGTGCGCCCGGCCTTGGTCTCCTGCTCGATGTAGAGCGTCACGGCCGTTTTAAGGCCCGAAAGCGAGAAACGATAGTCTCCCCTGCTGTTAAGCGCGCGAGGAAAATCGATCGCGCGGGGATTACCCGTCTCGGCCAGCTTGGAGATGATGGGGCCACCGGGATAGCCCAGACCCAACGCCTTGGCTACCTTGTCGAAGGCCTCGCCCACAGCATCGTCGAGTGTCTCACCAAGTACCTCGTAGTCGCCCCATGCCTTCACGTGCACGAGCATGGTATGACCGCCCGAGACGAGCGTGAAGATGAACGGCGGCCTGAGATCGGGCTGCGCCAGCAGATTGGCGAACAGATGGCCCTCCAGATGGTTGACGCACACGAGCGGTTTACCGGCGGCATAGGCAAAGCCCTTGGCGAAGGCGACGCCCACTACCAGAGCACCCACCAGGCCCGGACCCTGTGTCACGCCAACAGCAGCGAGTTCGCTCGGCGCGATGGCTCCACCCTCAAGACCAAGCGATGCTGCGGCATCCTCGAGCGCCGCATCCACGACACTCACAATCACCTCAACGTGTTTGCGCGAGGCAATCTCGGGCACCACGCCGCCAAAGCGGGCGTGAAAATCAATCTGTGTCGACACCTGGTTGGCCAGCATATTGCCATCCGCATCGATAATCGCCACGGCCGTCTCGTCGCAGGAGCTCTCGATAGCGAGCACTAGGCGGCGGCGCTCAATTTCGGCACGCTCCCCCTCGGAGCGCCCAGGCGCAGGCAGCGGCCATACGCGCTGCTCTGCCGCCGTCGGCTCGGGCGAAGCATTGTCGACCGGAAGCACCAGGGGCAGCGGAGCCGTCATGACGATGGCGTCCTTGCCGGCACCATAGTAGCCGCGGCGACGACCCGCCTCGGTAAAGCCCAGAGCGGCATAGAGCGCAATCGCGCCCTCATTGCCGTCCTCGACCTCGAGCGAAGCCGTGGTGCAGCCGAGCATCTGGGCATCATAGCTCACGTGCGACAGCAGCTTGCGGGCAATGCCCTCACGGCGATGTGCCGGGTCGACGGCGACATCCAGAATCTGCACATCACCGTCCACGACCATACCGCCGGCAAGGCCCAGCAGCTTGCCGTCGTCGTGTGCCACCCACCAACTACGCGGCGCAGCGACGTCCTCGCCTAGTTCGGACAGGAACATGCCCGGCGTCCACGCCTCGTGTCCGGCACCTTCAAAGCAAGTAGCTTCCAGCGCGCTCGCGCCCTCGGCATCCGCCGCGCCCATGGGACGGAACTGCAGATGACGACCGGCGAGCTCATCGGCAACGCCCGTAATTTCGCTCTGCGCACTCTCGGCAAGACCAAGACGCTTGCGCTCGTTTTCCTCGGCATCCGAAAGGCGCGTGTAAATCGGCAGGACGCGGGCCGGATCGCCGTCGCCCGCAGCGTGCGCGAGCAGCAAGCCCTCGCCCGAAGGCCACCACAGGTCGCGCTCCACGCAGCGGGCGGTCTCGTCCTCACCCAGCAGCTTGCCATAGCGCACGAGACCGTCACCGGTCAGCTGAACCTGGTCCCAGTCCGCTGCTCGGCGCCACTCATCGAGCGCCACGGCGGCCTTGACCACGTGTTCGCGCTCAAATTGACGCTCGGGACCCTCATCGCCCAGCATATATAGTGCCGGATATACCTCACCGCGCATGGCATCGGCCAAGATACCAAGCTTGCCGCGCACGCCAGCCTTCCACGCCGTCCAAGCGCAAGCGTCGAGCGTCGACACGCCCAGCAGTGGAACATTGGCACCGCGCGCGAGGCCCTTGGCAGTGGAGATGCCGATGCGCACACCCGTAAACGACCCCGGGCCGCGGCCGACCACGTAGTAACCAACATCGCTGCGATCCAGACCGGCTTGAGCCAGCACGCCATCAACGGTATTCACGAGCTCAACGTTGGCGTGACGGCGACACATGTGGTCGCCACTCACGAGCTTCGTCTCGCCCGTCTGCCCATCAATCCAGCTTGCCGCGCAGGCAAGCATGTCGGTCGAGGTATCGAGCGCCACCACCAGCGCGTTGTCGTTATGCAAGCTCATCTTGTACAGCCTTATCAATCAAATGGGAAAGCTCCATTGCGCGGTCACCGTGTGCCTCGAGCGTTATCGTTCGCACATCGCTGTCGCCCTCATCACGCTTGAGCGTCACCGAAAGATACTCATCCGTCAGCTCGTCCTGGAATTGTTCGCCCCATTCCAGCAAGCAAGCACCCTCATAGCCCAGCACATCGAAAATGCCCGTATCCTCGAGCTCGTAGGCATGCTCCAGGCGGTATAGATCAAAGTGAAACAGCGGAATACGACCTTGATCGTGAACGGCCATGAGCGCAAACGTAGGGCTCGTAACCATATGCTCATCGCCCAGCCCGCGCGAGACGCCCTTGGTAAAGTGAGTTTTGCCCACTCCCAGGCCACCGGTCAGGATGAGCACATCGCCGTCCTCAAGGCACGGTGCAATTAGCTCGCCAAAGTACTCCGTATCGGCAGCGCAAGTCGTTTTGTAAGTACCTACCCCCAGGCGCTCCAGGGACATATATGCTCCTTATTATTCCGAGGCGTCCTCTGGTGCGGGATGTCGCTCCAGATAGTCGCCCAGCATCTTAAAGTCTTCCTCCAGCAGCTCCTGCCACGCCGGATTGCGTAGCGCCGCTGCCGGATGGAACGTGGGCATTACTACAAAATGCCCCATCTGGTGGAACCTGCCGCGCAGCTTAGTAATGCCAATCTCGGTCTTAAGCACAAAGTGCGTCGCGGGGTTGCCGAGCGTCACGATAATATCGGGCCAGATGCTTCGAATCTGCTCACGCAAAAACGGCGAGCAAGCCAGCACTTCCTCGGGACGCGGATTGCGGTTTCCCGGCGGGCGGCACTTAAGCACGTTGGCAATGTAGACGTCTTCGCGTTTGAGGCCCGCCAGCGACAAAATGCCGTTGAGGTCCTCGCCTGCCGCCCCCACAAAGGGCTCGCCCTGCAAATCCTCATTGCGGCCCGGCGCCTCACCAATAAACATCACGCGAGCGCGGGGGTTTCCCACGCCAAACACGATATTGTGACGCGACTGGTAGAGCTGGCAGAGGTGACAATCGCCCAGAACGGCCTCAATTTCCTCGAGTGCGACCTCACGTGGTGCCTGATGGGTATGGCCGGGGATGTGCATGACGCCCATAGCGGCTCCTACACGTAGACCTTGTCGAGACGCATGCCAAAGCCGCAGGCGACCTCGTAGTTAATCGTTCCGCGCAGTCGGGCCATCTCGTCCATAGTGATCTCGGCATCGCCATCGCGGCCGACAATGATCATCTCGTCACCATACTCGGCCTCGGGAACCTCGTGTGCCGGGTTGGACTGAATGGCGACCATAAACTGGTCCATGCAGATATTGCCAACCTGATGCACACGCTCGCCGCGATACAGCACGTCCATACGATTGGAAAGCGTACGCGATAGGCCATCGGCATAACCGATCGGCAGCGTGCAGATCTGAACGCGCGTACGCGGTACGCGGTAGGTAAAACCGTAGCCCACGCCCTCACCCATCGCAGGGTGTGCCACGCGCGTCACACGCGCATGGACGCTCATAACGGGATCAAGCTGCATCACGCGGCCACTCAGCTCGCACGGCTGCATGCCATACAAGCCAACGCCGGCGCGGATCATATCAAAATGCATCGAGGGGTCGAGCATCGAGGACGGCGTGTTGGCGCAGTGCACGATACCGCACTCAAAACCCGCATCCTTAATGGCCTGAACGGCCTCGGTAAAGCGCTGACACTGCAGCTTGTAGTCCCAGCCCGAAGGTTCATCGGCCGTGGCGAAGTGCGTAAATACGCCGTCGCACTGAATACCGCGATGGAAATTTATACCGCGGACAAAGTCGAGCACCTGCGTGTAGTGAACGCCGATACGATTCATGCCCGTCTCGATGGCGAGATGATACTTGCCCACTTTGCCCGCCGCGACGGCACATTCGCCATACGCAAGAGCAAAGTCAGACGTATAGACCGAAGGCATGATATCAAACTCGAGCAACGTCGGAATGGCCTCGATAGGCGGCTCGCTTAGGATGAGGATGGGTTTCGTAATCCCGCCCTGTCGGAGCTCAACGCCCTCGTTAACCGTCGCCACGGCAAACATGTCGGCACCGGCCGAATACATGATCTTGGCGCACTCAACAGCTCCATGGCCATAAGCATCGGCCTTGACCACGCAGCACAGGCGCTGACGTGGATTCAGCAAGTTCTTATAGGCCCTCGTGTTGCGACGGAGCGCCCCGCGGTCGATCTCGACCCAGGACCAGCGCGTCAAATCGGCTTTATTCATGATTAGTCATCCGACCCTTCGTCCATGATTCCCAGATCTTCGAGCGCATCCTTTGCCGCCAGTTCCATGGCCGGACCGATCAAGTCGATAAGATCGGTCGCGATGACGCTCTTCTCACCATACTCCGTCGCCGCGGCAAAACCGGCGTAGCTGTGAAGTGCGACGGCGTACGAATACAGCAACTCCCAACGATCCATCTCGTCGCGCATGGTGGCAAGCGTGCCGGCCAAAATACCCGCGAGGACATCACCCGAACCGGCAGTTGCCAGAGAAGCCGGACCCGAGAGCGGCAGCAGCACACGCTCAACGCCACAGATAGCCGTCGTCGGCCCCTTGGCAATGACCACCAGATTGTCAGAGCCTGCAGCCCAGACAACCTTCTGCGCGGCTGCAATCGCAGTACCAAGGTCGTTCACCTCGTCACCGGCAACCAGACGCGAAAGTTCACGATAGTGCGGCGTCATAACCAACGGCTGCTCGCGACGATACATCTCGGGATTACTATCAATACCGTCAATGGCAATCTTAGCAAGGCAGTTGAGTGCATCGGCGTCCAAGATAAGCGGCACATCAAGCTCGAGCAAGCCCGAAACCACCTGCATAGCGCCGGCAGATGTCGTCATACCGGGACCGCACAGTACACAGCTGTACTTCTTTGCAATCTCGCACACAGTCATGCGCGCAGCGGCGCCAAAGGAGCCGCGGGAATCAGACGGAATAGCAAAGACGGGAATCGAAGGAAGTGCCATGCGAATAAGATTGGCGCAGGCGTCAGGAGCCGCGACTGCCACGTAACCAGCACCCGCGCGAGCTGCAGACTTGGCCGCCATAATGGCAGCACCAGGATATTGCGCAGATCCGGCGACAATAAGCACAGAGCCACGGGAATACTTATCGATATTCGTAGGTAGTGGGGCAAAGTAATCAACTAAGTCACCGGGCTCGACAATCTCGGCGGCGTGGTCGACATCATCGATGACCTCGTCAAGACGGTCGTAAAGATTGCCGCAGATCAAATCGCCAGCATACTCAGGACCATCAGCGCTATACAGACCAATCTTGGGCGCAATCATCGTCACCGTATGCTCGGCACGAATGCAGTCGTCATCAACAACGCCCGTCTCGGCATTCAGGCCCGAGGGAACATCAATGGATACGACACAATCGGCGCATTCATTGACCGTAGGAATCCAGATGGAGAACGGCGCACGCAGATTTCCGTGGAAACCGGTACCAAAAATGGCATCGACAACAACATCGGCCTTATCGATCAAAACCTCGAGTTCGTCACGCGAGGGGCCGACGCAAACGTGCACATCGCGGCCGGCAGTACGACGAGCAACATGACGTGCCAGAGCAGCAGGAATCTCATCCGGCTCAACCGGAGAAACGATATCCACGTCCACACCCTTATGGCTCAGGATATCGGCGGCAACCCAACCGTCGCCGCCATTATTACCAAAACCGACCAGAACGAGAACCCGATCGGGATTGAGCTTCAAGACCTCGTTGGCGGCAAACTCACCCGCTAGCTCCATAAGCTCGGCCTTCGAAGTCCCTTCGCGTTCGATGATATCCTCGAGACGAACGACTTCTTCGGTACTCAAAACCGGTTTCATCTATGCTCCTAGCGTATCTTGCGAAGCATCGCCCAGGTGCTCCGTCAATGCTGAATTCTGCAGCTGCTCAAGCTCATCTAAAACAGAGCGAGCCTCTTTAAATGTCTGCGCTACGCGTTTCTTGGTGCTCACCTTTTCCTCTTTTGGCTTAGGCCGAGCATCTTCGGTAATCGCGATGGCATTCGCAACGGCCAAGTCTCCTGTAAGCGTAATGGAAAGAGCGACTTCAACAACACCCAGTTCTTGAGCGATCTCGAGAGCACGGCCCGAAAGCAGCGCCTTCGGTTTGCCGAGTTTATCACGCGTAACCGAAACATCCTTGCGACCCACGCCTTGACTAAAACCCGTGCCGAGAGCTTTAAGTACCGCCTCGCGCGAAGCAAAGCGGCTCGCATAGTGAGCAGCGGGACGCGATGATGCATCGCAATACGCACGCTCTTCTTCGGTAAACACACGCCGAGCAAACGACGGCGTCTTTTCAAGAATTGATTTCATGCGGGAAATCTCGACGATATCAACGCCGATACCAGCTTCAGCCATGTTCACCTCCATATCGCACAGACTAAGTTATTGTAGCCCGTTCGCAGAAGATGCGACAAACGAGGGTTATAAAACACAGCTACTATGTGAGACAAAAGCCCGTAAACGCAATCAGAACCACCCTTAAAAAGGGTGGTTTGCTCTTAGGGTATAACCCACGGGC
>CAUFRO010000052.1 GCA_959027945.1 uncultured Collinsella sp.
TGCAAACTGACCAAGAATCCCTGGCCAAGCATCTGCATCATGACCTGAATAGACATTACTTGAGCACCCAATTATCGAAAGACAAACCATAGCTTGAATATTTATCGCAGAGGTCCTTGACCGTGCCGTCCTCGTAGAGCGCCTTGAGTGACTCGGCTACAGCATCGGCCGACTTGGTGTCGCCCTTCTTAAAGCCGACGGCGTAGTGCTCGCTGGACAGCGGCTTGTCGAGCTGCGTATAGGCATCGGGCTTGGCGGCCAGCTGATACTGAGCGATCGAGAGGTCACAGGCAACGGCATCGACCGCACCACTCTCGAGCTGCATAAACGCCGTGTTGTACTCACCGATGGTATCGAGCGTGGCAAACGTCGCGGCCAGATCCTTCTGGTCGCCCTCGAGCACATCCTGCGCAGCGGAATCAGTCTGGGTAATCACGGTCTTGCCGGCAAGATCCTCCCAGCTCTTGATACCCGCGTCCTTCTTGACCACGAGCACCTGCTCATTGAGCATGTACGGCTCGGAGAACGTGTAGTCGTCCTCGCGACCCTCCATGGTAAAGCCGTTCCAGATGCAGTTGATGGCGCCGGAGTTGAGCAGCGTGTCCTTGGCATCCCAATCGATGGCCTCGTAATCGACATCCCAGCCCTGCTTATCGGCAACGGCCTTGGCCAGATCGAGATCAAAGCCGGTGTACTCGCCATCGTCGCCCACAAAGCCATACGGAGGATAGGACTTATCAAAGCCCACCACGAGCTTCTTGGACTCCGCGGCGCCCTTCACATCCTTGGCCGCGGCAGAGCCAGCAGCGGAGCCCTTGCCGGCACCACCGCCGCAGCCGACAAGACCAAGGCCAAGCACCGTGGCAAGCGAACCAGCTAGACCAACAAACTGACGACGAGACATATCGGTATTCATGGTATCCCCCTTGATGGCACTTTAGTTAGGTAAAGTGAGTCATGTAACGTTCAGAATCATACACTTTAGCGTGATAGAGCACAAGGCGAGTTTGCCCGCCGGGTGCCGGGATAGGGGTTAAGTTTGCTGCTCTACAGTCCTGCTCACGACGGAGAGCACATTAAGTGCTCTCCTGTTCGTGCGGAACTCGCGACAAACTTAACCCCTATCCCGTCACCCGGCGGGCAACCTTCGTTGGACTTATCGCTGACATGAAATGGACGCTTGCATATCGTCCGCTAGCTCGGCACGGTACAATGCTTGCAGTTTTCAATTTATAAATTTGTGGGGTTAATTCATGGCAGAATCTCGTGCGGAGCGTAGGGCTCGTCGTGCTTTGGTGGAGGCGGCTGAGGGGTTGAAGGAGGAGAAATCTTCCAAGAAATCAAAGTCGTCTCAGGATGCGAAGGGTAAGTCGGTCAAGGGCAAGGCTAAGGCCAAGCGTCCCGGCTCTCGTCGGAGCGGGGATAAGGCGTCCCAGGCTCACTCCAAGCGCCCGCATAAAGATCCGGTTTTGTCTGCACGTAAGGCTGTGGACCCCAAGTCTCCCTGTTCGATCATGAAATCTTGCGGTGGGTGCACGGCGCTCAATCGTCCTTATAAAAAGCAGTTGGCAGCTAAGCAGGCTGCTATGGAGGAGCTTTTTGCTTCGCTTTGTGAGCGTGAGGGCATCGCTGTTGATCCCATTCGCGGTATGGGCGTCACCCTGGGCGACCCGGGTAAATATCCTGCGCCGCGCGGCTTTCGCCATAAGGCTGCCACTCCCTTTGCTCCCGGTAAGGAGGGCGCTGTCCGTTGCGGTTTCTTTGAGCGCGGCACGCACAAGATCGTTGCCGTGCCCGAATGTCCTGTCGAGGCGCCGGGCGCCCGTAAGATTCTCAACGGCATCGCACGCGAAGCTGAGCGGCTGCATATTCCCGCCTTTAATGAGGACAAGCATCTTGGTTTGCTTCGCTATGCCGTCGTCCGCTGCGGCTGGCGTACAGACCAAGTCATGGTTACGCTCGTGACCGCCCAGCGTGACTTACCGCATGCGCAGGAGTTCTTTGAGGCCGTCGCGGCGCTCGATCCGCATATCGTCACCGTTGCCCAAAATATCAATGGCCGTCCCGGTAACGCCATCTTGGGTGAGGAGACTCGTATCGTCTATGGCGCCGAGTGCATGCGCGACCAGCTGCTCGGTTGCGAATTCGATATCTCCCCTACCGCGTTCTATCAGACCAATCCGCAGCAGACCGAGCTACTCTATCAGCTCGCGATTGACGGCATGGACCTGCAGCAGGGTGACATTCTTATGGACGCTTACTGCGGCAGCGGCACCATCGGTCTGTGCGCCGCGAAGGATGCCCAGGACAGAGGTGTCGGCATTATGCTGCTCGGCGTGGAGCGCAACCCGGCGGGCATTGCCGACGCACGTCGCAATGCCGAGCTCAACGGCCTCACCCGCAGCGCTTGGTTTATGGCCGACGACGCCACCGACTACATCCTAGATGCCGCCGATAACAACGAGCGCGTCGACGTCCTCTCCATCGACCCGCCGCGCGCCGGCTCAACGCCCGAGTTTCTTGAGGCCGCCTGCGCACTTAAGCCGCGCCGCATCACCTATATCAGCTGCAATCCCGCCACCCAAGAGCGCGACCTGCACCAGCTCCTCGACGGTGGCTATCGCCTGCTCAAGATCACGCCAGTCGACATGTTCCCTCATACCGACCACACCGAGACCGTCGCGGTCCTCGAGCGCCGCTAATCCACCCCGGTAGATTTTTGGGACAGGAAAGGGGGCGGCCCGTCTGGACCGCCCCCTTTCATTGGGCATATGAGTCTCGTTACATCCCCTTGCGCAGGTCGCATACGCCGGCTGCCGCCATCTCGCGCAGCAGCGTCTCGCGGTCGCGCGTCACGATCAGGTCCAGCGGGAAGTGAATCTCGTCGAGCAACTTGCGGGCGTGCTCGAGCTTGCCAATGGCCATACCAATGTGGGCATCGGTCGACACACCAATACCCACGCCCAGCTCGGCGCAGCGCTCGGCGATCTTGCGGCATACGGCCCAATGCTCAGTGTCGGCACCATGCTCAAGACTATGGTTGTTAATCTCGATAATCTTGTGCTTGGCCTTGGCCGCCAGTAGCACCTCATCGATATCGAACGGCACGCCCGAACGACCCGTATGCCCAAGCATGAACACCTTGGGGTGCTCCAGGGCATTGATGTACATCTGGGTCGTTTGGGCGAGCGTCGCGCCTTCGGCAAACCGCGGGTTATGCACGCTTGCCACCAAATAATCCAAATTACGCGTCACCAAATCGAACAGCGAATGCTGACGGCTGTACGAATCGCCGGCAATATCGAGCGTGACAGGAGTGTCCTCGCCAAACAGGCTTCCGTCCAGCGAAACGATATCGGCCTCGGCACCACGCAGCACCAGCACGCCGCTCCAAATGCGCGGCCAGATATCCTGGTTGATAAAGAACTGGTAACTGCGCAGGTCATTGGGGCAAGCCGTAACCATAGAGCTCAAATGGTCCGCAGATCCGAGCACCTGCAGACCACGCTCTGCCGCCCAGTACACATTCTCCTCAATGGTCGAATATGCATGCGCAGAGAACATCGTATGGGTATGAATGTCACAAGAAAGCAGGTAGGGCATCAGGTCTCCTTATCTGGCACGGCCGTCGCTTATATTCATTGTACGCATAGCCTTCGATAGTCGTAAAACCACTCCATCCCAAAGACACAACGTCCATGACAACGGGGTCCGGCTTAACACCAAACCCCGTTTCACGTAAAACATTGTAGGCAGAGCGCTTTACTTTTAACGATACTCGTCCGCCAACTGTTTCCAAGCGGGTAGCGAATTGACAATCGTTTCGTAGCTCACGCAATAGCCCAGGCGGAACCAACCCGGCATACCAAAGCTGTCCGAGGGAACCGCAAGCAACTCATACTTCTTTGCGCGCTCGCAAAACGCATTCGCATCGGACTCCAACGCTTTCACCCATAGGTAGAACGCGCCATCCGGCTCAACATAGGTGTAGCCATACTCCGCTAGTGCGTCGGTAAGCGCGGTGCGGTTACGTGCATAGGCCTCAACGTCACTCGGCTCATCGATGCAGTCGATAATTACGCGCTGAAAGAGCGCCGGCGCGCACACGAAGCCCAGCGTGCGGGCAGCACCCGCAACAGCCGGCATCAGACGGGCAGCCTGCGGATTGGTGTTGGGAACCAAGATCCAACCCACGCGCTCACCAGGCAGCGACAGCGACTTGGAATACGAGTAGCACACGATGGTGTGCTCGTAGATCGAGGGCACCCAAGGCACCTCGGCACCGTACACGATCTCGCGGTACGGCTCATCCGAGATGAGCATAATCGGATTCTCGGAATCGCGCTGAGCGTTGGCCTCGCGCAGAACATTGGCCAGTCGCGTCAGCGTGTCGCATGTATATACGGCACCGGTCGGATTGTTGGGCGAGTCGATAATGACGGCAGCCGTCTTATCGGTGATCGCCTTGAGCACGTTGTCCACGCTCAGCTGGAACGTGTCTTCATCAGCAGGCGCCTCAACACACGTGCAGCCGGCCTTCTCAATCCAAACGCGATACTCCGGAAAGTACGGGGCGATAACAATAACCTCGTCGCCCGGGTTCGTAACGGCGTTGAGCGTACAGGTGAGCGAAGCCGCGGCACCCACCGTCATAAAGACGTCCTTACCCTCATAGTTCGTTCCAAAGCGGCGGTTGAGCGATTCGGCGACGGCTGCTCGACATTGCGGCAGGCCCGGAGCGGGGGTGTAGCCGTGCAACTGATCACTCGGCAGCTCCAGGGCCTTCTTAATCGACTCAGCCACGGCAGCCGGCGCCGGAACACTCGGATTACCCAGCGAAAAATCGAATACGTTTTCCGCACCGATCTGCGCCTTGCGCTCAAGGCCATAGCTAAAAATCTCACGGATGATGGAGCTTTCCGCACCGCGAGCATACATAGTTTCGTTGATCATCTGTTCCCCTTTCGCATAGGCGCTATTGTACGCTTTAGTCGAGCAAAGTGCCGCAGCAATGTTGATTGGGGACAGACTTAAATGCGTGAAAACACTCATTTAAGTCTGTCACCAATCAACAGACGGCCCCATATCGCTCAAAAGAAAAAGCCTCCGCAGGTTTCCCCGCGGAGGCTTTCGCCACAAAGACTATTTGCCGGCATCGGCATCGGCACCGACGACGGCATGGTCATCGTCAGCATCATCGGATGCGGCTTCGGCATCCTCCTGCATGGCCGCCTGCGCAAAGGCCGCGGCATCAGCCGCCAGCTCCTCCTCGCTCATGCGAGGCGCGCGCTTCTTGGTCGGCATGCCGGCCGCCTTGGCATTGCGCTCCTCCTTGGCCGCCAGGATATCGCCCTCGCGGTCAAGGTAGGCATTCCACTCGTTGTCGAGCAGGGCGTTCACGGCGTCGCCTTCGACGGTCTCGCGCTCAAGCAGCACCTTCGCCATCAGATCGAGCTGATCGCGACGGGCATCCAAAATCTCGACCGCACGACGATGGGCTTCGCGCATGATGCGCTGAACCTCGATATCGATGCGGCGTGCCGTCTCCTCGGAGTAATCCTGGTGATCGGCGTAATCGCGACCAAGGAACACCTGATGCTGCGCCTCGCCAAACACTTGCGTGCCCAGCTCCTCGCTCATGCCCAGACGCGTAACCATCTCGCGCGCCATCTTGGTCGCACGCTCCAGGTCGTTGCTCGCGCCCGACGTGATGTCATCGCACATGAGCTCCTCGGCAACGCGACCGCCCAAGAACACGGCAAGCTCGTCGAGCATCTCGTTCTTGGTCTTGAGGAAGTGGTCCTCCTGCGGAAGCTGCAGTGTGTAGCCCAGGGCCTGACCGCGGCTGACGATCGAGATCTTATGAACCGGATCGGAGTGCTCCAGGATGTGGCCCACCAAAGCGTGACCGCTCTCGTGGTAGGCAATCGTGGTGCGCTCGGCCTCGGTCATCACGCGACCCTTGCGTTGCGGTCCGGCAATCACGTGCTCCATCGACTCCTCGACCTCGTCCATCGAGATCACGGAACGATGACGGCGAGCGGCCAGCAGCGCAGACTCGTTGAGCAGGTTCGCCAAATCGGCACCAGTAAAGCCAACGGTCATCTGGGCGAGCTTCTCAAACTTAACGTCCTCGTCCATCGGCTTGTTCTCGGCATGCACGCGCAAGATCTGCTCGCGGCCCTTCACATCCGGACGGTCGACCGTAACCTGGCGGTCAAAACGGCCGGGACGCAGCAATGCCGGATCCAGGATATCAGGACGGTTGGTCGCAGCGATCAGGATGACCGACTCGCTTTCCTCAAAGCCGTCCATCTCGACCAGCAGCTGATTGAGCGTCTGCTCGCGCTCGTCGTGACCGCCGCCCAAGCCAGCTCCGCGCTGACGTCCCACGGCATCGATCTCATCGATGAAGATGATCGACGGGGCCTGGGACTTGGCCTCCTTAAAGAGGTCACGCACACGGCTGGCGCCGACACCTACGAACATCTCGACAAAGTCGGAACCCGAGATGCTAAAGAACGGCACGCCCGCCTCGCCGGCAACGGCCTTGGCCAGCAGCGTTTTACCGGTGCCCGGAGGGCCAACCAGCAACACGCCACGCGGGATCTTGGCGCCCAGCTTGCGATAGCGATCCGGATCGCTCAAAAAGTCACGGATCTCCTCGAGCTCCTCGACTGCCTCGTCCACGCCGGCAACGTCTTCAAACTTGACCTTGGGGCGTGTGGCCTCGTTGGTCTTGGCGTTGGTCTTGCCAAACTGCATGTTCCTGTTGTTGGCGCCCATCATCTGGCGCATAAAGTAGAACATGATGGCGATAAGGGCGATCGTCGGAAGCACACTCATCGCCAAGTCGCCCCAAAAATCGGGATCGTTGGTGTTGACGATGTACTTGGTATCGGGGTGCTCCGCCATGAGCTCGGCAAGCGAATCGGAGCCGACATAGGTCGAGGAGAAACTCTTGAGCTCGCTCGTATCGCCCTTGTCCTTCTTCGTCTTCCAGTAATGACCCGTCACGCTTCCGTCTTGAACCGTATAGGTCAGATCTTCGACGCGATCCTGTTTGACGGCGCTCACCATCTCGCTCGTCGCGAGCTTAACGGTATTGCTGGAGCTGGCAAAGCCGGAGCCCATGTTAAAGAAGGCGTAGCCCAGAAGCGCGCAAGCCAAAATAAAATACAGCCAGCCCGTACGCGTGGGCTTCTTGCCTCCGGGCATCCCCGGGATCTTAGGCTCCCGGGGAGTCTGGGAATTGTTATCGTTACGGTCGTCGGGCATCTTACGAATAAACCTCCGGTTTCAAAATGCCCAGATACGGAAGGTTACGATAGCGCTCGGCATAGTCGAGGCCGTAGCCCACCACAAAGGCATCGGGGCAATGGGTTCCAACATACTTGGGCGTGATGGCCGAGACGCGGTCCTCAACGTCCTTCCACAGGAAGGCGGCGACCTCCAGAGAAGCGGGCTTGCGGCTCTCGAGGTTCTTCATCAGATACTTGAGCGTCAGGCCCGAGTCCAGAATGTCCTCGACGATCAGCACGTCGCGATCGCGGATGTCGATATCCAGGTCCTTAATGATACGCACGATACCCGAGGACTTCACACCGTCACCGTAGCTCGAAACAGCCATGAAATCGATGTTGGTCGGCAGCTCGATCTTACGCATCAGGTCGCCCATAAAGACCACGGCGCCGCGCAGGACCGCAATCAGCACCAGATCCTTACCCGCGTAGTCGCGAGTAATCTGCTCGCCTAGGCGAGAGACGATACCGTCGATATCCTCCTGCGTGAACAGAACCTTCTCGATATCCGGATGTTGAGAAGCCATGACAACCCTTTCTTGTGCTTATCGCCCACACACCGCCGTATGGACGCGAACTACACATTCTAGCAGCGCACGGGGTAAATTTACCAGCCCGTACGCCATCAGCGCGGGAATACCGTCAACGTCGCACAGAATAGCAGGCGTGGGACGCTATTCCGCATCGACCACGCGGAGCAGATATGCCACGCGCGTTGCGGCCGTGCACTTAAAACGCTCGTCCGCGCGAACTCCGGCGACCCACACCACGGCACCCCCCGGCGCCGTCCTCACCATGGGCACGCCGGCGCGCTCGGAAACGGGAATGCGAGCCTCACCTAGCAAGTCGGATACCTTCTTGCTTCGGCCACTCATTCCTAACGGGCACATCACGTCTCCCGGTGCGGGACCGTCCACCCACAGGCGCGCCAATCGCGCCTCTGCAGGGATCTCGCCACGTGAGCCCGCCAGGATCCGCTCACTATCGCTGTCGGCAAAACCCAGGGCAGCCGCGTCTACCAAAGCTGTCACTTCCCCGGCAGCCGCAAGCTCACGGGCGCGGCGCACGATATCGCATCCCGGCTCAACGGCCATCGGTTCTGTGACCAGCATACGTCCCCCGCCCAACGGCAAACGACCGGGTACGGTAACCCAGTCCGCGACCAGGCCCTCGCGAGCCGCCGGCGCCTTAAACGCCAGCATGCCAAACTCAATGCGTGCGTCAATCCCCGCCGGAAGCGTGACCGAGCCGGCGCCCTCGGCAACGCAGGAAAGGACTCGCTCAACATGTCGCATCTCGGGACGAGCGTCCGGATCGATGCGCTTAATCGCCAGTCGCACGATGCGCCGAGCAATCACCACCTCGGCCGCGGCCAGTCGGCGAGCGTCAAGGACCAGCGCACCCGCCGCCTCCTTACGCAGGCAGCTTCGAAACGCCTGTGCCGAAAGCTGAGACAAAAACGCGTCCTCATCGCCTAAGATCTCGCAGGCGGCGCCAATCGTCTTGCAGACGCTCGCGTTGCGCTGCGCCACCACCGGCATCACTCGATGGCGCACGTAGTTTCGCAGATACGAGATATCCTCATTGCTCTCGTCTTCACGCCACGGCTGACCATGTACCTGTAGATAGCCCACGAGCTCGCCATGAGTTAGGTCGAGCAAGGGACGCACCACGATATTCCTCCGGCGAGGAATGCTCGATAGGCCAGCGGGCCCCGAACCCTTAATCGCGTTCATCAAAAACGTTTCCGCGCGATCCGAAGACGTGTGCGCGGTGCAGATACGAGCCGCCGTTCGCGGTGCCCCCGTCTGGGCGCAGAGCTCGCGAACATACCTCCGCGCCGCGGCATAGCGCACCTCGCGGGCCGCGGCCTCAATATTGCCCGACTCCCCATCAAAATAAGCGTGCTCCACGCACAGCGGTAAACCATATTTCGCGCAGAGCTCACGCACAAAGGCCTCGTCGCCATCGGACGCCTTGCCGCGCAGATGATGGTTTACATGCAGCACATGCAGGCGCTCGCGAGCAATGGGGGCAACACCGCGTCCGTCTTGGATATCCAGCTTTGATGTGCACGCCATAAGAAGCAGTGCCGTCGAGTCCGCGCCGCCTGATACCATGAGCACGACAGGAGCAGCCTGCTGCCTCGTCCGGGTCTCATCGACTGCCCCAGGCACGGCATGGTGTCCATAATGCTGAGATACCGTAGGCATTTGCTTCCTCCTCTATTCGTCCGCACCCATTGTATCCTTTGGAATCTTATGTCTCGTCTGCACCTTCATATCCTCGGCAGTGGCTCTAAAGGCAACTGCGCACTCATCGAGGGCCCGCAGGGGCTCATTATGGTCGATGACGGACTGTCTCGCCGCGAGACATTAAAGCGCATGGCAGAACTGGGGCTCTCGACAGACAACGTCTCGGCTCTTCTCATTACTCATGAGCACAGCGATCACATCAAGGGCCTCGATGTCTGGTGCAAGCACTGGCACGGCCCCCTCTTTGCCAGCAGGGGCACTCTTTCGAACAAAGAAAATCTTTCGCATCTGCCTGTCGAGGAATTCGATCCCGGCGACGACCTATCCATTGCCGGCATCCACGTGCAAACCTACTCAACATCACACGATGTCATCAATCCGGTCGGCTATCGATTCAATGTTCACGATGATTCCATTGGGTTTGCCACCGACACCGGAGAGCTATCGAGCCAAGCCATGAAAACCCTCAAAGATTGTCGAGTCCTCGCACTCGAAAGCAACCACGATGTGACCATGCTGCGCGAGGGAGAATATCCCCGCTTTCTTCAGGAGCGCATCCTGTCTGCAAGGGGACACCTCTCCAACAGCCAAGCCGCCGAAGCCGCGCGCGAACTTGTTACCGATCGCACCGAACAGCTCATTGCCATGCATATCAGCCAAGATAACAATCGTCCGAGCCTTACCGTCAAAAGCTATGCCAAAGCTCTGGCCGCAACCCTGGATGACGAGGTCGGCAGCTCCGCAACCCTTCTCCAAGGATCGCGAAAACTCTCGATACGCCCTGCGAGTCAGTATCAGCCGGCAACCATTCAATAGACTGTCCTAGACAGCAAAAGGGGCCGAGAATCGCTTCCCAGCCCCTTTTGCTGTCTTTAAATAGCGCAGAACACCAACGAAGTTAGTCGATGGAGATCTTCGTAACGTTCTTCTTCTCGACGATCTTGGGAACCGTAACGGTCAGGATGCCGTCAGCGTACTTAGCCGAGAGACCCTCGCTCGAAGCGTCCTTTAGATACACGCCACGCGTCGCGCTGTACGAGCTGAACTCCTTCTGCAGGAAGTTCTTGCCCTCGTTCTCCTCGTCTTCCTCGACATTCACGCTAATGGACAGACGGCCCTCATTGAGCTCGACATCAATATCGTCCTTGGCGACGCCGGTCAGATAGGCCTTGACCTCATAGCCGTCGCCCTTATCCTCAACGTCAACGGGAAACGCCTTGGAAGCAATCGAGCTGTTTGCAAGGTCGGTCATATCATCAAACAGATCGAACAGCGAGCTAGCAGAAGGACGAACGCCAAAAACCGAACGATAAGGAACCATGCTTGCCATGTTTACCACTCCTTTTAGGACTGCCGAGCCATCTTCTAGGTGACTGGGACTTCTTTTGACGCTCTTATATATGCCCACACAGTGCTTATATATACATCGACTATAAAGTTTTTTGAGTCCAGTACTATAAGCATATCTAAGTGTGTGTGACTCAGGTTTAAATAAGGTTAAGGTTCTTTGAACCAGAGCTTAAATAACAAGTATGTTCGCAGCTACAAATAACAAGGGGCTTACAATGAGCGCGTACACGTTGTTGGTAACGAGCTAAAGGGCATCATGGACGACCAGAACCAGAACAAAATGTTTATGCAGACGCAGGGGGAAGAAACTTCCACGCAGCCGCCACGGTTCCATCGCCCCCACATCTCGCAAGAGCCCATTAATGATCCTGAGCCCGAGTATGTGACGAGAAATCGATATCAAACGCTCGAGGATGCCCAAACGGGACGTAAACATATGGGCGTCGCCTCGGGAGACCCTGTATATCTGAAAGACGCACCATTATCTAAAAACAGCACAGCTAGTGATGAGCCACTGAAAGCATCCGCCGCTCATCAACAAAGAGGTCCTCGACCAAAGCAAACCTTGACACATTCGGCTCGCTATCTCGAAACGCCAAAACAAGGAAAATCGATCTTCGTTTCGTCAAGTAAACGACGCAAGCAGCATCGAATGACAATCCTGCTTTTGATCATTGCGGCCATAGCAGTTGCCCTTGTTATTCGTTTTATTTTCTTTAAATAAAAGCTCAATACCAAAAAGAATTAAATCGTCTGGCGTAAATGAGTCATTTATGCCACGTAAACGCAAAAAAGGGGGAGGCCGCGAGGCCTCCCCCTTCTCAGTTCGATGAC
>CAUFRO010000053.1 GCA_959027945.1 uncultured Collinsella sp.
ATGCGGACTCCCGCACGCCCACGACTACCCGACGGGGACTGTGTTTTCATCTCTGATGCCCGCATTGTAGCACGCGCGGATGCGCCCTTCATCGCTGCCGACATGACGTGGCTGGGATTCGTTCCTCGACACATCCTTTTGTATATTGCCTTCCCGGTTTCGAAACTTTAAATCAATTCGAGTTTCGAAACCGGGAAGGAGAGCGTATGTGAGAGGCGATATGAGCATCAACTTGATGCTTGAGGGGGAGCTCGTGTCGCTTCTGCCCATCGGGGACGTGTTCCCGAAGGTCCTCATCTCCCGCATAGGGCATGAGACCTGTACCCGGGAAGGCGTACTCGTGCTGGACCTCGCGCGGTGCTGCTCGGTGAGCAGGGGTTCTGAACACTGCGTAGGGATATAGCGCGACAGGGGGGGTGCAGCACCGTTTGCGCCTTGTCTAGAGAACACGAACAAGAGATGTGGCCTGCAGACGACTGAATAGCTCCATCCGTTTTGGTTACAACAAAATGTGTGCCGCGCGCCTGCGGCATGAGGGAGGGAGATTTCTATGAATATCGTTGTATTGAGTGGTAGCCCGCGCAGGGGCGCCAATACCGACACCATGGTCGAGGCGTTTGCCGAGACCGCGCGTGAGGGCGGCAATACGGTCGAGGTCGTCCGTGTTGCCAGCAAGAAAATCGGTGGTTGCCTGGGGTGTCAGTATTGCTTCGCCCACGAGGGCACTTGCGTGCAGAAGGATGACATGGTCGACGTGATCGAGTCGCTGAAAGGCGCCGATATGGTTGTCTTCGCTTCGCCTATCTACTGGTTTGATATCACTGCGCAGGAGAAGGCCGCCATCGACCGCCTGTACGCCTTCGGTGCTACAGGCTTCCCGTTCACCAAGACGGCCCTTTTGCTCGATAGCCACAGCGAGGGCGTCTATGATGCGGCGATTGCTATGTACAGGGCCACATGCGCGTACTGCAAGTGGGAGGACCAGGGCATTATCACCATCAGCGGTATGACCGAGCGCGAAAGCATGGCATCGTCGCCCAAGTTGGAAGAGGTGCGAGAGCTCGCTCGCAAGCTCGCCTAAGGGCAAGAAGAGCGCATGGAAACTAGCGCTAGCGGAAGTGAGTGAGAGTGCACTTCTTCGAGCAAATGGTAAAAGAAAGGGCCTCGGAGTGCAGCTAATCGCGCCCCGGACCCTTTCTTTTACGGATTTGTGGTGGTACGACTCCCGCGTTTTAACCAATCGCGTTAGTCAAACAAACTCGGCATGTCGTTTTCTTTCATGAGGGCACCGGCTGAGGGGAGGCTCTGCGCGGTGAACTTCTCGGCCGAGACGCCGGCGCCAAGGATCTCTTCGGTTGTGCCGACGGTGGTGACCGAGCGGCCCTTCTTGGCGGTAAAGGCCTGGACGCCCTGCGTGTTGGTAGTCGTCTTGGTCTTGAGCAACGACGTGTTGAAGTTCATCAAACGATAGTCGCTCGAGACCAGCGCGATGTCGCGATCTTCCTTGAGCACCTGGGCATACAGCAGCTTGCTGCCACCGTAAATGGCGTTCTTGAGGCGCTTACGGTTGGTCTTGGTGACGTATCCGGCAAGCGCGACGCGCACCACGCGGCCGTTCTCAAAGACAAACAGCACGTCGGCCTTGTAGTCCTCGGGGTCGATGACCCAGATCACGCTCTCGTCGGGTTCCATCTCAAGATCGGTCGGCAGGTACGAGCCCAGCTGGGCCGACTTGGTGTCCTCAAACGCCGCAACCTTGCACTTGTACACCTGGCTCTTGTTGGTAAAGACCAGCAGCTCGTGGGTGTTGGAGGACGGGAACTCGATAAAGGGTTTGTCGCCGTCCTTGTACTTGAGCGTGGTCGCCTTCTTGAGCACACGGTCCGTCATCTTCTTAAGGTAGCCATCGCGCGAGAGCATGATGGTGACCGGGTACTCCTCGACCTCGGGCTCCAGACTCACCTCGATGACCTCGTGGGGCTCAATCCTGCCCGTGCGGCGCGGCATCACGTACTTCTTGTTGACGGCGGCCAGCTCGTCGCTGATGACCTTCTTGATGTTCTCCTCGCTGGAGAGGATCTCCTCAAGCTCGGCAATCTCACCCTCAAGCTTGGCGATGTCCTTGGTACGGTTGAGGATGTACTCCTCGTTGATGTTGCGGAGCTTGAGTTCAGCAACAAACTCTGCCTGGGTCTCGTCGATGTCGAAACCCTTCATAAGGTTGGGCACGACCTCGGCCTCGAGCTTGGTGCCACGGATGATGGCGATTGCCTTGTCGATGTCGAGCAGGATCGCCTCGAGGCCGTGCAGCAGGTGCAGGCGCTCGGACTTTTTGCCCAGGTCAAAGTTAATGCGGCGACGCGTGGACTCAATACGCCACTTGACCCACTCGTGCAGGATCTGGCGCACGCCCATAACGCGAGGGTAACCATCGACCAGCACGTTGAAGTTGCACGAGAACGAATCCTGCAGCGTGGTCGAGCGATAGAGCTTGGCCATGAGCTTGTCGGGATCGACACCGCGCTTAAGGTCGATGGCGATGCGCAGGCCCGAGAGGTCGGTCTCGTCGCGGATGTCGGCGATCTCCTTGACCTTGCCCTCCTTGGAGAGCTTGACGATGCGCTCGATGATGACATCGGTCTTAGTGGTGTAGGGAATCTCGTACACCTCGATGATGCGCTCTTCGGGAATCCAGCGCCAGCGGGAGCGAATCTGGAAGCTGCCAAGGCCGGTCTCGATGATCTTCTCCATCTCCTCGCGGCGGTAGATAATCTCGCCGCCGGTCGAGAAGTCGGGCATGGGCATGTACTCGAGCAGGTCGCAGTCGGGATCCTTGAGGTAGTGCATCGTGGCGGTGCAGACCTCGTTGAGGTTGAAACCGCAGATGTCAGAAGCCATGGCGACGCCGATGCCCTTGTTGGCCGAGACAAGGATGTTGGGGAACGTGGTGGGCAGCAGACGCGGTTCCTTCATGGCGCCGTCGTAGCTGTCGACGAAGTCGACCGGGTCCTTGTCGATGTCCTTGAAGATCTCGGCACTGATGGGGGAGAGCTTGGCCTCGGTATAACGCGAGGCGGCGTAGCTCAGGTCGCCCGAATAGTACTTGCCAAAGTTGCCCTTCGACTCAACGAACGGCGCGAGCAGTGCCTCGTTGCCGGTGGCCAGGCGCACCATCGTCTCGTAGATCGCGGCGTCGCCGTGTGGGTTGAGCTTCATGGTCTGGCCCACGATGTTGGCGCTCTTCTGGCGCTCGCCCTTGAGCAGACCCATCTTATACATGGTGTAGAGCAGCTTGCGGTGCGAGGGCTTAAAGCCGTCGATCTCGGGGAATGCACGCGAGACGTTGACGCTCATGGCGTAGGGCATGTAGTTGACCTCGAGCGTCTGCGTGATCGGCTGGTCGGTGACCTCGGAGTGCAGGCCGATGACGTTCTCGGCGTTGACCTGCTTTTTCTTTGGCTGGTTCTTCGTCTTCTTCTTTGCCACGATTTCCTCTTGAACTTCTTATGGGCCGTCGTTATCGATTTGCTGCTATTGCAAGTCCAGCTGGTCCAGGTATTCCTTGCCGTGCTCGGAGATATGGCGCTTGCGGCCTGCCTCGTCGTTGCCCAGCAAAAGGTTGAACATGGTTTCCATCTTGGTGACGTCCTCGGGCTCCACCTTGATCAGGCGACGTGTCTCGGGGTTCATGGTGGTGAGCCACATCATGTCCGGATCGTTCTCACCAAGACCCTTGGAACGGTTGATGGAGCACTTCTGGTCGCCGATTTCTTTGAGGATGCCGTTCTTCTCGAGCTCGGTGTAGGCAAAGTAGGTCTTCTCTTTGCAGTTGATCTCGTAGAGCGGCGACTCGGCGATATACACGTAGCCCTCGTCGATAAGTGTGGGCACCAGGCGGTAGAGCATGGTGAGCACGAGCGTGCGAATGTGATAACCGTCGACGTCGGCGTCCGTACAGATGATGACTTTGTTCCAGTTGAGGTTGTCCAGGTCAAAGGCGCCCAGGTTCTTGATGCGCTTGTCTTTGATCTCCACGCCGCAGCCCAGCACGCGCATGAGGTCCATGATGATGTCGGACTTAAAGATGCGCGGATAGTCCTCTTTCAGGCAGTTGAGGATCTTACCGCGGACGGGCATAACGCCCTGGAATTCGGCATCGCGCGAGGTGCGAATGGCGCCTGCTGCCGAGTCGCCCTCTACGATGTAGATCTCGCGGCGGCTCTTGTCCTTGGAGCGGCAATCGATGAACTTCTGCACGCGGTTGGCCATGTCGGTCTTCTGCTGCAGGTTGGTCTTGATACTCTGACGCGTCTTCTCGGCATTCTCGCGCGAGCGCTTGTTGATGAGCACCTGCTCCATGATCTTGTTGGCGGCGTCTTTGTTCTCGATCAAGTAGGTCGAGAGGCGCTCCTTAAAGAATGCCGTCATGGCCTGCTGGATAAAGCGGTTATTGATGGCCTTCTTGGTCTGGTTTTCGTAGGACGTCTGGGTGGAGAAGCAGTTGGTCACCAACACCAGGCAGTCCTGGACGTCCTGCCACTTAATGCCGCTCTCGTTTTTGTTGTATTTGCCCTGTTGCTTGATGTAGGCATCGATGGCGCTGGTCAGAGCGCTGCGAGCGGCCTTTTCGGGCGAACCGCCGTTCTCGAGCCACGATGAGTTGTGGTAGTACTCCTGCATCATGAAGGTGCGCGAGAAGCACATGCATGCGGTGATTTTAACGTTGTAGTCGGGCAGGTCCTCGCGGTCGCGACCGCGACGGTCGGCCTCGATAAAGAAAGGCTCGGTGAGGTAGTCGGTACCGACCTTTTCGAGCACGTAGTCCTCGATGCCCTTGGGATAGCAAAAGTCCTCTTCGGTAAATTCGCCGTCGTCGCCCTCGATGCGCAGGCGGAAGGTCACGTTGGCGTTGACCACGGCCTGACGGCGCATGGTTTCGCGATACCACTCGTGGGGGATGCTGATCGAGGTAAAGACCTCAAGATCGGGGCGCCACTTGATGGTGGTGCCGGTACGGTCCTCATTGCTGGGCTCAATCTCGAGTGCCTTCTTTTTGGCGCCGACAACCTTGCCCTTCTTAAAGTGCAGGGAGTACTTGTTGCCGTCGCGCCAAACCGTGACGTCCATGTATTCGGAGGCGTACTGGGTTGCGCACGAGCCCAGGCCGTTGGTGCCGAGCGAGAAGTCGTAGTCGCCGCCCTGGTTGTTGTTGTATTTGCCGCCGGCGTAGAGCTCGCAAAAGACGAGCTCCCAGTTAAAGCGCTTCTCGGAAGGGTTCCAGTCGAGCGGGCAGCCGCGGCCATTGTCCTCTACCTGGATAGAGCCATCGCGAAAGGCGGTAAGGGTGATGAGCTTGCCGTAGCCCTGGCGCGCCTCGTCAACGGCGTTGGACAGGATTTCGAAGGCGGCATGCGCGCAGCCGTCGAGCCCGTCCGAGCCAAAGATGACGGCGGGGCGCAGGCGTACGCGCTCCTCGTCCTTGAGCTGACGAATACTGTCGTTACCATAGTTTGCGGTGTTTTTTGCCATGCTCGCTCTCTCGATACTCCTTTGCTGCGTTTTAGTCATATAGATAGTCAAGGTAGCATAGCCCAGCCCACAGACGATTCCAACCAACACGAAATCCATCGAACAATCGTTCGGTTAGATAATGAATGCTTGGGATGCGGGTGGGTCCGTCCTATTCAAACATCTGCGGCAGGTCGATGAAGACGGTTCGATCGCTTTCGTCAGCTACGAAACCCGAACGGGAGAAGAATCCGTAGCGATGGCACTTGAGCCCCGTTGCCTCGACTTGGGTGATTTCCTCATCGACCATTTTTTGCGTGATGGGGGATTTGCGGAACTTTGCTTCGTAGAATGCGTAGCCCTCGGGGTCTTGCGTTACCACATCGAATTCGCCGCTCGTTTTGTTTGCGGGATCATCGTACCAGTACTTGCCTATGGCGTCGAAAGCTGGTTCGATCTTGCCGGTCTTGTTCTGCCGTACGAGGTATTGACGGCAGATCTCCTCGAACATATGTGGAGCGTAGTTTTCCTCGAAGTCTTGGGAGACGTGACGATCATAGAAGACTTCTGGGTCGAGCAGCTGACGCGCAGAGGCATTGCGGAAGACGTAGCGATAGTAAAAGAGCGAAAGTGGGTCCACTACAAAGTAGCCAGACTTGCGCTTGTTCGTAGGGTCGTTGATGGGTGCACGCTTTTGGACGATTTCGAGCGACATGAGCTTGTCGAGTACGTCTGCCATGGCCGGACCGCTCGAGACGTGCGACTGTGCCAACACGTCCCCCCAACGTGAGTAACCTTGTGCGAGGGCCCCGAAAACTTCGTTGGCGTTGGTCATTTTCGAGATCTCGGCGTTGAGATAAGACGGCACTTCGCTTTCTAAGCGGGCGCCAGGTTCTGTGACGAGCTCGATGATGTTGTCGCGTACGCTTTGGGACTGATCGATGAGGCGATTGTAAAAGGGGATGCCGCCAAAAACGCTATAGAGCCGCACCTTGTCCTCGGGTGAGAACGCGGGATAGAACTTCGCAGCGTCAAAGTAATCCATGGGCTTAAGCTCAAGCGCGAGATCAATTCGCCCGTAGAGGGGGCTTTCATGCTCGATGAGGGATTTCATAATCTCAACGTAGGAGCCGCACAGGACAATGTTTAAACGTGAGCCTTCCCTGTGGGCGTCGATTGAGGTCTGGAGAATGCTGTCTAAGCCTTTGACCGCATCTCTCAAGTAGGGGTATTCGTCAAGAACGAGGGTAATGTGCTTGTCTTTGGCCTGGGCAAACAGAAATTCGATGAGCTCGCGGATGCCTGTGAAGGCGAGCGGTGGAAAGCCCAGTGCTTCAGCAACAAGGGCGGACAGACTCTCGAGGTTGTCCGCCTCGGAGGTTTGGCGGCACTCGTAATAGACCGTTGCGGCGTCCGCCAAATCGGCTAGCGCTTGCTTGATGAGCTCACTTTTGCCGACGCGACGCCTGCCGTAAATGAGAACATTGCGCTGCTCGGGCGCCTTGAGCGTTTTCTTAATACGGGCGAGTTCACGTTCCCTGCCAATGAATTCCACTTACTCGGTTCCTTCCGACTTGGTTTTGTCCGAGTTAATTGTATCGCATGAATCAGTTTATGCTCGAGTTTACTCGGACAAAACCGAGTCGGTTATGTCCGAGTAAGTTTGAAGGCGGCCGAATGCGTCTTGCTGCGCTTGCGGTTGGATACGTTGTCGAAGACGTGTCGTGCGGATTGTTGGATCGAATCGAACATTGGGACAGGCGTCTCGTTTTATGGGCCGGGGGCGTGCATGCGCGAGTCCTTTTGGCCCATAAGGAACGCTGATGGGTCGTTATTTGGGCCGCGGGTCACTTCGCGTGCGCCGTGTTTCGTCATACGCTCATAGTGGAGGTCGATGCCACGGAGTCGACTTGGGACTCGGGCAACGGATGAGCTGCAAGCCGAAAGGAGCGGTGAGGATGATGAAGCCCATGACGAAGAAGCTGCTGTTAGGAATTCCCACCGTGGCGCTTTCGGCTGTGTTGGCGTGTACGCTTGCTGGCTGCGGCGGTAATGCGCCGAGTGGCTCGGGCGGGAGCGCACCTGTGCAGGAGAAGTCCAAGAAGGCCAAGGCCTATGATTCGCAGACGGTCGAGGTAGCAGGCATTACCTATGAGTCTGTGGCTCACGGTACGTTCTATCGCGGTGATGCCAAGAAGCAGGACGGCTTTTACCTGCACATCAAGATTACCAACAACAATGCAAAGAACAGGACGTTTGACTTCTTTAACGTGCACGCTGCCCAGGGCGATCTTGAGGCAGGCGACCCGTTGTTTACTTCCGGCAAGGCGGCCGTGCTCGACTACGTTGCAAGCGAGGCTCCCGATGATCTGCACAAGGGAATTGACCTTTCCAAGAGGCCAGATATCGGTCCGGGCGAGACTGTTGAGTATGTCTATTTCTGGGCACCCAAGACGGCGTACTACGGGCCCATCACTGTCGAGTTCGTAGACGCTAACGCCCCCGCCAAGAATCATGAGGCCATGCACTTTGACACCACGGACTGCGAGACCAAGGAGTTCAAGGCGGCCGGCGGTGTGGCCGATTCTGGTGACGCGGCCAATATGACCGGCATCGATTGCGCATCGTACAGTATCGAGGCCGCCGATGGGTACACGCTGGATTCGTCCAACGAAGAGCGCGAAAAGGCAGACTTCTTCCACGACGAGACTGGAGGACGCCTGCACATCAGTATCTTCCCGCGTTCGCCGGAGGAAGAGGTTGCAAGCCTAGAGCAGGTCTACGAAGGCAAGGAGACAACAACCGACCAGGTCGAGTACAACGGCATAACGTGGCTGCGCTTTACCGGTCCCGACAACGGCCATACGCTGTTTGCGACGGCTCCCGCAACGGGTGAAACCGTCCGCGTGTCGATTGGCTGGAAGATCGATTGGGACGCCGCCGTGCCCATGATGGAGGCGCTAAAGCTCAAGTAGCGCTGTGATTCCCATGTCAGGCGACTCAGGGCTGGCTCCGAGTTATCGGGGCCAGCCCTTTTTGATGTTCGATGAGCCGAGTCGGCGTCTCTCACAAAAGTAACTAGGAGCTAGCGAGGCCTATCCGAATTGGCCTCATTGGCGGTGTCGATCTCGAGCGCCGTGCGGCGGGCGCTGTAGGCGACGAGGCCGGCGCCTGCCGCGGCGAGTGTTGCAGCGGCTGCCGTGAGGGGAGCGTTGGCATCGCCCGTGCCCGCAAGCGCGCCCGCTTTTCCGGAGCGCTTGTTATTGCCGTGGTCCTTGCCACTGCCGGAGCTGCTTCCGCCGGAGCCGCCGCCCTCGTCAGTACCGCCGCCACTTGAGCCACCATCGCCGTCCGCCGTCATCGGGGCGTCGTGAAGTCCTGTCGTATCCGCGCTGCCGCATACGCCGACCTGAACTTCTGAGCGTTCGCATGCCGCGTCGGGCACATGAAGCTCATGCAGTATGGCACCCAGCGCCGAGTTTGCGCCCGGTCGAATTTCCTCGAGCGTTACGGGATCGAGCGCCACCAGATTACGTGCCTTCGCATACAGTGTTACGCGTTTGCCCACTTCGTCGCTCCAACTCTCGGGAATGGCGAAGCTCATGCGGAATTGTGCCGTGCAACCCGGTGCCAGCACGGCGTTGCCGTTGTCGGCTACCAGCGGGTGCGTTGCAAAACGTGCGCCCAACGTCTCGAGTGCGTACTTCACGTGTGCCATATCGTTGGCCGAAGCGTCCTCGGCAAGCTCTGGATCGTAGATCGATGCCATGCGTGCGTTCGCGCCGAATCCGATGGATGCGCTGGAGAACGGCTGGTTAGAGCCCTCTCGGTACAGGTCGATCGTACCGGCGGTCAGCAAGGTGTTGCCGTCGTTTCGCACCGTGACCATAAAGGATTCACCTGCTGCTCCGGGCACCACCGCGCCCGAGGTAGCGACCGCGCCCGTCGGAGTGGCACACGCCACCAAGGGCACTTCGATGCCGCGCAGCTCTGCCTCGCTCTTCTCCGCGCTCACAATGTGTGTGGCGAGCGCGGAGAGCATACCTCCCGACGTCAAAAATGTCGTTATCTGATCGACGGGATGGTCCAGCTCGCACATCACGAACGGCTCCGTGAACAGATCGCCTGTCAAGGTGCTGGCGAAGATGCGGAAGTGCTTGCCCATCACTGCTACCGGGTTGCCTTCTTCGTCGTAGGTTTGTCCCACCTTGCCATCGGTGTTCTCTACATAGAGCACGCATCTGCCGTTGTTGCTTACGCTAAACGATGCCGGGCCACAGCCTGCGGCACCCACGGGCTGCGTTGCAAATGCCGATGCGCCTCGCGTCCAAGTAATATGCTGCAGTTGCTCGTTGACGGTTGCCAAAAAGCCCGAATGTCGTGGCCACGGCACCGCATGGGGCACCGTGGTGTCTGGCGACATAACGCCCCAGCCCGCAATGGACTGGCCGATCACGGCGTACGATGCGCAGCCGCAACCGTCTGCGGTCTCGTACGCAACGGGCACCACCATTTTGCCGTTGATATTCTCGGGCTCGCCCAGTTCGATACTCGACGGTGCTTGTGGAAAGCGGAGAACTTGGCGGAACGTCAGGCTGTCGCCCAAATCGTCCGACCACAGGGTAAAGCACTCCAGCGCGACCTCTGTCTCATTGCCCAGTGCCTTTTCTGCGGTGGCTCCGCGGCGATGGAGATAGGCGCCCGACAGGCGGCCGTCAACCAGCGTCTTACCCACCGTGATGCGTGGGCACTGCAGGCAATGGTAGCCATCCTCCTGAAGGCGGCCGCGCGAGATGCTGCGCCACGACGTGTGCGATATCACGCGAACTCCGTCGTTGCTTATGCGCAGGCGCACAACGGACAGTATGCCGGCTGTGCTCGCCGTATCGAAAAGGGTGTTGTCGCCAGCGGGACGTTCGCCCGAGACCAGCAGCACGTAGGCGTCCTGGTTTCTTCTTCCGTCCGTATATTCCACCACGTCGAAGTCGTAATCGAATATGCCGTCGCGCTCCACGTCGCCCTCGCCAAACCCAAGGGGAAAATCCACGGGCGTGGGGGCGGACCACGTGCCGTTTGCCTTTGTGTGCACCACCAGGCGCGAGCGACCATTGTCGTCGTAGCGCACCGAAGCGATACGGAACAGGCATTCTACGCCGGCAATCACCGTTAGCTTCATGTGGGCTTCGCTGAGCACGCCGGAAAACAGCACGTTGTCGCTCGAGGGTTTTATGCCGCCACGCTCGTCCTCCGATACACCAGCAGAATTGGCGTTGGGGTCCGCAATGGCGTTCGTCGCCTGCCCGATATAGGTGTACTCATACATCGGCGCGGCGTTTTCGTCGTTCTCTATCAGTGCGTGGACGAAATGCTCGATCTGTCCCGTGTCGTCGCTTTCTGCATCCGACTCGAGCTCAATGCGCGTGACCGCTTGATCCCAATCGCGCACGACAGGCGCGACGTTTATCGCGGTGGCTGCAACCTCGGCGCGTGCGAGCAGCTCGGCGTTGGTGACGATGGTGGCCGATGCGATAAATTGCGGCACGCCGCCCGCCTTGATGTTGCCGGGCGTGCCGAAGCGGGCATCCAACGTGTAAGGCGTATCTCCACCCAATGCGAGCTCAGAGCGCTGGAGCACATACTGGTTGCCATTGTTCACCGACATATTCCACGAATCGAGGAGTGTGGGCCACGACCCCGACCAAGCCTTGGTGGTCCACTTGAACATTACGAACTGGAGTATCACGTCGACATCGACGTCTGCGCCCACGCGCAGTCGCGGAAGCTGATGGCCGTCTGCCTTCTCGTAGCCGATGAACATCGTGAGGGACGCGGCGCCGCGTACGGCGGAGGAGGCGACGCCTGCAACGCCGGCTCCAAAGGTGACGGCAAGCCCGATCTGGATGGTGA
>CAUFRO010000054.1 GCA_959027945.1 uncultured Collinsella sp.
TTTTGCATCTGAAGCCATAACACGGCCCCCCTGTCTCAATTAGCTAAGAACAAGCTCATTTTAACGCACCTGAGCCCACCGGGTATCGCATGGGTGCGATAGCTCGGCGGGCGGTACTCATAGTCACAACGCGCTTATTCCCCTGCCGAGCCCTTTTTAACCCCTCGGAGACTAAAGAGAGAACAAGCGAGCGGTAACCGTCTCGGGAATTCCCTGGCTGTTACGCACCGTTGCGTACGTTAAGAACGAGTTCGATTTACCTGCCGTAGCAGGATAATCGCCATACTCCAAGGCTCGATCGGGCGACAGAAGCGAGCCGTAGGTCTTGGCCGAAGTGTCAATCAAAAAATGCGACGCCTGAACTTTAACCAGGTATTTGTTTTTCCTTCCCGCAGCGCACGCGAGCGGCTCACGCGAAAGGAAGAGGTACGGCCCACCCTCGCTACCGATATAGGTGCCCATATTGCCCAGGCTACCCACACCGCTATACGTCGCCTCAATGGAGAACACGAAGGTGTCGCCCATATACACGGCTTCGAAAGGTGAAACCGACGAAGGAAGCACCAGCTGAGCTCGCTTCGTGTTGTTGCCGTCAGTCAGGTCGATCGCCGTCATACCGTAATAGACGCCCTCATCATTGTGTACACGGGGCGAGATGGTCAGGATGCCGTCGCTCACACGCGGGGCGGATGCGAAGCGGCCCGTCGACTTCCAAATAGTCTCAGGCTTGGACTCGTTGGGCGCCTGACGGTAGCAGTACGAGTCGTTACTCGTCTTGGTGCCGCCGGACGAAGGCATCTTGTACCAGATGACCGACGACCCATACGCTGTGAAGAGCGGCGGGTCGTAGTTTTCGCCACCGCGGTCGAGCTCGACAGCGTTGCCGGTAAGGGAGGAGCCTGCAAGGTTTTGCGCATAGAGTTTCCAGGACGCATTGGCAAAGTTCATCTCGACCCACGCGAACACGCCATCACCCGCGCGAACGTCGTAAAACGCATAACCGGTTCCCTCAATGGGATCCTCAATAAGTGTGGTAAGCGAGCCATCGCCCAGGTTGAGCACACCAAGCGTATTGGCATGCAGGGCAGAAGCAGGCGCCATCATCGCGGCAGCGTAGTCTCCATCGCAGTAGTACAGCAGCGTGCCCAGCGGCAGCGTCCACGAGGCCGCAGGCTCAAGATCGATATCGACAGCTTCGTACTCATCAGTGATCGAGACAATCTTCGAATCGTCCTTGATAACCTGCGGCTCGCCAGCGGCATCATCACTCGTGCCCGTTTTTTTCGAGCAACCGGCCAGTACGGCGGCAGCACCGGTAGCGGCGCCACCCAGCACAAAACCTCGACGCGTTATTCCATTCTTAAAGCGATCAGCGATGCTCATTAGGCGATCTCTGCGCGAGCGGCCTCGATAGCGCGCGTAAGCTGATCGGCGCAAGAGGTCTTTTTCATACCGCAGGTATTACCGGCGAGAACCTCGATTACGCGATCGGCGGGAGCGCCCTCGACCAGCCTGGAGATGGCCTTGAGGTTACCATCGCAGCCGCCGGTAAACTCGACGCCCAGTACCTTGCTGCCATCGTCAGAGAGATTGAGGTGAATATTGCGAGCGCATACGCCCTGCGGCTTGTAGTCAAAACTAATCATTGAGATCCCCTCTCAGAAAGAAATTTCAGACGTCTATTATCCCCGCCTGGACCGACTTATTATCGCAAGCACCGATTCAACATCCTACGATGCTTGGACTGGTGGGGGCAAGATTAGCAGTCCGCACCCTGTACGTGGACCATGCGCTTCTCACGATACATATTGTGGTCGGCGACGCGATATACATCGGCCAGCGTATTTCCAGCCGTCTCGACGGTCGCCACGCCAATCGATGCGCTGACCGTCAGGGTCTCATCGCTTACCGCGGCAAGACCGAGACGAAGGTCCTGTTCCAGCCCGAGCGCAGACTCGTTGTCAGTATGGGGGCAAACCAGCAAAAACTCGTCGCCGCCAACGCGCATCGGCAGGTAATCCGCACCAGCCACCCGCCGCAGCACGGACGCCGTCCGTCGCAGCAGCTCATCCCCCATCTCGTGACCATAGATGTCGTTGGTCCGCTTGAGATAATTACAGTCCACCATAATCACGCTCACCGGCA
Source organism: uncultured Collinsella sp. (assembly GCA_959027945.1). GTDB lineage: Bacteria > Actinomycetota > Coriobacteriia > Coriobacteriales > Coriobacteriaceae > Collinsella. The sequence continues at coordinate 2,146 of CAUFRO010000054.1, forward strand.
AGTCCTCGTTTACCAGGCTATCTCCACGCGATTCAAGATAGTTGCGGTTGCGAAGCCCCGTCAGTTTATCTTGGTATGACAGCTCCTCGGCATGCTTGACCATCGATATGTTGTGCGTCGCCACGACAACCGACTCCAGCCGGCCTTGCTCATCGCGATGCTGGGGGACAACCTGTAGCGAGTACCAAGCGCCTCGACAATCTCGCACCTCGGCAGCCAAGTACGGTACGCCCTCCATACGTTCACGAAGCGTACTTATATCTACGAGTCCCACAACCGCTTCGCGGCTTTCGGGGCTCACGATATCCCGGCAGACCGTGTCCATAAAGTCATATGCCTCGCTATGCTCGGCAAATATCTTCGCTATCGCCGGCGACATATTGATCCCCTCGATCTCGAGGGTGTCGAGATGCAACAGGAAGGTCGAATCGTAGATGGCGCTTATGGCATTGATAATGCCGAGCTGTTTATCTTTTTCGACCAAATTGCGGTGGTCAACGATATTCCGAGCCAACAGCACCACGACCCAAAACGCAAGGCACACCAAGACGCCGACGGCGACAAATGAAATCCTGTCAGACATGACCTCAGATTTGGGATATAGCGCAAACAGGCGGTAGTCCTTATATGCCGCACGCACGGCATACCATTTGTCTCCTCGATATTCGATGCGCGTCAGGCCATCTTCTTTCCATTCAACTCCTGTACTGGTGAGGAGTCGAGCGAGCGACACATCGGCATCGGCGCTGTTGGATGAGACAATCTCCGCATCCTCCATAACAAGCACCATGGGACTTTGGTGGAAGGTGTTGTTCGCAAGCACATCGGCTATGGCATATGAATAGTCATCCGCCGTATCGGGAACAAATGAGCGGTATGCCAGGGCAACGCCGTCGCCATACGGAACAGCACAGACGGCAAACACAACACCACGGCGCTCGACGACAGTTGAGTAGGACACTTTGGAACCTTGATACATCGATGTGACCGGCGAACATGCCAGCTCCTCTCGCCACAACATGAGCGGATCGCGACCATCGATGTCGTAGTGGGCGGCCATATGACCGTCGGAGTCCATGACCATCAACCCCGAAAGGTTCTCGGCATGGACAAATTGCTCGATAAGGTCGTTGTTAACCTCAACGCGATCAGAGGACAGGAACGTCGCAAACGATTCGACCGCGGCGAGCAAATCGTGCGTCGTCTCGATTTTTCTCCCCTGTTCGTAGCGGTCATATTTTTCGCAAGCGTTTTCCAAAAACACCATGGTTTCTTGGCCAAACCCAAGCGTTTTTTCGAGGCAGCGATGGGTTCCAACCGCATACAACAGGCCTAATAAGACAGCGCTGACAATAACGCCGACAGCTATGACGGTCAGAGTCTTTCGACGCAAGCGGTGCTTGTCATTTGTCATGATTCCGCTCCTTGCCCGCCCGTCGTCGCTCCTGCCTTGTAATTGTCCACATAATTGTCCACAATGCGCTCTATCGTGCCGTCTCGATCCATGTCGAACAGCGCGGTATTGAGGTTTTTGACGCACTCTCCCTCATAGGCAACATCAAATGCAACGCCCAGGTCAACCGTCATAACGTTGTCGGCAAACACACGATAAACGCCGGGATACTGGGCGACGAGTCGATCAAGCGATTGGACGTCCGCCATCCAACAGTCAACATACCCTTTGGCGAGGGCGGCTTTGCAGAGCTCGGCAGAACCATACGATTTGATTTGCACGTCCGGCGAGATTTCCAGATCCCCTGCGAGCAATCGGCGTTCGCTCACCGAGCCCGCAATCACCGCGATGGTCTTGCTTCCATCGAGATGCGCCAAGGACTTGATGCCACTCGTTTTCTTGGCAACAACCGAAACCGTCACGGTTAGATACGGCTCGGTCCAGTAATACTTATCCTCGCGATAACAGGGAGAATAATCACACCACAGGCAATCGATATCACCGTTTTTGAGCAGCCGGTCGCGATCGTTCCAGTCAATATCGACAAACTGTGGCTTGAGCCCCGCGCGCCTGCAGGCCTCGCGGGCGATGTCGATATCGATACCGGCGTAATCGCCCGTGGTATCGACATACACATAGGGGTCGTTATCCGTAACGCCGATTTTGAGTACCGGGAGATCTTTGTCGCCTTCATTCGAGGAGGAAGAACTGCTTCGAACGGTATACGTCAGGGCGCCCGCACAGACGGCAACAAGGAGTATGAGCGTAAACGAGACGATGGCGGCTCGCTTGATGCGTCCGGGCACACGCCTCCCTTCATCGAAACAGCAGTCGGATTTCATTTTATACCCGGGGCTGATGCGGCAATAAAAAAGCGCCTCGCCCAAGACGGGCAAGGCGCCAATGGTCGAAATGCAACCACAAGCGGTCGAATTAGGTTAACCCTACTCGAAGCTCAGCTGCTCCAGGATGCGCCCCCGACCGCTGCCTCGTTCAGGCCGTTGGCGCCGACCGCGTCTCTGGCGGTTTCCGATGCGCCGCACTGCGCGCGACACACGGGCTGAAGTCTTTAACGTAAAAGCCCCGTTGGTCAAACACGTTACCAACGGGGCTTGGACTGAAAGGTCGCGCTTAAACGAGAGGGGCGCCCTAACGCTCGAAACGTTTGCGCATAAGCGCGAAGGCAATCAGCGAAGCGCCGGCAACGGCCATAATAAAGGCGACGGCAAGGGCCTGGTCGCCCGTGTTGGCGAGCGCACCCTTAGTAGTCTTAGCAGACTTTTTGGTTACCTTGGTCGTCGTCTGCTGACCGGGCTGGGACGGCGTCGCGGGCTGAGTCGGCTCCCCCTTGGCCCCCTCGCCCGTCACCACGTACGTCGAGAAGTGGCTCGTGCGGAAGCAGAGGTAGTCCCCCTCGATCCACGTATCCATAGCCTGGGTGGAACCGTCCTCGGCAACGTAAAGCACCTTGAGATTAGTGAGGGCTTTCATAGCTGCGGTCATCTTGACACGGACGATGAAGGACATGCCATCGTAGTTCTCGATGGCCTCGCCATCCTTGAGAAGCTTGATATCGAGTTTCTCAGCAACCTTGGTGCTCCCCTGCTCAAGGCCGGAAATCGCAGCATTGGCGGCGTCGGAAAGGTCCGTCGGTTTCTCGACCACAAGAGAGATGTTGTTGTTCTGGGCAAAGCCGGCAGCAACATCGTTCTCGGCGCTTACGCTAACGTCCGTTCCGTCGCTACTCGCAACACCTGCGATGGCCCTCGCCGCTACGCTAACGGCGCAGGTCGCGGTTTTGTCGCCACAGGTGGCAGTGATTGTGGCTGTACCGGCCTTAAGCGGCGTCACGACGCCGTCTTTGACCGTGGCGACCGATGAATCGCTGGAGGTCCAGCTCACAGCCGCATCGTCTGCATCGGCAGGATTCACCGTTGCGGAGAGCTTTGCGGAGGCATCGCCCACAGTAAGGGACAGGCTCGTCTTGTTGAGTTCGACCTTCTGGACGGGATTGGTAACGGTCACAGAAACGGTCTGGGAGAGCGACTCTGCTGTGATGACAAATGAACCGGAACCTGTCTTGAGAGCGGTAACGGTGTAGGAGCCATCGCCGTTGTCGACAACTTTAAATGCTTTCGAAGCGCCCGTGTCATCCAGAGCAAGCTTGGTCTCGTCGACCTCACCCGCAAGGGCTCCGGCAAGAGAAACCTTTACGGTGCCTTCTTCGCCCTTCTTGAGGTTGAGGGCGCTCTGGTCGACCGCAAGATTTGTTGCGGGGTTGGAAACAGTCACAGCACAATCTTGAGAATAGTTTCCGTCTTCGGTCGAAGCAGTAATGGTTGCGGTGCCTTTGGAAACAGGCGTCACCTTTCCGGCCTGATCGACCGTAGCGACACTTTCGTTGCTGGACTTCCAGACAACTGTCTGGTTAGCTTCCGCGGGAACGACCGCTGCCTTAAGCTGCTCGACTGCAGCGCCCACAAGCGCGACTTTCTGCTTATCAAGCGTGATACCCGTGGCAGGTTGAACAACCGTCACCTTGCACGCGGCACTATGATCGCCGTCCTCAGTGGTGACGGTGATCGTGGCGGCACCGGCCTTGACCGGGGTCACGGTGCCGGCCACAACCGTGGCAACCGTAGGATCGCTCGACGACCAGGACACGTTCTTATTCGTTGCGTTATCGGGCTCAACCGTTGCGGTCAACGTCGAGGGTTCACCACCCACAGCAAGCTTAAGGTTCGCAGCGCTGAGTTTGACGCCCGACACCTTTACAACCGGAGTGGTTACCGTAATCGCATCCGTGGTTGCAGAGACCCCATCAACCGTTGCCGTGATCGTGGCATCACCGTCACCGACAGCGGTAACAAGACCGTTAGCGTCGACGGTAAGGACGCTCTCGTTGGAAGAGGACCAAACAACTTGGCTGGCCTTGTCATCAGGGGAGACCTTTGCCTTCAGCTGCTGAGTCGTGCCTTTATCCATGGAGGTTGAGTAGCTGTCCGCAATGGAAACCGCAGTCTTTGCAGGCTCCTCGCCAGGCTTGACAACATGAACGGTCATCGTGTCGCAGAGACGACCACCCAAGTACATTGAAACCGTTGCATCGCCGTAACTATGAGGCACTAAATACCCCAAGTAACTGCCACCATTAAACATCGATCCTTTTACCTCGAGGACATCCGGATTATCTGAAGTGAAAGAATACTTTGCGCCGGCATAGGAGTCCATCAATTCCTCAGCGCTTTTACTCAGCACGCCCTTTGGATATTCAAACCCCCTGTCACATTCCAGCCAAAGCCAATCTTTGGATATACTATCTGAACTGACCTCACAGGGAAATGTATAATCACTCGACACAAACTTAGCCTTCGAAAGGCTCACTTCCGCAGGGTCGACAACCTCTATCTCAAAGGGATGGTCATTGCCAAGGCCATCACGAGCATGAGCCTTAACGGTGCCAGGCTTTATTGCCTTAAACGAGTTTTCACCATCGATAAGCTCAACGACATCGTTGCTTTCCAGAGAATAGGTTACAGCGCCAAAGTCCGCACCCCAATGTGCGCGCTGGCATGCCTTCAGTACTTCATTTGGAGAAACGTTGAGAATGGCAGTCAGATAATAGCTGTCCCCAACCAGCATCTTTTGCTTTTTGTTCCCACGCTCATTGAATCCGGGCTCCTGATTCTCGGTTACAACATCACATAGCTTCTTCGTCTCAACTTCACCGTTGCAATAGTCGACAAGAACCTTGGCCTCTTTAGCATCTTTCGACAACGCCTCGAGTTGCAAAGAAGCGCTTAGCTCGGAAGTTCCATATGATGAATAATTCGAATTCACCCTTGCCTGGACTTTGGAATCCTTTGAGGGGTCTTCCTTAATAACAAAATATGTGGCCGCACGGCTCTCGTCCACGGGACGAACGTCAACTCTCCCCTCTAGTAATGCATAATGCGTGTTCCCGCATTTTTGCGGACAATCATCCGTGTAACCCAGCGTTGCGGTGTTTGTTGTCGCACCAGATTGGTCGTAAGAAACGAAACTGACCTTAATTGGATTGACTTTAGCCACACTTTTAATCTTAAGAGAACCGTTTAAACTCTCGTCGGTCTTGCTCTTCAGGGTTATAGTCGTTGTGCCAACTTTGGTGGGGCTAATTGTCAATACCCAACTATGTGACTCATAACTTACCCTAGCGATATCCTCGTCAGACGATGTGATATCGATATCGCTAGGGTCAATGTGCGCCCATTCGTGATTTTTATTAAAAAAGGAAAGCCTTCCTTTCACCGTCTGTCCAACAGCGACATCAAATTCTGACCACACATCGCCTGTAGACGAATCGTATGGGAGAAACGATGCACCCATGGAACCGTCCTGCGACTCCAGCATGACAGCATCCGCATGCGGAGCGGCCACCGTCAGCCCAAACGTTGCCGCCGTTAAAGCAACACAGATGCCTGTGGCTATCCTCCAAAACCCTTTTCTCATTCCCCTAAGTCCAATCTCTCGTGAAAAAACGCAGCATTCTCCCACACCTTAAAATTGGCTTAAGGATACCCCCCCCCCGACAGTTACCGGCAAGGTAATGTTTGTCAGATGTCTCAAATTATCGGCAAGCAGCACAGTTGACGCGCATATATCGCTGACGTCCAGCTTTCTAGGTGCGCTCATGCACAAGCCCCGCTGGCAGAGCGAGCTGCGAGCGGGGCTTGTGTTGGAAAGTCGCACTCGAACGAGGGCCGCGGAGAATTGATCGATTTGACCACCTCCCCGATCGGTCAATTAGAACTCGAGCTGCTCCAGGCGGTCGAAGACCGTATCGATGCGGGTGAGGAAGTCCCACGGATCAAAGATCTCATCGAGCTTCTCCTGGCTGACGGTGCAGCGCGGATCGGCCTCGAGACGCTCCTTAAAGGTGGGGCCAGAGACACAATCCTGCACCTCGTGCCAGGTGGCCATGGCGTTTTCCTGCACGATAGCGTAGGCGTCCTCGCGGGTGATGCCCGTGTCGACGAGGGCAAGCAGCACCTTGGAGGAGAAGATGAGGCCGCGGGTCTTGTTTAGGTTGGCCATCATGCGGGCCGGATACAGCTGCAGGCCGTCGATAACGCGAATGAGGCACTGGAACATGTGGTCAAGCGCGATGAAGCTATCGGCCTGGGCGACGCGCTCGGCGGAAGAGTGCGAAATGTCGCGCTCGTGCCACAGGGCGACGTTGTCAAAGGCGACCTGAGCGTTGGACTTCACGACGCGCGACAGGCCACAGACCTTCTCCATGGTGATGGGGTTGCGCTTGTGCGGCATGGCGGAGCTGCCCTTTTGGCCCTTGCGGAAAGGCTCCTCGGCCTCGAGCGTATCGGTCTTCTGCAGGTTGCGGACCTCGGTCGCGATGCGCTCGCAGGTGGCCGCTGTAGTGGCAAGCACGCCGGCAAGGTAGGCGTGGTGATCGCGGCTGATGACCTGCGTGGACAGCGGATCGTGGACCAGGCCCAGGTGCTCGCAGACATACTCCTCGACGAACGGGTCAATGGAGCTGTAGGTGCCAACGGCACCGGAGATAGCACCGAAGGCAACGTTCTTGCGAGCGTCCTCAAGACGATCGAGATCGCGCTTGAGTTCCCATGCCCAAGAGCCAAACTTCATACCGAAGGTCATCGGCTCAGCATGGATGCCATGGGTGCGGCCGGCGCAGAGCGTATTGCGCTCCTCGAAGGCACGACGCTTGCAGATCTCGCCGAGCTTCTTGACGTCCTCGATGATCAGGTCGCAAGCCTGAGTGAGCTGATAGCACAGAGCCGTATCACCCAGGTCGGAGCTGGTCATGCCGTAGTGAACCCAGCGGCTGGGCTTGGGCTCGCCCTCGGGAACGTCGGCGTCGATATACTCCTTCATGTTGGTCAGGAAGGCGATGACGTCGTGGCGCGTGACTTCCTCGATCTCGTCGACCTTTGCCTTCTCGAAGTTGGCGTGGTCGCGAATCCACTGGGCTTCGTCTTTGGAAATACCGATCTTGCCGAGCTCCGCCTGGGCCTCGCAGGCCAGGACCTCGATCTCCTGCCAAATGGCGTACTTGTTCTCGAGGGAGAAGATGTGTCCCATCTCCGGGCGGGTATAGCGATCGATCATAGCGGCTCCTTTTTGGTTATTGGCACGTTGGTCGTAACTCAACTATTGTACCGTGCGCAGGTGCCCGTATGAGCTACGGGCATTAACCTAACATTTTGAGATTGGAGCGGGCAACGGGACGTCCGCGTATTTGCTTCGCAAATCCGCACCGGCTTCAGGCGAGCCCCTCAGCCTCACGAAGCCGAAGGGGAAGACTTTGTTGAATTAGCCGTCCCCATGTCTCCCGTGCCCGGTGGAGCGGGCAACGGGACGTCCGCGTATTTGCTTCGCAAATCCGCACCGGCTTCAGGCGCCTGTCGGCGCCTTCGCCTGCTCGCTACAAACGCTTCGCGTTTGCTTAACGCTCGCACCCTGTCGGGTTCGAGTCCCGGCACTTTATTGAAAAAAGCACGGCACCGTGATGGTGCCGTGCTTGTGCTCTTAACTGGAGCGGGCAACGGGACTCGAACCCGCGAGTGTCAGCTTGGGAAGCTGATGCCTTACCACTTGGCGATGCCCGCTTGTGTGTTGGCTAGTATAACGCGGTTGTCTTGTTCGATACAAGGGTGTCGATGCTTGTTTTAGCTGTGGAGAATCGTCTGAAAAACAGTCCAATTGTGGAGACAGGGACCTCTGGTGTCCTTATTTCACCATCTTTTACCTGCGGTTTTATTTGATTGTTCCATATGAACCCAATTTGTCGGAAATCGGGCAAGCTTTTGGTCAGCTTCCGGTACTTACCCGCATGAACCTCGGGGGTAGCCTCGTCCCAAGCGCCGCAGCCTCCCCGTGCGGCGCACGAGGGATAAGGAGCAGCCATGTCCAACGCACCCACGCACTCTGTCCACAGCGCAATCGCAACAGGCCCGCTGCTCCTACTCCTCTTCCTACTCATCAGTTGCTTGGCTCCGAGACCCGCACTTGCCATCGACGGGTACGATCAGCTCGGCTTTCGCACCATTAGCGACGATTGTGGGCCCTTCTTCATCGGTAAGTACGAGGCTCAAGACGCCTCAATCGCGTACTGTATGAACCAGGAACGTCCCGGTCCCACCAAGCCGGGTGGCCCATGGCTCAACTTTGATCAGGGCTGGGTATGGCTCGACGACGAGTTCGCGGCGATCGTTTGTCACGGATATCC
>CAUFRO010000055.1 GCA_959027945.1 uncultured Collinsella sp.
TCCTTGCGCGAGGACTCGCGATACAGCGAGAACTTGCGGCCGATAACCTGGACGACCTCGGCGTGGCAGCGCTCGGCGAGCTCCTCGGCGGCCTCGCGGGCGGAAAGACTGGAGCCATCGAGCACGGAGCACTTAACGAGCTCGTGCTTCTCCAGGTAGGCGACCGTCTGCTCGACGGTGCCCTCGTTGACGTCGGACTTGCCGATGATGATGGCGGGGTTGAGGTGATGGGCCATGCTGCGAAGCTGCTTGACCTGGGCTCCTGTCAGTGCCATGGGTTCTCGCTTTCTATGTATGGGGCGCCCCGCGACGGGGCCTTAATCTACGTGAGCTGTCCCACGATAGCGCAGGAACGGCGCGGTGTGGAGCGCGTTTGCCCAGTTCAAAAAGAATGCGGATGCCGAGTGAGTGGGCGGTGCGGGCTGCGAGCAGGCTATGAGCTGGGCGCAGAGACCGGCTCCCATGCAATAAACGCCCAACGAACCTTGCGGACATGATCGAGCATATAGCGCCCCTGCGGCACGCCCTTGGAGCCCGGCTCACCGGCATGGGGGTTCTCAATCATGTGCTGGGCGATGTAGTCGCGCAGGCGGTCGATCTTATCTTCGTTGCCATGTTCGAGCATACGGGAGAAGTCCGTCACGCCTGCCTCGAGGCTATCGAAGGTGTCGCGACGAGGCGATTCAAAGTACGTAACCTGCGGCAACGCACCCATCTGAATGAGGATGTTGAAGGCGTACACAAAGCCATTACTGCAGGTAACCGAGGCACCGATAGCGTTCATCAAGTGCAGATCATAGCGCGGGCTGGAGTTGGCGACCATCGTGACAGCACAACGCCGACGAGCCGTACGATCAAGCTTGGCAAGCGCGCCTTTCAGATCGGTCGTCGTAACCGAACGACTGGCAAAGGCAACATCTACCGCTTTCGCGACCGGTCCAACCAAATCCCAATCATCATCCCAAGCAAGCTCAAGCGGCGTAATAAGATCCTCGAGCCCATAGTACTCAATACCAGCATCAAGCGTGCCCAACATAGCAGGGGAGAAGTCAGCCGCAATCACAGGATGCCCAGCCTGAGCAAGCGGAATAGCAATCGACCCAGCCCCACACCCCATATCCAGCACCGATTCACCAGGCTTTAACGCCAACAGCTTCATAAAGTCCCGGGCATACGGAGCAGTCTCAAGCGGTCGAAAATGCCGAGCCCGCTTATCCCATTCAAAAGAATCATCAGCCCGCCGCCGATCAGCTTGCAGACGTATCCATTCGCCATTCCAATCCGCAGAAAGCAGATCAGAACGAATCTCCCCATCAACCACGGGCCAACCTCCTAGCAACAAAAAAGCGACTCCTCCCAAAAGAAGAGCCGCAACCAGCATATATCAGAAAGAACCGTTCCAACGCCAATCCGCCGTATCAACCATGTGGTGCAGGAGCGAAGCAACTGCAACATGGGACAGAACTCAGCCAAGGTTGAGATGTGCGGGAACCCCGGGAAGGGCAAATATATAAGGTCGATCGCGAGTTCCGCACGAGCCGGAGAGCACTTAATGTGCTCTCCGTGCGAGTCAGGACTGTCCGAGCAGGCGACCTTATATATTTGCCCTCCCCGGGGCTCCTCGCCAGTCCCCCTCAGCTAGTTCTTCAGCGAGTTCAGCGGCGCCGGGAAGCGTCCACCGCGATGGGCAAGCACGGTGCCGGCGTTGGGGTTCACCGGCATGATGGGTGCACGGCCAAACAGGCCGCCGTACTCGACGCAGTCGCCCACGCCCTTGCCGATGGCGGGAATCACGCGGACGGCCGTAGTCTTGTTGTTGATGACGCCGATGGCCATCTCGTCGGCGATGATGCCGGCGATGGTCTCGACCGGGGTGTCGCCGGGGATGGCGATCATGTCCAGGCCGACGGAGCATACGCAGGTCATGGCCTCGAGCTTCTCGAGCGAAAGCGCACCGGCCTCGACGGCGGCGATCATACCGGCGTCCTCGGACACGGGGATAAAGGCGCCCGAGAGACCGCCCACGCTGGAGCTGGCCATGACGCCGCCCTTCTTGACGGCATCGTTGAGCATGGCGAGCGCGCAGGTCGTGCCGGGGCCACCGCAGGTGCCAACACCGATGATCTCGAGGATGCGGGCAACGGAGTCGCCGATGGCAGGCGTGGGGGCCAGCGACAGGTCGACAATGCCCTTCTCGACACCCAGGCGATGGGCGGCCTCGCGGCTCATGAGCTCGCCGGCGCGGGTGATCTTAAAGGCGGTCTGCTTAATCTTCTCGGCGACTTCCATCATCGATGCGGAATCGGGCAGCGTTTCCAGGGCTGCGGCCATAACGCCGGGGCCCGAGACGCCTACGTTGATGACGGCGTCGGCCTCGCCACCGCCGTGGACGGCGCCCGCCATAAACGGGGAGTCCTCGACCATGTTGGCAAAGCAGACAAACTTGGAGGCGCCGACGGAATCCTGGTCGGCCGTGAGCTTGGCGGCATCGATGATGGTCTGGGCGGCCATGAGCACGGCGTCCATGTTGATGCCGGCGCGCAGGCTGGCGACGTTGACGCTGGAGCAGACGCGGCTCGTGGTGGCGAGCGCCTGGGGGATGGACTGGATGACGCGGCGGTCGGCGTCGCCGATGCCCTTCTGGACGAGTGCGGAGAAGCCGCCCAGGTAATCGATGCCGAGCGTCTCGGCCGCGCGGTCGAGGGCATGCGCGATGGGGGTGAGGTCCTCATCCTTGCAGCACGCGGCGATCTGCGCCACCGGGGTGACGGAAACGCGCTTGTTGACGATGGGGATACCGTACTCGCGCTCGAGGTTCTCGGCGGTCTCGACCAGATGCTCAGCCGTGTGCGTCACGTGGTCGTAGATCTTCGTGTACATGCGGTCGAGGTTCTCGTCACCGCAACCCATGAGCGAAACACCCATGGTGATGGTCCTGATGTCGAGGTTCTGCTCCTCAACCATGCCGCGGGTTTCCGCGATTTCTGCGGGCGTGATCGCCATCCTTGCGCTCCTATCTGCCAAAACGAGCATAGTCTTATCTATTCTAACGTGCCGCACGTGCCAAGTGACGCATGCGGCACGTTTTGGTGCTCGGTTGTTTCCGTTGTGTTACTGCCCAAAGACCTCTTCGGCGATACGGGCGCTTTCGGCGGCGTCCTTGGCGTAGTAGTCAGCGCCGATCTGCTTGGCGTATTCGGGGGTGAGCACGGCGCCGCCCACGATAATCTTGACGCCCGGCACCTCGGCATGAAGCAGCTTGATGGTCTCCTCCATGGCGACGACCGTGGTAGTCATAAGCGCCGAGAGGCCGACGAGTTTGATATCGCGCTCCTTGACGGTCTTGAGTACCTCTTGCGGGTCGACGTCGCGGCCCAGGTCAAAGACGGTGTAGCCGTAGTTATCGAGCAGCATTTTGACGATGTTCTTGCCAATATCGTGGATGTCGCCCTTGACGGTGGCCACGCAGATCTTTCCCTTGTCGGCAATCTCGCCGGCGGGCATCAGGCGCTTGATGGTGTCGAAGCCCACGCGTGCGGCTTCGGCCGAGGCCATAAGCTGCGGCAAGAAGAACTTGCCCTGGTCAAAGAGGACGCCAACCTCGTCGAGGGCGGGGATAAAGTGATTGTTGATGAGGTCCATGGCGTCGTGGTCTGCCAGCAGACGCTCGGTTTCGGCAGCGATCTCGCCTTTGCGGCCCGAGACGACCATGCGACGAATCGGGTCGTCGTTGCCGTCGGTGCCGGCGGTGCCCGCGGCAGGCGCGGCATCACTCGACGCGGCCTGAGCTGCTGCCGGGTTTGCGGCGATCTTGTACGGATCGGTCCAACCGGCGTAGCGCTCGATGTATCCGGTCGAGCCCTCGTCCTCAACGCTCAGGACGCGATAGCTGTAGACGGTATCCATAAAGCGCTTGGAGCCCGGGTTCATGATGGGGGCGTCCAGGCCTGCGCCAAAAGCGGCAGCCAAAAAGACCGAGCCCAGCAGCGGGCGGGCAGGCAGGCCAAAGCTGATGTTCGACACGCCGAGCGCGCATTTGACGCCCAGGCGCTCCTTGCACAGGGACATGGCGCGCAGGATCTGTTCGGCCTGGCGTTGATTGGTCGAGGCGGTCATGACTAGGCAGTCGATGAGGATGCGGTCCGGTCCGATGCCGTAGCGGGCAGCCTCGGCCACGATGCGCTCGGCAATGGCGAAGCGAGCCTCGGCGGTATCGGGGATGCCGCCTTCGTCGAGCGTAAGGCCGACAACGTTGGTGCCGTAGTGGGCGACCAGCGGAAAGATCTCATCCATGATCTGCTGCTTGCCATTGACCGAGTTGATGATGGGCTTGCCGGCGTAGCGGCGCACGGCGGCCTCGACGGCTGCGGGGTCGGTGGAGTCGATCTGCAGCGGCAGCAGCGTGGAGCCCTGGAGCTGTTCGGTCGCCTGTTGGATGATCTTGACCTCGTCGATCTCGGGCAGGCCCACGTTGACGTCCAGGATGTCGGCGCCCTGTTCCTGCTGGCTGATGCCCTGGCTCACGACGTAGTCCAGGTCGCCGTCGCGCAGGGCCTGCTGCAGGCGCTTTTTGCCAGTGGGGTTGATGCGCTCGCCGATGACGGCGATCTTGTGGCCGTCGCAGGGAAGGTCCACGACCGTTTGAGCGCTCGTGACCGACATGCTGGGCTTGCGGTGGCGCGGGCTGGGCGTGTGGTTGTCGATAAGCGTGCGCAGCGCTGCCATGTGCGCCGGCGTGGTGCCGCAGCAGCCGCCCACGACGCTCACGCCGTCGGCGATCATGCCGGCGACGGCCTCGGCGTATTCGGGGGCCTGGATATCAAAGACGGTGTTGCCGTCGTCGTCCACGCGGGGCAGTCCTGCGTTGGCCTGCACCATAATAGGCTTGTCGGTAACGGTGAGCATACGTGCGGCGAGTCCTCGTAGCTCGGCCGGTCCCTGGCTGCAGTTGATGCCCAAAACGTCGGTGCCGATAGCGTCGAGCGTGATGGCGGCCACCTCGGGACTCGTGCCCAGGAAGGTGCGACCGTCTTCCTCAAAGGTCATGGTGGCAAAGACGGGCAGGTCGGAGTTCTCGCGGCAGGCGAGGACCGCCGCCTTGATCTCGGCCAGGTCGGTCATAGTCTCGATAATAAAGAGGTCCACACCCGCGGCGACGCCGGCGCGCACTTCCTCGGCAAAGAGGTCGTAGGCCTCGTCGAAGCTCAGGGTACCCAGGGGGCGAAGCAGCGCGCCGATGGGGCCGATGTCACCGGCGACGTAGCGGGCGCCGGCCTCGCGGGCACAGGCGACGGCCGCGGCAAAGACGTCTGCCACGGTGGCGGCACCGTCGAGCTTGTGGGCGTTGGCGCCAAAGGTGTTGGCGGTGATCACGTCGCAGCCGGCCTCGACGTACTGACGCTGAATGTCGGTAATGACCTGGGGTTCCTCAAAGTTGAGCAGCTCGGGCAGGGCGCCCGCCTTCATGCCAGCGGCCTGCAACATGGTGCCCATGCCGCCGTCGAACAGCAGGTGTCCCGTGCCCTCGATGGCCGCACGCAGGTGATCGTCCTTAATGCGCAGATCGTCGATCGTGCGCGTCTTGTATGCAGCGCCATTACGGCGTGCGGCATCAACGGGTGCCGCCAGCGCGGCACCGTCCAGATCATGAGTGATAAGCGGAGTAAACATCGGGGGCTCCTAATGGCTGGAATAGCAGGTGGTGTGGGCGGCGCGGAAGCGGCAGTGTTCGCGCATGCGGCAGATATTGCAGGTGGGGCGGCTCTGGGCGTCGTGGACCTCGCCGTCAAACAGACCGATCACCGCGGTCACGCTTTTGGTGGGCATGAGTAGGCTGGTGGGGGTGACGGTCAGGCCGATGAGCCGCGTGGCGTTGAGCGCATTGACGATCGAGCGCTGGGCCGAGAGCGGGCAGTCGCCATAGCCGGGACTAAAGCGCCAGTTGCCGGCGAGCCCATGAACGGCGGCGTCCGTCTTGACCTGCTGGTCCATTTGCTCAACGGCGGCTTCCACGTAAGCGGAGCACGCGGCGTCGAGCACGGCGCCCTCCAGGGGATGTTGGGCTCCCGTGGTGCGCAGGCGACGCTCGGCGTCCATGCCGAGGGTGCATGCCATGAGCGCGGCAAAGCGGGCATCTTTGAGATGTCGATAGATATCGCGACCGCGCAGCTCAACGTTGGTGCCGACCAGGCGAATGCAAGGTTCTCCCTGCTCGTCCACACCCGTGGCGTCGACGGCAAACACGCGGCGCACGCCACGGGGCTCAATGTCCAATTCCAGACGCTCGACCACAAGCTCAATACGCTGCGACAGCTCGGGCTCAATCTGCTGGCCGCCGTAACCCAGATACCGCAGCATCTCGGCACGGTCGACACGGGGATGGTGCGCGGCATCGATACGGTAGAGCGCCGGCGACGCAAGGTCGGCCGGCACTTCGACAGCGGTTGTATCGATGTGCGGTTTTTCCATTACCCCAGGCGCTCCATAATGGTCGCGGCGATCGCAGGACGGTTCATAGTGTACAGGTGCAGGCCGTCGGCGCCGTGCTCCTTGAGGTCGCAAAGCTGGCGGGCTGCATAATCTACACCAGCTGCCTGCAGGCTCTCGGGGTCATTCTCGTACTTGGCGAGAATCTTGATGACGGGGGAGGGCAGCGACGCGCCGCACATAAAGACCATGCGGCTGATCTGTGACTTGCCCATAAACGGCATGATGCCCGCGGTAATGGGCACGGTGATGCCGGCCTTGTCGGCAAGCTCGCGAAAACGGTAGAAGCACTCGTTATCAAAGAAGAGCTGCGTCACAAAGAAGCTCGCGCCAGCGTCCTGTTTTTGCTTGAGGTGCTCGACCGAGAGGTTGAGATCCTCACAGGCAATGTGGCCCTCGGGGTAGGCTGCGGCGCCCACGCAAAAGCCGGCGTCGACGAGCTCGGGGATGAGGTCGCGGGCGTAGGCGTAGTCCGAGGCGGGCTTGTCGTCCTCGGTCGCGCCGGCAGGGAGATCGCCACGCAGGGCCAGGATGTTTTCCACGCCGGCGGTGCGATACTCGTCGATCTTGGCGGCGATATCGGCGTGCGACCGGCCCACGCAGGTAAGGTGTGCCACCGAGGGTGTATCGAATTCGCTCGTAATCATATGCGCGATGGGGGCGGTGGCGGTACCGTTGCCTGAGCCGCCGGCCGAGCAGGTGACCGAGACAAAGCTCGGCGAAAGCTTGCACAGATTGCCTGCCACTTCGCGAGCCGTGTCGAGGGTGAGCTCGCCCTTGGGCGGGAACATCTCAAACGAAATGGGCGCGGTGCCCTGGGATGCTGCCTGCTTAAAAACCTCGTCGACGCGCATATCGTGCTCCTCTAGATACGTAATAGTGTGATGTGTTGTAAGGATTCTACAGCACCACTGTGCCACGGTGGAGTTTCACTCGCTATTTGAGGATACCAATCAAAGATGCCTTGCTATCGGCTTTCTCTATAACAGAGCGGCTAATCTAGGCACGGGCTATAAAGACTGGTATTTCGCATCAAATACCAGTCTTTATAGCCCGTGGCAAATGAGCTACCCGTAAACCATGGGGAGAGGTCTGCAATTTATGCAGTTGATTGGCTGTTGAGGGTGGCAACGCCGCCTCGATAGGGTAACCTCATTGATTGGTTTCGCGACAGCAACATAACGGTAATGTCGCGGAAACACGGCGAGTCTAAGCTATGACTCGTTCGTTAGTAATCAACACCGCTTCTCACGCGGTGCCGATACGAAGGGAGTTCCGTATGGCCGAACTTACTGACCGCTTCGGGACCATGGTGTTCTCTGAGGAAGTCATGAAGGACTACCTCCCCAAGGACATTTGGAAGCGCCTTGCTGCAACCCTCGAGGGCGGTGAGCCGCTCGACCTGGATGTGGCCAACGCCGTTGCCCATGCCATGAAGGTCTGGGCCATCTCCAAGGGCGCGACGCACTACGCGCACTGGTTCCAGCCGCTTTCGGGCATTACTTCCGAGAAGCACGACAGCTTCCTGGAGCCCAACCACGACGGCACCGCCATTACCAAGTTTACGGGCAAGAACCTCATCCAGGGCGAGCCCGATGCCTCGAGCTTCCCCAACGGCGGCCTGCGTGCTACCTTCGAGGCCCGTGGCTACACCGCTTGGGACCCCACTAGCCCCGCCTTTATCAAGGACGATGTCCTGTGCATCCCCACGGCTTTCTGCTCCTACACGGGCGAGGCCCTGGACAAGAAGACCCCGCTGCTGCGTTCCATGACCGCGCTCTCGCGTGAGTCTAAGCGCGTTTTGGCGCTGTTCGGTAAGACCCCCAAGAAGGTCGTTCCTTCCGTGGGCGACGAGCAGGAGTACTTCCTGATCAAGAAGGACGCTTACCGCAAGCGCAAGGACCTGGTCATCACCGGCCGCACCCTCTTTGGTGCCGCTCCCTGCAAGGGCCAGGAGCTCGAGGAGCACTACTTTGGCGCTATCCGCCCCACCGTCTCGGCCTACATGAAGGACCTGGACGATGAGCTGTGGGCGCTCGGCATTCCCGCCAAGACCAAGCACAACGAGGTTGCTCCCTGCCAGCATGAGCTCGCACCGGTCTATGGCGAGGTCAACGAGGCCATCGACCAGAATCTGGTCATGATGGAGAAGATGAAGCTCATCGCCTCCCGCCACGACTTGGTCTGCCTGCTGCACGAGAAGCCCTTCGAGGGCATCAACGGTTCGGGCAAGCACAACAACTGGTCGCTTGGCACCGAGTCCGAGAATCTGCTCGATCCGGGCGACACCCCGCTCGACAACCTGCAGTTCATCGTCTTCCTCACCGCGGTGATCGAGGCCGTCGATAACTATCAGGAGCTCCTGCGTGCCTCCGTTGCCTCGGCCGGCAACGACCATCGTCTGGGTGCCAACGAGGCTCCTCCGGCGATTATGTCCATCTTCCTGGGCGACCAGCTTACCGAGGTCGTCGAGAAGATCATCGATGGCAAGGCTTCCGTCCATGCCACGCGCGGCGTGCTCGACCTGGGCGCCGATACCCTGCCCAAGCTGATGCAGGACAACACCGACCGCAACCGCACCTCCCCGTTCGCCTTCACCGGCAACAAGTTCGAGTTCCGTGCCTGCGGCTCCGAGCAGAACGTCTCCGACTCCAACCTGGTGCTCGATGCCGCCGTGGCCAAGTCGCTCAAGTCCTTCGCCGACGCGCTTGAGGGTACGCCCGAGGATGAGTTCCAGGACGCCGCGCTCGAGTACTGCAAGAAGGTGCTGACCGATCACCAGCGCATCCTGTTCTCCGGTGACGGCTACTCCGATGAGTGGCCCGTCGAGGCCAAGAAGCGCGGCCTTGCCAACAACAAGACCACGGCCGACGCCCTGCCCGCCTTTGTTTCCGATAAGGCCATTGCGCTCTTTGAGGAGACGGGTGTTCTGACCAAGGCCGAGGCTCAGTGCCGCTACGACTGCAAGCTCGAGAAGTACAACAAGCTCATGAACATCGAGGCCACCACGATGGTTCGCGAGGCGCGTCGTACCTATCGCCCGGTCATTACCGCCTATGCCACCAAGGTCGCTAAGGGCCTTGAGACTATTCGTGCCGCCGGCGCCGAGGCCGCCATGCAGTGTGAGCAGAACACGCTCAACAAGCTCTGCAACGGCATCACCACCATCAACGACTCCATCAAGGCGCTTGACGCCGTGCATCAGAAGGCTGAGGCCCTCGATGGCCAGGAGCAGGCCAACGTGTACGCGCACGAGGTCGTTCCCGCTATGGATACGCTGCGCGCCGCCGTGGATGCCATGGAGGAGATCGTGGCTGCCGACTACTGGCCGGTCCCGACTTACGACGACATCCTGTTCTACGTGTAGAGCGTAACTGACATATCGTCACGGTATTGAGCCGGGGTCCGCATCATGCGGGCCCCGGTTTTTGTTTGCGAAGGGCGCTTTGAAGCCCGTTTTGCCGCCGATATGCCTAGGTATAAAGGGTTGTGGACAAAAAACGTCAAATATGAGTACTGTCACAAGTCCTGTAGCATTATTTATTTGTAAAATATGTAGTGTTACGCAACATATGTACAAGTACTTAGCCGATAAACGTCTGTAATTCTTCCGCCGTAGGACGCCCGACGTCTAAATCGACTTCTAAAGGCATGAAATCGCTGTTACTAAAATGGTAACAGTACTCATATTTGCTATTTTTGCCCACTGGCTTTGCGATGATGCCGTGATCCGCACCCTGCCGGGTTCGAATCACGGCACATGGGTAGCAAAAAGCCCGCCACCGCGAGGGCAACGGGCTCCTCAGTTTAAATGGTGCTCCCAGCGGGATGTCCGCGTGCGGCTGACGCCGCCCGCTTTCGCCGCGTCGCTTCGCTCCTTGCGTGCTGCGTTGGAAAACGCTTCGCGTTTCCTCAGCTCCGCACCCTGTCGGGTTCGAATCCCGGCATATCGGTAGCAAAAAGCCCGCTACCGCGAGGGTAACGGGCTCTTCAATTCAAATGGTGCACCGTTTGCGCATCTCCTCGAACCGAGGTGTGCGCAGTCGGCACAAT
>CAUFRO010000056.1 GCA_959027945.1 uncultured Collinsella sp.
GTATACGGGTGCGCCATCGACGTCTTCAATTAAGAAGATATCAGTGCGGAATGTTCCGGAGAGAAACCCCCGTCACGCCCCCGGATCCCCTGCGTTTACGGCCTTGAGGTCGGCTCGCGGAGAAAGTCGTGGTTGATGGGAGTGCGTGTCCCTTTCGCTGTTTCGCGGCTTTGCCGCGAAAGGCGCGTTACTTTGGGATGGGTGGGGAACGTGGTTGTTGCGGCAACTGATCCCCGCCACAAATTACCCTTGGCATACTTGCATGAATACCTGCGCGTGCTACACTTGCAATTGCTGTTTCAGGGCGGGGTGAAATTCCCCACTGGCGGTAAATCGGGCGGTGTCAAAGGGGCGCCGTGGCGCAGGCGAGATGCCTGCGACCGAGCCGATGAGTCCGCGACCCGTGTGTGCGTTGGTTCGCATGCCGGCTGAACTGGTGAGATCCCAGTACCAACGGTTAGAGTCCGGATGAAAGAGGCAGGTGATCTTATGTCTGAACAGTCGCAGCATATCCATTTTGAGAACACGAATAGGTGGAGCACCAAACAGCTCGTTACCATGGCGTTGATGTGCGCCTTGGGCGCCCTGTTTATGTACGTGCAGCTGCCTATCCTTCCTTCGGCGCCGTTTTTGACGTATGACCCGTCGCTGGTACCGGCGATGGTGTGCGGGTTTGCGTATGGTCCTGGCGCCGGCACTGCTGTTGCCGCTATGGCTATCGTTATCCATGCGCTCACCACGGGTGACTGGGTCGGCGCGCTTATGAACCTGGTTGCCACGCTGGGCTACATTCTGCCTGCGGCTATCGTCTATCAGAAGATGCATACCTATAAGGGTGCCGTGATTGGCCTGGTGCTCGGCGTTATTGCCGCTACGGCGTTGTCTATGGTCGCAAACCTTACCATTGGCGTATGGTTCTGGTATGGCTCGGTCGATGTGATCGCCCCGCTCATGATTCCTGCCGTGCTGCCGTTCAACCTTATCAAGACCGTGCTTAACTCGGTGTTGACACTGGCGGTGTATAAAGCGGTCTCCAACCTCATCACGCCTAAAAAGGACCAGGTCAAAGGCCGCGCATGATTGAGTGTCGGGGCGTTTCCTTTAGCTATGACGGTGCCGTACCGGCGCTCGACGGCGTCGATCTGAATATCGAGGACGGCGAGTTTTTCTGCATCCTCGGTGGCAATGGGTCGGGCAAGTCGACGTTTGCCAAGCATCTGAATGCGCTGTTGCAGCCCGATGCGGGCACGGTACGCATCAACGGCATGGATGCGTCCGACCCCGAGCTGGTCTACGACATTCGTTCGACCGCGGGCATGGTATTCCAGAATCCCGACGACCAGCTGGTGGCAACGCTTGTCGAAGATGACGTTGCGTTTGGTCCCGAAAACCTTGGCGTGCCATCGGCGCAAATTGCGCAGCTCGTACGCGAGGCGCTGAAGGGTGTGGGCCTGGTGGGCTTTGAGCGCCACGAGACCCATGCGCTTTCGGGCGGCCAAAAGCAGCGCGTGGCGCTTGCCGGCGTGCTCGCCATGGAACCGCGCGTGCTCATATTGGACGAGGCTTCCTCGATGCTCGATCCGCGTGGACGCAAGGGCCTCATGAAGGCTTGCCGCGCGTTGCACGCTCGCGGCATGACCATCGTGATGATTACGCACTTTATGGAGGAGGCTGCCGAGGCCGATCGTGTCGCCGTGTTTCAGACGGGACGAGTTGCCATGCTGGGCACGCCCGATGAGATTCTGACGCGGGCGAATGAACTCGTTCAGCTCAACCTTGACATGCCAGAGTCGTGCCGTTTGGGCATGGCACTTCGTGCGGAGGGCGTGCCCGTTTGCGCGCAGGTACGTGAGGCGGATATGGTCGCCGAGATTGCGCAGGCTTATGCCGAGCGAAGTGGGGCAGGCATCGCGGGGCAGTCTTCCGTATCCCAGTCGGAAATCGCTGACGGCACTGTTCCGGTAGACAACGAGGGCAACGCGTCGGAGCCCGTCATCGAGCTATCCCATGTTTCGTACAGTTATTCGCTCAGTCCGCGCGAGCGCCGCCGCTGGCATAAGCGCTCGGCCACTGCGGGCAAATCGAGCAAACAGGCTCTCTGGGGAAACGACCCAAGCAGCCCGTGGGCGCTGCGCGATGTATCGCTGACGGTGCGTCGCGGCGAGTTCCTGGGCTTGGCAGGTCATACCGGTTCGGGTAAGTCGACGCTGGTCCAGCATCTCAACGGTTTGATTCGCCCCCAGGAGGGATCCGTTCGCGCGCTGGGGCTCGATCTGTCAAACAAGAAAGACGCCGCCGCGGTTAAGGCCAAGGTCGGCGTGGTGTTTCAATATCCTGAGCGTCAGCTGTTTGCCGAAACCGTGGCGCAGGACGTGGCGTTTGGTCCACATAACCTTGGCTTGCCGCAAGATGAAGTCGACCGTCGTGTCGAGTCATCGCTCTCACGCGTGGGCCTCGACCTTTCCACGGTCGGCGACAAGAGTCCCTTTGAGCTTTCGGGCGGTCAGCAACGGCGTGTGGCATTCGCCGGCGTGCTCGCCATGGAGCCCGAAGTCCTGGTGCTCGATGAGCCCATGGCGGGGCTCGATCCGGCTGCGCGCAGGGATTTCCTTGAGCTTATCGATCGACTTCACCGCGATGGCCTGACCGTTGTCATGGTTTCGCATAGTATGGATGACCTGGCCAATTGCTGCGACCGTATTGTCGTGATGAACGAGGGCGCGGTGTTTGCCGAGGGCACGCCCGCTCAGGTTTTTGCGCATGCCGATGAGCTTAAATCAATCGGCTTGGGCGTTCCCGCCGCCCAGCGTATGGCGCTGGCGCTTACGGAGGCGGGCGTGCCGCTGCGCTTTGACGGCCTCTATACGGTTGAGTCGCTGACAGACGAGTTGGTGGACCTGCTAATCGGTTGCTCGGGCGGTCCTTCTAACGTCGCGGACATTGCTAAATTCAAGACGGTCGCGCGAGAGAAGGGCTGCTAATGGAGGCGTTTTCGTTTGGCAGCTACTATCCCGGCGATAGTGCGATCCACCGCCTGGACCCGCGAACTAAGTTGCTCTTGGGCTTTGTGTTTCTGATCACGACGCTGACCGTCGGCGGCTTCCGCGGACTGGCCCCTGTCGCAATGTTTGTCGTGCTGATCTATGCCGTGTCTCGGGTGCCGGTTCGTCGCGTTCTGTCGTCGATGGCGCCGCTGCTGGCAATCGTCGTCGTGGTCGCGGTGCTCAACTTGTTTACCGACCAGAGCGGGCGCATTCTGTGGCAGCTCGGCTTTTTGCAGATAAGCGAGGGCTCGCTGCATTCCGCCGCCTTTATGGCGTGCCGCCTGACCTTGATGATGGCCGGTATGAGCGCTATCACGCTCACCACGCCGACGCTCGACCTCACTGCGGGCTTTGAGCGTCTGCTCGCACCGTTTGCGCGCGTGGGGCTTCCGGCGCATGAGCTCGGCATGATCATGGGTATCGCGTTGCGCTTTATGCCGCAGTTCGCTACCGAGATGAAGCAGACGGCCGATGCGCAGGCGAGCCGCGGTGCGCGCGTGACGGGAGGCCCGCTCGGCGGCGTGCGTATGCTCGGCAGTGTGGCCATTCCGCTGTTCACGGGCGTGTTCCGTCATGCCGAGACGCTTTCGGCCGCCATGGATGCGCGTTGCTATCACGGCGAACAGGGACGCACGCGTCTGCATGCACTTACGTTTGGCCGCGGCGATGCGTTGGCGGCGGTGGTGACGGCGTTGCTGCTCATCTGCGTCATCGTCATCAACCTTCAACTTGTTTAGGCGCGATTCGAGCGCAAGAAAGGGGTCCCTATGACCGACAACGACCGCACGGCTCAGCTTGAGCGCGCCTGTTCGTATCTCAGGCGCATTCCGGCGTGGTATCTGGCCACGACCGATGTAGCCGACGGGCATCAGCCTCGCGTGAGGCCGTTTTCGTTTGCCATGGTCGATGACGGTAAACTGTGGTTTTGTACGTCGCGCGACAAAGATGTGTGGGCGGAGCTGAGCGCGAATCCCAAGTTTGAGCTCTCGGGCTGGAAGCCGGGGGAATGTTGGATCGTATTGACCGGCGAAGCCGCACTTGAGGACGACGCAGTTGCGAGCGACAAGGTGCGTCAAGCGGGTTTTAAGCACATGGTGGGCATTGGCGAGGAACACGAGAGTGCCAACGACGGCCGCCTTGCTTTCTTTTCGGTCCGCAACATTGCCGCGCGCTTCTGTGATATCGACGGCAGCGAGGAGCGCCTGGAGCTCTAGCGTGTCTCAAATTAACTACCCGTTCTGAATTAGCTAGTGCCAGGAGGACACATGGACGGATTGAATACGGTTTTGGAGTATCTGACGTCAGTGCCGGCATGGTATTTGGCGACGAGCGTTGACGGACAGCCGCATGTGCGTCCGTTTTCGTTTGCGCAGATCCAGGACGGCAAGCTGTGGTTTGTAACGGCGCGCACCAAAGATGTGTGGCAGGAGCTGCTGCAAAACCAGCGCTTTGAGGCCACGAGTTGGTGGCCGGGCCATGGCTGGCTCATCTTGCGCGGGCGTGCCGGCTTGGATGACCGGGCTTTAGACGAAATGCGCGAAGCCGGGTGGAAGCATCTAGAGCACCTGGGCGAGCACTATGAGGGGCCTAACGACCCCACGCTCGTCTTCTTTAGCGTCGAGGATCCCGAGGCTTTTATCTGCAATCACGACGAATGGGTGCCGGTCGAGCTCTAGCCAGCTGGCTCATCCCAACAACTTAGTTTTCGCATGGACGGGCCCCGTGTTGCCCGGCGCCGTAAGGAGTGCCGGTCGATACGGGGCCCGCTCCATTTGTCAATTCCTTCAAGCGAATGTGTCGGGAATGTTTCAATGCATGAACATACAAGCCATTTACGTGTTCATGCATCTTTTGGTGCTAAAGTTTCAACCCACCTCATAACGACTGCTGAGAAATGCGCATCGGTGCATAAATCGCAGACAAGGAGTCTGATATGTCTTTGAAGGTTGGAATCGTCGGCGCGGCTGGATATGCCGGAGCCGAGCTCATTCGCCTCGTGCTTGGCCATCCCGAGTTTGAACTTGTTGCCATTACGTCCAACGCCGATGCCGGCCAGCCGCTGTCCGCGGCGTATCCGAGCTTTGCTGGCGTGAGCGACCTGGTTTTCACCACGCATGACGCCCCCGAGCTCAAGAGCTGCGACGCCGTCTTCTTGGCCGTGCCGCACACGGCTGCCATGGCACAGGTGCCCGCACTGCTTGCATCTGGCGTCTCCTGCTTTGATCTTTCGGCCGATTACCGTCTGAGCGACGCGTCCGTCTTTGAGACATGGTATGCCGCCGAGCACACGAGCCCCGAGCTGCTCAAGACCCGCGCTTTTGGCCTGCCCGAGCTGTTCTGCCAGGACTTGGAGACCGCCGCATCCGATTATGCTGACGGCAAGTCCGTGCTGGTCGCCTGCGCCGGCTGCTATCCCACCGCAACGAGCCTTGCTGCCGCTCCTGCCGAGCGTGCCGGCTGGGTTGCCCAGAGTGGCCCTGTGATCGTCGATGCCATCAGCGGTGTGACGGGTGCCGGCAAGTCCTGCAACGCCCGCACCCACTTTTGCAGTGCGGACGAGAACCTAGAAGCCTATGGCGTGGGTAAACATCGCCACACGCCCGAGATTGAGCAAATCCTTGGCTTAACCGATCGCGTCGTCTTTACCCCGCATCTGGCACCGCTCAAGCGCGGCCTGCTCTCCACGGTGACGATGCCGCTTACGCCGCAGGCTATCGATACCTTGACCCTTGAGGACGTTGTCGACTATTACAAGCAGTTCTACGCTGGTCGCACCTTCGTGCGCGTGCTCGATGCCGGTCAGCAGCCCAAGACGGCTTCGGTCGTCGGCACCAACGCCGCCCAGATTGGCCTCGCGCTCAACAAGCGCGCGGGCGTGCTGGTGGCGACGGGCGCCATCGACAATCTGTGCAAGGGCGCTGCGGGCCAAGCAGTCCAGTGCGCCAATATCGTCTTTGGCTTTGACGAGCGACGAGGCTTGCCCACAGTGGCGTGCCCGGTGTAGCACATTCGATTGTTAACGATTTGGTAGTCGGGCATCGAGTGGGGCGCCACTCTTAAGCCGGTCTCATGATTACGACTGGCATGGCGCACCAACCGATGTCCGTTTTTTGTTTGACATAAGGAGTCATAAAGACGATGAATACCGAGCTGTTTGATATCAAGATTCGCGCCGTCGAGGGTGGCGTTACGGCTGCGGCTGGTTTTAAGGCTGCAGGCATCCACGCTGGGTTCCGCAAGAACCCCGAGCGTCTGGATTACGCGTTCGTCGTGCCCGATAAACCCTGTCCCGGTGCCGGCGTGTTTACCACCAATCGCTTTTGCGCGGCGCCCGTGCAGGTGAGCCGTGCCAACCTGGGCGGTGCCGACAAGGGCTACGGTATCATCGCCGGCGTTTCGATCAACTCTGGCAATGCCAACGCCGCCACGGGTGAGACCGGCCTTGCATGCGCGCGCGAGACCTGCAACATCGCGTCGCAGGTCATCGGCTGTGAATCCCAGCAGATCCTAGTTGCATCCACAGGCGTGATTGGACAGATTCTGCCCATCGACACATTTGAGACTGCCATTCCTGCTGCCTACGAGGCGCTCTCCGCCCACGGTGGCGCCGATGCCGCTCGCGCCATCATGACGACCGACACGCACTCCAAGGAGTACGCCGTGTCCTACGTCAGTGAGGCTGCGGGTCATGCGGGCAATGTCTATACGGTAGGCGGAATGTGCAAGGGCTCGGGCATGATCATGCCCAACATGGCCACCATGATCGCAGTTATCACCACCGATGCCCCCGTCGAGCCTGCGGCACTTCATGCCCTGCTGCTCTCGACCGTCAAACAGACCTTCAACAAGGTAACGGTCGATTCCGACACCTCGACCAACGACACCTGCATCATGCTTGCCTCCGGCGCCGCTGCCGCAGATGTCGAGCCTATCGTTGAGGGCTCCGATGCCTTTGACGAGTTGGCATTTGCCGTGCACGAGGTGTGCGAGAGCCTGGCGCGCAATATCGCCGCCGATGGTGAGGGCGCATCCAAGCTTGTTACGGTCAACGTTACCGGCGCCGTGAACGACGAGGAAGCCGATATCGCCGCCCGTGCCGTTGCCAACTCGCCGCTCGTTAAGACCTGCATCGCCGGCCACGACTGCAACTGGGGTCGCGTTGCTATGGCACTCGGCAAGTGCGGCGTGAAGTTTAATCAGGAAGACGTTTCCATCGACATGATGGGCATGCCTGTCTGTCGCGATGGTCTGACTGTTCCCTTTGACGAGGACGAGGCTCTACGACGTTTCGAGGCGCCAGAGATCGTGATCTCGGCCGACCTGGGCGCAGGCGACGCGGCAACGACCGTGTGGACCTGCGACCTCACGCATGAGTACATCTCCATCAACGGCGACTACCGTTCCTAGATTCCAGGCACGCTGCGCATCTTGCCGCGATTGCGGACAGCGGAGCACGGCGCGATAACGATACGAAAGACGAGGCAGATTATGAAATTCGCACGCGATTGTCGTTCGAGCGAATCCAACGAAGCAACCGCGCAGCTGCTGTTCGAAGCACTGCCGTGGATTAAAAACCTGACCGGCAAGACGGTCGTTATCAAATATGGCGGGGCAGCCATGGTTGACGAGCAGCTGCGCCGCGACGTGATGAGCGACATCGTTTTGCTCAAGATCATCGGCATGCGCCCCGTCATCGTGCACGGCGGCGGCAAGGCCATCAACGAGGCACTGAACCATTACGATATTCCCGTCGAGTTTAAGAACGGCCAGCGCGTGACCACGCCGGCGACTATGGATATCGTGCGCGAGGTGCTGGGCGGCAAGGTTAACCAGGAGCTGGTTGCTGCCATCAACCACCACGGCAACCTGGCCGTGGGCGTGTCGGGCAGCGATGCCGGCACGCTCATCGCCGAGCCGCTCGACCCCGAGCTCGGTCGCGTGGGCAAAGTGACGCACGTCAACACCGACTATATCGAGCGCTTACTCGATAGCGAGTACATCCCCGTCATCGCTACCGTCGCGGCGGGGGAGGACGGCGGTTTCTTCAACATCAACGCCGACACCGCCGCCGGTGCCGTTGCCGCGGCGCTCCACGCGCATAAGGCAATCTTTTTGACCGATGTCGATGGCCTGTACAAGGACTTTAGCGACAAGGACTCGCTTATCTCCAACCTAACGCTCGACGAGGTTAACGAAATGCTCTACGGCGGCGAGGTCGATAAGGGCATGATTCCCAAGCTGCGTGCGGCCGTCAATGCGCTTACCGGCGGCGTATTTCGCGCCCACATCATTAACGGTACTACGCCGCATTCGCTGCTCCTGGAGCTGCTGACCGATGCCGGCGTCGGCACCGTGATCCATTCCACCGAGACGGCTTACGAGTTCGATACGCATCCGCATCCGCTTTCGACGTTTGCTGCGCGTCTGACCGAGAACCTTGACGAGGTCGAGAAGCTTCAGACGGTCTAGCTGACCCGCAGCCGCCCCATTCCTGCACCCATAGGTCTGCGCCGTCCGGCGCTCAACGAAAGGCATCCCATGTCACTTGCAGCTCAGCAATCGCTTGAATCCCATTACGTTATGCATACCTTTGGCCGCTCTCCGGTCGAGTTTGTCGAGGGTCACGGCATGAAGCTCACCGGTGACGATGGCCGTGAGTACCTCGACTTTCTTGCCGGCATCGGCGTGTGCAGCCTAGGTCATGGCGACCCGGCTGTGCTCTCGGCGCTCGAGGCACAGACCAAAAAGCTCATGCATGTCTCCAATTACTTCTACATCGAGCAGCGTGGACAGGTCGCGGCGCTGCTGTCCAAGCTCGCTAACGACGACGTGGACAGTGCACGCGTGATTGCCGATGCCATTGCTGCCGGCGATGAGACCACGGCAGCTGCGCTCGGCGCTCCGACGGCGGGCGAGCAGGTATGGGAGACGTTCTTTGCCAATTCTGGTGCCGAAGCCAACGAGGGCTCGATGAAGCTCGCGCGTCTGTACGCCAAGCGTGCTGGTAACGGTGGCAACACCATCGTGTGCATGCGCGGCGGCTTCCACGGCCGTACGCTCGAGACCATTGCCGCCACCATGCAGGATTGGCTGCAGGATAGCTTCCGTCCGCTGCCGGGCGGTTTTGTGGCCTGCACGCCCAACGATGTCGACGAACTGCGTTCGATCTTTAAGCAGCTGGGAAGCGAGGTCTGCGCCGTCATGCTCGAGCCGATTCAGGGCGAGAGCGGTGTGCACCCCATGACCGAGGAGTTTATGACGGCGGCGCGCGACTTGGCGCACGAGGTGGGCGCCGTTCTTATCGCCGACGAGGTCCAGTGTGGCATCTTCCGCTCCGGCAAGCCGTTTGCATTCCAGACCTATGGCGTGGAGCCCGACATCATGAGTCTTGCCAAGGGCATCGCCGACGGCGTTCCCATGGGCGCCGTGGTGGCAAAGAAGGAGATCGCCGACGTGTTTAAGCCGGGTGACCACGGCTCGACCTTTGGCGGTAGCTGCTTGGCCGTCGCGGCGTGCGCCGCGACGCTCTCCGCGCTTGTGCGCGGCGATTATGCCGAGCATGCTGCCAAGGTGGGTGCTTATATGGAGGCAAAACTCACCAAGCTGCCGCATGTGGTCGAGGTACGCGGTCGCGGCTTAATGCTCGGCTGCGATTTGGATGACGCTGCGGGCGATGCACATGATATTGTTGCCCGCGCGCTGGCCGCTGGCGCCGTGATTAACGCGACCGGAGCTCATACGTTGCGTTTCCTGCCGCCGCTTATCTGCGAGGAAGCCGACGTGGACAGCCTGATCGAGATTTTGTCGGACGTTTTGGCCTAACACAGCGCAATAACTCAATTTTGACCGGGTTCCGGACTGCGGTCGTGCCATTTACGGCACGATTCAGCGGTCTGGAGCCCGTTTTGTTATCGATTTACCATGGCCGGGATAGGCCGTGTGCAAAAAGTGGCAAATATGAGTACTGGCACTAACTTCGTAACATATAAATTAGGCGTTTTTAGATGAGTTGGGCCACATATGTCCAGTTTTGTAGTAACTAAATTGGCTTAACTGGACTATCGGTCGTCGTTCTAATGTCGGATTTGCCTTTTATGACTTCGAAAATGCTGCTACCAAAAAGGTGGTAGTACTCATATTTGGCATTTTTTGCACACGGGTATTCGCCAAGGGTCCATTTCGCCGCCCGCTTTCGCTTCGGGCCTCCGCTCCTCGCGTGCTGCGCTGGAAAACGCTTCGCGTTTCCTCAGCTCCGCACCCTTGCGGGTTCAAATCCCATGAAATGGGCCCAAACAAAAACGGTCCTCTTTCGAGGACCGTTTCCAATTCAGTGGTGGGCGATGAGGGATATCCGCGTGCGGCTGGCGCCGCCCGTGCCCCGCTTCGTCGCTTCGCTCCTCGCGTGCTACGCTGGAAAACGCTTCGCGTTTCCTCAGCTCCGCACCCTTGCGGGTTCAAATCCC
>CAUFRO010000057.1 GCA_959027945.1 uncultured Collinsella sp.
AAGCGCGGTCTCAAGAAGGAGTAACATCGGGACTTGCAGCGACGGACCTCAGGACGCTCTTACACCACGTCTGCGCGCGCGACCCGCGTGCAAGCCGTGAAAACGGCATTTGGGGCTGTTTTGGCTGTTACTAAAAGGGTAACAGTACTCATATTTGCCATTTTTTGCCCACGGGGCCTCGAAGGGGCTGTCAATCAGGTCCCAGGGGAGGCGGTTTGAGGGCCGCAGAGCAAAAACGGGGGCGCAGGTTGTCCTGCGCCCCCGTTCTCGGGCGTTATTCGTTCCCCGCGGCAGAATTTACGCCGCCTCGTCGAACTGCGAGTTGTACAGATCGGCGTAGAAGCCGCCCTGGGCGAGCAACTCGTCGTGCGTGCCCTTCTCGACGATATCGCCGTCGCGAATTACCAAGATCACGTCGGCGTTGCGGATCGTGGACAGGCGGTGCGCGATAACAAAGCTGGTACGGCCCTGCATCAGCACATCCATGGCACGCTGAATAAGCTCCTCGGTACGAGTGTCAACGTTGGAGGTTGCCTCGTCCAAAATCAGCGCCGGGCGGTCGGCCAAAATGGCGCGGGCGATGGTCACGAGCTGGCGCTGGCCCTGCGAGAGGTTGGTGCCCTCCTCATTGATCATAAAGTCGTAGCCGCCGGCGAGCGTATGAATAAAGTGGTCGCAGCGTGCGGCGCGCGCAGCGGCCTCGACCTCGGCATCGCTCGCGTCGGGGCGTCCGTAGCGGATGTTCTCGCGGATGGTGCCGTTAAACAGCCAGGTGTCCTGCAGCACCATGGCAAACTCGCCGCGCAGTGCCGCGCGGTCCCAGTCGCGCACATCGACGCCCTCGACACGCAGCGAGCCGCCGTCCACATCGTAGAAGCGCTGCAGCAGCTTGATGAGCGTGGTCTTGCCGGCGCCGGTGGGGCCGACGATGGCGATGGTCTGGCCGGGCTGCGCCTCGCAGCTAAAGTCGTGGATGATGGTCTTGTCGGGCGTGTAGCCAAACTTGACGTGGTCGAACTCCACGTGACCGGGGCGCTTCTCGGGAATCTGCGCGTCGGCCTTCTGCTCCTCCTCGGGCGCGGCCAGGAACTCAAAGACGCGCTCGGTGGCGGCAGCCATCGACTGCATCGTGTTGCTCACGTTGCCCAGTTGCTGCACGGGCTGCGTAAAGTTGCGAACGTACTGGATAAAGCTCTGAATGTCGCCGGGCGTGGCATTGCCGGTCAGCGCGAGCTGCGCGCCCACCACGACGACGCCCACGTAGCCCATGTTGCCCACCAAGCTCATAAGCGGCATCATCAGGCCCGACAGGAACTGCGAGCGCCAGCCACTAATAAAGAGGCGGTCGTTTTGACGGTCGAACTCTTCGATCGAGGCCTCGGCGCGGTCGAACACTTGGATGACGTTCTGACCGGCAAAGTCCTCCTCGATAATGCCGTTGACGGTGCCCAGGACCTGCTGTTGCTCGCGGAAGTACGGCTGCGAGAAGTGAATCATTACGGTCAGGATAATCGCGGCTGCCGGCAGCGTGAGCACGGTGACGCCGGTGAGCGGCAGGCTGATCGAAAGCATCATGACGAGCACGCCGATAATCTGCGTTACCGACGTGATGAGCTGCGTCACGCTCTGGTTGAGCGACTGACCCAGCGTATCGACGTCGTTGGTGATGCGGCTGAGTACGTCTCCCTTGCTGTGGCCGTTGAAGTAACTCATCGGCACGACGGCAATCTTGGCGGCGATTTCCTTGCGCATGCGGTAGCAAATCTTTTGCGTGACGCCGGTCATGAGCCAGCCCTGGATGAGGCTGCAGATAGAGCTCGCCAGGTACAGGCAGAGCAAAAAGCCGAGCGTCTTGGCGATCCAGTTAAAGTCGACATCGCCGGTACCGTTGACTTTGGCAACCAGGCCCTCAAACAGCTTGGTCGTAACCTGGCCGAGCACCTTGGGTCCCACAATGTTAAAGATGACCGAGCACACGGCAAAGGCGACGGCGGCAAACACGGCAATCTTGTGCTGGCCGATATAGCCGAGCAGCTGCCTCATGGTGCCCTTAAAGTCCTTGGCCTTTTCGCCGCGACGCATGCCGCCCATGCGGCCCATGGGACCACGCTGGCGGGTGGGCTTGGGAATCTGAGTCTTGGTCTCGTCTGCCATTAGCGCTCGCCTCCTTCCATAACGGCTGCAATTTCTTCTTGGGTAAGCCCCAGCTCCTCGGCGGAAAGCTGCGACTGTGCGATCTCCAGGTACGCCGGGCAGCTGCGCAGCAGCTCCTCGTGCGTGCCGGTGCCCACTACGTGGCCGTCGTCGAGCACGATGATCTGGTCGGCGTGCATGATGGTCGCGATGCGCTGGGCCACGACCACGAGCGCGGCGTCGGTAACGTTTTTGGCCAGCTCCTCGCGTAGGCGCGCGTCGGTCTTGTAGTCGAGGGCACTAAACGAGTCATCGAACACCACGACCTCGGGCTTTTTAGCCAACGCGCGGGCGATGGCCAGACGCTGGCGCTGACCACCCGAAACATTGGAGCCGCCCTGGCTGATGGGGGAGTCGTAGCCGCCCTCGCGCTCGGCGATAAAGTCCTCGGCCTGGGCGATGCGTGCCGCCCGGTGCATGTCCTCGTCGCTCACCATGTCGCCGGCAAACTTGAGGTTACTCTCGACGGTGCCCGAGAACAGGCGCCCCTGCTGCGGGATGTAACCAATACGGCGGCGCAGCTCGGAAAGGGTCATGTCGCGCACGTCGATGCCGTCGAGCGAAATGCTGCCGCCCGTGACGTCGTACAGGCGCGGAATCAGCTGCACAAGTGTGGACTTGCCCGAGCCCGTGGAACCAATGATGCCGAGCATCTGACCGGCGTGCGTGGTGAAGTTTACGCCGCTGATGACGTCGGCGCGGGCATCGGGATACTGGAAGCTCACGTCGCGGAAGGTGAGCTCACCGCGCGGCGCGCTGGCCGCGGGCAGTTTGGGCGAGACAGGGTCGTTGATGCTGGTGGGGCAAGTGATGACCTCTTCCACGCGCTCGGCTGCGACCTCGGCGCGGGGCAGGATAACCGAAACCATGGTGAGGATCATAAACGCCATGACGATCTGCATGGTGTAGGAGATAAACGCCATCATGTTGCCGACCTGCATCACGCCGTCGGACACGCCCTGCGCGCCAAACCAGACGATAAGTACGGTGATGCAGTTCATGACGAGCATCATGAGCGGCATCATAAAGCTCATGGCGCGGTTGGTGTAGAGCTGCGTGGTCATCAGGTCGAGTGATGCCTTGTCAAAACGTTCGAGCTCATGCTCCTCGCGGTTGAACGAGCGGATGGGCATAAGGCCGTCGAGCAGCTCACGGGCGGTAAGGTTCACGCGGTCCACAAAGCTTTGCATCTTTTTGAACTTGGGCATGGTGAGGCCCATAAGCACGCCGACGACGGCCGAGACGGCGATGATGGCCACGGCGATGGTCCACTCCAGGCCGGTGTGGTTGGCCAGGACACGCATGACAGCGACGATGCCCATGACCGGCGCCATGAGACACATGCGGATAAACAGGGTTGCGGCCATCTGGATCTGCTGAATGTCGTTGGTGCAGCGGGTGATGAGCGAGGCCTGGCTAAACTTGCCCACCTCGGCCGGCGAGAAGTGCATGACCTTATTGAAGGTCTCGCGGCGCAGGTCGCGGGCGATGGTGCAGGCCGTATGCGAGGCCACGGCGCCGGTGAGAATTGTGGCGACCAGCGACACCAGGCACAGGCCAAACATCGTGGCTGCCATGTGGCTTAGATAGGCATTCTGCACGTCGGCGGGGTCGATACCCTGCGCCTTGTACTCTTCTTGCACGTAGGTCACGGCGCGCTGGGTGACGATGGAGCCCGACATGGAGCCCATTTTGTCAGCCATGTCGTTGGCGCCCTCGACGAGCTTGCCCTGATCGATAAGACCGCCTTCAACGCCTAGGCGCAGGCTCTTCATGGTGATCTTGCCGCCGTCGGCATCAATCTGCTTTTGCATGTTCTGCGCCGCTGCGGCCTTCTGCTGCATCTCGGCGAGCTGCTCGGGCGTCATCGCTGCCATCTGCTCGGGGGTGGGCATGGCCTGAGCGGCGCCGCCATCGCTTGCCTCGGTGGATGCGCCGGTCATGTCGCCCATGGAGTTGGCATCGATGCCCTGGTTGAGCGAAAGGACGACGGTCTCGGGCAGACTCATGATATCGGCGAGCTTGCTGCCGTCGGCGCGCTCATCCTCGGTGCCCTTGTACGTGCGAATGCCATTTTTGTCTGCCTTGCCAAACACCGCCTCCACAGCTTTGGCGTCCTTGGCGCTCATAAAGAGCTTGAGGTCGTCGAGCGATTCGGCGCGAATGGTGTCGGGAACGGGCGAGGCGATGCCTCCCTGCTGCACGCCCACGTCGACGATATCGCTCATATAGGTAGGCAGCGCCAGATCGGCGTTGCAGCTGATTACGATAAGTACGATAGCTGCGAACAGTGCCAGGATATGTTTTTTAAAGAGCTTGAGAATCCTCACTCGGCATCTCTCCTTTCTTGATTGCGGTCGATAATTTCGTTGGCACGCCTTAGAAGACGCACCATCTCTTGGGTATCTGTTTCGCCAAGCTGCTCGAGGAAGGCCGCGGTGCGGTCCTCGAATTCCCGACGTTTGATTTCGATAACCTGGAATCCTTTGTCGGTCACCGTGACATGTACGCGACGACGGTCGGTCTTTGAGTGCTCGCGCTCGACCCAGCCCTTGGCCTCGAGGGCGCGCAGGATATTGGCGATGCGGGCGCTCGAGACCCAGGCACGATCGGCGAGTTCGCTCGGCGTGAGCGAGCCGCCGGCGCGCATGAGGGCGCGCATGACGGCCATTTCGCCGCCGAGAGCTTTGTCCGCAAAGCGCGAAATTCGCTGATGCATGCTGCCAAACTCAGTTAAGAGCTGACGCCCAAGCTCATGGAAATCGGTATCTTCCACCGAAAACCCCTAACACTAGAAACTATTTCCGGTAAAAGATGATACCCCCGCCCAACCATCCCATTCGGTAGATTTCTAGGCATGTCCCAAAAAACTACTTGGCCGCTAGGCAATA
Organism: uncultured Collinsella sp.; assembly: GCA_959027945.1. Lineage (GTDB taxonomy): Bacteria > Actinomycetota > Coriobacteriia > Coriobacteriales > Coriobacteriaceae > Collinsella. The sequence continues at coordinate 5,085 of CAUFRO010000057.1, forward strand.
TAAAGAGCGCATAAAGACTTAAAATCATTCAATTGCTGAAGCGTTTTAAAGAACTATCATGCACGCGGTTAGGCGAGGGGTTGTCACCACCATGACGACTGGGACTCATATAATCGCCACGTGCGATGCTCCAACTTCCCGCAAGGAGACACCTTACATAAAGGGGGATGGAGTCATGGCATTTGACTTCACGGGCAAGACCGCGATCGTTACCGGTGGCACTCAGGGCATTGGCCTCGAGATTGCCAAGGGTATCGTTGCGGGCGGCGGACACGTCGCGCTCATCGCAAGGAACGCTGCTAAGGGCGAGGCCGCTGTGGCCGAGCTTGGCGAGGGCAACAAGTTCTATCAGCTCGATGTCGCCGATGCACCCAAGGCGCGCGAGACCGTCGAGCAGATTTTCACCGATCTGCCGCAGACCAACATCCTGATTAACTGCGCTGGCGTCATCAGCACCAAGAAGTTCGACGAGATCGATGACACCGAGTGGCGTCGCACCATCGACATCAACCTCAACGGTACCTTTACCATGATGAACGCCGTGTACCCGCACTTTAAGGCGGCCCATGCCGGCACTATCGTCAACGTGAGCTCTGTTGCCGGTAAGATCGGTGGTGGCCTGCTCGGCACCGCTGCCTACGCCAGCTCCAAGGCCGGTGTTAACGGTCTAACCAAGGCAGTCGCCAAGGAGGGCGGCAAGTTCGGCGTCCGCTGCAACGCTGTATGCCCGTCGCTCACGTTGACCGATATGACCTCGATTCTCTCTGACGAGAACTCTCAGCGCATCATCAACGGTATTCCTCTGGGCCGCGCCGCCCAGGCCAGCGAGCCTGCGCAGATGGTGCTGTTCTTCGCTTCCGACCTCGCCAGCTTCGTGAACGGCGAGATCGGTGACTGCGACGGCGGCATCGTCCTGGACGGGTAATACCCCGCGGTGATCGTTTGGCGGCGACCCTGGCGACTCGGGGTTGTCGCCTTCTTTCTGATATAGGCGCGTGCGGCTTCGATTCGCATGCATCCAAAGGAGATATATATGAGTGAATCGACTGCGGTGGAGGCGCCGGCGGCAAAGGAGCCGTTTTTTAAGATGTCCTCCATCCCGGGTGCCAATATTTTGGTGCCGCTTTTGCTGGGCTGCCTGCTCAACACGCTATTCCCCGACCTGTTCAAGACGCTCGGCAGCTTTACGCTTGGCATGACCCAGCAGGGCGCCGGCCCGCTTGTGGGCGCCTTTTTGCTGATTGTCGGCACGACGATTTCGTTTAAGAGCGCTCCTGCCGCCGCTGCTCGCGGTGCCATCATCATTGCCGTCAAGCAAATCGTGGTCGTTGCCGTGTCGCTGCTCATCCTTTATGTGTTCAACGACAACCTGTTTGGTATCTCGGCCATGGTGATGCTGGCCGCTTGCACGGGCGCCAACAACGCTATGTACGCTGGACTGATGGGCACCATGGGCAACGAGGCCGAGCGTGGCGCTGTCGCCATCACCACGCTCGTTGTCGGCCCTCCGGTCACGATGATTGTGCTCGGCGCCGCCGGTCAGGCTCCGATTGGCTGGTCGCTCGTGGGCGCCATCCTGCCGATCGTCGTCGGCATTATCCTGGGCAACTTGTTCCCCAGCTTTAAGAAGATGATGGCTCCGGCACTTTCCGCCATCATCGTGCTCGTCTTCTTTGCCATGGGCTCAACCATGACCTTTGGCCAGCTCATTAATGGTGGCCTTCCCGGTATTCTGCTCGGCGTGATCTGCTCGGTGCTCTTTGCAATTCCCGTCATCGCGGTCGATAAGCTCACGGGCGGTACGGGTGTCGCTGGTGCGGCCATTTCGAGCTGCGCCGGAGCCAATGTGGCCACGCCTGCTGCCATGGCAAGCGTCAACGAGGCCATGTACGGCGGCGCCGTGCTCGCGACGGCTACGGCACAGGTTGCAGCGTGCGCTATCGTGACGGCCATTTTGACCCCGCTCGTTACCAGCTGGTGCCACAAGCATTTTGAGGGCCAGCAGAGCAACGGCAAGGCAACGACCGACAAGGCCGCCGCAGCCGCCTAATGCCAAGCGGCAATCAAAGCTAAAACTAGCTACGCCACAGGGCGGCCACGGGGGATCCCGCGGCCGCCCTGTAGTTTCTGTAGGGTCTCTGGGGCACTTTACCCTGCTAAAACTGGCATAACAGCTAGAGTGAACGTCGTACAAAGGCAAGGAAAAATACCAAACAAATCGGTGAACGGTAGTTGTTCGCGCTCGCATTTCCTGCGGATTTGTTAAAAACGCACTAATGGTATAAAAAAAGAAACATATAACAGCCCTGATGAAGGGGGTGGCTATGTTATCCTTCTCAGACGGGTGAAATCTTGGGTTTTGGGTTGCAGTTCCAAGGTAGACAAACGTTTTTCCCTGCACCAACGTGTGGTGAAGAACGGAAGAAGCCGGTAGTGCAAGCCGAAAATTCAAGAATTCAATAAGCAGCGGTGTGAGAGAGCGCCGCATTACACGTAACTAGGAGCGTGGTTACACAATGCAGGAGGCATGGGAAGGCTTCAAGGAAGGCATTTGGACGGGAGAGGTTGACGTCCGAGACTTCATCCAGAAGAACTACACCCCCTACGAGGGCGACGAGTCGTTCCTCGCCGGTCCGACCGAGCGTACCAAGGAGCTGTGGGGCGAGGTTCTCGACCTGCTGCTCAAGGAGCGCGAGCAGGGCGGCGTCCTCGATATGGACACCAAGACCGTCACGGGTATCGTGAGCCACCCCGCTGGCTACATCGATAACGCCCACCGCGAGAAGGAGACCATCGTCGGCCTCCAGACCGACAAGCCGCTCAAGCGCGCGCTGCACGTCAACGGCGGTATCCGCATCGCTTGCCAGGCTGCCAGCCAGCACGGCTATAAGGTCGACGAGAACGTTGTCGAGCGCTACACCTTCGAGCGCAAGACCCACAACGCCGGCGTCTTCGATGTCTACACCCCCGAGATGCGTGCTTGCCGCTCGGCTCACATCATCACCGGTCTGCCCGATGGCTATGGCCGCGGCCGCATCATCGGCGACTACCGTCGTGTTGCCCTGTACGGCGTCGACTACCTGATCAAGGACAAGGAGGCCCAGAAGGCTTCCACCCCGACGGTCATGACCGCCGACAACATCCGCGATCGTGAGGAGCTGCAGGAGCAGATTCGCGCCCTCGGCGAGCTCAAGATGATGGCCGAGACCTATGGTTTCGATATTTCCAACCCTGCTACCAACACGCAGGAGGCCATCCAGTGGATGTATTTCGCCTACCTCGCTGCCGTCAAGGAGCAGAACGGCGCCGCTATGTCCATCGGCCGTACCTCCACGTTCATCGACATCTACGCTGAGCGCGACCTTGCCAACGGTACCTTCACCGAGGAGCAGATCCAGGAGTTCGTGGATCACTTCATCATGAAGCTCCGCATGGTCAAGTTTGCCCGTACCCCCGAGTACCAGGCCCTGTTCACCGGCGATCCGCAGTGGGTCACCGAGTCCATCGGCGGCATGGGTGTTGACGGCCGTACGCTCGTTACCAAGATGAGCTACCGCTACCTGCACACGCTCGAGAACATGGGCACCAGCCCCGAGCCCAACATGACCGTTCTGTGGTCGACCCGTCTGCCCGAGAACTTCAAGAAGTTCTGCGCCAAGACTTCTGTCGCCAGCTCCTCGATCCAGTACGAGAACGACGACCTCATGCGCGTTTACCACGGCGACGACTACGGCATCGCCTGCTGCGTGTCCTCCATGCGCATTGGCAAGGAGATGCAGTTCTTCGGCGCCCGTGCCAACCTGGCCAAGTGCCTGCTGTATGCACTCAACGGCGGTGTTGACGAGGTCTCCAAGAAGCAGGTCGGCCCCAAGTACCGCGCCGTCGAGGGCGACACGCTCGATTACGACGACGTTGTGGCCAAGTACAACGACATGATGAAGTGGCTCGCTGGCGTGTACGTCAACTCGCTGAACATCATTCACTACATGCACGACAAGTATTGCTATGAGCGCATCCAGATGGCTCTGCACGACAAGCACGTGCACCGCTGGTTCGCTACGGGCATCGCTGGCCTTTCCGTCGTGGCTGACTCCCTGTCCGCCATCAAGTACGCCAAGGTCCACCCCGTCCGTGATGAGAACGGCATCATCGTCGACTTCGAGACCGAGGGCGAGTTCCCCAAGTACGGTAACGACGACGACCGCGTCGACCAGATCGCTCACGACGTTGTGCACCAGTTCATGGAGTACATCCGCATGAACGACACCTACCGCAACTCCGTGCCCACGACCTCGGTTCTGACCATTACCTCCAACGTCGTGTACGGTAAGAAGACCGGTTCCACGCCCGACGGCCGCAAGGCTGGCCAGCCGTTCGCCCCGGGTGCTAACCCCATGCACAAGCGCGATAGCCACGGCGCCATCGCTTCGCTGTCTTCGGTTTCCAAGCTCCCGTTCCGCGATGCTCAGGACGGCATCTCCAACACCTTCTCCATCATCCCGAGTGCGCTCGGCAAGGAGGACCAGGTGTTCTTTGGCGATATCGACCTTGATCAGCTGGGCGAGTAACTATTGTTAGTGCTATAATAACAATAACGATTACTGATTAGCGCGCCGGTTTCGGCCGGCGCCTATTAATCGAAGGAGACACATTATGAAGGTTTCTGAAGTTTCCGAGACCCAGGCCGATAACCTGGTCCACATGCTCGACGCTTACGCCGAGAAGGGTGGCCACCACCTGAACATCAACGTCTTCAACCGTGAGACGCTGCTCGACGCTCAGGCTCACCCCGAGAAGTACCCGCAGCTGACTATCCGCGTTTCCGGCTATGCCGTGAACTTCCACACGCTCACCAAGGAGCAGCAGGACGAGGTCATTTCGCGTACCTTCCACGACAAGTTCTAAAGGGGTTTAACTCCTGCAGGATTGCCGGGGCTGTTTGGGCTACCTCCCAAAACGTCCTCGGACATGCAAAGAGGCTCGCTGCGCACTTTGTGCGGCGAGCCTCTTTGCGTCCTG
>CAUFRO010000058.1 GCA_959027945.1 uncultured Collinsella sp.
GGAGCCGGAGCCGGCTGCGGGGCGGCCTGCTGCTGTGCCTGGCCGGCGGCGAACAGCTGGCTGGCGTTCATGCCGCCCATGCCACCTGCCATGCCCATGCCCATAAAGCCTGCCATCGCGCCGTTGGGGTTGGCGGCTGCCGCGCGCATCGCATCGCTCTGGGCGCTGGCGATGTTGGCTGCCGCCATGGTGGGATCGCGCATGACCGCGGCTTTCTGCAGGTCCTTGATCATCTGCTCGTCTTCTTGCGAGGCGGCGATGGAGTTGACGCCAAAGCTTACGATCTCAACGCCGCGCAGGTCACGCCAGTCGGCAGAGAGGACCTCGTTGAGCGCGCGGGCGAGCTCGGTGGTGTGGCCGGGGATGGCGCTGTAGCGGATGCCCATCTCCGAGATTTTGGCAAAGGCGGGCTGCAGGGCGGTGAGCAGCTCGGACTTAAGCTGGCTGTCGATCTTGTCGCGCGTGTAGCTATCGGTCACGTTGCCGCATACGTTGGTGTAGAACAGCAGCGGGTTGGTGATGCGGTACGAATACTCGCCGTTGCAGCGCACGGAGATGTCGACGTCCAGGCCAATGTTGTTATCGACCACGCGGAAGGGCACGGGCGAGGCGGTGCCGTACTTGTTGCCGATGATCTCCTTGGTGTTGATGAAGTAGACACGCTGGTCCTTGCCCGCGTCGCCGCCAAAGGTAAAGCGGCTGCCGATATTGGCGAAGGTCTCCTTGATGGAATCGCCCAGGTTGCCGCTAAAGACGCTCGGCTCGCTGCCGGTGTCAAAGACTAACTCACCGGGCTCCAGCGCGACTTCGATGATCTTGCCGTTTTGCACCACGAGCATGCCCTGGCCGTCGTTGACGGCGATGACCGAGCCGTTGGAGATGACGTTGTCCTCGCCGCGCGTGTTGGAGCTGCGGCCGCCGGTGCGCTTGCTGCCCTTGCAGGCCAAGACGTCAGCGGGCATCGATTCGCAGTAGATAAATTCCTTCCACTGGTCGGCCATGACGCCGCCGGCAGCACCCAATCCAGCTTTCAAGAGTCCCATGGTGATCTTCCTTTCTCGTCAAAGGCCGGGTGGTATTGGTCAGGATGGTTAATCGTCCTTGTCGTCCTTCATGACAACGGTGGTCTCGGTGTGGCTGAAGGTGTCGTGCTTCTCGGTCAGGTCGAGCTCGCCACAGTAGCAATCGGCGTGGGTGGCCTCGTTGGCCGTCTTGAGCTGGCCCACCAGCAGCACGTCTGCGATGACCACGATGATCAGCGGCGCGACGATGTTGATGAGGATGCCCTCGATATCAAAGGTGAGGTAATCCGGATCGAAGGCGTTCTCACCCATGAAGAGGATCTGGGAGAGGACAAATCCGATCACAAAGAACAGCACCGAGGCGATGGCGAGCTTGGGCTTGGAGCAGGGGAGCTCGCCGACCAAGCGGCCGGTCTGGCCGTTCATGGCAAACAGGTAGCTCTTGCCGTTCCACGAGGTGGAGAGCATCCAGACGGGGAACAGGGCGTAGTCGCTGTCTTCCCAGGTGTAGTCGAGCTGCTTGCTTTCGACCGTGGCATCGTCGTATTCGTCGACGACGGTCTCGCGCAGGGCCGAGATTGTGCTTTCTTCCATACGGCGTTCGGCGCGCGCCTTGCAGGTCTCGCAGTCCTCGTCGTAACGGTTGGCGATGTAGCCGGGCATATATGCGACCGAGAACGGGCGCAGCGCGTCGTAGTCAAACGGCTCGATGGCATCCATGTGGCCGTCGGGCATCTTGGACGATCCGTCGACGGGCACGCGCTTAAACGAGATATTGCCCTTGCGATAGGCATCGTAGTGGTCGGTGGTCGTGACGGTGCGGTCGGATTCCTCGGTCACGGTCTCGTTGGTCGCGTCAAAGTACACTTCGCCGTCAACGCGGGCGCCGTAGAGCCAAAACGGCACGTAGACACCTTGGACCTCGTCGATGTGGTTGCCGGTGACAAAGCTCTTGGGCAGCAAGATCTTGCCCTTGTAGTGTTCCTTGAGTGCGGCCGTGACGTCATCGCGCCCGAGCTTAAACGGAATTACTAGGTCGGGCGAGAAGTCGCCCGAGAGCTGGCCGGGCGCCACGGCGGAGTTGCCGCAGTACGGGCAGGTGGTGACGGCGACGGTGCCGTCGGACACGAGCTCGGCGCCGCACGACGAGCAGATGTAGCCGGCGTTTTGGGCGAGCTCCTGCACCGCGTCGTCGGCGATGGGCTTGGGCGTTGCGGCTGCCGCATCGGCTTTGGCGTCGGCCTTGTCCTGGCGCTCGCGATAGAGGGCCTCGACTTCTTCGACTTCAAAGCGCGAGTCACAGTAGTCGCAGACGAGCTTTTGCTCGGCACTGGCAAAGTGAAGGGGGCCGCCACACGCGGGGCATTGATAGTTGACGCTCTCGAAGGCCATGATCGGTCCTTTCGCTGCCGGAGGCTATGCGCCGATGGCGCCGCCGCAGTATTCGCAGCGCCCGCTGGCATCGGGAATGGTGGTGGCTCCGCAGAAGGGGCAGGTGACCGCGGTCTTGGGGGCCTTGGCGGCCACGACGCTATCGCGCGTCTCCTGGCGCAGCTGCACCAGCGCGTCGCGGACCTCGGTTGCCTGGCGCTTGGCCTCGCGGTATTCGATGGAGCCGCGCTGATCGATGGTGGAGTCGTTCACGCGCAGGTTGATCTCGGTAAAGTACGGCGTGTTGACGTGAATGGTCAGGTTAAAGTCGTAATCCAGGTCATAGCGCGGCGGATTGTAGCTCTCGCGCTCGCCGTCCTTGGTCTCGCGATAGATCTCGGTGCGATGCTCGTCGATATCCATATCGCAGCCGAGTACCTGCGAGAACTCGATGATGTCGGGATTGGCGTCGCGCCAGCGGCTCTGCGAAGTGATGATCAACAGGCCCGCGTCCTCATCGAGCATAATATTGGTGCGCCCGGCAGAAAGCGTGCGCGTGGGGTTGAACGAGGCCAGGCGCTCGGCGTTGGCCTCGCGGTAGGCGAGTTGCTCGCGGATGTCGTCCGCGGTGCTGGAGCGATAGCCGTGAAAGTAGGGGGAGAGCTTGCCGGCGCACTCTTTGCACAGGTAGCCTTCATTGATTTTTGTCTTACCTAGAAGTCCCAGCTCGGTACCGCAAATCGCGCACTCTTTCTTCTCGAACATCTTGTCAAAGAAGCCCATGGTTGCCTCCCACCAACTGGTAGCGTGTGTCACTTTTGATGATGGGGGAGTGCGCGATCCTTCGCGATACCCAGACGGCTCAAGGAGTCTCCACAACTGGGACACATGGCCCATTTTTCATCCGACACATAGGGACACTCCTTGCCGCGGGTAGTCATTGGGCACTCATTGGGGACGTACTTAAATGAGTGGCAGTTGGAGACACTCCTTGCCGAGCTAGAGGCCGCGCGTGCCCCTTCTGGTCCATGAGGCTCAAAACCGCGGTGTGACGTGAACGGCTGGGGTCAAATTTGCAGCATTTCAAGCCTGGCTTCGATATTGAGACTGGTTCTTTATTAAAATAGATTTCCAGACAATTGAGCGGCTGGGGGTTAACCATGAGGGGCATGGGAGACACAACCGCATATTTGCGTCGGGGCATTCGGGAGATTATATGCCTGGTGCTGTTCTTCTTCACGTTTTTGGCGTGCGAGTATCTTTTTGATGTGCGCATGGCCGAGTTCGTGTCTCCGAACGAGGTCGTTATTTATGAGAGCCTTGTCATCGGCGCGAGCGTGATTGGCTTTTTTGTGCGTCCCATTCTGTACTATCGCCGTCCCCATGCCATTGACGCGACGAGTGACGTCACGGGCGTTTTGCTGGTGGCGGCATTGCTGCTGTTGATTATGGCGGTTCAGGTTGAGGTGGTAATTACCGGCGGTTTGGTGGCGTGCTGCGCGCTGGGCTACTGCGGATCGACTGCTCATGCAAATTTTGCGAGGCGCTTTGCGCGAACGCCCTGCTTGGCGCGCGCCGCCGCACTTTCTTACGCCATGGGCGTTCTGGTGCAGGTTCTCAACCACATGGTGGTGCCTGTCGGCATTCCTCAGCAGGCTGTTCTGGTCGTCTGTGCGATCGCGCAGGTGGCGTTGCTCCACGGTGCCCGACGCGCCAAGCTGCGCGACGAGTCCGATCCCAACTTTGAACCCAGTGCTGCCGGGCTTTCGGTAGATGCTCTGGAATATGGCGCCAAGTGGCATGACGATCCCGAGGCAAAGGCGGCATTCCGTCGCGCCGTAGTTCGCCTGACCGTGGCGACGGCGTATCTTTCCAGCGTATTCGCCGCTCTCAACGCGGGCTTCACGACCCTGCATGCTGTCGGAGCCGTCGATTTGGGCGATTGGCCGCGCCTGCTGCTTGTCGTGAGCTCGTTGGTCGCTGGCGCACTATTTGACCTGCACGGCCGCTCGTATATGAATATCGGCATGACATGTGCCGCCATACTGTCCACGCTTTCGTTCTTTGTGCTCATCGTCGATGGCAATGGCGGCAACGAGCTTGCTGCCACGATCATCTTTTATCTGGGCTTGGGCTTTTTCGTGGTGTTCTTTACCACAAAATATGCCGCCGTCTCGCTCTATGCGTGCTGGTCATATTTTTGGCCGTGCATGGGTCGCGTCGTCAACAACGTGTGCTCGATGTTCGTGACGGCGCCGGCAGTGGCGATTATCTCGAGTCAAAATGTGCTGGCTGCGGTCGGTGCGGCGCTCGTGATGTTTGTGGGCATTGCGATTACGCTGCTGGGGCAGTTGGGGCAACGGGCCGATGATGCCGCGATGCGGGACGGACTGCCGCTTGCCACCGACGATCTTGGTGGGGATCTTGCGCCCACATGCTCCGACCCCGAGCCCGTGGTGGCAGCGGAGCTCACGTCCGATGAACGCCTTGATGCCTTCGTCGCCACCTTTGGGCTTACAGAGCGCGAGCGCGATATTCTTGAGGTCTTGGTCGTTTCGGACCAGAGCGTTCAGGACATCGCCACAACGCTCTTTCTTTCGCGCTCCACGCTCTATCGCCACATTTCCTCGATCAACAAAAAGGCCGGTACCGCCTCGCGTGTGGCCCTTATCAACTTCTTCTGGTCCTGGACACCCAAGGACTAGCTAACCTCCCAATAAGTTGCGGTGGAATAGTCCCTAAATTAAAGTCACGGGGCTTTAATTTAGGGACTATTTCACCGCAACTGCTGGGGGGATAGACTGCGGCGGCGGCAGAGGCAGCGGCAGCGGCGTTGGCAGCTGTGGTAGTGGCAACGGCAGCTGGCAGGGTGTTTTCCGTCTACTTGCTACAGCAGCTCGCCGTGGCGGGCAATGTAGCGGCACTTTGCCAGCTGGGTGAGCGCGATATAGGCGATAACGATGCCAATGAGCAGCCCAAAAAAGCTCGTGGGCAGCGGCATGAGGCCGAGCACATCGGCGATGGGGCTTGCCGGCAGCCAGGTGACGAGCGCCAGGCCCAGCACGGTAAGAACGCACAATGCGGGCGCGGCGTGGTCGCGCGGGCTCGGCAGATGCGGGGAGCGCAACATGTGGACCACGAGTGTCTGCGACCACATGGACTCGACAAACCAGCCGCTCTGGAAGAGCGCAGCAAAGGTCGCCATACCCGCGACGTCGCCCGCGGCGGCAAGCTCGGACCAGCTTGCGTCCACGGCGGCGGGGCACACGACAAAGAAGAGCGCGGCGAAGGTCACGATGTCAAACAGCGAGCTCACGGGGCCCAGCTCGAGCATAAAGCCCTTGATGGATGCGGCGTCCCAGGCACGCGGGCGGGCAGTCCAGGCGTCATCGACGGTGTCCCACGGCAGTGCGATGCACACGATCTCGTAGACCAGCGACAGCAGTACCAGCTGCAGGGCGCTCATGGGCAAAAACGGCAAGAACAGGCTCGCGACGGTCACGGACAGCACATTGCCAAAGTTGGAGCTCACCGTGGTCTTGAGGTACTTGAGCAGGTTGCCGTAAGTGCGGCGGCCTTCGATGATGCCGCGCTCGAGCACGCCCAGGTCCTTCTGAAGCAAGATGATATCGGCGGATTCCTTGGCAATATCGACGGCCGAATCGACCGAGATGCCGCAATCGCTCGCACGCATGGCGGCGGCGTCGTTGATGCCGTCGCCCATAAAGCCCACGGTGCGGTCGAGCATCTCGCGCATGACACGTACCAGGCGCGCCTTCTGCAGCGGCGAGAGCTTGGCGAAGAGGTGGGTTTTCTCGGCGCGCTCGGCAAGTTCGGCGTCATCGAGCGTATCGATCTCGGAGCCGAGCAAGACGTTGCTCGCATCGATACCAATCTGCTCGCAGACGGTGGCGGCGACGCGGTCGTTGTCGCCGGTTAGGACCTTGACCGCCACGCCCTTGGCCTCGAGGGTGGCGACGGCGCCCGCGGCACTTGCTTTGGGCGGATCGAGGAAGGCCAAAAAGCCCATCAGCACCATGTCGCACTCGTCGGCGATGCCAAACTCGCCCACGCAGCGCGGATTGGTCTTCTGCGCCACGGCAATTACGCGTAGGCCCTCGGCGTTAAGTCCGGCGATCTGCTTGCGAATCTGGGCGAGCTTCTCGTCGGTGAGCGGCTGAGCGATGCCATCGATCTCGACAAAGGAGCAGATCTCGAGCATTTCCTCGGCGGCGCCCTTGGTAACCATCTGGGTTTTGCCTTGGGCGTCGGCGACAACTACGCTCAGGCGACGGCGCGAGAAATCGAAGGGAACCTCGTCGACCTTGGTGTAGCGGTCGCGCAGACTCTGGCCCAGCATAGAATCGGGCACGACGGTCGAGGGCGTCACATCGGCACGGTCGATTACGGCCAGGTCGATAAGATTTTTGAGGCCGGTCTGGAAGAAGCTGTTCAAAAACGCATGGCGCAGCACGCGCGCGTCCTCGTTGCCATCGGTGTTGAGGTAGCGCTCGAGCACGATGCGGTCTTCGGTGAGGGTGCCGGTCTTGTCGCAGCACAGGACGTCCATCGCTCCGAGGTTTTGAATCGCCGGCAGCTCCTTGACGATAACCTGGCGACGGGCGAGGTCCTTGGCGCCCTGCGACAGGCTCGTGGTCACGATGACGGGAAGCATCTGCGGCGTGACGCCCACGGCCACGCTCGTGGCGAACAGCAGCGCGTCGATGACGTTGCCCTTGGTGGCGGCGTTGATGGCAAAGACGGCCGGCGCCATAACGAGCATCAGGCGTACGAGCAACATGGAGACGCTCGAGACGCCGCGGTCAAACGCGCTCTTTTCGCCGCGCCCGTTGAGCATCTTGGCGATGCCGCCCAGGTAGGTGTCCGAGCCTGTGGCAACGACAAGCGCCATGGCGGCGCCGTTTTGCACGGAGGTGCCGGTAAAGACGATGTTCTTGCAGGCAGAGAGTGGTAGTGCGGAGCCGTCGGCGCCCTCGACGACGGTGGCGGCGGTGGTCTTCTCGACGGCCTCGCTCTCGCCGGTGAGTGCGGACTCGATCACAAACAGGTCGCGCGCGGTGATGATGCGGGCATCTGCCGGCACCATATCGCCGGCAGAGAGGCGGATTACATCGCCGGGGACGAGCTCGTCGAAGGGGATCTCGATGCGCCCGCCGTCGCGCAGGGCGGTGCAAGTGTTGGAGACCAGGTCCTTGAGGGCCTCTGCCGCATTGCCGCTGCGGGCTTCCTGGATAAACTTCATGCCGCCCGATACCAGCAGCATGGTGCCGATGACGATGACCGTGGAGGGGTCGCGCTGCGGTTCGGGCACGGCGAGCACGTCGATGTAGAGCGAGACCAGTGCGAGCGCGGCGAGGATGCCGGCGAAGGGATCGATGAACGCGTCGGCGATGCGGCGGGCGAGCGTTTTGGTCGTTGCCTCGATGGTGTTGGGGCCGACGGCGTTCAGGCGCTCAGTTGCCTGCTCGACGGTGAGGCCGTTTGCCGTGGCGTCAAGCAGTACGAGGGCGTCCTCGGCACTATGGGTGGCGGCGAATATGGTGTTCTTGGACAGACCGGTATGAGCGGCAGGGCGCGCCGTGCGGCGGCGCTTGGAGATGGCTTCGAGTACCGTGACGGTTTTGAGCATCAGCATAGGGTCCTCCTTGTTGAGGGGAGTTAGCGTACGTGTCGTATTTGCATCAAAAAACCTAGATGTCGCTCACGTCAAGCTCTTGAGCCCACAAAGGGTGCAGCGCGCCTTTGTGGTGGTTTTGGCGATCTGCCGGTGGCGTTTATGCGTGTGCGGAGTCCTCGCGGCGTGCCGAGGGCGACATGCAGGTTTTTCGACTAGGACTGCCTTCCATGGCACACCTCCTAAAGGCTGAGCGCAGCGCGCTTTGGGTATCTTGTACCCCTTTTTAATCCGCCCGTATTCTTGATGAGGGGGTTTGACATGTCAACCCCATTGTTCGGAAAACCATTCCCCCTGACAAAGCCTTTACAGAATGCCGTGGCCCCAAAGCGCGCCCGCATCTACGCTTCGCCTGCGCTAAACTGGAAGGCACGTACGCGATTACGAGAGGAGCCCGCATGGAGGCTTACAAGCAAGAGTTCATCAAGTTTATGGTCGAGTCCGACGTCCTTAAGTTCGGCAGCTTTACGCTCAAGAGCGGCCGTCAGTCCCCGTTCTTTATGAACGCCGGCGCTTACGTGACGGGCTATCAGCTCAAGAAGCTGGGCGAGTATTACGCCCAGGCCATCCACGATAACTTTGGCGACGACTTTGACGTGCTGTTTGGACCGGCCTACAAGGGTATTCCGCTGGCCGTCGTGACCGCCATTGCCTACCATGAGCTGTACGGCAAGGAGGTCAAGTACTGCTGCGACCGCAAGGAGGCCAAGGACCACGGCGCCGACAAGGGTAACCTGCTGGGCTATGAGCCCCAGGACGGCGACCGCGTGGTCATGGTCGAGGACGTTACCACCAGCGGCAAGTCCATCGACGAGACCTATCCCAAGGTCAAGGCTGCTGCCGATGTCGAGATTAAGGGCCTGATCGTGTCCCTCAACCGCATGGAGGTCGGCAAGGGTGGCGTGACCACCGCCCAGAAGGAGATCGAGGCCAAGTACGGTTTCCCCGTCGCGAGCATCGTCTCCATGGCCGAGGTCGTCGAGACCCTCTATAACCACGAGATCGACGGCAAGGTCGTCATCGATGACGAGCTCAAGACCGCCATCGACGCCTACTACGAGCAGTACGGAGCTCAGGAGTAGTTACGGCGTTTTACCAAACGCCGTAACCGGTCGACGCTGCGCGGGCCGCATTTGGACAATCTGACGTTCAACTTCAAGGGCGCGACCAGAAGGTCAGCGCCCTTTCGTTGTTCAAGACTTTAGTCTGCTGGCCGCGCAGCGGCCAGCTTTAAACCACCCGCT
>CAUFRO010000059.1 GCA_959027945.1 uncultured Collinsella sp.
AGCATGCAGCAGATGGCGCTCGACACGCTCGGCGCCTATTTTGGCTACACCTCGTTTCGCCCGGGACAGGACCGCATGGTCGATGCGATCCTTGCCGGTCGCGATGCGCTGGGTGTTATGCCCACGGGTGCCGGCAAGTCCATTTGCTACCAGGTGCCCGCGCTCATGCTGCCCGGCATCACCTTTGTGGTGAGTCCGCTGCTGTCGCTTATGGAGGACCAGACCCGTGCGTTGCTCGCGGCGGGTGCGCGACCCAGCTATCTCAACTCCAGCCTTACTCCGGCCCAGCAAAACACCGTGCTCAAGCGGGCGCGCGAGGGCCGCTACCAGCTTATGTACGTGGCGCCCGAGCGCTTGCTCGAGCCGCGTTTTTTGGCCTTTGCGCAGGAGGCTGCGGGTTCCGCCGGCATTGGCGTGCCGCTCGTGGCCATTGACGAGGCCCACTGCGTAAGCCAATGGGGTCAGGATTTCCGCCCCGCCTATCTGCAGATTCGTGAGTTCATCGATTCCCTGCCGCAGCGCCCCATCGTGGCGGCGTTTACCGCCACGGCGACCGAACGCGTGCGTGCGGATATTCAGCAGATGCTCGGCCTGCAAAACCCTGCGACGGTGGTGACGGGCTTCGATCGCAAGAATCTCTACTTTGGTTGCGAGGAGATGGGCGACAAGGCCAAGACTGCCTGGGTGCGCGACTATGTGATCGCGCATTCGAGCGAGAGCGGTATCGTGTATTGCTCGACCCGCAAGACGGTCGATGCGCTGGCGGGCGAGCTTGCCGAGGCGCTGGGCCCCAGCGGCATTCGCGTTGGCCGCTACCATGCCGGCATGGGCAACGACGCCCGTCGCCAAAGCCAGCGCGCCTTTATCGACGACGATATCCAGGTGATGGTTGCCACCAACGCCTTTGGCATGGGCATCGACAAGCCCAACGTGCGCTACGTGATCCACAACAACGTGCCCGAGAGCATCGAAGCCTACTACCAGGAGGCGGGCCGCGCCGGCCGCGATGGCGACCCGGCCAGCTGCTACTTGCTGTGGAACGGCAACGATTTTCGCATGCGCCGCTTTCTGATCGACCGCGGCGATGCTGCCGATGAGGCGCTCGACGACGAGCAGCGCGCGTGGGCGCTCCAGAATCGATATCGTCTGCTCAGCCAGATGGAGGGCTACTGCAATACCACCGGCTGCCTGCGCGAATACATGCTGCGCTACTTTGGCGACGAGGCCGCGGCCGAGCATGCCGCGGCCAGTACGGGCGGCACCGCCGCGGACGACGTCGAGAGCTGCGGCAACTGCAGCAACTGCCTCACGCAGTTCGAGGTCGAGGACGTCACCGATATGGCCCGCGCCGCCGTGCGCTACGTGGCCACGCGTCCCATGCGCTTTGGCAAGTCGCTCATCGCCGATGTGCTCCACGGCGGCAACACCGAGCGCATTCGCCAGATGCATCTGGACGAGGACCGCGGCTACGGTGAGCTGTCGAGCGAATCGGTCGGGCGCATCAAGGACATCATCGGCCAGCTGTGCGGCCGCGGTTATCTGGCCACCTCGCAGGGGCAGTACCCGGTCGTGGGGCTGGGTCCGCGTGCCGTCGAGGTCGAGGATGAGGCGTTCGCCTTTACCGTTAAGCGTCGTGCGTCCAAGCGCAAAGCTTCGGCCCGCGCCCGCCGTGCGGTGGATTTGCTGCGCGAGGAGGCCGAGCTGGATCAGCGACCGCGCGTGGGCGACGACGCCGAGCTGTTTGAGCGCCTACGGGCACTCCGCAAGGAGATCTCGACCGAGCTGGAGATGGCGCCGTATATGGTCTTTTCCGACAAGGCCCTGCGCGGCCTGTGCCGCCTGCGTCCGCAGACGCGCGAGGAGCTGATCCAGGTCAACGGCATTGGCGAGAAAAAAGCCGACGCCTTTGGCGAGCAGTTTATGGCGGCGATTGAAGAATTTGAGTCCGAGCATGCGCGGGATGGAGCGTAACGATGGCATTCGACGATAAAACCGACCGCACTGACGTGCCCGCCGTGCCGCTGTACCAACAGGTCATGGATGACCTAAAGGGCGAGATCGCGCGCGGTGTGTACCCCGCCGGCTCGCGCATCCCTGCCGAGATGGAGCTCGCGAAGTCCTACGGCGTGGGGCGCATCACCGTGCGCCGTGCCATCGAGGAGCTGTCGCGCGCGGGGTATCTCAACCGCCAGCAGGGGAGGGGCACGTTTGTGTGCGCTCCCAAGCTCAAGCGCAAGATTCGCCAGAAGGGTGACGTCCAGAGCTTTACTGAGGGTTGTGCTGCCAACGACATGGTGCCGGGTGCGCGTCTGGTGTCGCGCACGGTGGTCGCGGCGACGCACGAGGATGCGGCGTTCTTTGGCGTGGAGCCCGGCTGCGAGCTTATCGTGGTCGAGCGCGTGCGCACGGCCGACGGCATCCCCGTCATGCTCGAGAACAACGCCTTTGTGCTCGCCGACCATCCCTACCTGCAGACGCTGGCCGACGAGGACCTCACCGATAACTCAATCTTTGCGCTCGTTGCCGAGCATTCGGGTCGCGCGCCGCTCAAGTCCGACCCCTGCACCGTGGAGATTGCGCTTGCCGATACTCAGACGGCCCCGCTGCTGGAGGTGCCGGTCGGCGAGCCTCTCTTCTATATGGAGGCCTACTTTACCGACGCCGGCGGGCGCCCTCTACTGCTCGGCCGCCAAAAGATCGTGGGCTCGCGCTACGTCTTCGACATCTAACGTCCACAGATAGAACAACATAGAACAAATTTGCTGAGATGACTTCACGGGCGTTGTTACACGTGCTATAAATAGGACAACATAGAACGACAGCAGGTACGAGCTGTCGTCGTTCAAAGCCGCCCCACAAGGAGGAGCATCAGCATGAACGCACATGATCTGGTTCAGGAAATCATCGAGCGCAAGGGCAAGATCGAGAACGTCTTTTGGATCGCTTGCGGCGGTTCGATGATCGATCTCATGCCGGCCAACGAGCTGCTCAAGCGTGAGGCCACCACGTTTACCTCGACGGTCTACACGGCGCGCGAGTTTTGCCTGATGGCTCCCAAGAGTCTTGGCGAGAAGTCGCTCGTCATCGCCTGCAGCCACAGCGGCAACACGCAGGAGGTCGTCGACGGCTGCGAGATGGCGCTGGCCGCCGGTGCCGAGGTCATTGCCCTTACCGACTGCGAGGGCTCAAAGATCGACAACGGCAAGTGGACTACCTGGGTCTATCCGTGGGGTGAGGGCGTGTCGCAGGCTGAGGTGCCGCAGGGCATTGGCGCTCTGATCGCCGCCGAGTTGCTCGACCAGCAGGAAGGCTACGAGTCACTCGCCGACATGTATGAGGGCCTCAAGCAGATGGATGCGCTGCTGCCCGCCGCCCGTGAGAAGGTCAACGCCGAGCTGGGCGCCCGCTTTGCCGAGCTCTGCCAGCAGCACAAGTTTTTCTATATCCTGGGCTCCGGTCCCAACTTTAGCCAGACCTATGCCATGGCGATTTGCTCGCTCATGGAGATGCAGTGGCAGCACTGCTGCTACATCCACTCCGGCGAGTACTTCCATGGCCCGTTCGAAGCCACCGAGCCCGGCGTGTTCTACTTTGTGCAGCTCGGATCGGGCGAGTGCCGCCCCATGGAGGAGCGCGCTCTTGCGTTCCTCAACACGCACACCGATACCGTCATGGTGCTCGATGCGCTCGAGTACGGCGTGGGTGAAGTGCCTGCCAGCGTGCGTTCGTACCTGGAGCCGATCTTCTTCTACGCGATGAGCTGCGAGCTGCGTGCCGCCCGCGGCAAGGTGTTCGACCACAGCCCCGAGATTCGTCGCTACATGGGCATCGAGCAGTACTAGGTACCGGGAAAAGTATTCACCTTCGATTCGCAAGCGTATCGTGTGAGTCAAAAAGCGGGCCGCGCCGGTGGGTTTCCGGCGCGGCCCGCTTTGCATGGCGTCCGTATGAGCGAGGTGTCGCGGCAACCGACGCTTACTTGGCGTCGTAGGCCTCGGCGTCCCACCAGTCGAGCTGGGCGATGTTGTCGCGGATGTGCTGGCAGCTCTTGTGGAAGCCCTCGAGCTCGTACTCGGACAGGTCGAGCGTATAAACCTCCTCGACGCCCTCGGCGCCGATCACGCACGGCAGGGAGGTAAAGATGCCCTCCTCGCCATACTGGCCGGTCATGAGCGTGGAGGCGGAAAGCACGGCGTGCTCGTTGTGCAGCACGGCGGCGCAGACGCGCGCGGCAGAGTTGGCGACGGCGTACTCGGTGCACTGCTTGCCCTGGTAGGTCACATAGCCGCCCTTGCGCGCGAGCTCCTCGACCTCCATGTGGTCAAAGGCGTACTTGTCGGGGTTCTCGGCCTGAAGCTCGTTGAGGCTCTTGCCGGCGATGGTTGCGGCCTTAAAGGCAGCCAGCTGACTAAAGCCGTGCTCGCCGATCATGTAGGCGTCGACGGACTTGGGGCTTACGCCGACCTTCTTGGAGATCTCGGTGCGCAGGCGGGCGGAGTCCAGGCCGCAGCCCGAGCCGATGATCTTCTTGGGATCGTAGCCGGTCAGGTGCCACAGCTCGGTGCACACGACGTCGCAGGGGTTGGAGATGCTTACGAAGATGCCGTCGAAGCCGGCGTCGACGATGCGCTTGGCAAAGGTGCGGGCGGCGTCGGTGGTAAAGAACAGCTCGCCGTCGCGGTTGCCGGCGGCCAGCGCGACCTTACCGGCAGCGTTGACGATGACGTCGCAGCAGGCCAGCTCCTCGTAGTGGTCGTAGCAGTTGACGATCTTGGTGTTGTACGGGACAAACGAAAGGGAGTCGCGCAGGTCCTGGACCTCGGACGTCACCTTGGCCTCGTTGATATCGCACAGGTACAGCTCGTCGGCAATGCCCTGCATGAGCAGGCTGTTGGCGACATGTGCTCCTACGTGGCCCTGGCCGACCACACCGATCTTACGCGTCTGGTACATATATGTATCCTTTCGGCCGAGTTTTTCGCGTCGAACCATTGTAGCGTCCAGCTGCCACTTTGCTAGACTAAAGCGCCGTAGATTTTTGGGACATGCCCTAATCTCTACTTTTGGGGTGATTTGGGCCGCTGACGGCATCGCTGGGCGATGTGCTCGCGCGGATGGGGCCGGTCGTTGTACCATAGCTGCAACTGACTCGTAAGGAGCATCCATGCCCATTCGCATCCCCGACGCCCTCCCTGCCGCCGCGCAGCTCGAGAGCGAGAACATCTTCGTCATGACCGAGTACCGCGCGCTGCACCAGGACATCCGCCCGCTGCGCGTGCTCATCCTCAACCTCATGCCCACCAAGATCGCCACCGAGACGCAGATCATGCGCAAGCTCTCCAACACGCCGCTACAGGTGGAGGTGGACCTGCTGCGCACCAAGACGCACGAGGCCACGCACGTAAGCGCCGGCCACCTGGAGACGTTCTACCGTACGTTCGACGACATCCGCGACATCCACTACGACGGCCTGATCATCACGGGCGCGCCGGTGGAGCAGATGCCGTTCGAGGAGGTCGACTACTGGCCCGAACTCTGCCAGATCATGGATTGGTCCACCACACACGTGCACTCTACGCTGCACATTTGTTGGGGCGCGCAGGCGGGCCTGTATCACCACTACGGTATTCAGAAGTATGACCTGCCGGCAAAGGCGAGCGGCGTGTTCGAGCATTATCTGGTGAAGCCGCAAAGCCCGCTGGTCCGCGGCTTCGACGACCGTTTCTATGCCGTGCATTCGCGCAACACCGATGTGCGCCGCGAGGACGTGGAGGCCGAGCCGCAGCTTGAGGTCGTGGCCGTGTCCGACGAGGTGGGCCTGTACATCGTCAAGTCGACCGACAGCCGTCGCTTCTTTGTCTTTGGTCACCCCGAGTACGATACCGACACGCTGCGCCTGGAGTACGAGCGCGACGTGAAGCGCGGCCTCAACCCTCAGGTGCCGGCGCATTACTTCCCGGGCGACGACCCCTCCGCCGATCCGCGCAACGTCTGGCGCAGCCAGGCTCAGCTGCTCTACACCAACTGGCTCAACTACTACGTCTACCAGACCACGCCCTACGACCTAGCCCGCGCCGGCGAGGAGCGCTAGGCTACGGCTGCTGCTGTGCCGGCGGCGTGACGAGCGTGGATTTTCGGACGGACGAGCGTGGATTTTCGGACGTTTACAAATCGAGCGTGGATAATCTCCCATTTTTGGCCGAGGAACGGGCTCAAAGTGGGAGATTATCCACGCTCATTTTTTAGGCATGTAGATGCCGATGGCTCGGCTAAGAGACGGTGCGTGAAGAGGCCAAGTCGCATTCGGCGTAGTTTCGTATCTTGACGGGTTTTTCTTTCTGATAATCCGATGGACACGGGCATCTAAATGTGGGGACAGGGACCTCTCGGTAAGGCTTCTACCTGCAGATATAAGTCATCAGTCTAAAACGTCCAAAGCCGTCAAGCATTTGGTCAGCGCCTGGACAGCATTTGGTCAGACTTCGCATGAAACCGTCTGGTACGTTTGCGCCGTACCAAGAGTTGGGAGGCGACATGGGAAACATGACGGCGAATCAAAGGCTTGCAAGTCACATTAAAGCATGCGAACAGCAGATGAGCTGCGTGTACGCGCGCACGGCGGCGGAGGCAAAGCAGATTCAGCGGCGGGCGGAGGCGGGAAGTCTCGAAGCGGTCATGCCGGGGCTGTATGCGCGTCCGGAATACTGGTCCGAGCTCAAGTTTCGGCAGCGTTATCTGCATCGGGTGCGGGCGCTTGCGCAAAAGCACCCCGACTGGACATTTTGCTCCTATACGGCGGCTGTTATCTATGGCCTTTCGGTTTCGCATGCCAATTTGACGCACATCCATATCGCCGCGATGCCAGCCCAATCGACGACGCCGGGCTCTCAGGTCATTCGTCATCGCTATGCTCGTCAAACACGGGCCACCCAGATGGATATCGCCGTAACCGATATCGATCAAACGATTACGGATTGCTTGGTCGATGCATCGTTTGTCGAGGGACTGATCATCGCGGATTCGGCGCTCCATGAGCAACTTTTGTCGAAGGAGCATCTCGTTGAGACTGTCGACAAGCTTGGCCTGAATCGTCGCGGTGTTGTGACGGCGCGCAGGGTTGCACGATGTGCCGATGGGCTGTCGGAAAGCGGCGGCGAGTCCAAGGCGCGTGCCCTGATGATCGAGCGCGGCTGGCAGACGCCGGAGTTGCAAGTTGAGCTGTTCGACCCGGTTGAGCCGGGACGACCGTATCGCGTCGACTACTTGTGGCGCGTGGGCGACCGGCTGATTATCGGGGAGTTCGACGGATTTGTTAAAAGCGAGAAGGCAGCGGAGGAGGGCAAGCTCGCGAAGACGCAGTTCGATGAGCGCCAGCGCGAGTCGAGGCTTTCGCTGCTTGATAACTGCAAGATCGTGCGCTTGTGCTGGGATGATCTAAGGGATCCGACAAAGTTCGATCGCAAGCTCAAGGTCGCCGGCGTGCCGCGTGCGTGCTGAGGCGGTTGCAGAGCGTTTGGCTGCACAAGCGTGGAAAATCGGACGGACGAGCGTGGATTTTCGGACGCTTGTTGAATGAGCGTGGATAATCTCCCGTTTTTAGCTCGTAAGGGGACTCAAAGTGGGAGATTTTCCACGCTCATCTTGCGGGTGCGATACAGCGGCGGCTAGGCGCTGACGATGTGGGACAGCGGCAGGTCGTGCGCATCGGTGGGAACGTGGTCGACACGCTGTTCGTCAAAGGCGATGCCGACGATTTGGCATGCGGGCGAGAGCATGGGCAGGTAGCGGTCGTAGCAGCCTCCGCCGTAGCCCAGGCGCGCGCCGGTGCGGTCGAAAGCTACGAGCGGCACGACGATCATGTCGAGTGCTTCGGCAGACACGATAGGAAAGCGGCTGCTGTCGATGTCCGTAGCCGCGAAGGCCCGCGTGGGATGAGCGATAAACGGGGCCTCGGACGCATCGCCGGCAGAGACTGCCCGCATGCACATGCGCTGGCCACAAGCCATGGCGTCTGTTGCCGAGAGCATGCACGGATAGGCTACGCGCCAGCCGCGTTTGGCGGCCGCAGCGGCAAACGCGGCTGGGTCGACCTCGGAACCCATCGCGGCATAGATGGCAACGGTGCGTTGGCCCGCAGTGCCGCTGGACTCCAACAGCTCAACAAGCCGCGCGCAGATAGTGGCGGACTTTGCCGCCCGAACATCCAAATCAAGAGCATCGCGCCGAGCAATCACCGCCCGCCGCAACTCAGTCCTATCCATCCCAGCCTCATCTCCCAAACCTACCAAAAAGGGACAGGTTTATTTTGGCAGGTTTTTTCTGGGTAAACGCGATGGATTCACCCCAAACCACCACAAAGGTGCCTGTCCCCTTTGTGGTGGTTTGAGCCTAGGCGTTAATGCTATAACGCCGCAGCAATTGCTTCAGTCACAAACTTATTGAGTGACTCACCCTTCTTTGCCGCTGCCAGCGCTGCTTGCTTATGAAGCTCGGAACCCGTTCTTACGTTGAACGAGCCCTTAAAAGCCCGCTCGGGCTCCTTGCCCTTCTCGGCGCAAAACTCAAGGTAATCGTCAACGGCGTCGTGGAAGCATTGTTCCACTTCTTTAACCGTGGAGCTTTCAAATACGATTGCGTCCCTAATGCCGGTGACCATACCTGTTAGCACATGCTGTTCGGCATCGAACTCGACTGGGGCGAAATAACCCTTGTATGCCAAAACGTTACTCATGACTACCTCCGACATCTTGCAGAAATCGAACGATGTTTCGAATGGTCCCCGCTGTCAATTCGTCAGATGGATGTGGCGCGTGCATTACGAATATCCTGCCATCTGATGGCCTGTAGAAGCGAACGCGCGATACGGATGTCTTGCCTTTGTTGTCCATTTCAAAGCCATATGAAGCCATGACTTTTAAAAAGGCTCTGTTAGACCATGATTGACATCTTGCCCAATCATCTTTTTGTAATTGCAAA
>CAUFRO010000060.1 GCA_959027945.1 uncultured Collinsella sp.
TGCGTGTACATCTCGGAGCGTGTGATGAAGATTCCCCATGACCCCGGCTCCTTGCCGTCAACGAGCAGATTGTCGAGCAAAGTGTATTTAATGCTCTCGTCTGCCTCGGTCGTATCCATCCCCTGTTTGTAATTAACGAGCAGGCTACTGGAATACGGCTGCAGATTAAGTTGGGACAACAGCTCGTCGGCAACGACGACGGTACCCGGATTACTGCCCATCGCCGAGTTGGCGATGGCCGCCGTGTCCTTGTCCGACTTATCGGTTGCGGGCTTGAGCTCATGCCCGCCCAAGGTGAGGGTATGGCCGCCGGCCATGTACTTGGTGTACAGGTCGCCCAGCCCACCGCCCATATCACACGTAAGCAGGTACTGGTCGCGGCCAATGCTCACCGGCTCCTCGCCCATCATCTGGCGCAGTTTGTTGTACTGGCTCGCCGGCGTCACAAACAGACCCATCGTATCGGCATTGCTACCCCCGAGCGCCTTGGGGAGCTTTTCGCCCATGGTCTTGCACATCTCACCCGCAGACACCGAAGGATTCGAACCGCCAAACGGGTAACTCAGATACGAATCGATCTGAACATGCTCACCGGCAACATCGGCGATATTGACCTTCTTGCCGGTCTCGTCGTTGTTGTCCGCCGACTTGCCCTTGCCGTGCCATGCGGAGTACAAATCGACCGTTGTATCGGCTAGCACCATGCGGTCGGCTTCAGACGGATTGACATATTCTTTGTAGTAGTCGAGCGTATCGGGCGTGTAATAGACATACGTCTGAGACACGTCAACAGGGTTATAGCGCTCCAGGTTTTCGTTCATCACATTGGCAATCGACATACCGCACGTCACCGAGGTGATGGCCAAAAACAGGAGCATCGCGATGACGCCCATCGAAAAGCACACCGTGTTGACCTTGGCCGCAAGCTGGCGCACGGTAAACATGTTGAGGCCGCGCCAATACACGCTGCGCAGGCTCTGCAGCAGCTTGATGAGCATGCCCGAGAGTCCCCAGAACAGGGCAAAGGTGCCCACGGTAACCATAGCGGTCGTAATACCAAACTGGTTCATGGCCTCTTGCAGCTTGCTGTCCGTCGCGGTTAGCGGGAACCCATCACGTAGCAGACGGTAATAGGCCACGCCCACAAGCACCACGCCCACGGCAAAGATGGCAATCGCGATCCAGGGGTTGCGTGTCTTGATGCTCTCGTTGCGACGCTCGGCACCCATAAGCTCGATGAGTTTGGTACGACGCACGGCGCGAAGGTTCAGCAGTAGCGTGAGCACAAACATTACGAGCATGCAGGCAAGGGTCAGATTGAACGCATGCACCGAGAAAAAGAAGTGGAAATTGGCAATCTGTGTCTTAAAGAGCGAGGCCGTAAAGAACGTCATGAGCTGGGAGAGTCCCATACCCAGCACAATGCCGGCGACAAAGGCCACGACCGAGACGATCACGGTCTCGAGCGCCATGATCGTGGCGACGCGCCCGCGCCCCATGCCGAGCACCTGGTACAGGCCAAACTCCTTCTTGCGGCGTTTCATGATGAAGTTATTGGCATACACCATCAAAAAGGCCATGACACCGGCCAAAAAGTACGTCAGGTCGCCGAGCATGCTGCCCATAACCTGCGCCAAGCCCTCTTCATCGATGCCGGCGATGTCGACCTGCATCGAGATGGTGTTAAAGGCATAGAAGACCGTGACGCCCAGGGTGAGCGTCAAAAGGTAGACGAGGTAGTCGCGGCCGGCGCGGCGGACGTTGCCCCAAGCGAGTTTACAGAGCATCGGAGCCCTCACCGCCCATCATGGCAACGACCTCCATAATGCGGTCGAAGAACTCTCGGCGGTCGGTGTCGCCGCGGCGCAGCTCGGTGAAGATCTTGCCGTCGCGGATAAACAGCACACGGCTCGTGTAGCTGGCGGCAAAGCTGTCGTGCGTGACCATGAGCACGGTGGCGCGCAGGCGGCGGTTGAGGGCCTCTAGGCTCTCGAGCAACAGGCGGGCGCTTTTGGAGTCGAGGGCGCCGGTAGGCTCGTCGGCCATGATCATGGTGGGGTCGGTGACGAGCGCGCGAGCCGCGGCAACGCGCTGCTGCTGGCCGCCGGACATCTGGTAGGGATACTTGTCGAGCACCTGACTGATGGACAGGCGCGCTGCCACATCCTGCACGCGGGTCGAGATCTCTGCCGAGTTTGTGCGGGCAATGGTGAGCGGCAGGGCGATGTTCTCGCGTGCCGTGAGCGTATCGAGCAGGTTGGAGTCCTGGAAGATAAAGCCCAGCTCCTCGCGGCGGAACTGCGAAAGCTTAGCCTGCTTCATGCGTGTTACGTTCTGCCCGTTGATGCGGATCGTGCCGCTCGTGGCGCTATCGATGGTCGACACGCAGTTGAGCAACGTCGACTTGCCCGAGCCCGAAGCGCCCATGATGCCAACAAATTCACCGCGGTTGACGGTAAAGCTGACGTCGTTGAGCGCACGGGTCACGTTGCCCAGCGCTCCATATACCTTTTCGAGATGCGCGACCTCCAGTACCGGGGTCGCCATGTGCGTGGTTTGCATACCGAGTCCTTTCTTGCGATTAGTCTACGGCATCTATAGTCGCAAGAAGACGAGTCGGCTACCATCGATATGGCTTACGCTTGCCTTACCGTTGTGTAAGGTAGGGCAGCCAGCCTGCCGCGTGTTGATATTGAGAGAGGACTCCTGTTGAAGACTGTTCATGTTGCCGCTGGGATCATTCGCAAGGATGGATCTGACGAGCTGCTTGCCGTGCAGCGCGGCTATGGCAACATGCAGGGACTTTGGGAGTTTCCCGGTGGCAAGCTCATGCGCGGCGAGTCGCCCGAGGACGCCGTACGCCGCGAGCTCATGGAAGAGCTGCAGGTCAAAGTCACCAACCTGCGCGATTTCTTCACCGTCGAGTATGACTACCCCGATTTCCATCTCTCCATGGAGTGCTACTACTGCTCGCTGGTCAAAGAGTCTGGCGAGCCTCAGAAGCACGACCGCCAGCTCGATATCCGCTGGATTCCGCGCACCTCGCTTGCCACGGTGGAATGGATGCCCGCCGACAAGGGGCTTATCGATGCCCTGATTGAGCTGAAGGAAGACCGACTTAAGGTCAACAGCACTGCCAAAGATGCCGAGGCCGCCACGACCGAACGCCCCGTCGCCAAGCCCAAGCGCGCACCTAAGCGCCGCAGCAAAAAGCGCCCCAAGCCCGGCCTGCTGGACGGCATCGACACCTCGGACCTCTCCGCCGACGAGCGTGAGCTCGTGCGCCGTCGCGCCGCCATCAAAAAATCCATGAAGGGCAACAAGCGTGCGAACACCAAACCCGAGCTGCTCGTTCGCCAGCGCCTGCGCGCCGCAGGCCTTACGGGATACCGTCTGGAATGGAAGGTGCCCGGAAAGCCCGACATCGCCTTTCCCGGGCGCAAGATCGCCATCTTCGTCAACGGCTGCTTTTGGCACCGCTGCCCCAAGTGCAATCCGAGCCAGCCCAAGCGCAACGTTGAGTTTTGGGAGGCAAAGTTCCGTCGCAACGTCGAGCGCGACCGTGCTGCTGTGACAGCACTCACTCAAATGGGCTGGACACCCATAACCATCTGGGAATGCGAGCTCAAAAAAGACCGCATCGACGCCACGATGGAAAAAGTCATCGAGCAGGTGCGCGCCGCAGAGCCGCAGCGCTAGGAACGAGCCGCCCACACGTCCCACACAGGCGAGCCACATCCGCGCCACAAACCTTAGAAAGCCCTTAAGCTCAAAACCTTTCAAGAGTGTTACTCGATACTTCTGACCTGCAGTTTCATCGTAAAACCAAACCAGGTTAAGCCTTTCTTTAGCGCTTCTTTGCAGCAGCCGCGGCATAATACTGCCAGCGCACGGGACCTAGCAGCATACCCCGAGCGCAATCTTTTGGTGGACATCGAGGAGGCCGCATAAGCATGCATTCTTCCAATGACGCAGCACAGCAGCCATCCCTTAATCATGCAAACCTTTTCTCCTTCCCCCCGACACAGAGAAACGGCCTCCTCGACTCCCCCACCACAAAAGCAAAACGCTCAACCGATCAGAATCTCAACCTGCGAGCATCCTTCGAAAAACTCCAAGCCTCACTAGACCAGGCATTCCCCAACCAAGCCCGGGCATACTAATCCCCCATCAGCAAAGAAGCCCTAACGCCCCACCCATTTCCGCCCTAACGCCACAAGGGCGACGACCTCGAGTAGGTCAACTTGGGAGGGACGAGGGCTTAGTCCCCCAATCTTTCCGCAGGGGGCAAAAAGCCTCGCCGCACGAAGTGCGCAGCGAGGCTTTTTGCATGCCCGAGGACGATTGGGGAACTAAGCCCTCGTCCCTCCCCGGGATATGTAGCGAGTCGGAGTACCCTTGCTGTTACTCTGCTTTGCCCACAGAGTTGAGGTTGGTCATGCGGATCTTAACCAGCTCGGTGATCTCACGCATGCCCTCCTTGGCCGGCTTCTTGGGATCGAAGCAGGCAGGGTTCTCGGCCATGTAGGCCATGAAGCCCTTGGTGTAGGCCTGACGCAGCTCGGTGGCGTAGTTGACCTTGCAGATGCCGTTCTTCACGGCCTCGGCGACCTGCTCATCGGGCACACCGGAAGTGCCGTGCAGAACCAGCGGCACGTCGACGGCGTCGCGGATGGCCTTGACCACGGACTGCTCGATGTGAGGATCGCTCGTGTACACGCCGTGGCTGGTGCCAACGCCAATGGCCAGCGAGGTGCAGCCGGTGCGCTCGACGAACTCCTTGGCCTCGGCCGGATCGGTGTAGGGGCTCTCGCCCTCAACCGCGGGACCGTCGTCCTCCTTGCCGCCAACCTTGCCAAGCTCGGCCTCGACGGGCACACCCATGGCGCGGCCAGCGTCGGCGACGGACTTGGTCAGGGCGATGTTGTCCTCGAAGGACTCGTGCGAACCGTCGATCATGACAGAGGTGTAGCCAGTGCGGAAAGCCTGCATGCAGCGGTCATAGCCATCGCCGTGATCGAGGTGCAGAGCGACGGGCACGGAAGCGCGCTCGGCGGCAGCCTTGACCATGCCGTAGAAGTAGTCCAGACCAGCGGTCTTGATGGTGCCCGGGGTGGTCTGCATGATGACGGGGGACTTGGTCTCCTCGGCAGCGGCCAGAACGGCCATAACAAACTCGAGGTTCTCGACGTTGAACGCGCCAACGGCGTAATGGCCGGCCTGAGCGTCCTTGAGCATCTTTTCGGTGGTAACAAGTGCCATGAGCGTTTGCTCCTCTCCCTCGCCCGCATCTGGACATCGGGCGTACGTGTCCGCAAGACGTTTTACCTTGCGTTTTGCTGCGTCCATTGTATGAAATTCAGCGGCTTTGCATGTGCGAGATATTGAGCCCATGCAGGTCAATACAGTCGTTTTTGAAAAGTAAACGGAAGGAATTGGAGCCGAGTGGGCGTATTCGATATTGAATTTTGGGCGTTCAGCGTCTTTCTTTTATAGAAAAGATAAGTAATCGAAAGGCGTTTTCTTACTCAAAAAGAAAATGAACGAAAATAGACTCAACACAATTCCTGCAAATTTCGGTTGAGAATGGAGCAGCTATGGCCCATGCGACAACCCGAGCTTTCGCCGATGAGCGTCGTTCCGCCATCATGGAAATGCTCGAACATAACGCCTCGGTGCAAGTGGCAGAAATCGCCCAGACCTTTGGCGTGTCCTCCGTTACCGCCCGCGCCGACCTGGACGCGCTCGCCGAGTCCGGCAAGTTGCGCCGCACGCATGGTGGCGCCGTGTCTCTCCAGAAGCGACTGACCGTATCCACCCAGGATCGCCGCATCAACGTCAATGTCGCCGCCAAGCAGGCCATCGCGCAAAGCGCCATCGAGCTCGTCGGCAATGGCGACACGCTGCTTGTCGACTCGGGCACCACGGCGCTCGAGTTCGTCCGGCTCCTCGATCAGCGCGACGGCATCACCGTCATCACGGCCGACATTACCATCGCCGATTACATCGACGAGAGCATGCCCTCGGTCGATGTCGTCATGCTGGGTGGGGCACTGCGCAAAGGTCATCGCTATCTGTACGGCCCACTTACCATGCAGGCGCTCCAAATGGTCCACGCCGACCTTGCCGTCATGTGCCCCGGCGCTTTTGTCCCCCGCTGCGGCTTTACGACCGACTTTCCCCAAATGGCCGAGACCAAAACGGCTATGATCGCCGCAGCCCATCAAAGCGTCGCCCTCATGGACGCCAGCAAGGTTAACGGACGCGGCATGTACCGCTTTGCCGAGCTGGCAGATGTCGACACCATCGTGATGGACCGTGACCCCGATCATGCCGTCGCCACCTCAATCGCCGAGATCGTCGACGACGCCCGCCCAAATCTCCTCATCGCTGGCGCTTAAACAAAAACCACCACAAAGGTGCCTGTCCCCTTTGTGGTGGTTGAGCGTTAAAAGCGAAATATCGCTACTTGGAAAGCTCGTCGGCGAGGGCCTCGATCTGGGCGCGCGATGAGTCGTTGAGCGAACCCATGACGGTCACTTTGTTCTGCGTCAGGGCGATGTCCTTCATGCCCTCGAGCTCCTTGGTCATAACCTTGGCAGCGGCAGGCGCCCAGGAACCGGCCTCGACGAGCGCAACCGTACGGTTCTGATAGGCGTGCTCGGCAAGCGTATGGATAAAGGTGCTCATGAACGGGAAGATCTCGCCCTGATAGGTGATGGAGGCGAGCACCAGGCGGTCGTAGCGGAACGCGTCCTCAACGGCCTCAGCCATATCATCGCGAGCCAGGTCAAAGACGGAAACCTTCTGGCCGCGGGCCTCGAGCGCAGATGCGAGCTCTTCAACGGCAGCCTTCAGATGCCCATACACACTCGCATAGGCAATCGTGATGCCCTCGTCCTCGGGCTGATAGCTCGACCAGGTGTTGTAGGTGTCGAGGTAATAGCCCAGGTTCTCGGTCAGCACGGGACCGTGAAGCGGGCAAATGATCTGGATGTCCAGATTGGCGGCCTTCTTGAGCACGGCCTGCACAAACTTGCCGAACTTGCCCACGATGCCAAAGTAGTAACGGCGCGCTTCGCAGGCCCAGCCCTCGGGATCCTCGATGTCGTTGGCGCCAAACTTGCCAAAGCCGTCGGCACTAAAGAGCACCTTGTCGGTGGCCTCGTAGGAGAAGAGCACCTCGGGCCAGTGAACATTGGGGGCACCGACAAAGGTTAGGCTGTGGCCGCCCAGGTCGAGCACGTCGCCATCTTTGACGACCATCTTGCGCTCGGAGAAGTCGGTGCCAAAGTAGTTGACCATCATGCGGAAAGCACCCATGCTAGCCACAATCTGCGCCTGGGGATAGCGCTCCATAAAGGCGGCGATACCGGCGGAATGATCGGGCTCCATGTGATGGACAACCAGGTAGTCGGGCGTACGGCCATCGAGCGCGGCCTCGAGGTTGCCGAGCCACTCGTCGACAAAGCCAGCGTCGACCGAATCGGCGACAGCAATTTTATCGCCCAAGATAACATAGCTGTTGTATGCCATGCCGTTCTCGGACACGTCGTACTGGCCCTCGAACAGGTCAATGTCGTGATCGTCGACGCCAATATAGCGGATATCCTTGGTGATCTCCATCAGGCAAAGCCTCCTAGATAGACAAAAGA
>CAUFRO010000061.1 GCA_959027945.1 uncultured Collinsella sp.
CTATTTTCAAAATGAATAAAATGAGCGATAAAGAGAATATAAACCTTAATAAACTCGCGTATCGCACGGGCGCGGGTTATTAATGGGTTGTAGGCCTTTTACAGAAAGGATTCCAGCAATGTCTAAGCCTCTTGGCAAGCCCGATCGTATCGTCGTCGCCCTTGGCGGCAACGCCCTCGGCAACAACCCCGTTGAGCAGATCGAGGCCGTGAGCAACACCGCTCACGCTCTCCTCGGCCTGATCGAGCAGGGCAACGAGATCATCATCACCCACGGCAACGGCCCGCAGGTTGGCATGATCCAGAACGCCTTCGCCGCTGCCCACGACGCCATCGGCACCCCCGAGATGCCGCTGCCCGAGTGCGGCGCCATGTCCCAGGGCTACATCGGCTATCACCTGCAGCAGGGCATTGGCCGCGAGATGCACAAGCGCTATAAGCGTTGGCACGCCGCAACCGTCGTCACCCAGATCGAGTGCGACCCGGACGATCCCGCGTTCAAGAACCCGACCAAGCCGATTGGCCCCTTCTACACCGAGGAGCAGGCCAAGGAGTTCATGGCCGAGGATCCTTCCAAGGTCTTCGTCGAGGATTCCGGCCGCGGCTGGCGTCGCGTTGTCGCTTCCCCCGATCCCAAGAAGATCGTCGAGGCTGACTCCATCCTCAACCTGCTCGACAACGAGTTCATCGTCATCGCCTGCGGTGGCGGCGGCATCCCCGTCGTCCGCGACTACGAGAACAAGGGCTGCTATAAGGGCGTTCCCGCCGTCATCGACAAGGACCTGGGCGGCGAGCTGCTGGCCGAGGACTGCGACGCCGACGTTCTGTTCCTGCTGACCGCCGTTGAGCATGTCGCCATCAACTTTGGCAAGCCCAACCAGGAGGAGCTCGAGGACATCACCGCCGACGAGGCCGAGCGCCTGGCCGACGAGGGCCAGTTCGGCAAGGGTTCCATGGAGCCCAAGGTCCGCGCTGCCATCAAGTTCGCCCGTTCCCGCAAGGGCCGCACCTGCATCATCGGCGCCCTGGACAAGGCCGCTGAGACCATGGCCGGCCTCTCCGGTACCCGCATCCACGAGTAGCCTCTACTCCATTGCCTCTCTCGTGGGCGCCAGGCAAGGCGCCCACAAACTAGCCTATCTTCATGAGCCCCGCGGTCCGCTCCGACTGCGGGGCTTTTGCTATTCACCTAGTCATTGGGAACCCGACACTTGGGGACGTTCCTTTCCTGCCGGCAGCTTGGGGCAGTCCTTAATAGTCATTGGGGACGTTCTTAAACGACTAGTCAAACAAGAACGTCCCCAACGACTACTCATTTAAGTCTGTCCCCAATGACTGCCCAATGGCTGGGAAGGCGCATCCCACACCGACGCATTGCCTTCGGGCCCTCTCCCCAGGCTCTCCATAGCTCAGCTGGACTCCCCGCAACCTGTTCCGAGTTGGCGGAACGAGCGCGACGTGGAGTGTCATTCTTTACCGCGTTAGACTAGACGCAGGGAAAGGAGGAGGACATGGATGCTCGCGTCAAGCAGCTTGTAAATATGATCGAGGACGCTCAGCCTGTCGCTGTCGCGGTACTTGCCAAGCGTCTCGAGGTAAGCGAGCGCGCCGTGAGAAACTATATCCATCGCGCAAACGACAGCCTTGCAGGGGTTGCACGCATCGTTGGCAGCAAGGGGCAGTATCGTATCGATGTTGCACGTGCAGATGAGCTTGCTCGCTTGCTAGACGGTGCGGCTCTGGCCCATCCGGGCATTCCTGATACGCGCGATGGCCGTGTGTCCTTCCTTCTTAACGACCTCCTCATGCGGTCCCAGTGGGTGACGATTGAGGAGTATGCGGATTTACTCTACGTTTCGGCGCGGACTCTGTCCAATGACATGCGTCTGGTAGAGCAGAAACTCGCCCAATTTGACTTAACGCTCGAAAAGCGCCCACGCTACGGAATCCGCGTTGCGGGCGGGGAGTCACAACGGCGCCTGTGCCTGGCCTCGCTGGTGAGGCCCGTGTTGCCCGACACCGACGATGCAAAGCTCGCCGAGCGCCTGCGGGCCATCGCCGCATGTGTGGACGATGCCCTGACGGCCTCGCCCGTCACGGTGAGCTCGCTGGCATCCCGCAATCTCATCATGCATCTTTACATTGCTCTTGGCCGCATCGAGCAGGGCTGCTATGTCCCAGCTGCAGAATCGGACGTTCAAAAACTGGAGGGAACGCGCGAATACGCCGCGGCTTTCCAGATTGCCGCAAACATCAAGGATGCCCTGGGCGTGAGCATGCCCCGAGAAGAGGTTGCCTTTATCGCAATCCATTTGCTCGGCAGGGGCACGGGCGTGCCCGAGAAGGGCTCTGCCGTTATCTCGGACGAGATGTGGGAGATTGCTTCCGAGATGGTACGTGCGGTCAACGATGAGTTTAGGTTTGACTTTAGCGGCGATCTTGAACTTCGCATGAACCTTGCTCGGCATATCGGCCCTCTGGGCTATCGCCTTGAATATCACATGCATATGGATAACCCCATGCTGCCCGATATCAAGACGAGGTTTCCGTTGGCCTATTCGATGGCAGCTGGCACCTCGCAGGTACTCGAGCGTCATTTTGGCAGCCAGCCCTCTGATGAAGAGCTCGGCTACATCGCCATGGCATTTGCCCTGGCCCTCGAGCAGCAAGCCGACCAGCCGCGTCGCAAGCGCATCCTGATCGTGTGCGCCTCGGGAGCGGGAAGCGCCCGTATGCTCGAGCACCAGTACCGCAAGCAGTTTGGCATGTATATCGATTCGATTGAGACATGCGATGTCGCCCGCGTGGGGACGTTCGATTTTTCGCACATCGACTACGTGTTCACAACGGTGCCGCTCAACGTCAAGTTGCCCGTGCCCGTCCGCGAGGCCGATTTCTTCTTGGAGACGAGCGATGTCAACGCTATCCGCAAGGTGCTGAGCGACGACACTGCGCAATCGGACTCCGTAAGCTCTTTCTTTAGCCGTGCCCTGTTCTTCAACCGCGTTGAGGCGTCGTCGAAGCAGGCCGTTCTCCGATATCTCTCCGAGCGCGCCGTCGAGAGCGGCCGTGTCGATGCCCAGTTTGCCCAAGAGGTCGCCGAGCGCGAGAGCGCGAGTGCCACCTCGTTTGGCAATGGGGTAGCCATGCCCCATGGGATGCATCCCTTGAGCGCCGAGGCCTTTGTTACCGTGGGCCTGCTCGAACATCCCATTCTTTGGGACGAATACGGCCATGAGGTCGATATCGTCTTTATGGTGTCGTTTGCCCGGTCGGGCGGCGATGAGGCGCGGATCTTGAGCTCACTGCTCGCCGAGATCTTTATGGACCGCCAGGGGGTCGAGCGCCTACGCGAGCGCCGGTCCTGGCATGAGCTGATGGCGCTTGTGCAAGCGCATACGGCTTAAGACTTCTTTTGTCGATAACCCTGTCTGTCTACCTGCAATAAACCTCGAGGATTGCGGGCGGGAGATAGGCGTTTCGAATATTCAAGTACAAACCAAACATCACGGGAGAGGAGACCGTTATGGACGATCAGGGAACCGAGATGGTTTCGTTTCAGCTGGTCGCTGCAGCGGGAGAGGCACGCAGCCTTGCCTTCGAAGCCCTTGAAAAGGCAAAAGCGGGGGATTTTGACGCCGCCGCCAAACTCATGAAGCAGTCAAAGGATGCGGGAATCAAGGCTCACCACATCCAAACGCAGCTGCTTTCGACTGAGGCAGCGGGCGAGCATCTGTCGGTGGATGTGTTGCTGGTCCATGCTCAGGACCACCTCATGTGCTCCATGCTTGCTCAGGAGCTCGTGCAGGAGCTGATCTGCCTGTATGAGTGCACTGCAACCAAGAACGCCTAGCGGCGTGCGGTGACTATTCAACCAATCAATGCGAAGGGAATCCCTTATGAAGATCCTTCTTGTTTGCGCAGCTGGTCTGTCTACAAGCATTCTGATGAAGAAACTCGAGAAATATGCGGAGCAAAACGGCATCGAGCTCGATATCGATGCGGTGGGTATCGGCGAGTATCAGGAGACGTGCGCCAATTATGACGTGCTGCTCTTGGGGCCGCAGGTGTCCTACCAGCTCAACACCGTCAAACAGGGGAGCGGTAAGCCGACCGCGGTCATCCCCGCACAGGACTACGGCATGGGCAACGCCGCCAACGTGCTGGCACTCGCCCAGTCGCTGTTGGGTTAGGAGGCGACCATGGAGAAGTTCATGACCCTGCTTCAGGAAAAACTGACCCCTATCGCCAATTTCTGCGGCACCGAGCGCCACTTTGCCTCCATGCAAAAGGGCTTTATGAGCGCGATCAGCTTCATCTTGGTATCTGCCGTCTTTATGATCCTCGCCAACCCGCCGGTCACGGCCGACCTGGTGGCGCAGGGCGGGTTCTGGTCCGTCTTTGGCCCTTGGCTCGATTTTGCGACGGCCAATAAGCTCACGCTGCTCATCCCCTTCAATATGACGATGGGCATACTGTCGGTGATCGTGACGTTCGCAATCGCCTATAACCTGGCGGGCACCTACAAGATGCCCAAGCTTAACGCCGGCATGACCTCGCTGGTGATGTTCCTGATCGCCGCGGCGCCGTCGTCCTACTACCAGCTTGCTGACGAGTCCGTGCTCCAGGCGGTCCCCTGCACCTATCTGGGTGCGCAGGGCCTGTTTACCGCCATCATCGTTGCCTTGGTCTCCGTCGAGGTCACGCGCTTCTGCCAGACCAAGGGCATCACCATCAAGATGCCCGATGGCGTGCCGCCGTTTTTGTCCGAAACCTTTGGCGCCATCGTACCTATGCTCGCCAACATCCTCATCTTCTTTGGCGGCAACCTGCTGATCCAGATGATCGATCCCGCGCTGTCCATCCCCTCGGTTATCGAGAAGCTGCTCGCTGCCCCGCTTTCCGTCGCAGTTGACTCTGTGCCCGGCGCACTGCTTATCTGCTTCATGACGCTGCTGTTTTGGTGCTTTGGCGTCCACGGCAACATGATCGTAATGCCCATCACCGCCCCGGTCTCGCTTGCCGCCTTTGCCGCCAACGCCTCGCTCTATGCTGCCGGGCAGCCGCTTGAGTTCCACCCGGTGCTCATGTCGTTGGCCATCAACCTCATCGGCGGCACGGGTAATACGTTCTCTTTTGTGGCGCTCTGCGCGTTTAGGGCAAAGTCGCAGCAGCTCAAGGCATTTGGCAGGGCATCGATCGTGCCGAGCTTCTTCCGTATCTCCGAGCCCGCGATCTTCGGCGCGCCTATCATCTTCAACCCGATCCTCATGATTCCGTTTGTGCTAGGCGGCATGATCTCGGCCCTGCTGTATTGGGGTGCGGTCTCACTGGGTCTTGTCTCTAACTTCTACATCTTGGTGAGCGGCACGTTCCCCATCTTCGTTCAGGGCTTTGTCCAGTGCCTCGACCCGCGCATCTGGGTGTTTACGATCGTTTTGATCGTGGTCATGGCTGTGGTCTGGTACCCGTTCTTTAAGGTGTACGATAACCAGCTCCTGGCTCAGGAGCAGGAGAACGCCGCGGCAGCTTCTGCCGAGGATGCTGAGTAGCATGAGTTACTTTGACAGAACGTCTGCCGCCGGTATGCCCGAGGGCTTTTTGTGGGGTGGTGCCCTCGCCGCCAACCAGGCCGAAGGGGGCTGGAACGAGGGCGGCCGCGGCATGTCGCACTCCGACCTGATCCCACAGGGTTCCGACCGCTGGGATGTAATGTTTGGCAGGCAAAAGCCCGTGGACGATCCGGACAGGCTGTATCCATGCCGCTGGGGCAACGACTTCTTCCATCATTGGCACGAGGATGTCGAGCTCTTTGCCGAGATGGGCTTTAAGTGCCTGCGTCTTTCAATTTGCTGGAGCCGTATTTTTCCCACAGGGATGGAGGCCGAGCCCAACGGCGAGGGCTTGGAGTTTTACCGTCAGGTATTCGAGGCGCTGCGCGAGCATGGAATCGAGCCGCTTGTGACGCTGTCGCACTACGACTATCCGTTGGCTCTGGTCGAGCGCTATGGTGGCTGGCAAAGCCGAGAGATGATCGAGCGGTATGCGCACTACGTCGAGACCGTCGGACGCGCGTACCAGGGCCTCGTGCGTTATTGGCTTACGTTCAACGAGATCAACAGCGTGGCGCTGTCCTATCTCAACGCGGGTGTCACGCTCGAGGATGAGCGTGACCGTGCAGCCGTGACTGCGGCGTTCTCGCACCATATGTTTATGGCGAGCGCTCGCGCTGTCGAGATTCTGCACAAGATCGATCCCGCAAACAAGGTGGGTTGCATGGTCGCTGCCGGTGCGACCTATCCGTACCGTTGTGCGCCCGAGGACGTATGGCTTGCGTATGAGGAGGACCGCGGCCGCTACTTCTACACAGACGTGATGGCTGCGGGCGCCTATCCTGCTTGGAAGCTGCGTGCACTCGAGAAAGAGGGTGTTCACGTGCCCTTTGAGCCGGGCGATACGGAGTATCTGGCAGAGCATACGGTCGACTTCATCTCGTTCTCGTACTATTGCTCGCGCTTGGTGTGCGCCGATGATCAGGTGATCGCCGAGAAGGCGGAGGGCAACGTGTTCCCGACGCTGCGCAATCCGTACCTCAAGGATAAAGAGACTGCCTGGAAATGGCAGATCGATGCGCTGGGTTTGCGCGTGACGCTTGCCGGCTACCACGATCGTTACCATCTTCCGCTCTTTATCGCTGAGAACGGTGTGGGCGGACTCGATGCGCTGGAAGACGGCAAAGTCCACGATGCGTATCATATTGATTACCTGCGAAGGCATATTCTTGCGCTGCGCGATGCAATTGTCGAGGACGGTGTTGACCTGATGGGATACACGCCGTGGGGCTGTATCGATTTGGTGTCGGCCTCGACGGGGCAGATGAAGAAGCGCTATGGCTTTGTTTATGTTGATGCCGATGATATGGGCAAAGGCACGTTCGATCGCTACCGAAAGGACAGCTTCTGCTGGTATCAAAAGGTCATTGCATCAAATGGCGAGGACTTGAGTTAACCCTTGCAAGCCTGCTGCCCCCGCGGCCCGTTTCGGCCGCGGGGGCTTTTGCTATTTACCTAGTCCCCGATGAGACCCTCATTCTGTGGGTAGTCATTGGGGACGTTCTTAAACGACTAGTCATTTAAGCCTGTCCCCAATGACTGCGGAAACCCGGCACCTGGGGACGTTCCTTTTAATATGAGCAGGACATTGTCAAGAGGCAAAATCGGGCCT
>CAUFRO010000062.1 GCA_959027945.1 uncultured Collinsella sp.
GCAACGAGCATGACAGCATTGGAGCCCCAAAACGAGGGCAGAATCTCGTCCTCGCGCTCGGCAAACAACATATCAGCCAAAAAGCGCGTGACCGGCATGGAGAAAAAGCTCGTGAGCGTAAGCGAGGCCAGCAGTGTGTAGGTCACCATGCACACCAGCAGATCCTGGTTGGCACGGCCCACACCCCACAGACTGCACAGCACCAAGATACCCACCTGGAGCAGCACGCCCAACAGCATGGGGCCCGTGCACACAATGCCGGCGTAGCCGTAAGCGCGCATCGTGGCAAACAGGCCCTTGCGCCTAAACAGGCGCTTGAGCTCAAAACCGATTCCGGCCACCGGCTACTCCCCCTCTCTGGGCAGGTCAAACGCTTGCGCCGTCACGTCGTACAGCGCGCGATAGTTGGCGAGCATCTGCTCGTGCAAAAAGTACGTGGCAACGCGACGCTGGCCTCGTTCCCCCATCTCAATGCGACGGGCGCGGCTTGTGCACATGCGTTCCATGGCATCGGCCAAGCCCTTGCGATACATAGGCGGCGTCACAAAACCTGCCACGCCAAAGTCATCGCCCGGAGCGCCTTCGAGAAGCTCGCGACAGCAGCCCACCTCGGTCGTCACGCAGGGACGACACGCGGCAAGCGACTCCAGCACGCTGAGCGGCTGGCCCTCGGAGATGCTCGTCAAAATGGTAAAGTCGAGCTTTTCCATGTACTCGACCACGTTGACGCGGCCGGTAAAGATCAGGTCGCGCACGCCCAGGGTTTCGACCAGCGCGTGGCACTCGGCGCCGTACTCCTCGTCGTCCACGCCGCCCATGATGTGCAGGCGCACCTTGGGCAGGCGCTCGTGCAGCTCAAAGAAGGCATAGATCATGGTCTTAACATCCTTGATGGGCGCCAGGCGCACCACCGCGCCAATGTCCACCCAGCCGTCATCGGTCTTTAAGGGAATATCCTTAAAGCGATCGAACTGGATGCCGTTGGGGATGACCAGGCATTTGTCCGCATCGCAGCCCATATCAATCTGCGTCTTGCGGGCGTTATGGAACAAACTCGTCACGCGGAAGGCGCGGCGGTAGATCTCCTCCGAAAGCAGGTAGAAAAAGCGAATCCAGCGGTCCTTAAACGACGGCACCACCCAATCGGCGCGAATGATCTCTTCCTCGCGCTCGCGGGTATAGATGCCATGCTCGGTCAGCAGCACCGGCGCATGGGAAACGCTTGAGCCCAGGCAGGCGAGCAGGCCACCGTAGCCGGTCGAGATGGCATGGTACACATCGGCCACCGGCACCTCGCTGCCCAACAGGTAGAGCACGGGCAGCAACATGGAGCGCATGGTGTGGAATGCATCGGCAAAGGGCGTGTAGGGATACTCGGCCAGGCACACGTCGCGAAAGATATCCATAAACGTGCGACTCTGCAAAAACGAGAGCGGATGCACGCGACGGCGGTGAAAGATATCGAATAACACGTCCCAGTCCGGATTGGAGAGCGACACCAGACGGCGTAGCGCCTCGCACTCACGGTCGTTAAAACTGGCTTCATGTTGCTCGCCCGAAAGCCGCAGGGCATCGTCCAGGAACACCTCGTGCACCTCGACCACGTTGCCGGGCAGCTCGTAGACAAACTTGCCACGGTCGGCAGCATGCGCGCCGATCACCCACAGCACAAACTCGTGCTCGGGCATGGCCGTAATGTAACCATGCATCCAGGTAGATACGCCGCCGTGCACATAGGGGTAGCAACCCTCGAGTACCAAGCAGATTCTCATTTATCGCCACCCTCCTTGCGCTCGATCGTCACGGTCTTATCATTTGCCTTGAGCAGATACAGATTGCCCGTAAGGTGCGTCAGTTCGCCACCCGTCACCGCACCCGGCTCGCCATTATTGGCGCGGAACATGAGCCACGCCTCGTCGTGGAAATTGCCCAGGCTGAGCGTCCAGGCATCCGCGCTGGTATCAACGCTCACCGTCACGGACGAAAAACGCTGGATGGCACCGGAGCACTCCGACACCGTCTGGTGCCGCAGGTCGGGCGCGGATTTGGTAAGCCACTCCAGGAAGTCGACCAGGCCGCCCTTGTAGACCTCCCAGCCCTCCTTGGCTCCGCGATCGGGGTCCAAAAGGTCGTCCGGGTGCATAAAGTGCGTGCTCACGTAGTGCATGTTGAGCTCGGACACGGCTGCCAGGCGCATATAGGAATCGTCGACCATGCCGCCCGAAACAATACGTGGCTGCTCCACAATGCCATCGCTCGCCACGCCAAACTCCTGCACGTACGGCAGGTCGGTGCCGTCCTCAAAGTACGTACTGGCAATGGTCTTAATTCGCGGAACATCGGTACCGATAAGCTTGCGCGCGCGGGCCGAAAGGATATTCGACGGCGGCACGTAAACCGAGCCGTGCGCGTTGGGCAGGACCTCGTCCTGAAACGCGATAAGTTCGTTGAGCGAAGCGACGAGCGTCTCTTTGTTCTTCCAGGTCTTGTAGTCGTACAGCGTGCCGTAGTCGGTGTCCCAGAGCGCCAGAGGCTGATGGTTGTAGCCGTGAAAGCCAAGCTCGCCGCCCATCTGCAGCAGCATGCCGCCAAAATAGCGGAACTGCGTGGTATCGGGTTGGCGCGCGGGCTCGATCTGGTTGACCGCGTCCTCGTAGTTTTCGATCATCACGCCGGTATAGCGAATGCCGTATTTTTGCGCGAGCTTTTGCAGGTCGGGCCACCAGACCTTGGTGTAAAAATCCGCAATGGAAAGGCCGTAGTCACGCTTGATATAGGTACCATCGCCCGAGGGCACGGGGCTAGGAAAGTCGTCCAAATAGAACACGGCGCTGTTGATGACCGGATAGGCCGTGGTAACACCTAGCAGACTGATCGCCGCGGCGTAAAAGCCACGCATGACCTTGTCATAGATACCGATATTGCATACCACGGTGCGCCCGCTACCGCAGTCATTCGACCAAATGAGCGGGGCGCCCGCATCGCCGGTCATAGCCCACACACGAGCCGTCTCGCGCAGCGATACCGAAAGCGACGAATCAAAGGGGTCCGAGAGCTCGTAGCGCTCTCCCCCGCCCAGCATAAAGTCCTCGCTCGGCACAATGCTTTCGGCTTTTACATAGTCATATCCGGCCGATTCAATGCCAAGCTTGGAGGCAATCACTTGCAGATAGCTCGAGTTATCCGGCGGCATGGCGAGCATAAGCGAACCGCCGGCGCTCACCCAACTCATAATGTCGGTCAGGTGCGTACCGAGCCCATCGAGCGACGGCATGAGCAAAATCACGCGATCGAAGGAGGTCAGCGAGGGAATGGCATCCGCGCCATCCAGGGCAAGGTCAACGTCGCGGTGCGCGATCTTCATGTCGAGCAGGATCTGGTCGAACTGCTCCTTTACGTCCTCGACGCCCGCTTGATCGGAATCGGTAATGACCAGGCACGTGGGCTTTTGGCCAAAGATTGCCGAGGAGGCAGGCACCGCATCGTTGGCGGCAAGCATCCCCAGCTTATGCTGACCCGCACTGTACTGCACGCCGGCACGTTCCACCAGCAGCACGGCGGCCATGGCAATAAAGACCGCCCACACCACGAGGAGTCCCATCCAACGAAAGCGGACTGCACGGTCGCGGATAT
Organism: uncultured Collinsella sp.; assembly: GCA_959027945.1. Lineage (GTDB taxonomy): Bacteria > Actinomycetota > Coriobacteriia > Coriobacteriales > Coriobacteriaceae > Collinsella. The sequence goes on from CAUFRO010000062.1 coordinate 3,634, forward strand.
GTTGCGCCACGCTCATCCGACCTCCTCCCCGTCGCGCCAAAACGCCAACTTTTCGCGGTTGTCGGCGCTCAAATACACATGTTGCTTGTCAATCGCATCGATCACACGGTGAACCTCGTCACCGTCGCGGCGCATCACGGCCAGGCGCAGGCAAAGCATCCAAACCTCCTGCTCCTCGGGCACGTCGAGCACCAGCTGGTCGGTCACGGCCTGCGCTTCGTCGATCTGTCCGACATCGGCCAGCGCCGTCGCGTATCGAATGCGCAGCTCAAGAGTATCCTCGCGCTCGCAGCGACGCGCAAGCAGGCGCGCGTACTGTTGGCGCTGAATCTGAGCCACGCGCCCCTCAGCCAAGCCTGAGCCCAAGTATTCACCAAGAAAATCGCAGTATTCGTTGAGGTTTTGCGCGCTCGGGTCCGTCTTAAAGGCACGCTCCAGCTGCTGCAGTTTAAGGTCGGACTCCTTGGAGATCTGCGCCACCGCCGTCGCGGCATAGTGCGCCACCTCAACGTCGTCGTTAAGCTTAGCCGCCTGCAACTGCGCCAGGTACGCGTCGGGCTCCTCGGTGAGCATGGAGAGCATTAGGCGGCGCCGGTATGCCGGGTCGTTGACGATGAGCGCCTCCTCGAGCGGCACTACGCCTGCATCGTCCTCACCACTCGGTACCGACATACTGCGATGGAGCTCGTCGTTGAAGCGCAGCGACTCCAGCGCAGACTCTTTCAGCCCCTCGCCAAACACCGCGCTGCGGACCGATAGCAGAACCACCAGCAACGGGCCCCACAGCGGCACCAGCACTATCACAGCCAGCATGTGCCCGCGCACCGGCAGCAGGCCCAACTTCATGAGCGTCCACAGCATCAGGCAAACCAGCGCATGAATCAGCAGCAAGACGGCAGCAACGACAAGCGAGATCAAGCGGCACCCCCCTCACCGTCACCGGTGTAAGAGATATGCTGCAGCAACGCCACGATGTCCTCGCCATCGACGGGCTCCACCGCAATCTGCTTTGCGCTCAGGCGCTCGCGGATAATGGGAAGATCGCACGCCTTTGCCTGGCGCATAAGCAGGTAGAGCACGTCGCCGTCGACCAAGCCCGCCGCGTCGCTCTCGCGGATTGCCGACCCAATTGCGCCCACCAGCTCGCCGACAGGCTCCATGCCCGGTACCACGCGCAGGAGCAAAAAACTCCCCATCTTGCTATCTGCCAGCGCCTGCGCCGCCGCGAGCTCTTGGCCAAAGGCAGCCTGCTTGAGCACGCAAGTGCCGTCAACGCAGCGTTTATCCTGCGCCACCGCCTCATAGTCAAAGGCACGGCCCAGCGCGCTTTCGACCAGGCCGCACAAGATGCGGAACAGGTTTTGATAATAGAGGGTCATTTGGTTTTCGGCCGCACGACGCACAAAGATCAACACGGCGGGTGCCCCGTCGCGCTCGATCGCGTATCCAAACATGGGAAGCCCCGGCGTCAGCTCGCGGTTCACCCACAGGTTCGAACGACCCCCGTCGCCCAAAAGAGGTGCAAGCTGCTCAAGCGTGAGCGAACGTGCGGCATCTTCGGCAATCGCGGGACTTGCTGCCACCAGGCGTGCAAATGCCCCGCCCGAAACATGGTAGATCGCAACCGAATCGTTCTCGAGGATCTCGCCCAGAAGCTCACAGCACTTGCGATAGATGTCGCGTGGGTTGAATACGTCGAGCTCCTGCGTCACGGCAAAGATCTTGCCAAAGCTGTCGTGGCGACCCACGATCTGGCGCCTGTACGCGCGCTTGTCCTCGATCGCGTCGTGGTAGAGCTGCGTAAGGAACGTATTGCGGTTGCGCACGAGCTCGTTTTGATCGCGCTCCGCCCTAATGGCTTCACTGCTGCGCAGCTGCACATAGCCGCACACGGCACCCACCACAAAGTACGCAATAAACGGCAGCCAGTTGGACGGCTCGTAGAACAGGCCCTGAAAGGTATAGCCGTACTGAGTAAAGTAACTCGCGGCCAAACCCACCGACGCCAGCAGCGCCGCAACCAGGCCAAAGTCCAAGCCATACAGCGTGCCGATCAACACCACGAAGAGCAGGCGATAATCGAGCACGTTGAGCTGGGCCGATTGGGAGAACAAATGCTCCAGTACCTCGAACAGAACCCAGGCAACGCCCGTCTCTAGGCATTTAATAGGCAGCGTGCACATCTGGATGCGGTCGATGGCGGCGCGCAAGGGGTTGACCTTCTTTGCGCGGCCAGCATCCCAACGCGCTTGAATGGTCGAAAGATCGCGCAGCAAGTCATAGCGCTGAAACCAGCCATAACGTACGCGAACGACGTCACTGACGGGCAGGGCGAAGCCGGCAGAATCGCCATAGGCAACTGAAAGCCCTGGGAACAGCGCCTTGAGGGCCTCGCCCACCTCACCTGACGCGTGATGGAAGGTATCGGCAACGTCGAGCGTCTCAAAGTTACCATCCCAGCTATCGAAGATGCGGCGCACCAGCACCGCAAGCTCCTCGGCACACAGCAGGGGAAACGCCGCATCCTCCGCGCCCTGCAGAGCAACCGATCCAGTTGAGCACGCATCGAACAACGGCACCAAAAACGGATCTTCCAGCGCGGCGGAGGCAGTGTACAGGAAGGGCACGCGCAGGATCTTGGTCTGAACGCCCTCGCGAGCAGCGTAGTAGCGGCACAGGTCGTTGCCTGCGTGCGCGATAATGCCCTTGCCCGTTCGCCCCGCAGCATCGGCGGCACCCTCGGCACCCGCGGGCCCCGCTAAATACAGCAGTTGGACCCGGCGACCCGCGCACGCACGAAAGACCGAGCGCAGCGTCTCGATATCGCCCACGGTATCGGTATGCGGGGTAAGGTAATTGGATAGGTAGACCACGCGGTCGAACTCGTAGGCCTGATCCAGGTGTTGCAGAAGCTCTTTCCACGAGGCATGGGGCGATGACTCGTCGCGGTGCGCTTCCGCGGCAGCGACGACCTGGACATGGTCCCCGGGGAACGCCTTGGCACAAAAGTCATCGTCAACATATGCGGTGTTGCCAACAACCAGCACCTCCATGGCGCACCCCTCCCCTAAAATCCACTTTAGTCATAGTCAAACATGCGTATTTTACGCTGTCAACGCGAGCCAGAGCACCTTTAAGGCTGTTTTAAGAACTTTTTTAAAGGATGTGGGGACATCGAGAGCTAGATAGTGAATCCAATCTGTGGCAGATA
>CAUFRO010000063.1 GCA_959027945.1 uncultured Collinsella sp.
AGGTGCGGGAACGGCCTATTTGCTCAATGTGTTCGGCTGAGATCGGAAATCAACCCCCCATGTTCTACATTGGTTCGAGCGACTACTATTTTGCCGTCCCCAAAAGCCGCCCCGACCTGATGGACGACATCAATGCCGCCATGTCGGCAATCGCCCGCGTCAACCCACGCTATATCGACGAAGTCAAATCTAACTACTCGGCCCAAAACAGCGGTTCATCATCGCTCAACGGCCCCGAACGTTCCTGGCTCAAAGCAAATGACAACACCATCACGCTCGGCTACATTACGGGCAAACTCCCCTACTGCAACGAAGACGAAAACGGCGAAATGGAAGGCTCGCTCACATCGCTTGCGACGACGCTACACGATAAATTTGGCATTACGGTCAAAACCGTCGCCTTTGATAGCTACAAGATGATGTCAAAGGCCCTGTCAGAGGGAAGCATAGACGTTGCGCTGCCGGCATACCGAGATTACTGGTTCGCCGAGCAATCAGGCGTTGTGCAGTCGGTATCGTTGGGGACCATGTCCCTCACCGCCATCCACACCGGCAGCAACCTGAACAAAGACCTTCAGAACATCGCCTGCACCAAATCATCGTTTGTCAACAAAAATGCACTTGAAAGTCTGTTCCCCACAGCGACCGTAACCGAATACCAATCCGACGATGAAGCGTTCGACGCCCTCAGGAAGGGAACGGCACACTGCATCGTCGCTCCCAGTTCACGCGTAAAAACCATCGGTGACCGTTATGATCTCGAGGACTGCGAGACGGTCGAGCTCCCTGACACCTGTGACCTCGCGTGCTTGATGTCGCGCGGCAAGCCCGAGCTGTTGGGAATCATCAACAAGGGCATCATCAATGCCGGAGAATCGCTCTCCGCAAGCAATTTCTCCTCCACGTCGTACACGGCCCAGGAATCCAACACGCTTCAATTCCTTTACCGCAACCGCACCGCCATTGCAGCTACCCTCATCGGTATGTTGTCGGTCGGCATCGTCCTGCTCATCTGGGCGCTCGTGCGCGCTCGAACCGAGCGCAAAAAAGCCGATGCTGCCAACGCCGCTAAGACGGCATTCCTCACGCGCATGAGCCACGACATCCGTACGCCGCTCAACGGTATCCTGGGCCTTATCGAAATTGAAGAATTGAAGGAAGGCGATATGCAAGTCGCCCGCGAGAGCCGTGCCAAGGCGCGCGTTGCCGCCAATCACCTGCTCTCGCTGATCAACGACATCCTCGAGATGGGCAAAATCGAAGACCGCAAGCTAACACTGGAGCATGCGCCTTTTAACCTCAAAGAGCTCTGTGACGATACGCTGGTGCTGTGCAAGCTCCGCGCGTCCAGTAACGGCATCACCATGCAGGACAATAGTCTGCCGTACGCCACGGGGCCATACATGGTCGGCAGTCCCACCCATATCCGACAGATCATGATCAACCTGTTAGACAACAGCATTAAGTACAACAAGCGCGGCGGCTCCGTCACCTTTAGCTCAAAGACCAAGCCACTCGATAACGGGCGCGCGCTCTTTTGCTTTAGCGTTTCGGATACCGGCATTGGCATGACTCCCAAATTCTTAAAACATATCTATGAGCCGTTTGCCCAAGAAGGTAACGATGCGCGCAGCAAGTTCCAAGGAACCGGCATGGGCATGCCAATCGTCAAGTCGCTTATTGAACTGATGGGCGGCACCATCGAAGTCACCAGCGAGTTCCATGTGGGCACCACGTTCTACGTGGAAATTCCGCTCGATATCGACAAGAATCCCCAGGCGCGGGCGAATACGGTTGAGAGTACGCTCGACTGCTCGCTCGCCAACATGAACGTGCTGCTCGCCGAAGACAACGAATTGAACGCCGAGATTGCCCAGGCGCTGCTAGAATCCGAGGGCGTCGTGGTCACCCGCGCCGCCAACGGCAACGAAGTCGTCGATCTGTACCTGTCACATCCCGCCGGCAGCTTCGATGCGATTCTGATGGACATTATGATGCCGGGCATGGACGGCTATGAGGCAACCCGCGCGATTCGCCTGAGTAAGAAGGCCGATGCAGCCGATATCCCCATCATCGCGCTCACCGCCAATGCCTTTGCCGAGGACGCCAAGGCGGCACACGACGCCGGCATGAACGCCCATCTGTCCAAACCGCTCGACTTTAACAAGCTCAAAAACATACTCGCCCGCATCAAGAAAAACGGACCCGTTTCGCTATAGTTTGTGCTCAACCACCACGCACGACCAGAAAGGAAACCAACGATGTTTAGGCCCTTACGTCGAAAGAAACGCGCCATCACCGACAAGGAAGCGCGCGAACTGCTCGCTACCTGCAAGCGCGGCGTCTTTGCCGTCAACGGCGACGATGGCTACCCGTACGCCATTCCCGTCAACTACTTCTTTGACACCGAGCACGACAAGATTTATTTCCATGGCGCCAAAGCTGGCCACAAGGTCGACGCACTCAAGCGCGATGACAAGGTCTGCTTTACCGTTTACGGCAACGAGTGGTACCAGGACGGTGACTGGGCTCCCTACGTTATGAGTACCGTGGTCTTTGGCCGTTGTCGCCTGGCGAACGACACTCCCGCGTTTATCGAAGAAAAAGTCCGCCAGCTCGCCCTTAAGTACTACCCTTCCGCCGAGGAAGTCGAAGAGGAAATCGCCAAGGACATTAAGGGCGTCCAGCTCTACGAGATTACGATTGAGCATCTCTGCGGCAAGCAGATTCAGGAAAAATAAACCTCCGCAGCAGGTCTGCGCCCAATGGTTACAGATGCCTTACCACACGGGGCCTTCCAGCCGACTTGGCAGAAGACCCCGCATGCAGTGCTCACTTACCGTGCATTAAAAACGTAGCGGTCCAGGCGCTCACACGCCTCCTTTACCCGCGAAAGCGGCAGCGCCAGATTCACGCGAATGTGGCAGGGCCCGTGGAACGGACGGCCGTCCTGATACCCCACGCCCACGCGAGCCCCCTCGTCGAGCAGCCACTGAATATCGCGGCCATGCTCGAGGCACCACTCGGTGCAGTCCAGGAACACCATATAGGTGCCCTGCGGACGCGAATAGGACACGCCCGCAAAATGCTCGTCAACGTAATCGCAGAAGTAGTCAACGTTGGCATCGATGACCTCATTGAGCTCATCGAGCCACTCGTAGCCCTGCGGCTGGTAGGCACCGATAAGCGCATGCATGGAGAGGACGTTCATCTCGTTGTAGTGGGTCTTGTTGGACACGGCGCACACGCGGTCGCGCAGCGTCTCGTTATAGATGATGTGGTAGCTGCCGACCAGGCCCGCCAGGTTGAACGTCTTGCTGGGTGCGTAGAGGGCAACCGTGCGCATGCGGGCATCCTCGCTCACCGAATGCGTCGGGATATGCTTGTGACCCGGTAGGATGATGTCGGACCAGATCTCGTCCGAGATCACCACGCAATCGTGCTGGCGATAGATGTCCATGGCGCGCTCGATCTCGTCGCGCTCCCATACGCGGCCGCAGGGATTGTGCGGCGAGCAGAACACCGCGGCATGGATGTGGTTTTGGGCGAGCTTGCGCTCCATGTCCTCAAAGTCCATACGCCACACGCCCTGGTCGTCGAGCTTAAGCGGGCTGTGAACAATACGATAGCCCGCGGCTTCTATAGACTTGGTAAAACCAATGTAGGTGGGGCTATGGACCAGTACCGCATCGCCCGGCTGGACATACGCGCGTAGCGTCGACACGACACCGCCCAGCACGCCGTTTTCGTAGCCGATATGTTCAGGGCGCAGACCCTCAACGCCATTGCGGCGACTCTGCCATTCGATGATGCGGTCGAAGTACTCGGAGCGCGGATTGAAATAGCCAAACATGGGGTGCTGGGCGCGCTGAATGATGTACTCCTGGACCGTGGGCACCGTGGCAAAATTCATGTCGGCCACCCACATGGGAATGCGGTCGAAGCCCCCGTCGGGTGCGTTCGGAGCCATACCGGGGATCTCGCCCCAAGAGTCAACGGCGATGGAGTCCATGCCGTGGCGGTCGATAAGCGAGCTAAAGTCGTATTTCATGCTGAGCTCCCGTGCAAAGCGGATTGTTTTGGTAGGCGTTATTGTCCACCAGCGCGGGCGGTTTTGGCATGGGGTTTGGCGTTGTTTTTGACGGATACGGACGGATGGCCGGTTAGTCTTGCGCGTCGTTGATGGCGGTTATCGTCAACCTGGTTCCGTCGACCGTAAACGATATGTCGAGCCCAGCGTAAGCCAAATGGTAAATGCGGTTTGGCTCGTGTTTGCTGCCCGCGCGGCGCGGATCCTGGCGAAGGACCTCGACCAAGCCGGGGAGCTTTGCGGGCGGGACCATATCCTGCAGCGCCTGCGGAAACTCGACGTCGAGCTCTTGCCACGGCGCGTCCTCAATCCAGCCGCCCGTCGCATCCGGGTGACAGTCGGCAAACGGAATGTAGGGCTTAATGTCGTAGATGGGCGTGCCGTCGCGCAGGTCGGCCCCCAGCACATGGATGATGGGGCCGTCGTCGGTGAGCTCGACACGGCTGAGCTTGACGCAGGTGAGCCCGATGGGATTAGGGCGAAACGGACTGCGTGTGGCAAACACGCCCACGCGTTCGGCCCCACCCAGACGCGGCGGGCGCACGGTTTTCGACCACTTGGCATTAGCGCCGGACCTGTCCTGCGACTTGGCATCGGCAGCTATGTCCTTAGCCGTGCCGCCGGGCGTTCCGTTTTCAAAACGCCACAGCAGCCATAAGTGAGAGAAGGAATCCAGGCCCTCAACCGCTGCATTGGAGGCAAATTCCGGCTCAAAGACGATGCGTCCCTGCAGATGGGGCGCCAAAAAGCTGTTGCGTGGGATGCCGAACTTCTGCGGCAGGTCGGTATGTATGTGTGCAATAGGTTCCATGCCGGTCATTGTACGGCATGGGGGCGTGGGGTGTTGCGCGCAATTCTTTATCGCGGTCCCCGTCGTGCAACCAACAGTTGCTTGGAAGGGCACCAGCCACCGCGTATGCTTAAGCCATCAACCAGCAGAAAGGAGCCGTTATGGCCTTCGCAGAAAAGCTCGTTGCTGTCCGTCGCGCCCACCACCTCACCCAAGAGCAACTCGCCGCCAAGCTCTTCGTCACACGCCAAGCCGTCAGCCGTTGGGAACGCGGCGAAGTCACCCCTGGCATCGACATGATGAAGCTCATCGCCGCCGTGACCGGCGAGCCACTGTCTCACCTGCTCGAAATGCCCGAGCACTATTGTCAGAGCTGCGGCATGATACTCACGCCCAACGACTGCGGCACCGACGCCACGGGCGCCACGACCGACCATTACTGCAAGTGGTGCTACGACCACGGCAAGTACACCTACGAGACCACGATGGAGGCCATGATTGAGGATTGCGCCCCGCGCCTGGCACAAAACACCGGCATGTCGCTCGACGAAGCCGTCTCGCTCATGGGCGCCGTGCTGCCGCAACTGGAGCGCTGGCGTACCGTGCAGGAAAACGAGGAGCGCTACGGCGCCGAGGCGCGGGCGCGCTATGGTGACGAGGCCGTTGATGCAGCAAACGAGGCACTGCTGGACATGGGCCCCGAGACATGGAACGACATGAAGGAACTTGAACGCGCTATTCTGGGCCAGCTCTCGATCGCCATGGGCGACGACGATCCAAAGAGTAACGAAGCCCGCAAGCTTGTCGCAATGCACCGTCGATGGATTGGCCTTAACTGGGGACACGAGCCCCAAGACGAAGCATACCTGGGCCTCGCCCACGGCTATCTGGCCGATCAACGCTTTGTTGACTACTACGACAAGCCCTGCGGCACCGGAGCCACGGCGTTTCTGGTCCATGCCATCGCGTCATCAATGGATCGCGCATAGACTGCGGCGGCTTTGGGTATCTCAACCGAAACCTCAACCGATTGGAGACCTATGGCTACTGATCACAAGCTCGAGCTGTAGGTTGATTTCCGATCTCAGCCGAACACATTGAGCAAATAGGCCGTTCCCGCACCT
>CAUFRO010000064.1 GCA_959027945.1 uncultured Collinsella sp.
CGGTCCGACCGGGCCGCGCGGCAAGGAGATATATTGCCAGACCGGAGGGCCCCCGTGGGCGGGAATCGCGCACTCCATATTTTGTTCACAAATGAATAGGTCCCTCAGTCGCATCACTGAGGTTAAAACTGAAGCATTGACTTCTGATATTGGCGATGACCAGCTGTTTTATGAGTATTGAGACATCGGTCATCTCTGGAGCGCTACTTTACTCCAAAGGCATCAGTTATTTGTTTCCCATCGGTAAAAGGCGGGTTTTGTTCGCCAAGCGTTCTTATATATAGATAGATACGGGTTCGAACCCGTGCCGCGGTAACAAAAAAGCGGCCGGCATCCGCCAGTCGCTTTTCTATTCTATGGTGGGCCGTCAGGGGTTCAGCCTGCTCCGCAGGCGGCCGCTGCGGCGCTTTCGCGCCTTGCGCGCTGCGCTGGCAAACGCTCGCGCGTTTACTCAGCTCCGCGCCCCGACGGGTTCGAACCCGTGTCGCGGCAATAAAAAAGCGACCAACCGGAGTCGATCGCTTTCTTTTCTATGGTGGGCCGTCAGGGGTTCGAACCCTGGACCTTGGGATTAAAAGTCCCCTGCTCTGCCAGCTGAGCTAACGGCCCGCGGGTGGCATTGTACCACGGTCTGGGACTATTCCCAACTCCATTGGCCGTTCTGGAAAATCACAACTTCACGTCCATCAGGCGTAATGCCCGTAATATCGATGTCGTCCGTGCCGATCATAAAATCGACGTGCGTGCTCGAGACGTTAACACCATGCTCCAGGAGCTCCTCCTTGGACATGTCATACCCACCCTCGATGCATTCGGGGAAACCGACACCTAGCGCGAGATGGCAGCTAGCGTTCTCGTCATAGAGCGTATCGTAGAACAGAACACCACTTTCGCGGATCGGCGTGTTCTTGGAAATGAGCGCGACCTCTCCCAGGTGAGCAGCGCCCTCGTCAGTATCGATGATACTTGCGAGCGTTGCCTTGCCCACGCGGGCGTCGTAGTCCACCACGCGGCCGCCCTCGAACTTAATCCAAAAATCGTCAACCTTGTTACCGTGGTGAATGAGCGGCATAGCCGAATACACGATACCGTCGGCACGCATACGATCAGGCGAGGTGAAGACCTCCTCGGTGGGGATGTTGGGGAAGAAGGGATGTCCATCGGGCGTCCTGCCCTTGCCACCGGCCCACTCGTGACCCTTCGTCATGCCAATCGTCAGATCGGTTCCATTTGCCGAGGTGTAATGCAGCCGGTCAAAACGATTGTCGTTCAGGAAGCGTAAGTTCTTTTCGAACGCCGCGTCATGAAGCTCCCAGTCGCTCTCCGGGTCCTGGCCATCGGCGCGAGCGGTGTGCAGAATCGCATTCCACAGCTTATAGATTGCAACCTCATCGGCGTCTCCCGGGAACACCTCGCGCGCCCAAGCCACGACCGGAGCGCCGGCGATACACCACGGGTTGATGTTGTAGTCCAGTCCACGGCGGAAGACCTTGCACTGCGTGTTCCTTGCCTTAGAAGCTGCAGCGGGCTTGGCGGGATCGATACCCTTGAGAGCCGCGGGATCCGCACCCTCGATAAAGATAAAGCAGGCACCATCCTGGGCCAAGGAATCCAGCTGCATGCGCTTCCACTCGGGTGTCTGCTCAAAATAGCTTTTATCGACATGCTCGTACGTGAGCCTCGTCACGGCATCATCGGCCCAAATGACCGTCACGTGGCCAGCGCCGGCGGCATAAGCCTCCGCGACCACCACGCGGGCAAAGGGCGCGCACTCGACCGGAGACTGAACGACAACCTCCTGGCCGGGCTTGACGTTTACGCCCTTGCGGACAACCAGGCGCGCATAGTTTTTATTCTTGGGCTCCAGGGCCTTCATGCCCTCCAGAGCTTCTTCGACCGTCAGGGCAGCTCGAATCATGTGCCACTCCATCTATCTATAGAACAGTAAAAAGGCGCGCCGCAAAAACGACGCGCCTTATATCTTAGCGATATGTATGGATACAAACGCTACTTCTTCTTGGAGTCCTTCTTGTCCTCCTCGGCAGCCGAGCGCTCGATAAGAGCGTTGAGCTTGTTCTCGGACATGCCCTCGGCCTGTGTGCGGTACATGTTGCGCAGGGGACGAATACGAACGAAGTCGTAGATAAAGTCACCCAGAATGATGACATAGGACAAAACGATGCCGACCATCTGGACGGGACTGGACACCGTGCCACCGGGAGCGAAGTAGAGCGAAGCCCAAATTGCCACGACGAGCACCATGCCGATGGCGAGCACGGCCCACCAGATACGGCGGCGCTTGGTGTAGTCCTCATCCTGCTTGAGGAGAATATTCGACACCGTATAGATACGATCCTCGCGAGCACGCTGCTTGGCCTTGCGGGCGCGCTTCTCCTCCTTGGAAAGGCCTTCCAGGTTTTCACCCTTCTCGAGCTCTTTGCGGCGTGCCTTAGACGAAGCCGGCACGACGCGAACGGAGCTCGCTGCCTGGCGAGCGGGCTTAGCAGATGCGGCGGACTTGCGCGCAACCCCGGTAACTTCGTGGGATTGCGTGCGCTTGTTCGTGGCGCTACGGGTACTCACTTATGCGTTCTCCTTCATACTTGTGAACTGGGAGCCCGTGATGATCTGGAAGGCCTCGCGATAGCGCTCGGACGTGCCATCGATGACCTCGGCGGGCAGGTGCGGGGTCTCCCCCGTCATATCCCAGTTGGCTTTGAGCCAATTGCGGACGAATTGCTTGTCGTAGCTGGGCTGAATCTTGCCCTCCTCGTAGCTGGCGGCAGGCCAGAAACGGCTGGAGTCGGGCGTGAGGCACTCGTCGATCAGCGTGACCTTGCCATCGATGACACCAAACTCGAACTTGGTGTCGGCGATGATGATGCCTCGAGTCGCGGCATACTCGGCAGCGGCCTTGTAAATCTTGAGGGACAGGTCGCGAATCTGCGTGGCGATATCCTCACCCACGATCTCGCAACAGCGCTCGAACGAAATGTTCTCGTCGTGGTCGCCGATCTCGGCCTTCGTGGACGGCGTGAACAGCGGCTCGGGAAGCTTGGAGGCCTCGGTCAGGCCCTCGGGCAGCTGAATGCCGCAGACGGTGCCGTTCTCGTCGTAGGTTTTCTTGCCCGAACCGGTCAGATAGCCGCGGACGATGCACTCGATAGGAATCGTCTGGGCCTTCTTGACCAGCATGGCGCGGCCAGCGAGGTAGTCGCGATACTCGGCAAACTCCTCGGGGAAATCCGCCGGATCGATGGAGACGAGATGGTTGGGAACGATGTCGGCAAACTTATCGAACCAGAATGCCGAGATGCGGTTGAGCACCTCTCCCTTAAACGGAATCTCGTCGGGAAGAATGAAGTCGAACGCAGAAATGCGGTCGGTGGCGACCATCAGCAGGTTTTCACCGGCATCGTAGATATCACGAACCTTGCCACGGGAATCCGGACGACGCTCCATCGTAGTCACGTGAGTCACTCCTTACCAAAATACGACAGTAATGCGGGTTCTTTCCCGCACGTTTTCGCAAACTCGGAGCGGCAGGGACGAAACCCCTCCTTCACCGAATAGCGAAAAGCTAGTGCTCCATTGTAGTAGATGCCGCGTCCGCCGTGTGCTCGCGAGGCAGATGAATCGTAAAAGTCGTACCCTTTCCAAGCTCCGACTCCACGGATATGTAGCCGTGATGACGTTCGACAATCTGCTTGGTCACGGCGAGGCCCACGCCCAGGCCACCCGCCTCGCGGGCGCGACTGGCGTCGGCACGCCAAAAACGACCGAAGATGCGCGACAAATCATCCTTGGCGATACCGATGCCCGTATCCGAGACCGCAATATCGACGTGTTTGCGGTCGCTGAGCACCGACACCACGACCCATCCGCCCTCGGGGGTATAGCGCATGGCGTTGCTCATGAGGTTAATAACGCATTGCGTGATCATGTCGGGATCTGCCTCGACAACGTCATCATGGCCCTGCGTCTCATCTGCAAAGCGCAAACGCAGGTCACGGTCGGCAAACAGGCGCTCCTGGCCATTCACAATCGAACGCACAAACGGCACCATATCCACCGGCTCCAGGTTGAGCGGCGCGGTACTGTTTTCCATGCGCGACAGGTCGAGCATCTGCTGCACCAGACGGGCCAGACGACGCGTCTCGGAAGCGACCGTCTCCAGATGCTCGTCGTCGGTGGGATACACGCCGTCCTGCATGGCCTCGACCGTTGCAAGCATGGCCATGAGCGGCGTACGCAGCTCGTGGGCAACATCAGAGGTTAGGCGCTTCTCGTGCTTCATATCCTTTTCGAGCGAGGTGGCCATCTCGTCGAAGGTCTCTCCCAGCTGATCGATCTCATCATCGCCGCGCAAGCCCGTACGAGCGGACAGGTCTCCATCGCGAATCTGCTTGGCGGTGCTGGTAATACGATGAATCGGCTTGGTGAGCATGCGCGACATGAGCGCTCCGATAACGACCGAGATGCAGACGGCCACAACCGCGGCAAGGGCCATGGCGTTAAAGGTCTTCTCTCTGAATGCTGAATCTGCCCTGGTGAGCAGGGCATCGGAGCCAATCGCCCACAATTTGACCTGACCCACGTGCTCGCCGGAGGACGTCACGATTTCAACGTTGGCAACACTATTGGAATCGGTGGGAGCAGACGAGACTGGACTGTGCGATGCCTTCTTTCCGCTCGTACCGTCGGTCGTCGCCTGATTTTCGCGTACATCGGCAGTAGCGCTTGCCGAGGGCCACGAGTCGTCGTAGACGATGACGCCCTTTTTATTGACAACCTGCATACCAAGATCGTCGGACACCAAACTCGATGTCGCGACCGTACGCAGCTCCCCCGCGGTCCAAGAACCATTTTCCTCATATGACGTTGCCAACTTTTCGGCAGCGGAATTGGCGATTTCGACAATATTGGAGCGCGTGTAATCCGTAAAAACCGTGCCCCATACAACGGAGACTACGCCCACCAGCACCAATACCGTCATGAGCGATGTCAGGGCAAAAGCCAGGGCCATGCGCGAGGGATAGCTCATCGTTGGCCGTGAATCGGAACGAGGCGTGTTCCAACTAGCCTTGGAACCCGCCTCGTTCTCCTGCTTATGCTTTTGCCCGATTTCAAAGCGCGCAGGTGTCATATGTGATTTCCTTTATTTCTCGTCCGACTTATCGGTCTTGGTCGGAGCCTCGAAGCGGTAGCCGACACCGTGAACGGTGTAGAGCCACTTGGGCTTCTTGGGGTCGTCGCCCAGCTTGGCGCGAAGGTTCTTCACGTGGCTGTCGATGGTGCGCTCGTAACCCTCAAAGTCGTAGCCGAGCACCTTCTCGACCAGCTCCATGCGGTTGTAGACGCGGCCGGGGTGACGGGCAAGCGTGGTGAGCAGCTTGAACTCGGAAGCCGTCAGGTCGACTTCCTTGCCCTCGACCAAAATCTTGTGGCCCGAGATGTCAATGACCAAATCGCCAAAGTCGAGCACCTCGACGGCCGGCTCATCGGCCTGGTGGGCACGGCGGAACAAGGCGCGCACGCGCGCGACAAGCTCGCGCGGCGAGAACGGCTTGATCAGGTAGTCGTCGGCGCCGAGCTCGAGGCCGATAATACGGTCCTCGATCTCGCCCTTGGCCGTCAGCATAATGATGGGGACATCCGAGGTGTCGCGAATGGTGCGGCAAACGCGCTCGCCGGGGATCTTAGGGAGCATGAGGTCGAGCACGACCAGGTCGAACTGATGCTTCTCGAACTCCTCGATAGCGGACTGGCCGTCGCCCACGCCCACAACCCAATAGCCCTCGCGCTCGAGATAGGCAGCGACAGCGTCGCGGATTGCCTTCTCATCCTCGACCAGCAGAATCTTTTTTGCATCTGAAGCCATAACACGGCCCCCCTGTCTCAATTAGCTAAGAACAAGC
>CAUFRO010000065.1 GCA_959027945.1 uncultured Collinsella sp.
CGGTCTTTCATGCAGCAGGGGCTCTCAATGTTTTTATGTCCTGCTCATATCGTCTGTGCCGGCACCTGGGGACAGTCCTTGCGCCAATCTCTTGACTAGTCGTTGGGGACGTTCTTGTTTGACTGGTCGTTTAAGAACGTCCCCAACGACTTCCTTGCATCAATCTAATAAGTTGCGGTGAGATAGTTCTTGAATTGGCCTTTTTGAGGGCTAAACAGGAACTATCTCACCGCAACTGCGTTGGGGCGTTTTTTGGCAGCTGGTTTACTTGCTCGCGAACAGCCAGATCAGGATGATCACCAGAATTATGGCGACAATGCAGACGATGGCTCCGGTGAATTTGACGCGTGAGTCGCGGGTTCGCTTGCGCACGTCGTCTTCGGCGGCCTCGAGTTGGGCAACTTCGCGCTCGGTCTCGTTATGCTCGGCCTTGTCGCGTGCCAAGGACCCGGCGAGCGATTCGGTGATCTCGGGATGGTCGTGCACCTCGGTCGCCTGCTCGATAATCGACTGCGCATGCGCGGCATCTGCCCGGGCGTTTGCGATGTCCTGCTCTTGCTCGCGGCGTGCCTTGTCCTGTGTGGCGATCTTTTCGCGCAGCTCGCGCTGGCGCGTCGCGGCGGCAGTTTTTGCGGACTGCAGCTCGTCGCGCGCGGCATCTGCTTCAGCCGTTACGGCCTGGTGCGCGCGTTTAGCGTCGGCGATGGGGGCCTGTGCCTGCTCGACGGCCTGCTCGGCGGCGGCAAGTGAATGCTCAAGATCGGCGGTCACACGCGGAATGTCTTCCTCGGCCTTGCGGAGGGCGTCGGCGGCGTCGGAGATTTGCATAGACAACTCGCTGGTACGCACGGTGTAATTGGCGGGATTTGCCGAAGGGTTGCGCTGCAGCTCGGCATACTCGCGGCGCAAGGTTTCGAGCTGTGCTCGCGTAGCATCGGCAGTTTGTCGTGCGGCGGCGACACCGGTATCGCGCTCAGCCTTCACTTTGTCGCGGATGCGCTTGGAATCTTCGAGTCGACGAACTAGGCGGTTGCCGGTCTCGCGCGAGCTCGCCTCGCGGGCTTCCACGGCGTCGAGTGCAGCCTTCAGGCGGAGCTCGGTCGCATCGTCCTCTGCCTTCATTTGCTCGAGCTGGCCCTTGAGCTCCGTCGCTTTGGCGGCATGGGCGTCACGGTTAATTTCACCTGCCGCAGCGGTCTTTTGTGCCGTGGCGATTGCCTGGCGCTGGTCGGCGATGATCTGATCGTAGCGGCCTGCGATGTCCTGGCGCGTCTCGAGCTCCTCTGCCTGGTCGGCGATGCGCTGCTCAAGCTCGGCTAAATGGGCGCGGGCATCGGCGAGTGCCTTCTTGGCGGCATTCATCTCGCGCATGGCCGACGCGCCCTGGGCGATAAAAGTGCCCACGGCGTTAGCGGTGTTTGAGACGGCGCTCCCCAGGTCGCGGCTCGTGGCGGGAGCATGCGAGGTGGTCGGGTGTGCGGCCTTGGCGGCATTCGCATCGGCAGTCTGCGGCGCGGCGATATTGCCGGTGCCGCCTTCGATCACGGAAAAGCCCGCTGCGTGCGGGTCGACCGCGTCGGCGCCGATCGTGGGGTGCTCGAGTTGCAGGAACGAGGGCATGGTGCTGCCCTGGTCGGCAACCGGGGTCTCGCCGGGCACAAACGTCGAGGCGGCCTCGGCGGCTTCCTCTTCCTCGGCGTCGACATCGGCATCGGCGACAGCGTTCTTCATCGCTTTGACGGCATCCATCATGGAGTCCATGACGGCGTCGAGCTCTTCTTCCGAAGACACCTCGATGGGGCCTGTTGCTTGCGGAGCGTTCTCAGCCTTGGGCTCAGTATCGCTCGGGTCCGACTGCTCTAGCTGTTCTTCTTTGTCTTGCCCTGCGGCGACATTTGCGTCTGCGGCCTCGTCTGCGCCCGCAGCACCCTCCTCGACAGCGGCATCAATGCCGCCATCGCTGCTGGTAGAAGTATCGCAGCCGTCAATGGTGTCTGCAGAATCATCAATATGCTGTTGAGTCTGGGGGTCCAGCTCGTCTGTCATAGGCATGTGCTCCTCATCGTTGTTTGTCACCTTATGATAAAGTCTCGCGCCGACATCCCGCGCGCCGCAGCAAAGTTTCAAAACGTGTTCGATGACTTGCGTCGATAGCAAAAACTCGGCCGCTCTATCCAATTTGTACTTGACATTCCCTTCGCCGAAAGACGTTGTGCCGTTCGCCTGCCGCGGTCTTTATTTTTTACTTCAACCCGCTAAAGTTGCATTTCAGCTTTTGGCGCGTTTATTTTGGATGCGCGCAGTCGGCGGGCGTGCCCGTCGCGATTTTGAAAGGACTTCGTATGGGACTTTTCACTGGTAAGACCGTGATCGTCACCGGCGGCGGCAAGGCCACGCTTAAGGACGGCTCTGCTGGCTCCATCGGCTACGGCATCGATATCGCTTTTGCCAAGGAAGGCGCGAACCTCGTTATCACCGGTCGTAACGTTGCTAAGCTCGAGGCTGCCAAGGAGTCTCTTGAGGCCGAGTACGGTGTCAAGGTTCTCCCTGTTCAGGCCGATGTCTCCGCCGGCCAGGACAACGAGGCCGTCGTGCAGAACGTTATCGACAAGGCCATCGAGGAGTTCGGCCGCATCGACGCCGTCGTCAACAACGCTCAGGCCAGTGCCTCGGGCGTGACCATCGCCGACCACACCATGGACCAGTTTAACCTGGCCATTTACTCCGGTCTGTATGCCACCTACCTGTACATGCAGAAGGCCTATCCGCACCTGAAGGAGACCAAGGGCTCCGTGGTCAACTTTGCTTCGGGCGCCGGCCTGTTTGGCAACTATGGCCAGTGCAGCTATGCTGCCGCCAAGGAGGGCATCCGCGGCCTGACCCGCGTCGCCGCCAACGAGTGGGGCAAGGACGGCATCAACGTCAACATCGTGTGCCCGCTTGCCTGGACTGCTGCGCTCGAGAACTTCCAGGATGCCTATCCCGAGGCGTTCAAGGCCAACGTCCACATGCCGCCGGCGGGCCACTACGGCGACGTCGAGAAGGAGATCGGCCGCGTGGTCGTTCAGCTTTGCGGCCCCGACTTTAAGTATATGAATGGCGAGACCGTCACCCTCGAGGGTGGCATGGGCCAGCGGCCTTAATGGTTACGGCGTTTTACCAAACGCCGTAACGGGCCGACGCTGCGCGCCGCCCAGAGCGACAATTTGTCATTCAAAAGGCAAGGCATGACCAGAAGGTCTATGCCTTGCCTTTTTCATGCCAACTTGTTCGCTCTGGGCGGCGCTCGCTGGCATTGCCAAAACATCGGCGTTACCGCGGTAGGAGTAGTTATTGGCCAGTCATTGGGGACGTTCTTAAATGACTAGTCGAAAGGGACGCTCTTGCCGGCACTTGGGGACAGTCCCTAAGTGTCGGCAGATTGGGACATTCCTTTGCAAGATGGCGCTGAAGATTGTCCCCGACGACTAGTCGTTTAAGAACGTCCCCAACGACTGGTCGTTTAATGCACCAGTTTCTGTCGAGTCGGTGCTTCTTGCGGGTTGCCCGTATAATGGTTTGCGTATGAACCGCAACCAAGGAGTTCCAGTTTATGGACCAGAGCCTTTTTAAATTCGATCTGATCGCCGAGGATCCGACGACGCATGCGCGTGCCGGCGTGCTGCACACCCCGCACGGCGACATCGAGACGCCGATCTTCATGCCCGTGGGCACCAAGGCAAACGTCAAGGGCATTCCTACCGAGACCGTCAAACAGCTCGGCGCCCAGATCGTGCTTGCCAATACCTATCACCTGTCCATGCGTCCCGGCGAGGACACCATCGCCGAGCTGGGCGGCCTGCACAAGTTTATGAACTGGCACGGCCCCATCCTCACTGATTCCGGCGGCTTCCAGGTGTTCAGCCACAACGATGCCGTCAAGCTCACCGACGAGGGCGTGCGCTTTATCGTCAACGACTACGACGGCCGCCACGTGTTCTGGACGCCCGAGGACAACATGGAAATCGCCATGAAGCTTGGCTCCGACATCTGCATGCAGCTGGACCAGTGCCCTGGCTATCCCGCCACGCGCGCCTACGTCGAGCGCGCCGTTGAGCTGTCGAGCATGTGGGCCGAGCGCTGCTATAAGGCGCATACCCGCGATGACCAGGCGCTCTTTGGCATCGTTCAGGGCGGCATGCACCTGGACCTCCGCCTGCGTTCGCTGCGCCATCTGGAGGAGTGCGGCGACTTCCCGGGCTACGGTATCGGTGGCTACTCGGTGGGCGAGGACCACGAGACCATGTTCGAGACGCTGGCGCCGCTTGTGAGCGAGTACATGCCCAAGCACAAGCCGCGCTACCTGATGGGCGTCGGCAACCCGACCACCCTCGTGCGCGGTGTGGGTGTGGGCATCGACATGTTCGACTGCGTGCTGCCGACGCGCACGGGCCGCATGGGCACAGCGTTCTCGAGCGAGGGTCGCCTCAACTTCCGCAACGCGCGCTTTGCGCACGACGACGGCCCCATCGATCCCACCTGCACCTGCCCGGTGTGCACGGGCGGCTACAGCCGCGCACTCATTCGCCACATGGTCACGCAGAAGGAGATGCTCGGCGGCATTCTGCTGTCGATGCACAACATCTACTACCTGCTCAACCTTATGCAGCGTGCCCGCCAGGCCATTATCGAGGGCCGTTACGGCGCGTTCGTGAGCGACTGGATGAACAGCCCTGCCGCGGTGGATTACTAAGGGCGATAGACGCGCTTGCAGAGCGTGGGCAACGGCAATGGTCGAGCGCCAGCCGGTCGTCGCATTCGCTGACACCGGCTGCGCGACCGCTGACCGATAGCTTGCAAGTGCTTGATTCGTCGTGGGTACCATACCGAATAGTTGATGCTTGGGCGGGTGTTTGACGCATGGCGTCGACCCCGCCCGTTTTTCTTTTTCTCGATAGGAGTACCCATGATTAAGAATGAGAACGTCGAGGGCGAGCCTGCCTACGACGAGACGTACCGCCGCGGCCCCGTGGTCATGCGCGGCCCCATGATTCCCAAGGACAACACCTACGCCAACCTGCTGGCGCCCGAGGAGTCGACCGACTGGCTGCATGCCGATCCGTGGCGCGTACTGCGCATTCAGGCCGAGTTTGTCGATGGCTTCGGCGCGCTTGCCGAGCTCGGGCCTGCGGTGACCATCTTCGGCAGTGCCCGCACGCCCAAAACTGATCCACTCTACAAGGCGGCGCGCACGGTCGGTCGCAAGATCGCCCAGCGCGGCGTGGCGGTTATCACCGGTGGCGGCCCCGGCATCATGGAAGCGGCCAACAAGGGAGCGGCGAGCGTCAACGGCAAGTCAGTTGGTTTGGGCATTGAGCTGCCGCACGAGCAGGGGCTCAACAAATACGTGAACCTCGGTATGGACTTCCGCTACTTCTTTGTGCGCAAGACCATGTTCGTCAAATACAGCTCGGGCGCTATTGTGTTTCCCGGCGGGTTTGGCACGCTCGACGAGATGTTCGAGGTGCTCACGCTGGTGCAAACGCACAAGGTCAAGCGCATGCCGCTCGTGCTGGTGGGCAGCGAGTACTGGCAGGGCCTGTTCGACTGGCTCAACGGCCCGGTGATGGACGCCGGTATGATCAGCCCGCTCGATCC
>CAUFRO010000066.1 GCA_959027945.1 uncultured Collinsella sp.
TATTAGAGATGCAGCACGCGGTCGCGGATCTCCTCGGTTCGGCCCTGGTTCCAGAATTGAGTACCGATGTAGCCGCACGTACGACGGGCGACATTCATCTTCTCCTGATCGCGGTTGCCGCAGTTGGGGCACTCCCACACCAGCTTGCCGTCATCCTCGACAATCTTGATCTCACCGTCGTAGCCGCACACCTGGCAGTAGTCGCTCTTGGTGTTGAGCTCGGCGTACATGATGTTGTCGTAGATGTACTGCATCACGCGAATGACAGCCTTGAGGTTGTCCTGCATGTTGGGAACCTCGACGTAGGAGATGGCACCGCCCGGCGAAAGCTGCTGGAACATACCCTCGAACTTGAGCTTGTCGAATGCGTCGATCTCCTCGGACACGTGGACGTGGTAGCTGTTGGTGATGTAGCCCTTGTCCGTCACGCCCGGGATGATGCCAAAACGACGCTGCAGGCACTTGGCGAACTTGTAGGTCGTCGACTCAAGCGGGGTACCGTACAGCGAGAAGTCAATATCGCTTTCGGCCTTCCACTCGGCGCACTTGTCGTTCATGCGCTGCATGACGGCCATGGCAAACGGCGTGCCCTCCTTCTCGGTGTGGCTGTGGCCCGTCATGTACTTGACGCACTCATACAGGCCGGCATAGCCCAGGCTGATGGTGGAGTATCCGCCCACGAGCAGCTTATCGATTGTCTCGCCCTTCTTCAGACGAGCGAGGGCGCCGTACTGCCACAGAATCGGTGCGGCGTCAGAAAGCGTACCCATCAGGCGCTCATGACGGCACAGCAGGGCACGGTGGCACAGCTCAAGGCGCTCATCGAAGATCTTCCAGAACTTATCCATGTCCTGATGCGAGCT
Organism: uncultured Collinsella sp.; assembly: GCA_959027945.1. Taxonomy (GTDB): domain Bacteria; phylum Actinomycetota; class Coriobacteriia; order Coriobacteriales; family Coriobacteriaceae; genus Collinsella. The sequence goes on from CAUFRO010000066.1 coordinate 864, forward strand.
CAGCGCGACATCGGGCAGGTTGATGGTCACAACGCCCTGGTTAAAGCGACCGTAGTACTTGGGCTTGTTCGGGTCATAGTTCAGCGCGTTGGCCACGTTGTTAAATCCGTTACCGGAGCGGTCGGGCGTCAGGAAGCTGCGGCAACCCATGCAGGTATAGCAGTCGCCGTTGCCCGCGGTCTCGCCCTTCGACAGCTTGAGCTCGCGCATCTTCTTCTCGGAGATGTAGTCGGGCACCATGCGCTTGGCGGTGCACTTAGCAGCCAGCTGGGTCAGGTAGAAGTACGGGGAATTCTCGTGAACGTTATCGTCCTCGAGCACGTAGATGAGCTTGGGGAACGCCGGGGTAATCCACACGCCGGCTTCGTTCTTAACGCCCTCATAGCGCTGACGAAGCGTCTCCTCCACAATCATGGCAAGGTCGTGCTTCTCCTGGGGCGTACGGGCCTCATTGAGATACATAAAGACCGTCACGAACGGCGCCTGGCCATTCGTGGTCATAAGGGTCACGACCTGATACTGAATCGTCTGAACGCCGCGACGGATCTCGTCACGCAGGCGGTCCTCAACAACCTCGCGGACCTTTTCGGGAGATGCGGAAACGCCAAGCTCCTCGAGCTCGCGGGCGACCTCGCCGCGAATCTTTTGACGGCTCACCTCGACGAACGGGGCAAGATGGGTCAGCGAAATCGACTGGCCACCGTACTGGGAGGAAGCAACCTGAGCGATGATCTGCGTCGCGATGTTGCAGGCAGTCGAGAAGCTGTGCGGCTTCTCGATCAGCGTGCCCGAAATAACAGTACCGTTCTGGAGCATATCCTCCAGGTTCACCAGGTCGCAGTTATGCATGTGCTGGGCAAAGTAGTCCGAATCATGGAAGTGAATCAGACCCTCATTGTGAGCATCCACAATCTCCTGGGGCAGCAGCACACGCTGGGTCAGGTCCTTGGAGATCTCGCCGGCCATGTAGTCACGCTGAACGGAATTGACGGTCGGGTTCTTGTTGGAGTTCTCCTGCTTAACCTCTTCGTTGTTGCACTCGATCAGCGACAGGATCTTGTCATCGGTCGTGTTCTTCTGGCGCTTCAGGCTCTGAACATAGCGATAGATGATGTAGTGGCGGGCAACCTCGTAGCAGTCGAGACGCATGATCTCGTCCTCGACCAAATCCTGAATCTCCTCGACCGAAACAGTGTGGCCCGCGTTCTCGCATGCCTCGGCGACGTTTTGTGCCGCGTAAACCACCTGGCGGTCGGTAAGACGAGAGCTCTCCTCGACCTCCAAGTTTGCGGCACGGATGGCATTGACGATCTTATCGATGTCAAAGACAACCTCGGTGCCGCTGCGCTTGATGATCTTCATCCTCTTGCCTCTTTCGCGTCGTAGTCTCATTGCGCTTCAGAGCCAAACGATGCCCGGCAGGGCGTGCCCCTGTCTTGCGGCGCCGTCGCGCAATCTGTGTTCTCGATAACCATAGTCCCTCATGCGGACAATCCTCGCAGCCAATCAAGGGGCTCAAAGATCTATCCAAATGGGGCGAATAAGGTTCTCGTTCTCTGTCCGCCATCTATCATACGACAAAGAGGCATCTATATCCTGTATTCTTTTTTTAGGTCAAACACAACATATAGTGTTTCAGCAGGTCAAAGCAATTAGTCATTTTGCAGACGCATTAAAAATGAGGGGTTCTTGGGAAGTCGGTAAAACGTTACCAACACGGCTACCTGCATGGCAGTTATAAAACCCCCTTAGTCAAGCCGCTGACAAATCCTACCAAAACCAAGCCGCTCACGCCAAAAGAATCCAAAAGATTATGCTTGACCAACATGTTGCGGTCACGGTCGGCCAGGACGTATGCAATCTGCCGGCACCTCTACGGGGACCTTGGATCAATATTTGGTGGCATATTTGACGGCGTGCTTGGTAGCAAAACAAAACAGCCCAGAGGACATAGCCTCTGAGCTGCGAACATTTGGTGGGCGTTAGAAGATTTGAACTTCTGACCTCTTCCGTGTCAGGGAAGCGCTCTCCCCCTGAGCTAAACGCCCAAATGGAGCGGACAACGGGGCTCGAACCCGCGACCCCAACCTTGGCAAGGTTGTGCTCTACCAACTGAGCCATGTCCGCTTACGAGGATTAATCTTACGTGATGCCCGCATCCTATGCAAGAACTTTTTTAAAAAGTTTTGCAACGCCCTCGCGAACCTCGCGAAGACATCAGCCACCACGGAAGGCGCGGGCAAACGCAATCTCGCCGCAAGAGACCCCTACATCTCACCGAGCATGATCCAGGCAGAGCTGTCCTGCGCGAGCCTGCCGTCTGCAAGCGGTGATGAGGTGAGCAGGACCCTGCCCGCCGGCAGCTCCACGGCTGCTGCGCCGAAGTTCGTCACACACGCCCAGCCGTTGTCGCGGCGATAGGCGATGACGCCGCCCTCGGCGCCCTCGGCACCATCCGCAAGACCGGTGCGCCCGTCAAGATCGAGCCACGCAAAATCGTTGGCGCAACCGCGCAGCTTGCGCCGAAGCCAGAGGGCGTCACGATAGAGCGCAAGCATCGATGTCGGGTCCGCTTCTTCCCTATCGGCAGCGTAATCGGAAAACCATGCAGGTTGCGGCAGATGGGGCGCCGCATCGGCGTCCGCCGGCGAAAACCCAAACGATCCGCCCTGCGCGGGATCGTCCGCCGCCACCCACGGCAGGGGCACACGGCAGCCGTCGCGCCCCTTCTCACGCTTCGGTCCGCGCGTATTGGTCGCAGTAGGATCTTCGAGTGCAGCCCACGGGATGTCAGCCACCTCAAAAAGGCCGAGCTCCTCACCCTGATACACGTATGCCGAGCCCGGAAGCGCCAGTTCAAGCAAAAGGGCCGCCCGCGCGCGGCGCTCGCCGAGTTCACGGTCCTCGTCATAAGACAACCCGTCGCGTAAGAGCCAGTCGAGCGTAATCTGGTGGTAGCGCGTCGCCTTGATTTGCGGCAGGGCATAGCGTGTCGCCACGCGCGGCACGTCGTGGTTGGAGAGTACCCAGGTCGAGGCGGAATCGGATTCGACGGCTGCCTTCAAGCCCTTCTCGATTGCAGTGTGCATGTCATCATAGGTCCAAGTGGCCTTGGCAAACTCAAAGTTGAATGTCTGGCCAAGCTCGCTGGGACGCGCATAGAGATACTGGCGCTCGGGCAGCACCCACGCCTCGGCAACGGCACTGCGCGGCGGATTATAGCGGTCGAACACGCGGCGCCACTCGCGATAGATCTCGTGGACCTCATTGCGGTCCCACAGCGGATGGGTGCCGTCGTCAACCATGTCATCGCCCTCGGCGAGATGCCACCGGTCGAGGTCATCGCGGTCGAGATCCTTGGCGAGACCCTGCGCCACATCAATGCGAAAGCCGTCGACGCCTCGATCGCTCCAAAACGCCAGGACGTCGCAAAAGAGCGCATGAACCTCGGGGCATGACCAGTCAAAGTCCGGTTGCTCGGGCGTAAACATGTGCAGATACCACTGACCGTCCGCAACACGCGTCCATGCGGGGCCACCAAAGTTGGCATTCCAATTGGTGGGAGGCAGCTCGCCATGCTCGCCGCGACCATCGCGGAAGATATAACGGGCGCGCTCGGGCGATCCGGGGCCGGCGGCAAGAGCGGCTTTGAACCAGGGGTGCTGGTTGGATGAATGGTTGGGCACGATGTCGACGATGACCTTGATGCCGCGCGCGTGAGCCGCAGCGATCATGTCATCGAAGTCGTCAAGCGAGCCGAGACGCGGGTCGACATCGCAGTAGTCCGCCACATCATAGCCGCCATCGACAAGAGGCGATGGATAAAACGGGCTCAGCCAGATGGCCTCGATACCCAGTCGCTCAAGATAGTCCATCTGCTGGGTAATGCCCGCGATATCGCCCAGACCCGAACCAGTCGAATCCTTAAACGAGCGCGGGTAGATCTGATAGATCGCGGCATCGGACATCCATGAGCGCGAAGAAGACTTTTCTGTAGCCATGGGGCGTATCTCCCTTGCAACGAGGTTATGCGAGATGCCCACGATGATACGCCCAAAGCGGACATTCGCGACAAACAACGCCACAGCCACGCCCCAAAACGATCGCCCCCTCTCGGGTTCAAGCCTCCTGGGACGAATCGACCGATTAGTGAAAAGAACGGAAGACCCACTTTCCCGGCCACGACAGCGAGCGGGCTCCGGGTGCCCCAGGTTGCCGCGAAAGAGGAGGGAAGCGTACTTTATGTACGCGACCGACGATTGAGGGGCAAGATGGGGTGCCCGGGGCTCGCGCAGCGTCAACAAAAAACGCGGTTCGTTAGAACCGCGTAAGATAGTTGGAGCGGACAACGGGGCGTCCGCGTATCCGCTTCGCGGATCCGCACCGGCTTCGGCCGCCTGCCGGCGACCTCGCCAGCTCGCTACAAACGCTCCGCGTTTGCTTAACGCTCGCTCCCTCTCGGGTTCGAGCCCATGCGATGGATACAAAAAAGCCCGGCTACCGTAGTAGCCGGGCTGTTGCGTTTGGAGCGGACAACGGGGCTCGAACCCGCGACCCCAACCTTGGCAAGGTTGTGCTC
>CAUFRO010000067.1 GCA_959027945.1 uncultured Collinsella sp.
AATGGTGCACCGTTTGCGCATCTCCTCGAACCGAGGTGTGCGCAGTCGGCACAATCGTTTTCGTTAGGATACCACGAGCGGCCTAGGAAACAACCAGGCGCATGCCGGGATAAATCAGGTTCGGGTTTGAGATGCCGTTCTTGGCGGCGAGATCCTGATAAGTCGTGCCGTACTTGGCGGCGATAGCTGAAAGCGTGTCACCGCTCTGCACCACGTACACCTGCTCGGTCTCGGTCTGGCCGTTGATCACCGCCATGACCTCATCGTAGCGCGGCCCCAGCACGGCCTTGCGGCGACTGCCGTTGCCGTAATCGCCCGCCCATGTCTCAGCGGCCAGATCTTCGGCGGATGCCGTGAGGATGTGGTTCACGAGCGACTGCACCTCCTGGTAGCGGTCGCCCAGCGCGTACTTGCGGTCGTCGCCGTCTCCGAGCTCGCCAGCGAGCACTTTCGCCGTGAGGTCTGCCGTTGGCGTCTCGTCGATGCCGTGGATAAGCGAGTCGGGATCGCCGTTGGAGCCGCCAGCCATGGCCTCCCACTCCGCGCGGGAGATATAGCACTTGTTGATGTCGAGGTTGCCCGCCCAGCCGTCCAAGCGCCCGCATGAGGAGTACTGGCGGATGGCGCAGTCGTATGCGCCCTCGTTCCAAGGTGCGTCCTGGTAGCCCGTGGCGTTCATGTCGGCGCACTGCGCCACCCACGTCTTGGCGTCGGTGAGGTTCCACGGGAAGACGCTCTTGCTGGCGTAGATGCCGATGCGATCCACGCTCACGCCAAGAAGCTCGGCCAGGCGCTCGGCCATGGCCTTGAGGTAGGACGTGTCGCCCCATGCCTTGTTGCCCTGATCCTCCCAGTCGATGAAGAACGCGGCCTTGCCGACGTAGCCCTTGCAGTGCTCGTGGAAGTACTCGGCCTCCGCCTCGGCATCGCCGCCGTTGACGTAGTGGTACACGCCCACGAGCTTGCCAAGGCCGATCGCCTGCTGAATCTGGCGGTCACAGTCTGGCGACACGTAGCGCGTGCCCTCGGTAGCCTTGCAGATAACGAAGTCGAACGGGACAGCCGCGAGGTTGATGCCGTTCTGCCAATTGCTGATGTCGATTCCGTTCATTCTATTCAGCGCTCCCTATCGCTATGAAATAAGCCCAATCAACTTGTTCGTACCGTTCGCGGCTCAGCCGCACCACGCCCTCGTAGGGGTCGTGGAAGGTCGCCGTCTCGCCGTCCCACCCGCAGAGCAGGACGATGTGGCCGCCGTAGCTCTTGCCGCCGTCGCGGAGCTGGCCAGTTAGGCTGCAAAACACCATCCATCCGCCAGCCGCCTCGTCCAAGGCGTCGTCAGCGTTGTCGTGGATAGGCGTGTAGTCCAAAGCCTGGTCGTTCGCGTTCATCCAACGGCAGAACTTCTCCATGTCGTTCACGCCGTCCGTGAGGCACGATTCGCCAACGAATCCCAGCATCTGCTCCGGCGTGCACGTCTGGCCGTAGAGCCATTCCCACGCCATGGCCGCGCACGTGAGGCCGCAGCCGGCAGCGGCCAGGTCTTCGCCCGCATACGAAAGCCCGCCCCAGCGCTCGTCTGCTTGGAGGTAGACGGGCACCTCGGCGGGCTTGTCGAGCGGCTTGTCATAGATGACGGGCAAAGGCTCCTCCTTCGGCACCTTCGGCACGTTAGAGGCTATAAGCGCCACGTCGGCGAAGGCGGCGAGCAGGGCCAGCAGCGAGACGGTGGCGGCGATGCGTACGAGGCGCTTGCCGCCCATTCCTAGTCGTCCTTCTTCGGAGCGCCCATGGCAAGCAGTGCGTCGAGCCACTTGTCGGTCACGCCGACCGCCTTGAAGGCCGCATATGCCACCTGCACGCCGCCTACGCAGGCGAAGATCGCGGTGACCCACGCGCCGGGGTCGGTCGGGATTCCGTTGGCCATTGCGGTTAGGGCGCCGAAGAGCGCCGAAGCGGCGATGGCGAGCCAACGCGCGGCGTTGCCGCCCATGGCCTCGGACTTGATTGCCTGGATGATGAACGGAAGGATTACGGAAGAGATAACGGCGAGAGCCGCCTGGATCGTGGTCATGGTCTGCTCCTTTAGTCGATTACGGGCATCTTCATGGCGTCTTCGTAGAGACGCGTTCCGGTGCCGTTGCCGCCCAGCCCGTGGTAGGCGGCGTAGACGTTTTCGAGGTGTTTGCGGTCTGCAACCGTCAAGCCGCCTTGACGGACTGCCTGCTCATGGATGTTCTTCAGCTCGCGCCAAAGCAGCGCACGAACCCCCATCCTCAAGGCCTCGTCCGTCGCCTTTTCCGCCTCGGTGCGCTCGACAGCCTTGCGTCCTTGCGATTTGAGTGCCGCCACCAAGGCGGATACCACGGAGCCGACGAGGCCAGACACGATGGCGGTGACCGCCACGGTGTACACGAGGTCGTTCACGCTAAGCCCCCGTGTACTCTTCGCCGGTAATTTCCTTGTACTCGTCGGCGGTAATCCATTTGCACTCGACAGCCTTGTAGACGCGCGCCTTGCTCCAAAGGTCTTTGTCGTAGTACTTCTTGACCTTCGCGAAGTGCTTGGAATGCTCAACGGTTTTCTTCGTAGCCATTACTGGTCACCTCCCACGGTCATGAGCAGGTAGTCGATGTTCGCCGTGTTGGTCTCGGTCTGCGTCGGCTGGGACGCCTGCTCGCGCATCTGTTCGAGCAGCGCCGGGAGGTCGGGCAACTCGCCGTTGGCGTAGGCGGCGAGCGCGGAGGTATAGGCGAGCTTTCGCGCCTTCCGCTCCACGTACTCGTCATCGTCGATAACGCCCGCGTCGTGCGCCGCGTCGGGGTCGCCGATCTGCGACAGCAGGTCGCGCAGGGCGTTGACCTCGGCCAGGGTGCCGTCTCGAAGCTCGTCGGGGCGCGGCATGTCTTCCTCAGTGTCCATGCGGACTCCTTCCTTATCGGGGAATGTGCCGCCATCGTATTAGCGCCGTGAGATTGCCTGGCCGTTTGGGCGGGCGCGAAGAAAGAAGGCGCGCCGCAGCACGCCTTCGCTGTCTTGGTTATTTCGTTTTCGACCCGTCTAGGCCGCCGTTTTGAGTTGCCGCCCTTCCGCTATGGCGAGGGCGTTCCGCCCGAATCGTCTCTCGGGCTTGGTTGCATTGAGCAACCCCCCCCCGCGAGATTTTCGAACAGGCTGCGGTACAGCGCGTCCATGGCCAGCACGCTGCGGTGCGCGTCCAAGTGAGCCATGCCGCCGCGCCAGCTCTGGTAGCTCTGCTGCACCTGCTCGGGCGTCATGACCCCCTCGGCCACCATGCGGGCCATCTTCTTCAGCTTGCGTCGCTCGCGCGTGATGGAGTCGCGGCACGGCTTCATGACGATGCGGCCCGTTTCGGTGTAAAAGATGCGCTTCTTTAGCCACGTGAAGCCGCGCGTCAGCTTCACCACGCGGGTCTTGCGCGGGTTCAGCGCGATGCCGAGCTTCGCGCACTCGTGCTCTATCAGCAGAAGGCACACTTGCAGGTACTCCTTGGACTCGTGGATCAGGTAGAAGTCGTCCATGTAGCGCCCGTAGGCCTCGGGGCGCAGCATCTCGGCCACGTAGTGGTCGATGTGGTTGGGGTGCGCCACCGCGCATATCTGGTTTGGCTCGCTGCCCAGGCCCAGGCCGACCTCGCCCTGCGCGTCTATCAGGCGGTGCTCAAGGGCGACCACGCGCGGGTCGAGCAGCGCGTCGGCCACCTGCCGCTTGACCGGCTCGTGGGCAATGCGCGCGAAGTAGTCGGAGAAGTCGCCCAGCAGTATGTAGCCCTCGCGCCCATGCCGCCGCCAGTGGTCGGCCAGGTGGCGCTTGAGCAGCTTAAGGGCGTAGTCGGTGCCGCGCCCCTTGATGTTGGCGGAGTTCGCGGATACGAGCGTGGGGACTATCGCGGGCACGAGGGCGTTCTGGGACAGCGACTTCTGCACCACGCGCTCGGGGAAGTGCACTGCACTGATGTGGCGCAGCTTGCCGCGCTCCCACAGGTCGAAGCGGATGAAACCCCGGCATATGTCGCGGCCCTCCAAAAGGTCTTGGCGCGATTTCACGGCGTTTCGCAGGTAGTCCTTCATGTACCGCTGCGTCGAGGCCTTCCACATGACGCCACGCGCGGCCTGCTTGGAAGCCTTGCACAGGCTGTTGAGGTCGGCCACCGTCTCAAGGGTGCACGCCTTGACGCGCTCGGCCTTGGCCCTGGCGCGCTTCTCCTCGCGACGCTTCCGGCGTGCGGCCCGCCTTTGCTCCGAGTTCATAGAAGGCACCCCGCACGGCTTGCAATGTGGCTCTGACAGCCGCTTGAGGTATGGCCATGAAACGCGGCGAAGCCACGGAGCGCCGCGCCATGCAAGCAGCGTCCGGCCACCCTCGCGGGGTGCGTATTTACGGGCTCGCGCCCGATGGTCGCGCCCTCCTTCCTCTCCGCGCTCTGCTTTCGGCCCGCTGGCCTACTCGGTCTGGCAGTAAGGGAATCCGGGGCGGGGGCGAACCCAGGTGTTCGTCGCCGAATTGTAGTTGGCATTGCCGTTGTTGTTGACGTAGCACACGTTGGACGAGGAGCCACCCATGACGGAACGCAGCCACCA
>CAUFRO010000068.1 GCA_959027945.1 uncultured Collinsella sp.
ACAGGGCTATCGATTACCCCGTGTTCTGCAATCCTGCCGAGACGCCGGTCACAGTCGAAAGAATCAGGCTCATGTACTCGGCCTTCTTCTCCTCGGCCATCTCGTCCTGGTTCATACGCACCTCGCGAAGGGCGCGGACCTGGGCGATGGACAGGGCGTCGACGTAGGGGTTGCGCACGCGGACGGCGCAACCGAGCACGCGGCGACGCTGCAGCGGCCACTCATCACCGACGATGGCAAGGACCCACTTACGCGTGAGCTGCATCTCGGTGAAGACCTTCTCGGACAGATCCTGGCGATCGCCCAGGTGCAGATACATCTTGGCGATGCGCTGGTCGGTCTTGGCGATCGACATCTCGATGTTGTCGATAAAGGTGCGGAAGAACGGCCACTCCTGGTAGGCAGCCTTGAGCTGGTCAAGATCGCCAAGCTGCTCGCAGGCGGTGCCCAGACCGTACCAAGCGGCCAGGTTAATGCGCGCCTGGCTCCAGCTGAAGATCCACGGGATGGTACGCAGGTCGTCGAGCGACTTGGCACCCAAGCCGCGCTTGGCGGGACGCGAGCCGATCGGCAGCAGACCGACCTCGGTCAGCGGCGTCACGGTCGAGAACCATGGCGTAAAGTCCTCGGTGTTCAGCAGGTCCAGATAGCGCTCGTGGCTTGCGGTGTTGAGCTTCTCGGCCATATCCCAGAACTTCTGCGTGGTCTCGGTGTTGGTCTTCTCGACACTCGGGGCCGACTGCAAAAGCGTTGCGGCAGCAACGGACTCAACATGGCGCTGAGCCAGCGTGCGGTTACCGTAACGGGCAAAGATGACCTCGCCCTGCTCGGTAAGCTTAAAGAAGCAGTTGACCGAACCCTTGGGCTGCGCCAGCACGGCCTTGTTGGCCGGGCCGCCGCCACGGCCCACGGCACCGCCGCGACCGTGCATGAGCACCAGGTCGATATCGTTCTTCTCTGCCCACTTGGCGATGCGCTCCTGCGCGGAGTGCAGCGCGAGCATGGCCGTGGTAGGACCGGCATCCTTGGAAGAGTCGGAATAGCCCAGCATGACCTCCATGCGGCGGTTGGTCTGGGCAAGGCGCTTTTGCACCACGGGCAGCGTAAGCATCTGATCGAGCACGTCGACGCAGCCCTCGAGGTCCTCGAGCTGCTCGAACAACGGGATCACGTCGAGCTCGGGGACATCCTCCTCGTGTGCAAAGGACAGGTGCGCCAGCTCAAAGACGTCGGCCACATGCTGAGCGCTCTTGGTAAACGAGATGATGTAGCGGTGCGCCATCTTCTTGCCGTAGCGCTTTTGGATGGAGCCGATAGCGCGGAAGGTATCGATGACCTCGCGCGTCATGGGCTGCAGGTCGCCATGGATACCGTTCTCGTGGATATCCTTAAGGGCGCGGGCATGCACCACGGAGTGCTGACGGAACTCCATCTCGACCATATGGAAGCCGAAGGACTCGACCTGCCAGATGATGGTCTGGACCGGGCCGTAGGCAGCACGGACGGCACCGCAGGCGGCCAGCGAGCGCTGGACGACGCGCAGGTCCTCCAGGAACTCATCGGCGCTGTGGTACATGGTGTCGGTGATACGACGGACGGTGGCGTTCAGGCGGTCGGCCATGACGAGCATGACGGCGCGATGCGGCTCGTGCTCGGAGATCAGCTCGGCGCGGGCCGTGTAACGAGGGCTCATCTCGACCTGATGGTTCCACAGGTTAATGAGCTCGGCCGACGGCTTGCTGTAGGTAGCCTCGAGCGTGAGGTTGCGGCCGATGTGGCGGCACTTGTCCTCGAGCTTGAGCACCATGTGCGTAAAGTACTTGGCGGCGACCTCACGGCTCACCTTGGCGGTGACGTTGGGGTTACCGTCGCGGTCGGAACCGATCCAGCTGCCGGGATGGAAGAACGCCGGGCACAGCGGCGGCACAGTACCGGCCTTGTCGCCCAGCACCCAATCGTCAAAACGACGATAGATAACGGGGATAACGTCGAACAGCGTGTTATCGAAGATGTCGATGATGGTATCGGCTTCCTCGACCGGCGTGGGCTTCTTGAGCGCGATGGGGCTCGTACGCACCAGGGCGTCGATCTCCTGCAGCATATGGCGCTCGTTCTCCACCAGGTCGGAGCCGCCCAGACGCGGACGCTCCTCCAGCAGGTTGGAGATACGGCGGATCTTGCCCTCGACGGCCTTACGACGGGCCTCGGTGGGATGTGCGGTAAAGACAGGGTGGAACTCGAGCTTGTCGAGCAGCTCGTTGGCACCCTCGACACCCAGCTCATTCACCAGCTGGTGATAGGCAACGGTAAGCTCGTTGGCAGGATCGACCTCGGTATCGGTCGACGCACCGGCCTCGCGCTCGCGCAGCTGCGCCACACGGTAGTTCTCCTCCGACAGGTTTGCCAGATGGAAAAAGCTCGTAAAGGCGCGAACGATGACCTGCTGCTTATCGAGCGGCAGGCTGTCGATCAAATCGACGACCTCACGAAATGCCACGGCAGTGGGCTCGTCGGCGGTGGGCACGCCCTGCTCGTCGACGGCTTCGTCGGCAGCGCAGGTACCGGGGTTGCCGGCATTGACCACAATCTCGGCTGTCAAAATCTTGTCGAACAGGTCCGCGATCTCGGGATCATACTCGCTAAGCACACGGCGCTCCAGGCGCAAGAACAGCGCCAGATTGTCGCGCAGCTCCTCGGGGATCTCGATCTCGGCGAGACGCTCCCTGGACTCGGCATTCGAGCCGATTCGGTTAACGAGGCGGTTGACCACGGCAGCGACGCGCGCCGCGGCTTCGGGTACAGACTGGTTGCTTAGGTTCTCAGCCACGTTTCCTCCCATTCCTCCTTCTATGCACGTAACATGCGGTATTCATTATAGGCGCTTGAGAAATACTTTCGACACTGATTGCGCTTTACCACACAAAAGTATTTTCTGCATTGCAAAGGTTTTTGCCCTAAATGGTCGTATTTCTCGGTGGGCGGCATACGTAAACGGGGGCATTCCGCATAAAAGCGAAACACCCCCGTAACAATCGCTCTCCATGAGCAGGGCACGTTAGCAGGCCCGAAGCTCAAAAAGATGCGCTACAGGCGCTCGCGAACCGCCTCGACGACGTTGTCCAGATCGGCGAGCACCTCGTCATGGCTCTGCATGTCGCGCACTTTGACCTTGCCGGCGGCAAGCTCGTCGCCACCCAGGACCAAGATGAGCTTGGCGCCTACCTTATCGGCTTGCTTAAACTGGGCCTTGAGCGAACGACCCTGATAGTCGGCCTCGGTCACGATACCTGCGGCGCGAAGCTCCTGCGTAATGGCAAAGACGTTCTGACGCAGCTCCTTGCCGGCGTTGGCGACATAGACGCACGGGGCCTCATCGGCACCCAAATCGCTGCCAAAGGCCTGCAGGGCCAGCAGGGCGCGCTCAAAACCGACAGCAAAGCCGACGCCCGCCGTGGGCTTGCCACCCTCGAGCTCGACCAGGCCATCGTAGCGGCCGCCGCCGCCGATGGAGCCGACGCCGGCGCCAGGGGCCTCGACCTCAAAGACAGTACGGGTGTAGTAGTCCAGGCCGCGCACCAAGGTGGGATCCTCGACATACTCGATACCGGCGGCATCCAGATAGCGCTTGACCTGCTCGTAGTGCTCGCGGCACTCATCGCACAGGTTGTCACCCATCAGCGGAGCCTCGGCCATGATCTCGCGGCAGTGGTCGTTCTTGCAGTCGAAGGCACGCAGCGGGTTGAGCTCGGCGCGCTCGCGGCACTCGTCACACATCTCGTCTGCGTGATCGAGGATGAACTGCTTGACCTGCTCGCGGTAAGCCGGACGGCACTGGGCGTCACCCATCGAGTTGATGAGCAGACGAAGCTTGGAAAGATCGAAGCCCAGGCGCTTGTAGAACTCCATGAGCATGATGATGCACTCGGCGTCTGCCGCCGGATCGGGAGCGCCGAGCCACTCGATGCCCACCTGGTGGAACTGGCGCAGGCGGCCCTTCTGGGGACGCTCGCCGCGGAACATGGCCTCGGCGTAGTAAGCCTTAAACGGCGTGGAGCCCTGGGGCACCAGATTGTTCTCGACGACGGCGCGCACCACGCCGGCCGTGCCCTCGGGGCGAAGTGCCAGGCGCTGCTTGGGCTTGAGTTTGGTGTCGGTGCCCTCGGTAAAGACGCGCTCCAGGTTGGCACCGCTGAACACGCGGAACATTTCCTTGCGCACGACGTCGGTCGACTGGCCGATACCGTGGACAAACACGTCAACCTGCTCGATCGCGGGCGTCTCGATGGGTTTAAAACCAAACGGCTCGAACACGCCGGCCGCAATCTGCTGCATCTTTTGCCAGGCGCGCATCTCGGCGCCGATAAGGTCGCGGGTTCCCTCCGCCTTCTGTGCCTGCATGGGCAAACACCTTTCTTTTGTATCGCGTCATAGGTAGTGGACATTATACGGCACAAAGCAGCAACGCGGCGGCGCGCCTGACCGAACGAGGGTATGGGGACTCGTTCGGCCAGACGCGCCGCCGCGG
>CAUFRO010000069.1 GCA_959027945.1 uncultured Collinsella sp.
TTGGGCGCGGTGGCGATGTAGTTGATAATCTCCTGTGCATCCATCTCGGCTGCGTTGCTCATATCTTGTTTCTCCTTTAGCTGGGCTTGGTTAATGATTGGCTAGGCAAACATGACCTGGTCGAACGTGTAAAAGCCGGGCTCGCGCCCGACGAGCTTCTGAGCGGCGGCCAGAGCGCCGTTGACAAAAATCTGACGGCTCGTGGCGCGGTGGGTGAGCGTGACCTCCTCGTCCTGGCCAAAGAAACTAACCTCGTGCACGCCGGCGACGGTGCCGCCGCGCAGCGAGTGCATTCCGATCTCCTTGGGGCCACGCGCGCCGCACATGCCCTCGCGGCCATAGACGGGGTGGTAGCCTGCCTCGGGTTCAGCTTCGACGACGGCGTCGAGCAGTAGCTTGGCGGTGCCGCTCGGGGCGTCGACCTTTTGGTTGTGGTGCGTCTCGACGATCTCGCAGTCAAAGCCGGGCAGCTCGCGTGTGGCCTGGGCCACTAGATGACGCAGGGCTGCGATGCCGATGGAGTAATTGCCCGAGTGCATAACGCGGGTGTTCTGGCCCAGCTCACGCAGGCGGTCCATCTGCTCAGGTGAATAGCCCGTGGTGCCGGAAACGAGTGCGGCGCCCGTGCGCTCGACATAGGCGACGACGGCATCGAAGGTCACGACGTTCGAGAAGTCGATAATCACATCGGCAGCCGGTGCGTTCTCGAGCTCGCTCAAATCGAAGCCGATCAGGGTCACGATATCAAAAACGGGCTGCCCGGCGGCATCGACAATGCTTTCGGCGGTGGTGCGGATGAGCGAGCCCATGCGGCCCGTTCCCATAATGACGGTCTTAATCAAGCAGACCAGCTCCCTTCAGAGCATCGGTAAGTGCGGATCGCGTGTCGTCTGCCATGGGGCACAGCGGCATACGGTAGTTTGCCTCGATCATGCCCATCTGGGCGAGCGCTTCCTTGGCGGGGATGGGGTTGACCTCGCTAAAGAGGGCGTTGATGAGCGGCTGGCCGGCAATCTGGATATCGCGGGCGCGCGCTATGTCGCCGTCCAGATAAGCGCGGCACATGTCGTGTACAAGCTGCGGCTGCACGTCGGCCCACACGCTGATGGTGCCCGAAGCGCCCAGGCTCATGAGCGGCACTGTGAGTGCATCCTCGCCCGAGTACATGCGGAAATCGTCGGACAGCAGGTGGGCGATCTTGGCCGCGTAGGCGACGTTGCCCGAGGCCTCCTTGATGCCCATGATGTTGGGGTGCGCGGCTAGGCGCTCTACGTTGCGCTCGCTGATACCGCAGCCGCAGCGGCCGGGGATGTTGTACAGGATGCAGGGGATGTCAACGGCATCGGCGACGGTCTTAAAGTGCTGATAGATACCCTCTTCGTTGGACTTGTTGTAGTAGGGGGTAATGAGCAGCAGGCCGTCGGCTCCCAAGCCCTGGTAAGTAAGCGACTTGGTGAGCATGGTCTGCGTGGAGTTGGAGCCTGAGCCGGCGATGACGGGGACGCGTCCTGCAACATGCTTGACCACCGCGGCGACGACGGAGTTGTCCTCGTCATCGGTCATCGTGGCACTCTCACCGGTGGTGCCCAGGGTGAGGATGGCATCGGTGCCATTTTGCAAGTGGAAATCGATAAGGCGCTCGAGCGCGTCAAAGTCGACGCTGCCGTCCTTTTTAAACGGCGTGACGAGGGCGACGATCGAGCCCTCGAGGTTGCGGATATCCATGTTCTTCTCCTTCGCCTCCGCGATCTGGATGCGTTTGTTCCATTGAGCTGCGACTGCCAGGCGCTCGTCTTGGGCGCGACGGCGGGCACTTTCGGCGCGCGACTTGGCCAGCAGCTCGCGGCCGCACGGCAGCACGTCGAGCGTGGCAAAGTAATCGCCCGGGCGCTCGGCGCGGCGGATGAGGTCGGCCGCGCCATCGGGGCGCAGCAGGACCTCGGCGGAGCGCAGACGTCCGTTGTAGTTGTAGCCCATGGAGTAGCCATGCGCACCGGTATCGTGGATTACAAGCAGGTCACCCATGTCGATATGCGGCAGCTTGCGATCGATAGCGAACTTGTCGTTGTTCTCGCATAGGTTGCCCGTGATGTCATAGGTGTTCGTGACGGGCGCTGTGGCCTTGTCGGCGCCGCCTGGCTGACCCATCACCGTAATGTGGTGGTAGGCGCCATACATGGCAGGGCGAATCAAATCGACGGCGCTTGCATCGACACCGATATAGTCCTTGTAGATCTGCTTCTCGTGGATGGCCTTGGTGACCAGGCAGCCGTAGGGGCCCAACATAAAGCGGCCCATCTCGGTGCAGATGGCCACATCGCCCATGCCGGCGGGAACCAGGATCTCGTCGTATGCCGCGTGTACTCCCTCGCCGATGGCGCGAATGTCGTTGGCCTGCTGCTCGGGCAGGTAGGGGATGCCGACGCCGCCGGACAGATTGATGAAGGCGACGTGTGCGCCGGTCTCGCGCTCCAAGCGTACGGCAAGCTCAAAGAGGATGCGCGCGAGCTTGGGGTAGTAGTCGTTGGTGACAGTGTTGCTGGCAAGGAATGCGTGGATGCCAAAGTCCTCGGCGCCCTTGGCCTTGAGCATGCGGAAGGCCTCGAAGAGCTGCTCGGTGGTCATGCCATATTTGGAGTCGCCCGGGTTGTCCATGATGCCGTTGGAGAGCTGGAACAGGCCGCCTGGATTAAAGCGGCAGCTGACCGTCTTGGGGATGGGCCCCGCAACGCGCTCAAAGAACTCGATGTGGCTGATGTCGTCAAAGTTGACGATGGCACCCAGCTTGTCGGCGAGCTCAAAGTCGGCAGCCGGCGTGTCGTTGGACGAGAACATGATGTCGTGTCCCGTGATACCCAGCGAACGGGCGATCATGAGCTCGGTATAGCTCGAGCAATCGCAGCCGCAGCCGTATTCGTTGAGAATGGAGATGAGCGCCGGGTTGGGGTTGGCCTTGACGGCAAAGTATTCCTTAAAGCCCGGGTTCCATGCAAAGGCGTCGCGCACTTCTTGCATGTTGCGGCGGATGCCCGCCTCGTCGTATAGATGAAACGGCGTGGGGAACTGCTCGACGATATGCTCGAGTGTCTCTTTGTCCACAAACGGCTGCTTGGCCGCATATGCCTCGTTGGGGGTCAATGCCATGTCCCGTAAACCTCGCTATCCAGACGGCGCCATCTGCGCATCGAATCCGCATAACGTGGACCCAATGTCCGGATAGCGCTCCCGCATTGCTGCAGACAGTCCTGTGGGTGTTTCCCACAGGCCCACCAGGTTGTTCGTGCCCGTAAAACCCAGTTCGGCGGGTTTCGCCTCCCCACGGGGTCAAAGCCTGCCGGCTCGCCCGCGGCTCTTCGTGCCCGCGCCTCTATCAAGTGGTAAAGACCCTATCACGTTGCACTTTACCAAACAAGAGTATTCGTATATAACGTTTAAAAAATGCAGGGATATGCTGGAAACATGTGCGCCACAATCCTGTATCACAATAAGTTGCAACAGATGTGCCTCACGAAGGGATCCTCTATGACCGAGCTCCAAGAACTCCGTCGTTATCGCCGCGATCTCCATCGCATTCCGGAGCTCGATTTCGATCTTCCGCAAACCATTGCCTATATCGAGGGCGTGTTGGCACCGCTCACCTGCGAAGTGACCCATCCGTGCCCCAACTGCGTCTGTGCTTTCTTCGACGCCGGCGTTGATGCCGCGCATGCCACGGCGATTCGCGCCGATATGGATGCGCTGCCCATCGCGGAGGCGACGGGAGCGGCCTTTGCCTCGACCCATCCCGGCAAGATGCACGCTTGCGGACATGACGGACATATGGCCATGGCGCTTGCCGCCGCGACGTATGTCGACCGTACGATTCGCGAACAGCCGGGCGCCATTAGGCGCAACGTTCTCTTTGTGTTCCAGCCGGCCGAGGAAACGACCGGTGGTGCCAAGACGGTATGCGAGAGTGGTGTGTTCGAGCGCTATGGGGCCGACCGCATTTTTGGCTTCCATGTGTGGCCCGATCTGCCTGCCGGCACGTTGGCGAGTTGTTCCGGTCCGCTGCTGGCGCGTTCGAGCGAGACGCATATCCATATTCACGGTACGAGCATCCACATCGCTAAGACCTATGGTGTGCCGGTTGGGGAGTCGCACGATGCCGCGTTGGCGGCAGCGAAGTTTTTGGTTGCCGAGCGCGAG
>CAUFRO010000070.1 GCA_959027945.1 uncultured Collinsella sp.
CCTATGACGTTCTGATTCGTAGTCAGACCCTCTATCCAGCTGAGGTAACGCCGCAGCGCAAGACATATAAAACCACTTTAGTTAGTTGGAGTCAAGCACAATCTCAAACTTTTTTCGAGAATATGCTCCTCACGCAGCTCCGCATGCGCCAACATCCCCAATGCGATCAATCGGTTTTTCAACCACATCGAACCCGGCACCGAGTTCCCTCAAAAGCGAACGCACCCGCTGGGCGCAGTCATAATCGGCAAACGAGATGCTCAGCATGCGCGCTACCTGGTTAGAAGTCCCAACTCCATAGAACTGCTCAAGCGCCACAAGCCCCTCGTGCGTCACAAAGGTCTCAACTACATGCAGCGACTCCTCAAAGCACCATTGGGTTAACGGACCCTCGCTCGTCTGCCGCACCACCAAACCACCCATACCCGATGGCTCACACGTAACTAGTAGGTGCTCCCCACCTTCATCGCTCTCAAACAAAACTACCCGTTCATCAAACAGCTCCATCGCATCCCCTTCCTCTCGCTTCAATTTAACAAAAGCATAGCAGGTAGATGGCTGTATACAGAACGTTTGTTCGTGTGTTTTCTATTGAGCTGTCCGCACGATATGGTAAGGCTTTGCGCACAAAAAGGGCGCCCCAAAAAGGAGCGCCCTCGCAAATCGCTTATGCAGGCAACCTACGCGACCGGCTCGATCTTCTCGAGGCCGCCCATGTAAGGACGAAGAACCTCAGGGATCGTGATGGTGCCGTCGGCGTTCTGGTAGTTCTCCAGGATGGCGGCCATGGTGCGGCCAGCCGGCAGGCCGGAACCGTTGAGGGTGTGCAGGTAGCGCGAGCCCTTGAAGTTCTCGGGGTCGCGATACTTGATGTTGGCGCGACGGGCCTGGAAGTCGCCGCAGTTGGAGCAGGAGCTGATCTCCTTGTAGGCGTTGTAGCTCGGCAGCCAGACCTCGATGTCGTAGGTCTGACGGGCAGAGAAGCCCAGGTCGCCGGTGCACAGGCTAATCACGCGATACGGAAGGCCCAGCTGCTGAAGCAGGAACTCGGCCTCGGCGGTCATGCTCTCAAGCTCCTCGTCGGACTCCTCCGGCTTGGCAAACTTGACCATCTCGACCTTGTCAAACTCGTGCTGGCGGATGATGCCGCGGGTGTCGCGACCAGCGGAGCCGGCCTCCTCGCGGAAGCAGGGGGTGAAGGCGGTGTAGCGGCGCGGCAGGGTGTCGGCGTCGAGAACCTCACCGGCGTGCAGGTTGGTAAGCACGACCTCGGCGGTGGGAATCAGGAAGTTATCGTCCGAGACGTGATAGGCGTCGTCCTCGAACTTGGGCAGCTGACCCGTGCCAAACATGGTCTGACGCTTGACGACGATGGGCGGCCACCACTCCTTGAAGCCACGGCTCGTGTGCGTGTCCAGGAAGAAGTTGATAAGGGCGCGCTCCAAGCGGGCGCCGGCGCCACCGAGAACAGTGAAGCGGCTGCCGGAGAGCTTGTTGCCACGCTCGAAGTCGAGGATGTCCAAATCGGTACCCAGATCCCAGTGCGGCTTAAAGTCGAAGTCGAACTCGCGCGGGGTGCCCCAGCGGCGACGCTCGATGTTCTCGTCCTCGTCCTTACCGTACGGGGTAGCCTCGCACGGAATGTTGGGCAGGTGAGACATGAAGTCGTACTGCTCCTGCTCAAGAGCGGTACGGCGCTCGGCCAGACCGTCGATCTTCTCGTTGACGGCGCGCACGGCCTCCTTGGCGGCCTCGGCCTCGTCCTTCTTGCCCTCCTTCATCAGGGCGCCAATCTTCTTGGACTCGGCGTTACGCGTGGCCTGGAGCTCCTCGACCTCGGTGATGACGGCACGGCGCTCGTCGTCGAGTTCAAAGAACTTCTCGCGATCCCAAGACGTCTGGCGATTTGCCATGGCGGTATCGATGGCATCGGGGTTCTCGCGAACAAACTTGATATCAAGCATTAGATCCTCCGGCGATATACATTCCATTTAGGTTGCAACCTTGTACATGTATGGGCAAGTATATACTTATGAGCGTTTACGACCCAACTCAACTACGCAAGAAGGCACCCAATGGACGCAGTTTTTTCCTTTTTGTTTGGCACCCGCACCGGTTTTGCCATCCTTTTCGCCGGCGGCATCCTGCTGTTTGCGATTCTTGCCTTTGTAATGGAGAAGCGCACCCATAAGATGTACGTCGACCGTGGACCCAAGTCCGAGGACGAGGAAGACAGCTTCTGGGACTAACCTGCCAAAAAGGGACAGGTTTATTTTGGTCGGTTTTATCTGGGCAAACGCCGGCGCCCCGCAACCGGAATCGAGCCGGTTGCGGGGCGCTTTTTGCTAAAGGGACAAAACCGCAGGAAAACCAGCCAAAATAAACCTGTCCCTAAATGGAAGGTTTTACTGAAGGGTGGCGTCGATGGCCTTGACCAGGGCGCTGCGCATGCCGGCATCCTCGAGCGCGATGACGCCCTTGATGGTGGCGCCGCCGGGCGAGCATACGGCATCCTTCATCGCCGCAGGATGCTGGCCAGTTGCAAGCTGCAGCTTTGCCGTACCCAGCACCATCTGGCTCACAATGCGATAGGCATCGGCACGCGGGATACCGTGCTTGACCGCCGCATCGCCCAGGGCCTCGATTGCCATAGCGACAAATGCCGGAGCGCAACCACCCACCGTGCCGCCCACAAACAGCAGGCTCGTATCGAGCTCGACCACCGCACCGAGCTTGCCAAGCAGATCAAGCACCACTGCGCTCTGCTCATCACTAAGCGTGGAAGCCTTCTCGCAAGCGATGACGCCCTCGTCCACCGAAACCGGTGTGTTGGGCACCGTCGAGATATGCGCAACGCCCGGCAGGACCTGCTCCCACTTGGCACTGTCCCAGGTCCAGGCAACCGACAGAACGACCTTTTTGGCAAGAGCATCCTTGAGCGGGGCGAATACCTTCTCGATCATGTACGGTTTGACCGCAGCGACCACGATATCGGATGCGGCGACGACCTCGGCGGCATCGTGGCAGGCGACCATGCCGCGCGCCTCGCAGCGCTCAACCAGTGCGTCGTAGCGACCCGCACAGGCGCACATGTCGCTCGCAGCTACACCGGCAGCGATCCAGCCATCGGCCATAGCGCTCGCCATATTGCCAAAACCGACAAATCCAATCTTCATATCGCATAGTCCTTTCAGACACATTCCTCAAAACGAAAGGTATTGTCCCACGCCATTGTTTCGTATTGCCGACCTATTTGTGATACGGCTCGCCACGGCTGATCTTGCAGGCACGGTAAATCTGCTCTAGCAGCACCACACGCGCCAGGTTATGCGGCAAGGTAATGTGTCCAAAGCTGAGCATCTCGTCGGCGCGGGCGCGCACCTCATCACTCACGCCGTCCGAACCGCCGATTACAAAGGCAATGTCGCTGCTGCCTCGCAGCATAAGATCGTCGAGCCGCGCCGAGAGCTCCTCACTCGAACGCTCCTTGCCCTCGATAGCCAGCAGGATCACATGCGCCCGAGACGGCAATGCAGCAAGAATTGCCGCCCCCTCCTTGTCGCGCGCGGCATCCACGCCGCCCGCCTTAGCCGGGTCGATATCGGCCACCTCGCGGATATCAACCTTGGCATAGGCACCTAGGCGCTTGGTGTACTCAGCGCACGCGTCCTTCCAAAAGCGCTCCTTGAGCTTACCGACGCAAACGACGGTGTATTTCACGCGCGTCTACTCCTTCGAATCGTTTTGAACTTTGCTGGCGGTCAGCATCTGCTCGAACATCGAGGCCGACTGCGAAAAGTCGCTCGGCAGCACGACCGTCGAGGTTTTACCCGTGCGAGCGAACTCCGTCATCATCTCGGACCACTGCGTAAACATGAACAGTTGGTTGGCCTCGTCATTGCCGACACCCGTCTCTTGGATGATCTCGAGCGAATCTTTGATACCCAGCGCGATGGCCTTGCGCTGGTTGGCGATGCCCTCGCCCGCCTTTTCCAT
>CAUFRO010000071.1 GCA_959027945.1 uncultured Collinsella sp.
TTGGTGCTATATTCAGCATGAGTTGTTTAATGCTAGTACGGGAGGCTGATATGGGTCTGTTCAAGAAGAAAAACCCGCAGGATGCCTTTGATCCCGATGTGTTTACCATCACGGATACGATTTTGGACCCGCCGCGGTTTACGTTTTTGCCGGCTATCTACCAGGATGCCACGCGTCGCAAGTGGGCCGTGCATCAGCGCGGCGGCGAGCCGAAGATTTTTGACTATGCGGACGTGTTGCAGTGCGAAGTAGCCGAGGCGGGCGATCCGGAGGCCGAGGAAGTGGTCTCAAAACAGGAATTTGCCCAGCGTATCCTGGCAAATCCTGCCAAGGCGGCGAAAATAAACGCTGCCAAGCGTAATATGTGTCTTGGTATGGGCGTTGTTGTGGCGGTTCAGACGGGAAAAGACGAGGTTTCCAAATTAGAGATTCCCGTTATGACCGACGAAGTTAAACGCGATTCAAGCCTATATAAGTCGTATCGGAATGTCGCCGAGAAGATCAAGGCCGAATTTGATGCCATGGGAGGACTGGCCTAATTTTGGCGGCATACGTTTCTGAATGAGGAGTCTGTGCAATGGCAGGCGAATCTTATGCAATTCCCCCCAAAGATCGTGCTGTTGAGGGAATTCTTTGGTATATCCAGCACCATCAGCTTGCCAGCGGCGATCGCCTGCCGGCCGAGCGCGTGCTGTGCGAAGAGATTGGCGTTTCGCGTACGGCGTTGCGTGCCGGTATCACGCGGCTCATCTCGTGTGGAACGCTCGAGAGCCGTCGCGGATCGGGTACGTATGTGTGTCCTCCCAAGCCGCTGAATATCTTCCAGGAAACGTATAACTTCTCCGATGCTGTGCGGACTGCCGGCCTGCACCCCTCTTCTCGTCTGGTTTCCACCGGGACCATCGAGGCGGATGAGGCGCTTGCCGGCAAGCTTGGGGTGGCTGTAGGCGCTCCTTTGCTCCGCATGCAGCGCGTTCGACTTATCGAGGGCGAGCCGGCGTCAATCGAGACGGCTCACGTTAACCTGTCCCTGTGCCCATCGCTTCCCGAGCACGATTTTGAGTGTGAGAGCCTTTACGATGTCTTGCTCAAAGAAGGTGGCGTGCGTGTTGAGCATGGACGTGAGCATATCTCCATCTCGCGTTTGAACGTCGAAGAGGCCGAGCTGCTCCAGCAAGAAGAGGGAACGCCGGTGTTCTATGAGAGCACGATCGAATTTGATAAGGACATGCGTTTTGTGGAGCATTGCAAATCGGTGATTTTGCCCACAAAGTTCCGCTTTGCCGATAACGGCGAAAAGAACGGCATGAGGAGCGTGGCAGGTGAACAATGGCTGAAACAGTAGATGCCACCCCGGTTTATATGCGCATTCGACGCCGCGTCGAGGAGCGTATCGAGCGTGGCATATATCCCACGGGTTCCATGATTCCGTCCGAAAAAGACCTCGCCGAGGAATATGGTACGACACGCTTGACCATTCGAAGTGCTGTCGATGAGCTGGTTCGGCGCGGGCAGATTCGACGCGTCCGCGGAAAGGGCGCGTTTGTGGCGCAGAAAGTGCCCGTTGCCTACGAGCGAACAGGAGGCTTTCGCGAGTCGGTTCGTGCTTCGGGCGGCGAGCCGTCCGTCCGCATCCTCGCGCGTTCCAAGCGTTATGCGGGCCCTTATTATGCCAACCTGTTTGGCATTGCCGAGGACGATTTGCTGTATTCGATTCGGCGTTTGAACTGCGTCAACGGCGATCCCGTATCGATTGAGATGGCGTTCATTCCGTGCCTGCTGTTTCCCACAATCGAAAATATTGACGTGTCGGTCTTCAGTTTGTACGAGACCTATGAGATGTTGGGCCGAAAGCCGGTCATGGCGCAGGAGAAGCTCGATATCGAGGCGGTGGGTGCACGCGACGCGGGCTTGCTTGGCTTGGAACAAGGGGATCTTGTTTTGCTTTTGGAATGCGTGAGCTATGACGCGAGCGGTCAGGCTATCGAGTATGTAAAGTCCTTCAATCGTGGCGATGCGGGCGGCTACACCTATACGTATTAGCTGGTGCTTTGCATTACGCGCGGTAACAGCCGGTCTGTTTGGGCAATTTGACCGACTGTATATACAACCTTACATGGCTCAAAATCGACCGTTCGCCGAAGGGGATAAATTAATCGACAAAGAGGTATCAAAAAGCCGTAACCTGTAACTGTGATTGGTATCAAATACTAATGATTTGTTACGAGGTGAGACGATGAAGATGCTCGATTACGTTCAGCTTGCCCATGTGCGTATGGGAGAGAACCTCGAGCGTTCGTCTGAGCTGGTAGCGCAGCTCGTTGATATTTTCCAGTCCGGTTCTTTTGACGCACTGCGCATCGTTGCTTCGGGTTCGTCGCGCCATGCCGCCGATTGCGCCCGCGATTACCTGCAAGATGCGCTGCAGATGCAGGTGTCCGTTGTGACGCCCGAGGCCTTCGTCGATTTTGAACACACCTATCCACAGCATGCGCTTAACATCGCCGTCTCGCAGAGTGGCTATTCGACCAATACGATTGCGGCGCTCGATTACATGCGCACACACGATATGGCTGCAGTTGCGCTCACGGCAAACGTCGAGGCACCCATCAAGGAACACGCTGACATCGTTCTTGACTACGGTGTGGGCGTCGAGTCGGTGGACTTTGTGACTCTGGGCGTCGAGGTTCTCGTTGAGTACCTGGTGCTCTTTGGTATTTACGGCGGTCAGGCGCGCGGAACGATTGACGCCAAGGGCGTTGCCCAGCGTCTTGACGACCTGCGCGAGGCTATCCAGGCTAATGCCGTGATATGCAAGACCGCCGAGGCATATGTCCAAGACCACATGCTCGAGCTTTCTGAGCACACGCCCGCTATGGTCGTCGGCAACGGCCCCAACTACGGTGTTGCCGAGGAGGCGGCGCTCAAACTGAGCGAGACCATCAAGATTCCTGCCATGCATCACGAGGGCGAGGAGTTCGTCCACGGTCCCGAGATGCAGATAACCCCAGGCTACCTGGTGTTTATTGTCGACGATCCGCAGGGGTCGGAGCGTCTTGCGAATATCGCCGATGCGCTATCGAACGTTACGGCAAAAACGGTGCTGCTCACGGCCCATCCCAAGGGTAGGGCTCACGAGGTTGTGGTGCCTCAGGTGGCTCCGCTGCTCAGTGCAATTCCCAATCTCGTGCTCTTCCAGACGATTGCGGCAATAATCGCCGAGCGTCTGAAGTCATGGGACGTTCACCCGTATCTCGATGCTGTCTCCAAGCAAATGGAGGTCAAGGCGGAGGGCTACGAAGAGTCAGTCAATGCGCTTAAGGCCAAAGCGGCTGAGTGTTACGGAATGTAAGCGGGTTTTGATGCCCGTTGGCATGGGGGATGTGGAAACAACCCCAGAAAGGAGAGAAAAATGAAGGAAACCGAGAAGATCGAGATCATGCATTTCGACCAGGAGGGCTACCTCGAGGACGGCAAGGCGCTCTACGAGACCGGCAAGAAGATGACCGCGCTCGCCGACAAGGTCGCCGACGAGGGCTACGACGC
>CAUFRO010000072.1 GCA_959027945.1 uncultured Collinsella sp.
CGCGCCTGACCGAACGAGGGTATGGGGACTCGTTCGGCCAGACGCGCCGCCGCGGACGAAGCGGACAAGCGGCGATGCGCTTTGGCCTACCTACTCCCCCGCCACGCTCGCGCGCAGCTTGGCGGCGATGGGCTCGGATACCAGCAGGAACACGAGCATGACCACGGAGCACGCCAAGCACACGATCCAAGTGCTCGCAAAGGAGCCCGAAACGGCAAAGAGCACGTAGACCTGCCACAGCTCACCGACAAAGCTCATGCCAGCAAGCACCGCCGAGGTAGCGATAACGGTGAGCGAGCCCAATACGCGGCCACTCACCTTATCGGCAACATGACCGATAACGAGCGAACCCACGACACTCACCACGGTGGAGATGGCATTGGAGACGTTGTACTGCGCAAGGGAAATACCTAGGTCGCTGACGATCAGCGGCTGGAACAGGCTCATGCAATTGACAAAAATCGTGTAACACGTGGCCATGATCACGAAGCCGGAGGCCACCACGAGCCAGCCGGGGAAGAACTTACGCTGCTGGGGCATACTGCTCCTTTTAGACAAACGAATAGCCGGCGCCGGGCGCCGGTAGTGCCCAAGATTGCCTTGAAAGACAAGGGCATAGGCCTTACGGCCATGCCCGCAGGCTTGAAAGGCAAGGTTGGGTGCTACCGGTGGTCGGCGATATAGCCCAAAGCGACGGCGGTATAGGCCGCGGCACCGAGGGGAAGCTCGGCATCGCTAAAGCGCGCCTTGGGATGGTGCTGGGCAAAATGCTCATCCGTATCGGTCACAGCGGCACCCACGGTAAAGTACGCGCTCGGAATCTCGCTCGAGATAAGCGCGAAATCCTCACTCGCCATGGCATGGAAAAGCGGCAAGAAAGCCGCCTTGGGCAGCACTGCGCCCACGTAGCCAAGCGACGCCTGAGTCATATCGCTGTCGAGTACAAGCGGCGGAACATCCGAAAGCGTCTCGATGGTCGCCGGCGTACGATATGTTGTGGCAACGCCGTTAACGACCTCCGCGATGCGGGTCTTCAGGTGAGCCATGAGCTCAACATCAAAGCCGCGCAGCGTTCCCTCGAGCACGCAGGTGTCGGGGATGACGTTGGCCGCCAAGCCGCCAGCAAACTTACCAACGGTAAGTGCGACTTCCTTGGCCGCCGGCACCTCGCGGGCGATAAGCTCCTGGAGCGCCAGGTGCACATGGACGCCGGCCGTGATGGGGTCGATGCAGATCTCGGGGCTCGAGCCATGGCCGCCCTTGCCCTGGAGCGTGATGCGGAAACCGTACACGCCCGAAAGCGCCGGACTGCCGTAGAGCACCAGGCCAAGCGGCGACTGGCTGTTGACATGCATGGCAAAGGCCGCCTGAGGGCGCGGGTTCTCGAGCAAGCCGTCGGCGATGGCAGCGCGTGCTCCCTCAAAGGTCTCCTCGCCCGGCTGGAACAGCAATTTCACCGTGGCGTTGGCCTCCACAAGCTCGGCCTCGCGGGCCTTGAGCAGGCGCGCCGCACCAAGCAGCGCCGTCGCGTGCATATCGTGACCGCAAGCATGCATGCAACCATTGGTGGATGCAAAGGGCTCGCCGGATTCCTCGACAACGGGCAGGGCATCCATATCGCTTCGGAGCATGACGACCGTTCCGGCCTGCTCGTCCTTGCACGTGCCATTGCCCTGAGCGGCCGCGGCCGCACCGGCACCGATCAGGCCAACGACGCAGGAACCGTCGACTAGCGTGGTATGGGGGATGTCCATCTCGTCCAGACGTGCCTGGATATAGGCAGACGTCTGCGGAAGATTGTTGCCGAGCTCGGGCATCTGGTGTAGATCGTGTCGCCACGCAGCGAGCTCGTCTGCAAAAGCCCGAGCTTCTGCGACAAGGCCGTCACCGATAGCGGTCTGCGCCGCTGTGGTAGCCTGAGGCGGTGGTTGCGGTTGAAAATCGGACAGAGCTGGTGCCATAGATGCCCTCCAGTAACGTTTTTGCAGCAAGCACTTTGATAGCGTAAAGTGCAAGGTACTACTTTAAGGGCGACGCATAAAAAATGCCGCCCCGGGAGGCGGCGCAACAAATTGTTTACAATTGCGGACGCGGCTTTCGACGCAAAAAAACGAAATGCGTCTCGCTCAAGATAATCGAAAGAAAGATGAGCGCGAAGCCGGCGAGCAGGCGCGAGGTGAGCGCCTCCCCCATCAGCAGCACCGAGAACAGCACGCCCGAGGGGGACTCCATCGAAAGAAGCAGTGAGCCCGTCGAGGCCGGGACGTGCGCCAAGCCGACGTTTTGGACGAGCAGCGCCACGCACGTGCAGCCCACCGAGAGGAAGGCCATCACGCCGATAAAGCTCGGCGTCCACACGGACGCGGGCGCTTGGGTCTCGAACAACAGCGACGAGATCAGGCTCAAGACGCCATTGCCCACAAACATCCAAAACGTGATGACGTTGATGTCCATCTTGCGACCGTACTTGGCGGTCACCGCCATCTGGATGGCAAAGAAGACCGCGCCGCCCAGCGTAATGGCATCGCCGGCATTGAACTCGACGCTATCGAGCGCCACCAAGCCAATGCCCGCCAGGCACAGCAACGCGGCGCCCAAGTTGTAACGGGTAAGCTTTTCGCCGCTTAGGACGTAGCTCGCAAACGGAACCAAGATGCAGTACGTGCCCGTCAAAAACGCGCTTTTGCCTGCCGTGGTCTGCGCCAGGCCGATCGTCTGCAGTCCGTATGCTCCCCACATGAGCGCACCCATGCCCAGTCCGACGATCAGGTTGCGGGCATTGAAATGAGCGATGATGCGCTTATGGAAAATGGCAAACATAACCAGTGATGCCGGAAGAAAGCGAACGTAGACCAGCTCGAACACCGGAACGGTATCGAGCGCATCCTTCATGGTGGTAAAGGAGTAGCCCCAGATGACCGCCACCGAAAATAGCAGAACTTTCCAGAACAGCGGCGAGCGTGCGCCGGCACCCCGGGGAATACCGCCCGCGCCCAAATCCTCACGGGCCACAGGGCTATCGGGCATGTTTTCGATTTCGTTGGCAGCGTATTGGGCCATGGAACATCCTCGCACTCAATCTGGGCGTGGTGTCCGCACGCGTATGGCTGCGTGCCGCCTCATGGTCAAATAAAAACAGGGCGTACCGGACCCCCGGTACGCCCCGCTACTGTAGCAACAACCAGCGTTGCATCGCAATCCAGCCCACTAAAGTACCGACTTGAATAACCTCGATGTCCCGCCAACGTCAGCGAAAACGGCCCCAAGCGAGCAAGGTGACGTGAAATCAGAACCACCCTTAAAAAGGGTGGTTTGCTCTTAGGGTA
>CAUFRO010000073.1 GCA_959027945.1 uncultured Collinsella sp.
ACCTTCATTACTCCAACGACGAATTCTAGGCGGTGTCCCCTCCCTTTCAAGAAAGGGAGGGGGCGGGGCATGCCCCGCCTCTTACACCACATCTCTGCGCGCTACCTGCACGCGTCCCTAAATTGATCAAACAGCCCTATAGCGGACTTATATGTGTTTGCGTTAATGAACATATTTTGCTGTTATGTCTATTATTTTGCGAAGGCAATATGATACTAAGATAGCAACCGTACTCATATTTGGCATTTTTTGCCCACAGGGTGTTTCCTGGGGAACCGACAATAGCCTTAGGGTCCCGCGCGACGCCACTCCCTCCCGGTATCCGCCGACGTTCCCCCATATAAAACCTGCCAAAATAAACCTGTCCCTTTTGGCAGGTTTCGGGGTGGCAAGGGCTTGCACTTTAGCGTGCGACAGCGGATAATGCCGAGCATTCGACAATACGCTTATTGCTCTTTCTATAGATTGAGGAGACCCCTATGGCCATGGAATTCAAACGCAGGCTGCCGATCCCCATGGAGATCCGCGAGGAAATGCCACTTTCTGCCGAGCTTACCGCCAAAAAGCAGGCATTTGACGCCGAGGTCGCCAAAGTCTTTACCGGCGAGGACGCACGTAAGGTGCTCATCATCGGCCCGTGCTCTGCCGACCGCGAGGATTCGGTGCTCGAGTATATGAACCGACTGGCCAAGACCGCCGAAGAGGTCAAGGACAAGCTCATCATCATTCCGCGCGTCTACACCAATAAGCCGCGCACCAAGGGCACCGGCTACAAGGGTCTTCTGCACAACCCCAACCCCGAGGCTCCCGACGACCTGCTCGAGGGCGTCAAGGCCATCCGCCATATGCACCTGCGCGTTATTGAGGAAACGGGCTTCTTCACCGCCGACGAGATGCTCTATCCGTCCAACTACCAATACCTCGTTGACCTGCTGAGCTATGTTGCCGTGGGCGCACGCTCGGTCGAAAACCAGGAGCATCGCCTGGTGTCGAGCGGCATTTCGGTACCCGTCGGCATGAAGAATCCCACTGCCGGCTCTACCACCGTTATGCTCAACTCCATTTACGCCGCCCAGGCGCACCAGAGCTTCATCTTCCGCAACTGGGAGGTCGAGTGCGACGGCAATCCGCTCGCGCACGCCGTTATGCGTGGCTACATCGGTCTCGATGGGCGCACCTACCCCAACTACCACTACGAACACCTGGAACGTCTGGCCGAGCGCTATACCGAGCACGCCGGCTATGCCAATCCGGCGGCGGTCATCGACTGCAACCACGACAACTCGGGCAAGCGTCCGCTGGAGCAGTATCGCATTTGCAAGGAGGTACTCGACAGCTGCCGCCGCAACGAGTCCATCTCCAAGCTGGTCAAGGGCTTTATGATCGAGTCCTACCTGGAGGACGGCAACCAGCCGGTCGACGGCGGTGTCTTTGGCAAGTCGATCACCGACCCGTGCCTGGGCTGGGAAAAGACCGACTACCTCATCCACGAAATCGCGGAACGTATTTAGTTACGCGGTTTTACCAAACCGCGTAACGGCTCGACGCTGCAAACCCGCCAGAGCGGCAATCTGCCTTTCAACTTCGGCGGCATGACCAAAAGATCAATGCCGCCTCGTTTCAAGGCACCTTGCTCGCTCTGGCGGGTTTTCGCTGACGTTTTTCGACCTGCATTGTTGCCAGGGTTGGCACCAATGACTAATGCGATAGCTAGCTACGTCGGTCCGATTGATCGGCTGGGTTTCCGAGGTGCGGCAGATTCCCGCGAAAGAGGAGGGCATAGACCTTAAGGGTCATGCCCGACGATTGAAGGGCAAGGTGCCGTGCCTCGGGAAGACAGACAGTTACGCCGAGGGCTCCTGCTGCGTAATGCAGTGGATATTTCCGCCACCGAAGACGACCTGCTCGGACTGAACGCCGACGCACTTGTAGACGCCCTCGCCCCAGACCTCGTCGTAGATCTTCTGGAGCGTGTCAACGGCAAGCTGATCGTTCTCGTCGCCGTACTGCGGGACGATAACGCCGTGGTTGGTGACCAGGTAGTTCATGTAGGAGGCGATCAGCGGCTCGTTGGCAACGCGCGGCTCGGCGTTCTCGTCGGCGTCGATGGTGTCGCAGGAAGCCTGGTCCATGAACAGCGGGTTCACAGGCATGCAGAGCTTGTAGACCTTCATCTTGCGGCCCTTGGCGTCAACGGCGTTGGAAAGGGTCTCGTAGACAGCATGGCATTGCTCGTAGAACGGATACTCGGGATCGTCGGTCCAGATGCAGGCCATGACGCCCGGAGCGATGAACGTAGCGACATCATCGATGTGGCCGTTGGTCTCCTCGGGGTCGATGCCCTCCTTAACCCAGATGACCTTCTCGACACCCAGGTAATCCTTGAGGTGCTCGTCCATATAGGCGCGAAGTTCCTCACTCCAGGGCTCAAACTTCTTGTGGAACTTGGGCCAGATGGACTCGGGATCCTCTTCCTCCTCCAGAACCGCAGAGCAGGTGCGGCCCGGGGAAAGCAGGCACTGGTCGGTCACGACCACGGTGCCTTCGCCGTCGACGGTAATGGAGCCGCCCTCGAGGATCATGTCATCGGGACGATAGCGACGGCAGCCGGAAAGCTCAGCCATCTTAAGGGCAATCTGCTCGTCCTTGTCCCACGGGAAATAGAGGCCGTCGACGAGGCCGCCGTAGGCGTTGAAGTGCCAGTGGTTGGCGCGCTTATCGCCCTTGCCATTGATAACAAAAGTGGCAGCGGTGTCGCGGAACCAAGCGTCGTCGGTGGTCATCTCGATAACGGTGACGTTCTCGTCTTCCTCAAAGGCGGCCTTGCAGTTGGCGTAGTCGGCCTGGTTTGCGCACATGGTGACCGGGGTGAACTCGGCGATGGCGCGAGCGATGGCGGCATACTGCTTCTGAGCCGGCTTGGCGCCGTGGGCCCAGGTGTCGGTGCGGTGGGGCCAACCCATCCACACGCGATCCTGCGGAGCGAACTCAGCGGGCATAAAGAAGCCGTCGGCCTTAGGGGTGGACTCGGACTCGGTGATCGTACGCATAAGATTTCCTCCAAATCGAACGATCGCTTGCTGCGGGCGGGTTACCCTCAGCCTAAAACCAAGAGATGGTAGGCGCCCATTCCCCGGCAAAGGTCGGGGCGCCTGGCACCGGTTTTCACGGATGTCGCACCGGCAAGCGACGACGTAACCCGGTGCGCGGAGACAAAACGCACGAAGGATACGGAAGAGAGATTGGGGCGGGCGGTGGTTACC
>CAUFRO010000074.1 GCA_959027945.1 uncultured Collinsella sp.
GAGGGTATGGACGAGGCCGGCGATGCCGGTATGCCCGATGATCTGAAGCGCCTGCTTGCCCGTGCTGAGCAGGGCGAGGACGGCGATCCGGACGCCTATAACCCCGATGCCGATGATGATGAGGAAGAAGACGACGACGCCGAGCTCGAGGAGAGCTTTGGCGAAGTCGATCGCGGCGCCTCGGCCGGCGAGGATATCAACGGCGGCCAGCTCCAGATTTCGGAGTTCGGTCGCGAGATGAAGCAGTCGTTCATCGAGTATTCGATGTCGGTTATCACGGCGCGCGCCCTGCCGGACGTGCGCGACGGCTTAAAGCCGGTGCACCGCCGCATCCTGTACGCGATGAACGAGAGCGGCATCTACCCCAACCGACCGCACAAGAAGTCGGCCTGGACGGTCGGCGAAGTTATCGGTAAGTACCACCCGCACGGCGATTTCGCGGTCTATGAGGCCATGGTCCGCCTGGCGCAGTGGTTCTCCATGCGCACGCCGCTCATCGACGGTCACGGCAACTTCGGCAACATCGACGGCGACGGCGCGGCGGCCATGCGTTACACCGAGAGCCGCCTGGCAAAGCCCGCCATGGAACTGCTGCGCGACCTGCAGAAGGATACCGTCGACTGGCAGCCCAACTACGACGAATCGCTTGCCGAGCCCGTGGCGCTGCCTGCGCGCTTCCCCAACCTGCTGGTCAACGGCAGCCAGGGCATCGCCGTCGGCATGGCCACCAACATCGCCCCGCATAACCTCACCGAGGCGATCGAGGCCACCTGCTACCTGATCGACAACCCCGACGCCACCGTTGACGAGCTCATGCAGATCATGCCAGGTCCGGACTTCCCCACCGGCGCCATCATCATGGGCAGCGCCGGCATTAAGCAGAGCTACGAGACCGGCCGCGGCTCCATTACCGTGCGTGCTAAGGCACATGTGGAGTCCACCAAGACCGGCCGCAACCGCCTGGTCTTTACCGAGATTCCCTACATGGTCAACAAGGGCACCCTGCAGGAGAAGATCGCCCAGCTCGTCAACGACAAACGCATCGAGGGCATCTCGGATATGCGCGATGAGTCCAACCAGAAGGGCATCCGTCTGGTCATCGAGCTCAAGAAGGGCGTCATTCCGCAGGTCGTGCTCAACAACCTGTATAAGTACACCTCGCTGCAGACGACCTTTGGCGCCAACAACCTGGCACTCGTCAACGGCGTTCCCAAATGCCTGAGCCTGCGCGAGATGCTGCAGCACTACATCGACCACCAGGTCGACGTCGTCACCCGCCGCACCCGCTTCGACCTTAAGAAAGCCCAGGCCCGCGCTCATATCCTCGAGGGTTACCTGATGGCCCTTGACCATATCGACGAGGTCATTAGCATCATCCGCTCCTCGCAGACCGACTCCGAGGCCAGCAGCCGCCTGATCGAGCGCTTTGGCTTTACGCCCGAGCAGACCACGGCCATCCTCGAGATGAAGCTGCGCCGCCTGACCGGCCTGGAGCGCGACAAGATCCAAGAAGAGTTGGACGGCCTGCGCCGCGCCATCGCCTACTACGAGGACCTGCTGGCGCACGAGGAGAAGATCCTGGGCGTCATCAAGGAAGAGATGCGCGAGATCTCCAAGAAGTTTGGCGACAAGCGCCGCACCGAGATCAGCCAGGTTGAGAAGGACCTGGATGTCGAGGACCTCATCGCCGACGAGGATATGGTCGTGACCATCACCCACACCGGCTACGTTAAGCGTATCCCGGTGGCTGCCTACCGTGCCCAGAAGCGCGGTGGCAAGGGCGTGTCGGGCGTCAACCTCAAAGAGGATGACGTTATCGATGAGATGTTCATCGCGTCCACGCACGAGTACGTGCTGTTCTTCTCGAGCAAGGGCAAGGTCTATCGTCTGAAGGTGCACGAGCTGCCGGTGGGTACGCGCCAGGCGCGCGGTACCGCGATCGTCAACCTGCTGCCCTTCGAGGAGGGCGAGAAGATCGCGAGCGTCATCAGCTGCCGCGAGTTCCCGGCCGACGAGTACCTGATGTTTGCCACAAAGAGCGGCATGGTCAAGAAGACCGTGATGAGCGCATATGACCGCAGCCGTCGCGACGGCCTGATCGCTATCAACCTGCGTGACGACGACGCGCTGCTGAATGTGCGCCGCGTGCGCGAGGGCGACAAGATTATCCTGGCCACCACCGCAGGCAAGGCGATCATGTTCTCCGAGGAGCAGGTGCGCGCCACCGGCCGCGATACCAGCGGCGTTCGCGGTATCGGTATGAAGGACGGCGTGAGCGTTCTGGGCATGGAAGTCACTAACGGCAACGGTGATCTGTTCGTCATCACCGAGCGCGGCTACGGCAAGCGCACGCCGGTCGCGGACTACCCGGAGCAGAATCGCGGCGGCCAGGGCGTCTACACCATTCAAATGACCGAGCGCAAGGGCAACCTCGCGGCAATGAAGACGGTGGGCCCGCAGCACGAGCTGTTCATCGTGACGGAGGGCGCGACGGTCATTCGCGTTAAGACCGACGAGATCAGCCAGACTGGCCGCGCCACCCAGGGCGTCAAGATGATGACCGTCGACGACAACGACCGCATCTGCGCCGTAGCCCGCATGACGGCAGCCAAGGAAAAACCCGAAGGCGAGGGCGCCGAGGCCGCAGTCGACACCGAAGAGGCCCCAGTCGACCTGGGCGACGGCAATGATATGCCAGAGGATCTCCTAGACGAGTAAGAGGCCCTAGCTGGTAAAAATCATCAGACCCCATATATCGGCGGTCGGCGCACTGCGCGCCGACCGCTTTTTTGAAAACCTTGGGACCCCATGGTCGCTGGGCTGGCGAGATGGTTTTGGTTTGTCGCGAGTTCCGCACGCAAAGAAGGCCACTTAATGTGGCCTTCGTCTTGCGCAGGACTGTCCGAGCAGCAAACCAAAACCATCTCGCCAGCCCAGCGACCATCCCTCCCAAAGATTTTCAAAAAAGTTGTTGACGCGCGCGTAACGACTCGTCTAATATATCCCTTGCGCGATGGACCTGTAGCTCAGTTGGTTAGAGCGTCCGGCTGATAACCGGGAGGTCACA
>CAUFRO010000075.1 GCA_959027945.1 uncultured Collinsella sp.
GGTCACCAAGCACAACCTCAACTACCGTCGTTACTATCACCAGTTCGACTACTAATCGGCGACAAATAAGCTACTGATCAAGAAGCACCCTGCCCGGGCGCATGCGTCCGGGCATTTTTATGCCGAAATTCGCAAGAAAGGGGAATCGAATGAGGCAGTTTATCGTGGCGTCCCATGCTCATTTTGCGTCCGGAATCGTCGAGAGCATCGGCCTGCTTTCCGGCGAGCGCGAAAACGTCCATGCGCTCTCTATGTATGTCGACGGAAACGAGGACCTGGCCAAGGAAGCCGCAGCGATTCTAGATGGCTTTGCCGCGGACGACGAGGTCGTCGTTTGTACCGACCTCTTTGGCGGCAGCGTCAACAACGAGTTCACCAAGGTTGTCCAGACGCGCCCCAACACGCATCTGGTGACCAATATGAATCTGCCGCTTCTAATCCAGCTGCTGTTCGTGTCCGATTCGACTCCGATCGACGAGGCCATTCGTCAGATCGTCGAGGCGGACGACACCAAGGTCAAGTACGTCAACGACCTGCTGGGCCAGGCCGAACTCGATGAGTTTTAATCGTTAGGGAGCACATCATGATTCAGATGATTCGCGTAGACTATCGACTGCTTCACGGCCAGGTTGCCGTGAGCTGGACCTCGGCTTTGGGTGCCGACTGCATTCTGCTGGTGAGCGATACGGTCCTCAACGACAAGCTGCGCCTGCAGGCCCTGTCCCTTGCAAAGCCCGAAGGGTGCAAGGTCGTCGTCAAAAACACCGAGGATGCCGTCAAGGCGCTCCAGAGCGGTGTGACCGACAAGTACAAGCTCTTTGTGGTTTGCGAGACGATTCAGCAGGCCGGCGCCGTCGCAAAGGCGATGGGCGTTAAGAAGATCAACCTGGGTAACGTCGCCTTTAGCGAGGACGCCCGCCAAGTCTCGACGAGCGTGTTCCTTACGCCCGAGAACGAGGCATACGTGAAGGAGCTGCTCGGCGAGGGCTATGAGTTGTTCATTCAGATGATTCCGGCGGATGCGAAGACTGACGCCGCAAAGGTCATCGGTTAGGGGCTGTCATGGTTATCAAGACAATCCTGATTTTCCTTATTGCCCTTTTGGGCTATTCCGAGTGGCTGACGGGCACGAGCTACCTCCAGCGCCCGATCGTGCTCGGACCTCTGGTCGGCCTTGTTATGGGCGATGTGGTGACCGGCACAATTATGGGCGCCACGATGGAGCTTGCCATGGTCGGTGCCATCTCGGTCGGCGCCTACAACCCGCCCGATACGATTTCCGGAACCATCCTGGGTGTATCCCTTGCCATGCAGGCCGGCGCGGACGCTTCGGCGGCGCTGACCCTGGGTATTCCCATCGCCACGATCGTTCTGGCGCTCGACACGGCCCTGGGCCAACCAGTCATGCTGCTGCTGGTGCACCGTATCGACAAGAACGTCGAGGATGGAGACACCAAGGCCATCACGCGCAACATGCTCATCGCCGGTTACGCGCAGAGCTGGTGCGGTCTGCTGATCATTCCCACTGCCTTCTTCTTTGGCGCCGATGCCGTGGCCAGTTTGCTCAACATCATTCCCGATTTCGTTCAGACCGGTATGGATGTCGCCGCCGCCTTCTTGCCTGCACTCGGCTTTGCGATGCTGGCTCAGATGATTATGAACAAGACCGTGGCGCCGTTCTTCTTTGCAGGCTTCTTCCTCGTTGCCTACTTTGGCATTAGCACGACGGGCGTGGCGATCTTCGCCGCGATTATCGTCGTCGCAATGACGGTTTTGGGCGAGAAGAAAAAGACGGAGCAGCCCGCAGTGGCGACCGAGGATCCTGCGATTGGGAGTGGGTTCGATGAGTTTTAAGTTTGAGTCTTCCTACGACGGGCTGATTACCCGCGAAGATCTTAAGAAGCTGTTCTGGCGCTCGATTCCCTATGAGCACTCCTGGAACTACGAGCGCATGGGCCATATTGGCTTTATGTGGGCCCTCATGCCGATCCTGCGCAAACTCTACCCGCAGGATGCGGACTTTAAGGCGGCGCTCAAGCGCCACATGGAGCTCTATAACGTCACGCCGTATATCTCGACGCTCCCCATGTCCATTGCCGCGGCAATGGAGGAAGTCAACGCTACCGAGGACAACTTCGACACGAGCGCGATCTCCAACGTCAAGCTCGCTTTGATGGGCCCGCTTTCCGGTGTGGGCGATGCGTTCTACTGGGGTACGCTGCGAATTTTGGCCACGGGCGTCGGCACCTCGCTGGCGCTGCAGGGTTCCATTCTCGGTCCGATTTTGTTCCTGCTGGTGTTCAACGTTCCCCACTACATCATTCGCTACGTGCTGACGTTTGTGGGATACCGCTTTGGCTCGGACATGATCAGCAAGGTCCAGGAGTCGGGCATCATGGACACGATCGTTAAGATGGCCTCCATCATGGGCGCCATGGTGATCGGCGCCATGACCATGGAGATGGTCACGGTGGACATTCCGCTCATGGTTGGCGCGGGCGATGGTGCTCAGACGCTGGCAGAGCTGCTCAACGGAATCTTCCCGGGCTTTGTCACGATGGGGCTGTTTGGAATCGTCTACCTCATGCTCAAGAAGAAGATGAATCCGCTGCTCATCATGCTGGTGATTTTGCTCGCGAGCATCGCCGGCGCGTTCTTTGGAGTGCTTGGTGTTCAGTAGGGCATCCGTCATAATCAAAACAATGTAAGAGGGGGCGTCGCGCACACTGTGCTGCGGCGCCCTTTTGCCGAAAGGTGGACAAGATGGAGTATCCACAGCTTGCCGTTATGAATATCAGCCATCGTTACTTTGACCTTGAGGAGTTCTTTTCGTCGGCCGCGGCTTCGGGCTATACGTGCTGCGAGCTTTGGACCGGGGCGATGCATTTGTATGTGGATTGCCATGGCTACGATTCGCTCGAGCAGGTGAGGGAGCTTTCGCAGCGGTATGGGGTTCGGATTG
>CAUFRO010000076.1 GCA_959027945.1 uncultured Collinsella sp.
TTAGTAGTCGAACTGGTGATAGTAACGACGGTAGTTGAGGTTGTGCTTGGTGACCGTCTCGTAGTAAGCGGCAAGGCGATCGGTGATCAGCGAGGAGAGGATCCACGGAGACACGATGACGCGGAACTCGTCGTCAAGGCCGGGGATCGCGAACTCGGCGGTGTCGATGATGTTGATGTCGGTGTCGCCGGTCACGCCGCGGTTGAGGAAGGCACGGACGCGCTCGTCGAGCTTGCGGTTCTCGTCCTCGCCCATGAACAGGAACACGGGGACGCCCGGCTCCACGAGCTCGAGGGTGCCGTGGAAGAAGTCGGCAGACGTGATGTAGCGGGTGCGCTTCCACTGCATCTCCTCGAGGATGCACATCGAGAAGAGAATCGTCTCGCCCCAGAGCGCACCGGAGCCGATGAACATGGTGTAGGGGGCCAGGGCGTACTTCTTGGCGAGCTCCTCGGCGCGCGGCTCGAAGCGCTTGCGGATGTCGACCAGGTGGGTCCAAACGTCCTTGGTCTGCTCGATGAACTTATCGAACTGCGGGAAGCAGCCACGGCGGTTGAGCAGGCGCAGGCCGAAGCAGTCGGCGAGGTAGTAGCCCTTCTCGCAGCCGCCCGAACCATGGTCAGAAGCCATGGCGACGCAGTTCTCGGCGCCGACAGCCTGGCCGATGGGGCCCTCGGGCTTGGTCATGGCGTAGACGCGAATGCCCTTTTCCTTCATCTTCTTGACGGCCTCGAGGACCTCGGGGGTGGTGCCGGACTCGGAGGCGGTGAGCACGACGGACTTCTCGGTCATGCGCTTGTGGCCCATGACGTTCCACTCGGCGGCGTGGATCAGGTAGACCTCGAGGTCGCGGTCGCCGAACTTGTTCATGAGGTACTCGAGCTGCATGAGCTCGTCCCAGGTGCCGCCGACGCCCATCAGGAACACGGCGTCGTAGCCCTCGTCGGCGACCTTGTCGGCGAGCGCGGTCATCTTCTTGCCGGCCTCGTAGACGTTCTTGCCGTCCTCAACGTAGCCCTCCTGGCTAAAGTGCATGATCTCGATCTTCTCGGTTTCCTTCATGGCTTTTCCTTTCTGTCCTGCACGCGAATCTATACATCGCGTTTCTTTTCGATACCAATTATAGACATACACCCAACGTGTTTTTAATACCACTTTTCAATCTGTTTCAATCCTCGGTGAACGGTCGAAATTCTCTGGTGAGTGGTATTAAATTAGAATTGAATGTATAGCTAACGCCTCTGGCGCCTCCCTTGTGTGACAAAGAACAGCGTTCCTACCAGCGCAATAATGGTCGATGCCCCAAACAGCACCGCCTGAACGCCCAAAGCCTCCGCCAAAAACGGAGCCGCCAGCAGCGGCAGCACGCCGGCGCTCATCAGGCCAAAACGCACAAAGCCGGTAATGCGCCCCAGGTATTTGATGTCGGCGCGCTCCTGAATCAAGATCATCTGCAGCGGTTCCAGGAATCCCCAGGCCAGACCGTTAATCGCCTGACCGATAATCGCGACCCCCAGCATATCGGTGCCCACGTACACCATGGACCCAATGCCCACGGCCATGAGCGCGCCGAGCAGCAATCGCAGGTTGACATGGCGGGCAGAAAGCTTGGTCAGGATGAACGCGCCCACCGAGGAAGTGAGGCCCACGACCGAGGACAGCCAGCCCAGCCAGACGATATCCACGTTGAGCACATCGCGATAGAACAACGACTCCAGCGAATCGAACGCGCCAAACGCAAAGAAACCCAAAAAGCCCGAGATAAAGATGAGGCGCAGGTCGTGGTCGCGAAACGTAAGTCGCGCACCCTCGGCCATGCCGCCCAAAATACCGCCCTTCGGCTTCTCCCCTTTTGCGGGAGCAACACACTCGTGACAGCCCAAGGAGAGCACGGCCGCCACACCCATCATGCCCGCCATGAGCAGATAGACCGATTGCGTGGCAAAACAGCTCACGATGGCACCGCCGAGCAGCGGGCCAGCGGTATAGGCGATATTGCTGTAGAACACCATGAGGCCGTTCACGCGGGTACGGCCCTCGGTGGTCGACTCCAGGTATCCCGGAAACGCATGCGTGCAGGTGTTGATAAAGCCGCCCGCAAGTCCCAAGACGCACGCGGCAAACACAAGCCCGGGGACAGACAACGGCGCCAACCCCACGCCAAGCGATAGCACTGCCGTAATCACGCACGTCACAAACGACGTCCGGCGCGGTCCAAAGCGATCGATGACCGAGCCCGACACCATATTGCCCACCGACGTCATAAGATTGCGCACGAGCGTAATGGCGGCAACCAAAAAGGCCGTGCCGGCCAGATCATACGTGGCCGCACCGATAAGCCCCAAAAAGTAGACCGCGTTGTTGGCGCACCACTGCAGGGACTCAATAAGAATCAGCCTGACCTCTGCCGGCGTCAGGCGCATTGCTTCGCGATCCTTCGCGAACATACGAACTCCTTCTATACAAAAAGGGGATGGAGGGCATAGGCCTGCTCCATCCCCTTTCCAGGTTGCAACGAAAATCTATGCAGCCGGGCCCTTACGCCAGCACGCCGAAGAACGCGCCGATGATGCCCACGACCATGGTGGCCACGA